>NZ_JAKILT010000013.1 GCF_023283535.1 Shewanella sairae | reverse complement strand
GAATGAAAACCCCAAACGAGGTGCATGAAAAAGCCAGTTGGGAGTACCAACTGGCTTAATAAAAACCGTCAACCTATTTTAGGACTAGACAGTCACCAGAGGCTTGCTCATAAAACAGATTAACGAAACCTGTTGCTGCCTGACTTTTCTTTATAATCGTTGCAGTATTTGTGGTGGCAGCCACAGCGCTGGTTATGGGCACAACGGCAAGTGCTATTGCCAGCGCGAGCTTGTAGGGTCTCATTTGATCTCCTTGATCTTTAATGTGAGCTATCGCATTGGTCTAGTGACCATAGCCTTTATTGTTATTATTAATTTTTAATGGCTAGCTTAATAAATAGGCTAACAGGTAAGCAAGCCTATCTTGGTCAATTTAAGTAAGAATCATGTTGTTTGATGCTTCATGACTTTTTGCCACATTCTGTTATCCAGTGGCTTAAGGTATCAAACAGCTCAGTCAAAACAATCGGCTTGGTAATATGCGCGTTCATACCGGCTGCTAAGCTCTTTTCTCTATCACCAGACATAGCATGGGCTGTCATGGCAATCACAGGGAGTTGCTCAGGAGAATAACGCTTACGCAGCTCTTTAGTCGCTGTTAAGCCGTCCATCACTGGCATCTGAATGTCCATCAATACCGCGTCATAGTTAGCTTTATCAATCATATCAAGCGCTATTTGACCGTTCTCTGCCACATCAACGGTGTAACCCGCACTCTTAAGTAACTCGGTAGCAACCTGCTGGTTAATAAAGTTGTCTTCCACCAGCAGTACATAACCTGCGTCATTATCAGACTCTTCTTCACTCACCTCTGGTAGCGGATTTAAGCTCGGCTCATCGGCAAAAGCTGAGATGATCTCATCGAATAAGGATGACGCCTTAAACGGCTTTTGCAGCAGCGCATAAACGTTGGCATCAGCAACATCTTTTTGCATCGGCTCCGCAGCATAGGCTGTCATCATCATAATGATAGGTCGTTTACTTAGGCGGCCATCGGCGACCATTTCGTCGATCTCTTTAATCACCTCAACGCCGTCCATTTCTGGCATCATCCAATCAAGTAACAGCAGATCAACTGGCTTCTTGCTTAGCTTATATAAGCCTTCTGGCCCACTGGCTGCAGTATCGACGTCAAAATGGAAGTCGCGCATCACGCTCGAGTAAATCTGCAGCGCGGTAGGGTTATCGTCAATCACTAAGGTCTTAAGGTTGCCCAAAGTCTCTGGTACAACTAATGGCATCACCTCTGCTTCTTCTGCAATCTCAAAGCTAATGGTAAAGCTAAAGGTACTGCCTTCGCCCATTTCACTTTCCACTTGCATGGTACCGCCCATCATAGACACCAAATGCTTACTGATAGATAGGCCTAACCCGGTACCACCATATTTACGTGTGGTTGAGCCATCAGCCTGAGCAAAGGCGTCAAATAACGTGGCTTGCTGTTCTTTGGTGATACCGATACCGGTATCGCGGATCCAGAACTTAAGCGTAATGCGATGATCGCGCTCACCCACATCTTCACAACCTAGCTCAATTTCACCCGACTGAGTAAACTTGACTGCGTTGGACAATAAGTTAATCAACACCTGACCTAGACGCAGCGGATCGCCTTCTAAGATCAGTCCTGCGGTAACTGGCGCATAAAGCAGTAGCTCAACGCCTTTTTCCTGAGCCTTCAATGCATTGAGATCCAGTGCGTGATCCAACACTTTATCGAGTGGGAATGCCACACGCTCTAGCTCAAGCTTACCGGCTTCGATCTTAGAGAAATCAAGAATATCATTAATGATCCGCAGCAATGAGTGGGCTGAGAAGCCGGCTTTTTCCAGATAGTCCTTTTGCTGCGCCGTTAATGACGTGCGCTGGGCCAGCTGCAACATACCAATAATCGCATTCATTGGCGTACGGATCTCGTGGCTCATGTTGGCCAAGAATTCACTCTTGTACAGGTTGGCCATTTCCGCATCTTGCTTGGCCTCTAGCATCGCCACTTCGTTACGTTTATGGCGAGTAATATCCTTGTGAGTACCCACCATACGTTTTGGTTGGTTACTCGGGGTGAACTCCACCATTCGACCACGTGATAATAACCAATGGTACTCACCACTCTTACCGAGCATTCTAAATTCAATATCGTAAGCACCAATAGGATCTGCGAGGTATTGCTCACGATATTCCTGCACACGGATCAAGTCGTCTGGATGCACTAGCTCATCAATGGTTGAAACCAGCGCTGGGAATTCATTGACCTTATAACCTAACATTGAGTAATAGGCTGGATTACAGATAATTTGTTCAGAGTCTAAATACCAATCCCACAGGCCATCTTCTACCGCGTCCATGGCTAAATGGTAACGTTCTTCTGACAAACGCAGCTGCTCAGCAGATTCATATTCGCGGGTAACATCACGCCAAACGGCTATCAAACCCAGTAATTCACCACGGCGGTTATAGAATGGAATTTTTAGTACGTCGAGCAGCACCGGTTTTCCGGCAATTTCCACTTTCTCTTGATAACGCAGTGGTGTTCTGTCGGTAAGTACCCGCTCGTCTTCAGCGCGAATACGTACCGCTTGCTCATCAGGCGTCAACGCATCAGAAAGCTGACCTATCATCTCACTTTCACTAAAGCCTAGCATGCGTTCAGCCGACTTATTACAGCCTAAATAGCGGCCTTCTTTGTCTTTAAACACAATCGCTTCAGGGATAGAATCCAGCAATGAACGTAGCAAGGCATATTCTTGCTCGCGGCGCTCAGTGGTGTCTTTTAGTCGCTCGGTACGTTGGGCGACTAGCTTATCAAGACGACGATTTTGCTCGGCAAGATGGCGCGTATATTGTTTGTTTTCTTCAAAAATCCGGCTGACCAACTGGAACCAAGGCGCCCAGCCAACCGTGATTTTCTCTGGCGGCTTAATCGGCTCAGCAGAACATTGCTCTAGGTGAGTCAATAAACGCGACGCAGGGTTTACAAACGAGCGACGAGTCTGCCAGTGAACAATGGTCACCAGAATCGATAACGCCAATACTACGAGTAAGAAGGTCAGCTCTAATTTTTCCCACGAATCTTTAAATAGCTCATCAACATCTTGCAGATACAGTAAGCGCCATGGCGCGTTATGCAGTGCCACCGAGTGAATATAGTAGCCATTACGAATAATGCCTTCATGGGCATCGAACAGCTCTGACTCTGGAATTGAATGTAATTCTGATGGGATCTTTTGGCTAATATGATAAACCCGATTAACATCAGACGTGTCGATGTCGCTGTGGGTCAAAATATTGTTATTTTGATCAAGCAATATCACTGTACCGGGCATTTTAAAATACAAACGAATTTGCTTACGCAGCGAGGCTAAAGTCATGTCTAAATTGATCGAACCAATAAACTCGTTTTCTAGATAAATCGGTACACCTAAGGTCGTCAGCAAGCCCTTACCTGTCGGTTCAACATAAGCCGGACTCCATGCCACACTGCGCTGCGGATTATTAGACGGTGTCACTAACTGAAACTGTTTCTTATTCAGTAGCTCATCCCGAAATCTTTGCTCATCTGACGGCCACGGGAAATACGACATGATGCGTCGCTTGGAGATGTAATAAATAGAGGAAGCTTTAGGTGCAGCCTCATTTGCCACAGGAAAAGACAGTGATAACTCGAACAGCATTTCCAGCTCTTGATAAAACTTATCACTACGGCCATTGAGTGAACCCGCCCCGGTAATACGGCCCATATTGGTAAAGGGCTCACCACTTTTGGCATAGGTAGGTTCTAGGGTAAAAAACTGGCCGCTTTCGTTAAACTTTTCATACTGAGGTAGGCGATCCTTACGCACTAACTCGCCAAGACGCAGGTGATCAACCGCAACATTACGTAAACTCTGCACCGCGCGAATACTCGATTCAAGCAATAAGTCGACTTGCAAAACATGACGCTCTACTAGCTCTTCTGTTTGTTGAATAAGCTGAGCCTTCTGTCGGTCAAAAGACATCCAAGCAGTCACCGAAGCCATGATAATTACACCAATATAGGTGTAAAAAACTGCTCTATTATAGTTTTTCTGAATCGTTGACTTTAGTTGAAGAGTCGGCTCAATCCGTTTCATTTAAACCCTTGGTATGCTCTGTTGAGCTTAATCTCAATGTGCCATGCAAATACAGGACTTCTGAGTTAATAATATCAGTAAGATAGCTTTCAATAATAGCTTAAAAATGTAACTTAAAAGTTAAAAAAGGCCTCAACGAGTGTGAGGCCCTAATCAATCATTCTAGAAAACAATATTAGCTATAGGTTTTCTTCAGCAAACTCAGCGAGACGCGAGCGTACAACCCCGTTTAGGTAGACGTTTGCACTGCCATCAAAATCTTTAAAACGTTCGACAATATAGGTTAATCCAGAGGTCACTGCGGTAAGATAATTGGAGTCAATTTGCGCCAAGTTACCACTACAAATCAACTTAGTGCCCTCACCCATACGCGTGATCATGGTTTTGATCTGTGACGCGGTTAAGTTTTGGCACTCATCGAGCAATACTACCGAGTTTTGAATCGAGCGACCGCGCATAAAGTTTATCGACTTAAACTGAATGTTAGCCTTATCCATAATGTAGTTCATGCTACCACTAGGATTGACATCATTCTTATGCAGTACTTCAAGGGTATCGGTAATAGCCGCTAACCATGGCGCCATTTTTTCTTCCTCGGTGCCCGGTAAGAAACCAATCGACTCAGCAATCTCAGGCGTGTTACGGGTAACAATAACCTTTTCATACTTACCCTGCTCAACTACCAATTCAAGTGCAGCCGCCATCGCTAACAATGTTTTACCGCAACCTGCGGGGCCGGTTAAAATCACCAGATCAATGTCTGGATCCAGCAACGCTTGCATCGCCATACCTTGATAAATATTCTTCGGCCTAATTCCCCAAGCCTCAAGGTTAAGCAATCGCTCTTGACCTAAGTCTAAGAACTTAAGCTCAGTAGGCGTTTTTTCAATAATACGTCCGCAGAACTCACTACCTTCATCTAGCAGGTACTGATTGGTGTAAAACATATCATCGCCAAGTTTATCCAGCGGCACACTATGCACCGTATGACGGCCATCGCTTTCAGTGCTGACATCATCAGTGTGGGCCCAAAAGTCACCTTCAATACGATGGAAACCTTTGGTTAAAAAACGAATATCATCGATAAGCTGGTCAGTACGGTAATCTTCAACTCGCTGAATACCCGCACCCTTAGCTTTAAGGCGCATATTGATGTCTTTGGTAACGAGTACGACTTTACGCGGTTGGTGTAACTCTTGTAGATGCAATGCAGTGTTAATGATGCGGTTATCATTGTTGCCACCTGGCATGCTGCCGATGGTGAATTCGATTTGATGGTCGGGGAAAATAGAAAGGGTACCAGATACATCACCGTGACCTTCTCGGCTCGGCAGTGGTACGCCTTGAACAATCTGTTCGGGCGTGGTTTTTCCACCCAGTATATCTTCTAATGCTCTAATTGCGACTCGAGCATCACGGCTGACGTCTCGTTTTCTATCCTTAATCAGGTCCAGCTCTTCCAGAACTGTCATTGGTACGACTACGTCATGTTCCTTAAAGGAATAAATCGCTAAAGGTTCATGCAGTAATACGTTGGTATCCAGTACAAACAACTTTCTGTCGTCTTGTTCCATGGCGCCTCCAATTGTGCATTAGTATCAATTACAAGATAAGCCCAGCTCCTATTTATGGTTACAGATATGTTAACGCGTAATATCATATTGCCACCAATAACCATCGGCTTCAATGTTCTGCATAAATTTTTGCAGCTATCTATAAGTTTCCATTGATAACAAGTCTGTATGACTGCGGCATGACACAAAAAAATACTTCAGAGCAACTGATTATTTAGTACACTATTACTTCAGATTAAGGCGAATATTAGCGGGTTCAATTTTCAATATGCTCGCGATTGGTATAACATACGCGCCCCTTGTGATTCACCCAGTATATGAGAGTTTTAAATGCCGTTTTCCTTAGGTCAACGTTGGATCAGTGACACCGAATCAGAATTAGGTTTAGGTACCGTTGTTGGAGTTGAAGGTCGTATGGTGACCGTTCTTTTCCCAGCCACTGGCGAAAATAGATTGTTTTCTCGCACCGAAGCCCCGCTAACACGTGTTATCTACAACCCAGGCGATAGCGTAGAGAGCCACGAAGAGTGGAGTCTTACCGTTACTGAAGTTGAAGAAAAAGATTCACTGATTATTTACCACGGCACTCATAACGAAACAGGCGAACAAGTGAGCCTGCGCGAAACTCTGCTGAATCACAATATCCGTTTCAATAAACCACAAGACCGTTTATTTGCCGGTCAAATCGATCGTTTAGATAGATTTAACGTGCGTTACCAATGTCAGCAGCTTCGCAATAAGCTAGCCACATCAGACTTGTTAGGACTGCAAGGGCCACGAGTAGGATTGATCCCGCATCAGCAGTGGATCGCTCACGAAGTGGGTCAACGTTTTGCACCACGCGTATTACTCGCCGATGAAGTGGGTTTAGGTAAAACCATTGAAGCAGGTTTGATTATCCATCAGCAACTACTGACCGGTCGTGCTGAGCGTATTTTGGTTATCGTACCAGACACCCTGCGCCACCAGTGGTTAGTTGAAATGCTGCGCCGCTTTAACCTGCGTTTCTCAGTATTTGATGAAGACCGCTGTGTTGAAGCTTATGCCGATCATGACAACCCTTTCTACACCGAGCAGTTAGTGATCTGTTCGCTAGATCTATTGCGTAAGAAACGCCGTTTAGATCAAGCCTTAGATGCTGACTGGGATCTAATGGTTGTCGATGAAGCGCACCACCTAGAGTGGTCCGAAGAAGCGCCAAGCCGTGCTTACCAAATTGTTGAAGCTTTGAGTGAAGAGATCCCAGGCGTACTGTTATTGACAGCAACCCCAGATCAACTCGGTCACCAGAGCCACTTTGCGCGTCTGCGTTTGCTAGATCCAGATCGTTTCTACGACTACGAAGCTTTCTTGAAAGAAGAAGACAGCTACAAAGACGTAGCAACTGCTGCCGATGCCCTTGCCTCTAATGAGCAGTTATCAGCTGAAGCGATTGCTAGTTTAACGGGTCTTTTATCTGAAAAAGATATCAGCGCTAATATCGCATTAATTCAAGATGAGTCTGCCGATGCCGACAGCCGCTTCCAAGCGCGCGATGGCTTATTGCAAGACTTGCTTGACCGTCATGGTACTGGCCGCGTGCTATACCGTAACAGCCGCGCATCGGTTAAAGGCTTTCCACAGCGTATTTTGCACACCCATCCGCAAAAGATGCCTGAGCAGTATGTGACGGCTTACCGTGTTAGCTCGATGATGAACAAGCATTTAGACACTAACGCTAAAGTGCGCCAAGTGCTTAGCCCTGAAAAGATCTACCAAGATTTTGATAGCGGCAGTGCGGCATGGTGGAAATTCGATCCACGTGTTGATTGGCTAATTGACTTCCTAAAGAACAACCGCAGCAAGAAAGTGCTGATTATTGCAAGCCAAGCAGAAACAGCATTGAGCTTAGAAGAAGCATTGCGCACCCGTGAAGGTATTCAAGCGACCGTCTTCCACGAAGGCATGTCGATTATTGAGCGCGATAAAGCAGGTGCTTACTTTGCCCAAGAAACCGGTGGTGCTCAGGCGCTGATCTGTAGTGAAATCGGCTCTGAAGGTCGTAACTTCCAGTTTGCCAGCAATCTAGTATTGTTTGATCTGCCATTAAACCCAGATCTACTAGAGCAGCGTATTGGTCGTTTGGACCGTATCGGTCAAAAGAACGATGTTGAGATCCACCTGCCTTACTTAGCCAACACCGCACAAGAAAGATTAACTGAGTGGTATCACCAAGGTTTGAACGCCTTTGAATGCACTTGCCCAAGTGGTCACATTCTATTTAACGAGTTTTCTGGTGAGTTACTAGAAACCTTGTTGAATAATGATGAAGAGACCCTAGCCAGCTTACTTGATAACACTAAGACCCGTTATCAAGAACTTAAACTGGCGATGGAGCAAGGCCGAGACAAACTACTTGAGATCAACTCTCACGGTGGTGAGCGTGCTAACAAGTTAGTACAAAGCCTAGCGGAAAAAGATGAAGATACTCAGCTAATTGGCTCGGTGATTCGCCTGTGGGACATTATTGGTGTAGAGCAAGAAGATAGCGGCGAAAACGCGATTGTCTTGCACCCAAGTGAACACATGATGTTCCCGACCTACCCAGGTTTACCAGAAGACGGTATTACTGTTACTTTCGATCGTGAAATGGCGTTGTCTCGTGATGATATCGCCCTAATCACCCAAGAGCATCCATTGGTGCAAACGGGTCTAGACTTAATCACCTCATCAGAAACAGGTACGACAAGCGTAGCAGTACTCAAGAACAAGGCATTACCAGCGGGTACTGTGTTCTTAGAGCTTATCTACCTAGCAGATGCGTCTGCACCTAAGTCGAGCCAGCTATACCGTTACTTACCACCAACACCTATTCGCGTGTTGTTAGATAAAAACGGCAATAACCTGTCAGACAACGTGACTTATGAAAGCTTTAATAAGCAGTTAAGCGCGGTAAACCGTCATATCGCCAGTAAGCTAGTGAATGCGTCACAAGCTATCTTGCACCCACTGTTTGCTAAAGCAGAAACCTTTGCCAATGCAGAGCTAAGTACACTAACAGAGTGCGCACGCGAGAAGATGACTAGCCAGCTATCAGGTGAGCTTGAGCGCTTAAAAGCCCTAAAAGCGGTTAACCCTAATATCCGTGATGAAGAGCTAAGCCACTTGAGTGAGCAGATGAGCGAACTAAACCGTTACCTAGACAGTAGCAAGCTACAGCTTGATGCGATTAGATTAGTATTGGTTAGCCACGCTTAATTTAGCCGCTACAAATAAAGAGCCCTGACTTGTCGGGGCTTTTTTATGGCCGCTAAGTGTATATACTGTTGCGCTTACCATCGTCTATGTTGTGGGTATAAGAGGTTGTTTGCCAAGATGAAGTCTTCTTTTTTTCTATCTAAGCGCTTTGCTTTAATCGCACTAAGTATGAGTGTATTCGCTTGGAGTGTTTTCAGTTCGGCAACGGCCTTAGCCGCTGAGTTGACGACGGCTGATTACCGTTACTTACCCACAAGTGAAGTTAAACAACTACAAGTTAATGACCAAGAAGTGCCTGCGCTGCTGCGTCCTTGGTTAGGCAAGAAAAAACATGGCTTGGCAATCATCGTTCCTGATTTTTCTAACCGTGCAGATGCACCTGGCGCGGCCAATTTCCTACGTCACCAGCTAAACTATGCTGGCTGGGCAACACTTGCGCTGACGCCAGCCAGCGTCAGTCAACCACCTTACTTTGCAACTCAAGCCGATGAAATAGCCAAAGCTGGGCAGCAAAGCAACACTCAAGTCGCTGCACAAGAAACCCCAGATTATAGCGAGGAACAACTCGTAAAGATCCAGCAGCAACAGCAAGACTTTATGCTGAACTCCATGAGCCAGCTAGATAGTTTAGGCAAAGACTTTAGCGGTAAGCGAATGATTATCGCTTTTGGAGAGAGCGCCAATTTAGTCACTGAGTTACTTAACGCTAAGCGATTGCCACCACCAAATATGTTGGTTGTGATCAACCCTTACAGCGACATAGACAGCGTCAACAAGTTATTGGCCGAAAAAATTACCGCCTTAAATGTGCCAGTGCTCGATCTGCAATCAAAGGATGGCAGTAGTGAATCCCTCGCGACGCAACAGCAAAGATTAACTTTAGCACCTGAAAATGCCCCGACTCGCTACAGTCAGCAAATTCTAGCACTGGATCTGTCACTGCAGGTCTCTTGGGAAAACACCTTCAACCTGATTAAAGGTTTCAGTGCCAGGATCAATAAAGCCTATCCAAATGGATAGGCTTTATTAGTAAATCGGCTAAGAATTTAGTCTTTACTTAGCTTTAATGCGCCAGCAATCAAGACCACGGTAATCCCCATATAGAGTAGGTCGAGCATTGAGGTTGGTTTCATATCAGTAAAGAATGAGAATACCTTAATAATCAACATCATTAAGATCACTTTACCTAGCTTACTCTTAAGTGAATCAATGCTACTTATGATCAGAATCTTACCGCCAGCTTCGCTGCTACTCGCGCTTTTTAAATTATTGATAAACAGCTCGTATAAACCGAAAGCGAAAATCAGTAGTACCGCGCCTAAAAGGAAAGTGTCTAAGATCTCAACCACCACCATCACTAAATCATTTCGTACAGCGTGACTACCACTGAAGATATAGCCCAAAATCAGCTCAATCATGTGGACAACGTCTCTCAAGCCCATAGCAAAAACAACAAAAGCCGCAATGATGCATGACAATACACCAAACATTACCGATAAACGGCTGCTCCAGAGAAAACGTTCAAAAAGTTCACGCATGAGTATTAAGATCCCAATAGTATAAATGATGGCTTTATTTGAAAATAACCTTGTTAATCAAAAAGCTAAATGCAATTAACTTTGCTTTAGCTTATTGAATGTGGCGCGAGTGTAAAATAAGCCTTGCTTCACCACACTAAAAACATGGATTTTCGTGAACTAGATCACACTTTAAACAATCAAGAAAACTTACCAGCCGGACTGTCTATCACGATAATTTTTTTGAGGATTTTTGCTTTGCCTAATGGCAGCAACTATACGATTTTTTCCAAGTAATAAACGTACTTGATACCAGGATTCTCGTCTGAGTAACTGCCTAATTGAAGCTGACCAGTTTTTGTTAATACTGGCTTTAATTGCCGCATTAGCATCAGGAGAGGTTTGAGATAGCTTAGTGGCGAGTGCCGTTGCTGCAGCCATGGGGTCTGGCTCTATAGCCGTAATTAAATTAAACCCTAAAGCTTGCTCTGCAGTCAGTATATCTGCAGACATGGTCAACATAAGCGCCTGATCTTTTGGCATTAACTCTCTAAGGCCAGCCAAGCCTGCCATATCGGGTACTAAACCCCACTTAGCTTCCATAATCGATATTTTACAAGCGGGTGAAGCGATTCTAAAGTCAGCTCCTAGAACAATTTGCATTCCACCGCCATAGCAGATCCCCTCCATAACAGCGATGACAGGAACAGGCAGTCGGCGCCAACCAATAGACACACGCTGCGCTAAATTTGCATTACCCGGCAATAACTTAAATAACAATCGAACTGCGTCTAATGGCGACTTCATCACACTTTTTACATCCAAACCTGAGCTAAAATTTCCCCCTGCACCGAAAAGAATGACTGCAGTCAATGATTTATCTTTTGCAAGCTGTTTAATACAGAGATCCATTTCCTTGAATAGCTTATAATTCAGTGCATTATACTTATCTGGTCGATTTAGGCTTACATAAGCAATACCATTTTTTTTAGTCATACTAACTAAATCATAAGTCATTTTGCGTCCTTTCTTGCTAAGTGGTCAGTCCAGATGGCAAGTTAACATATTTGGTTTCTTTCGTTAATAGCTATAACATATGCAAAAAAATGACGAGCGTCATTTTACTGTCACAAAATATATCTTTCCATTAACAGATTGATAATGAATAATCGGGCGATATCGTTTATCTGCCTACTGTAAGGCAATGTTATAACGCTAAATTTAATGGTAACGCCCAAAGATATATCACCGAAATATGCATTAGTGTATTAGCGAAAAAATGCAATTGCTTTAATCATAGCGGCACTAGAACAGCAGAGAGCTCGCTGGTAAAAATTGATGACAACCAAGCAAAATAAAAGATGGATAATAGGAAACAATAATAATAATGCCGCTCCCGATACTAATTTGTGACGATTCAGCCCTTGCCAGAAAGCAGATGGCGCGTACTCTCCCTAAAGAGTGGGATGTAGAGATCACATATGCAACCAATGGCTTAGAGGGTATAGAAGCGATTCGTGAAGGCAAAGGGGAAGTGGTATTCCTCGACTTGAATATGCCTGTCATGGACGGCTATCAAGTTTTAGAAGCCATTCAAAGGGAAGACCTACCGGCTCTGGTTATCGTTGTTTCTGGTGATATTCAAATTAAAGCCCATGAACGAGTGAAGAGCTTGGGCGCCCTCGACTTTATCCAAAAACCTGTCAGTGCGGACGCCATTAGCCATATTTTACAAGAATACGGCATTTTAGAATTAGCACTAGGTGGCCAAGAACAACAAGCACCTATGATCGAAGTCGACCTACGTGATGCTTGCCAAGAAGTGGCTAACGTTGCTATGGGTCGCGCTGCAGACCTGCTAGCTAAACTCTTAAACGTTTTTGTTAAACTTCCTATTCCTAACGTCAATGTGCTCGAAGTCAGCGAGCTAACGATGACCCTTAAAGCCACCGAGGATTACGGTACCGTATCGGCACTTTGCCAAGGCTTTATTGGTGCAGGCGTTGCTGGTGAAGCGCTACTCTTGTTCCATGACTCATCATTTCAGGATATGGCTAAGCTGATGAAGCTTGAAAACCCTGAAGATGAAGAAACTGAACTAGAAGTGATGATCGACACAGCCAATGTGCTTATTGGCGCCTTTCTCAATGGGATCTCTGAACAACTTCATATGAAGTTTAGCC
Organism: Shewanella sairae; assembly: GCF_023283535.1. Taxonomy (GTDB): domain Bacteria; phylum Pseudomonadota; class Gammaproteobacteria; order Enterobacterales; family Shewanellaceae; genus Shewanella; species Shewanella sairae. Next base: position 98,314 of record NZ_JAKILT010000013.1, on the reverse strand, counting down.
AGAGCCATCCAGTGATTTTAGGCAGGCACTGCAGTGTCAATCACCTGATCAGCGAGAACTCTGATAAATGGAGCCGTACACTGGCGATGGAGATCAACTACAGCATTGAGGATCACGATATTCAGTGCGATCTTTTGCTGCTATTTACAGAAGATTCTTTGCCGACACTCAACAACAAACTCGGCTACTTGCTAGATTAAAATGGATATTAGGATGGCAACAGATCAGAAAGCAGCAGACAACAGTGCAATGAACGAACTCCACTGGCTAATCGATATGGTACAGACCATAGAAGTAGGTTTAGTGGTACTCGATCGTGACTTTAACATTCAGCTGTGGAATGGTTTTATGGAAAACCACAGTGGTGTAAGCCCAAATTCAATTAAGGGTAAAAATCTGTTTGAACAGTTTGATTACCTACCTGCTAAATGGCTAAAACAAAAAATGGAGTCGGTTTACCTACTGGAAAACCGTGCTTTTATTAGCTGGGAACAACGACCTTTTATTTTCCAGTTTAAAAACTACCGTCCAATAACCGGTAGAGCGGACTTCATGTACCAAAATGTCACCTTATTGCCGTTATCATCGCTAACGGGTGAGATCACTCATATCAGCATGATTGTGTATGATGTAACTGATGTAGCTATCAATAAGCTCCAGCTAAAATCAGCAAACGAACGCTTAGAATACCTGAGCCAAGTCGATGGATTAAGTCAGCTCTATAATCGCCGCCACTGGGAACACTGCTTACAAAAAGAGTTTGACCGCTATGCCCGCTATGGCAGTGAAACCAGCTTAGTTATGCTCGATATCGATCACTTTAAAGCAATAAACGACACCTATGGTCATCAGGCTGGTGACAGGGTCATTCAAAATGTATCGCACATTATTAAAAAGTCACTGCGTGAAACCGATTGTGCTGGACGTTATGGCGGTGAAGAGTTTGGGGTGATACTCGCGAATACGCCTGCAGCTAATGCCTTGTTCTTTGCTGAGCGCTTACGTAAGAAGATTGAACAATCTGAGATTATGTATGAAGAGCAGTTGATTAAAGTGACTATCAGTTTGGGGATCTGCGATATAAAACCTGATATGACAGATAGTGATATTTGGTTAGCTCAAGCCGACCAGGCGCTATACCAAGCTAAAGAATCTGGCCGTAACTGCAGTGTGACTCAACAGTAGCCAACAGTATAATCCATATAAAAATGCCCATCTATTGATGGGCATTTTTATGAATATCAGACACTAGAAATTAGGATTAGTGTAGCGGCTCTTCGTCATCATATTCATCGTCGTCTCTGACTTCTTCGCCATTTTCGTCAATGAAATAAGTGCCCCAACCGTCGTAATCAATCTTTTGCTTAGCAGCCAGTGTGATCATCTTTTCACACGCTTCATCTAGCAGATCAGTATTAAGCTCGTGACTAGCGACAGCGTCGAAACAGTAGATCACAGAACCATCTTCTAGTTCCATTTCTTCTGCATCATTCACTTCATAACCAAGCTTGAATGCATCTACAGCCGCTTTTTCTAAACGATCGAAGTTGGTCGATGAAAAGTGATGCTCAATCGTATACTCGGCATCTGGTAACGAACCATCTGCAAGAATCGCTTCAACGATTTCGCTGTTTTCTTGTTTCTGTTCTTTTAACTGACGTTCAATAGACATCGATGACTCCTCAAAAATTTCGCGACCGATTATACCGCTTTAGTCATTAATGCTGAAGCTTCTTGGTTCAACTGAGATAACTTTTCCGACATCATGCTATGAATTCGCTTAGAAAGCTCTTTAACCTGCGTTTTATCGATACCCGTTGTTTCAATTGGCTCCATCATTTCAATAATCACCACGCCGTTATTCCAACGGTTTAGTTTAATATGACCTTGATTTGACGCAAGCACTGGCACCATAGGTACACCTGCAGCTATCGCAGTATAGAAGGCACCCGCTTTAAACGGTAATAAACCTTTGCCACGTGAACGTGTTCCCTCTGGGAAAATCCATACCGACAAGCACTTATCTTTAATTTTGCGCGCTGTCGCCGCCATAGTATCAAATGCTTTGCTGCGATTTTTACGGTCAATCAAAATGTTACCTGATAGCCAATAAATTTGACCAAACAGAGGCATCCACGCCAAACTCTTTTTACCTAAGCTAACAGTGCCTTTAGGTACGGCAGCGGTATGAGTGAACATATCGAAATTATTTTGGTGATTCGCCAAGAACACACAAGGCTTATCTGTTTGTTTTTTAGCATTACGTACTATGACTTTAATACCTAATACAGGCGCCGCCCAAGAAAACACTTTGGCGAACATATGTACGTTATCTCGGTGGCGAGGACGTAAAATACAAGCTAAACCACCGATAACAAAAGCTAAAATCAGCATAACTGATAAGATCAAACATCTAAGGATTAACAGCACAATAATCTCCCGCGATTTAATTGGCGCCAGTATAGCCACCAAGTAAGTGCGACTCAATATAAATACGATTTATGTCAATGAACAATAGTTTACACGTGTAGCCTGAACACAGACTACACAAAAGTAAATTCGCAGCACTTTAGCCCACACGACTTAAATAAACTTTAAACACTTACAAATTTTCGGGAGATTCTAGCCTAGTTCCTCTCACTGCAAGGTCAGACCTGCGGTGGAGTTTGCTTACTTATAGCGCCATTAGCTTTCAATGACTGCTTATTAAGACTCAAAATGAATCTAAAGGCGATGGCACTAACAGCTAATGTCGATACAATTGCCGCGCCACTTGGTAGATCTAAACTTGCCGATAGTACCAGACCTGCAATATAGCCAACTAAACCAACCACGTAAGCCCAGAATAGTTTATAGCGTCCATAAAAGTGGTTCACTGCCAGAGCTGGCAGAATTAAGCTACTAAATACTAAGTACACGCCAACAAGTTCAACCGACAAAGTAATCACGATAGCAAAAATCAGATAAAAAGCTCGGCCGCTGAGTAGTTCTGGCTTATAGAGCAATGCCGCTAATATAGCGAAATAAAGACAGGCGGGTAACACTAGCTGGCTCCAACTCACCCAAAGTATTTGCCCAGACATGAGCTCTTTAAGCATCTCTGCGCCATGAGGATCGTTCGACAGCAGTAGCATTGCCGCGACAGCCGCCAATACGTAAAAGCAACCAATGATCGCCTCTAACTCATCAGCCATACGTTTGGATAACCAAGCAATAAAGCCTGCACCTGCAATGGCAAACATCGCCGGCATCCACACATGTGAAAACGGCAACGCTTCAATATCGTGATTCATATGACCCACAATCGCGCCTAAAGCAGCAACTTGGGCTATCGCCAGATCGATAAAAATAATCCCACGCTTTAATACTTGCTGACCCAATACAACGTGGGTCGATAACACTAAAACACCTGCTACAAAAGCAGGTAATAAAATAGATAGCAGATCGAGATCTAACATAACAAAACTCTTATCAACATTGATAAATCAGGGCAGACCGTAAGCTAACGATCTGCCCTATTTGGCACCTAAGTCACTTAGGTTATTGAGTTGCTACTGCTTAGCACTGAGCAAAAGATCAATCGCACTGTCGTAAAGGCTAAACAGATCGACGCTTTGCTCATTACCACCCACTGACATTGGCAGTACTAATACAGGTAGATCTGAACGCTCAGCTAACCAATTTGCACCACGCTCACTTTGATATGAGGCAGTAATGATTGCCAAGATATCTCCTTGTTTAGTGCGGCTCAACAAGCTAGCAAGATGTGAACTGCTAGGCGGGATCCCAGGTTTTGGTTCTAAGTCAGCAACTTGCTCTAGGCCTAACCAGTTAAATAGGTATTTAAAGCTAGAGTGATAAGCAATGACTTTACTGCCTTGCAATGGCGCAGCTTTAGCTTGCCATTGAGGAATCGCCGCTTGCCAACGCTGAGTAAAGCTGGCAAGTGCCGCCTCATAATCAGCTTTGGCTGCAAGATCAAGTTGGATCAACTTAGCCGTTAAGCTAGTAGCCACATCTTGCAAACGAGTCGGATCGAAATGCAGATGCGGATTACCTTGCGCGTGTACATCGCCCATAGAGCGATCTACCGAAGCTAACTGATCTAAGGTTTCGATTTGATCTGCCGCAAAAAACAACCCTTGATCGGTAGAGCGCACTTTGGCGTTGGCTGACTTCATTTGCAACATAGGCAACCAACCGACTTCCAAGTCTGCACCGGCACAGATCGCAAGATCCGCTTGGCGCATTTTAGCAATTAGACTTGGACGAGCTTGCACTTGATGAGGGTCTTGCATCGCCGTCGTCGCCGAATAGATCTTCGCATCCGGTGCTAACTCTTTTGCCAGTGCCGCATATTCCGGCTCACAAGCAAAAATATTTAACCCGGCAACCGCATTATTAGCCACCCCTAGCATTAGCGCTAATGTTAATGCTTGTGCCCCTTTTGATAAAATTTGCTTAGAATTGATGCGCACCGTGAGCCCCCAGAGTCATAACATATTGTAGGGTGATGATGTTGTCATCTTCGAAACCATCAAAGTTAGTCCCTTGCTGATTGGTGTATTGCAGACGCACAGTAGAAAAATGACTGTGGTGCCATGCAAGACTCACTTCGGTCTCTTTCAATTTTTGCGGATCAAAATGATCGCCATGCATCATTTGGGTATCAACTTGACCGTAACGAACACCTGCTGACCAGTTTGGTGAGAACTGATAAACACTGCTTAGATACCAGCCTTCTTGATAGTCTTTAACCTCTTCACCATGACCATGTTCTTCATGCTCTTCGTGGCCATCGTGATCCTCATGATGCTCTTCAAGTGGTTTAAAGTCGGTAACTCTAAAATACTCACCACTTAAGGTTAGGTGTTGGTATTTATAATTGCCATTAGGTGCCCACTTATAAACAAAATCGGCTACATAGGTATTTTCACCTGTGTACTGAGCACTGTGGCTATGCTCGTGCTCGTGATCATGGCCATCGTCAGCAACAGGTTCATCATGACCATGCTCTTCAGCTGTCATACGGCCGTTTTCATTACGTAGATAGCTTAAACCAGCCTGCCATGAACCATTAGCGCCCACATCACCACCGACTTTAGTAAAGGCAGTATAAACACCGAGGTTTTCAAACTCGCGCTCGCCGTGTTCATCAGCCGCACGCATATTGTCGCCTTTGAACACTTCAGCACCCATGGTCCAATATAGATCCGTTGGTGCCACATAGCTTAAACGCACACCATCATCAAAATAGTGACTACCTAAAAACGCACGATAAGCGGCTGGACGATCTGAAAACGAATCGGTATGTACATGTTGATTGTTAAGATAACCAATATCCGATAAGAAGCGACCCGCTCGAATTGATAGCCCCCCAGGCATAGCTAACGTTTGGATAAAGGCTTCTTCCAAACCAAGTTCAGTTTCACCATCATGCATCTCAACCACGGCGGTTAATTTACCGTAAAACATATCATCAATATTTGCGCTCATCGCAAGCTCTGTATGCCCTAGACCAAAGCCTTCAACACGCTCTGACATCGGTCGCTCACCACTTTGGTAGTAACCATCTAACACCGCACTAATTGCCGGATTCGTTAATGTAGGATCGTTTGCCAATGCTTGAGTTGAAAGTAGCGCGCATGCTGCCGCTACACCTGATAGGCGCATAGTTGATATAGTCATTTTATTCTCCGAAATACAGCTAAGCCTTCCCCGTGGGAATACTTTAAAAAAATTCTTAGTTATTGTTTGGGATAAAGAATTACGCTGAAGCTGGAGGGGCGCGGCTATTAAAGAAACTCACATGACGTGAGTATGACACTGGCAGGAAGTACTCTTGGCTTTCAACGCCCTGACGCTCAATGGCAAGCTTAAGTTCACAACTGGGCAGCAGGTTGTTGACCTGGTGTTGGTGATAACACAGAGTACAATGGTTTTTGGCGCCATCGTCCAAATGACTCAGACTATGAGCGGACGCCGCAAACGACAGGCACAGGAATACGGCAACAAGCCCCATTACCAGTTTCTGTTTTACGTTACTCATTCGAATCACAGTGTTAACCTTATGTGTTAAAACGTCGACAAGTGTATTGAGCTGACAAATGAAGTCAAGCCCTGTTCATATTAAAGCACTTACTCAAAGCGTTACAAAGTGTTTGTGACTAGGATCACTGAAACTTGAATGGCAATTAATACTGTCTTAAGCTCTAACCACTAATATTACTAGCATCAAATGTATCCAAAGTGATATTTGGCAAGAGTTTATCTATTAAAAGGCGCAATTATCATGCTTGAATTTCTTCGCTCAAATCTAAAGCTTATCATCATGACCACGCTATTTTTTGTCGCAATACTAGGCGGAATTTATTACGTAGAAGCTGCACTTGAAGCGCAAGTACAGGTAATCGATTAAGCTTTTGTAAAAGCCTCTGATGGCCATTTGCCATCAGAGTTCATGTTAGCTGCTAGGTAATTTCACATAGCAGCTAAAACTGCCGCTATTTTTGTTCCGCAAGCAACCACACATGTACCAACCTCTAGTCGCGGTACTTCTTTAAGTGCTCACTGTTATCCACTTCTTCAACTTCCGGCGCTTCAGTGACTTTCAAGTTGTCGACTAGATGCACCACCAGCATTAACATCATTGAAAAAATGGCTACTGGTACACCTATCGCTCGCGCTCCTTCATCAAAGTAACTCCAAGCAAACAATATAACAGCCGCATAGAAGCTGACGATTTTAGCCCAAGACAACATCGCATTTTTACCTAACCAAGCTTGGCAAAAAGGACATTCAATCTCGGTGTTTAACCCTTTGCCGCGCTGGTTTTCAATTTTATCTATCGCAAATGATTTAGAACAATGGGCACATATCACTAGAACTTTCTCTCTTAAAGGCTTATGCAGTTAGCTTGCCGTCATATTAGGCGCAAAAGTTTAGCAGATTTATCTGTATATTCGCTATTTTGCTTATCACTATCACAATAACAAATCGACAGTTTTCAAAAGGCGTAATATTATTACTAGATCCTGGGAACTAACGGAAACACCAAATGCAAAATTTGCTCCCCAAACTTTTACTTATTATTTTGTGCTTTTGCTCTTTTGCATCATCAGCAGAGAATACTGAGTTAGCGAATAACCTGAATAAAATACAGTCATTAATTGATAATGACGTTAAAGCGCTGCCTAGCACAAAAGGCGAAATTAAGAACTTTCTTGAGTACCGTATTGGTCGCAATGCAGCCCTATTACAAGAAACCTTAAAAGAGCAAATGGACGGGGCTAACCCCGATGTTGCTTTTTTAAAGCCATACATTGTTAAACAACTTGCCTTTACCAATGCTGTAGAAGCTTATTTTGCCAAGCAAAAAGCAGAGCTAATGGGTGAAGCAGGTCCAGGCAGCGATCGTAAGATTATGCTTGGTCTAATGCAGATCCAACGTGAACAAGATAAGTTATTCACCTCTGAACATGAACTACTATCTTGGGCAAAAAAAGCAGGCATAAATGTCGAAGTTGAAGGCAAAGCCTTTGTCGCAGCATTAACTTCTCGTGCTGATGACTTAAATAGCTTTGTTTACTACAACCAAGAGCGTTTGAGTCAAGCTGTTGCCGATGTGCAAATTGCTGGCGCAGATGTTAGCGCAGATCAAAAGTCATTAGTTGTTGAGTTAAAAGAACGCTTGGACCAAAGCTCAAGCAGCCTAAATTCAACGATTGAGATCTTAGATACTTACGGCCAAAACACTGCACTTTACAAGCAAACACTATTTAGTGTGTCTGGTGACATCACCCAAGACGTACTGAACTTTGACGTAGCAAGTAACTTGCTAGCTGAGTGGATGACTATCGCTAAGAACCAAGCGATGGAAAATGGCGCAGGCATCATGTTCAAGCTCATTATCTTCTGCTTGATCTTATTCCTGTCTAGCCTTGTAGGCAGAGTAGCTAAAAGTGTTGTTCAAAAAGCAGTAAGTAACTCTAAGCTTAAATTTAGCATGCTGCTACAAGACTTCTTTATCTCGCTATCGGGTAAAGTGGTGTTCGCACTGGGTCTACTTATTGCGTTATCACAGCTCGGCTTTGAGCTTGCTCCGCTACTCGCTGGTTTCGGTATTGCGGGTGTGATCATCGGTTTTGCATTGCAAGATACCTTATCTAACTTTGCATCGGGCATGATGATTCTCGTTTACCGTCCATTTGACGTTGGTGACTTAATCAATGCCGGCGGTGTTACAGGCCGTGTAAGCCACATGAGCTTAGTTTCAACCACGATTAAGACCTTAGACAACCAAAGACTTATTGTGCCAAACAACAAGATTTGGGGCGATACTATCAACAACATCACTGTTGAGCATCAACGTCGTGTGGATCTGACTTTTGGTATTGGTTATGGCGATGATATCGAGCACGCTGAAAAAGTGTTACGCGATATCGTAATGGCACATCCTTTAGTATTAAAAGATCCAGAGCCTACAATTAAGCTACACACGCTTGGTGAGTCTTCTGTCGACTTTATTGTTCGTCCTTGGACTAAGCCTGAAGATTACTGGGATGTTTATTGGGATATTACCCGTACCGTTAAAATGCGTTTTGACGCTGAAGGTATTAGCATTCCGTTCCCACAGCGCGATGTACATATTTACCAAACAGCACTAGAAAAGTAATTCTAAGCTGAAAAAAAGCCCCGACAACTTAGGTTGCCGGGGCTTTTTTGTATCCGTTTAATCGCCGCTAAGCTAGACCCACAATGTCGCCATCGTCATTAATATCAATGTTTAGATAACCAGGCTTAATACCTAGCCCTGGCATCGTCATCACTTGTCCAACTAAAGCCGTCACAAAGCCCGCACCTGCGTTTAATCTTAACTCGGTGATCGGCAACTCAAAGCCTGTTGGGATCCCTTTAATATCTGGATCGTGGCTAATCGACATTGGGGTTTTAGCGACACATATTGGTAAACCACTGTAGTGATGCTCTGTTAACCAAGCCAATTGGCTCTTTGCCTTATCTGACAATGCAACACTTGCAGCGCCATAACCAACTTCAGCCAACGTCATTAACTTAACTTCTAAACTAGATACACTGTTATAAAGCAGCTTAAAGTCCGATGGCGTTTCAGTTGCACGATAAACCATTTCAGCAAGCTTAATAGCGCCCTCAGAACCTTTAGCAAAGGCTTCACTGATTTCACAGCCAAACGCCTTAGTTTGGCCAATACGTTGAATCAACCACTCAAGCTCGGCATCGGTATCAGTCGGGAAGCGGTTAATCGCCACCACAACCGGAACGCCATACTGACTGACGTTATTAATGTGCCACTCAAGATTAGCAAAACCAGCTTGCAGTCTTTCGTTGTCAGGCTGATTAATGTCGTTTGTTGATGCAATACCACTGTTAGCTTTTAACGCTTTTAGCGTAACAACGACAACGGCAGCACTAGGGGCATAGCCAGACTCTCTGACTTTAATATTACTAAATTTCTCAAAGCCCATATCTGAGCCAAAACCGGCTTCAGTAACCACGACATCAGCCAATTTTGCAGCAATAGTATCTGCAATAATCGATGAGTTACCGTGAGCGATATTGGCAAAGGGTCCAGCATGGATTAAACAAGGATCGCCCGATAACGTTTGCATCAAAGTCGGTTCAATCGCATCAGCCATAATGACTGTCATAGCACCTGCAACACCAAGATCTTCTGCGGTAATCGGCTCGCCTTGAGTATTGAGCGCTAACACTAAACGCCCTATGCGTAATCGTAGATCTTTGAGATCTCGACTTAACGCCAAAATCGCCATCAGCTCTGAGGCTGCTGTAATATCAAAGCCAGACTCATGCACTGGGCCATTAAACCCACCATAGCCAACTTTAATTTCTCTTAGGCTACGCTCATTATGATCGACCACTCGACGCCATAAGATATTGTCTGCATCGATGTTAAGTGCAGTCAAACCTGACTCTTGGCTAAAAGCGTCTGCGCCCAAACGAGTCTCATGAAATAAACGCGCATCAAGCGCCGCTGCGGCTAAATTATGTGCACTGCTCACGGCATGAATGTCGCCAGTGAGGTGTAAATTAAGCTCTTCCATTGGCACAACTTGAGCAAAACCACCACCCGCTGCGCCGCCTTTAGTACCGAAAACTGGTCCCATGCTTGGCTGACGAATACAAGCACAAGCTTTATGACCATTATGGTTAAGTGCTTGAGTAAGCCCGATAGTCGTAACCGTTTTTCCTTCACCAAAAGGCGTAGGCGTTACTGCAGTAACAATGACTAGCTTGGCATTTTTATTATTGGAAAGTCGATTGGTAACCGCTAAAGAAACTTTGGCCTTGTGAGCGCCATGCAATGACAGTTCATCAGGATTAATCCCAAGTTTACTGGCGATTGTACTAATAGGTTGGCAAGTATGTTGACGCGAAATTTCAATATCTGACAGCATTAGAATGGTTCCACGATGTTTTTTTATGTAGGGTAGGCTTTCAACGGGGAATATAGATGATCTCTGTCACAGGTTAAATAGTCAGCGAACGCTATTTTAGCGTTTTGCAATCTACGTCAACAAAGTCGCACCGTTAAGTAGGGAAACAACATGCAAGAGACTGCATTGCAGCTATCACAATTTATCGCCGGATTTTGGCGAACCGCCGACAGGAACACAAATACACAGCAACGTTTAGCATTAATCCAAGGCTATTTAGATCTTGGTGTTTACAGTATGGATCATGCCGACATTTATGGCGGCTATCAATGCGAACAATTATTTGGCGAAGCCCTCGCATTAGCTCCCGCACTGCGAGATAAAATGCAGATCATTAGTAAGTGCGGCATTCGCTTAGTCAACGATCATAATCCTGATGTTTATCTCAATCATTATGACACCACATCAGAGCACATCATCGCCAGTGTAGAAAACTCATTAACTCGTTTAAAGACTGACTATTTAGATCTCTTATTGATCCACAGACCAGATCCGTTAATGGATGCTAACGCTGTCGCCCATGCTTTTGGGCAGTTACAACAGCAAGGTAAAGTGCTGCACTTTGGTGTCTCTAACTTTACCCCGCAGCAATTTGACTTGTTGCAATCACGGGTTGAGCAAAAGTTAGTTTGTAACCAAGTCGAAATATCGCCGAGTAATATGAGCGCACTGCACGATGGCACCCTAGATCATTGCCAGCAACATAAACTTAAACCTATGGCTTGGTCTTGCTTGGGCGGCGGCGACATCTTCAATGCCACAGATCCAAAATCGATCAGACTAAGATCAACACTAGCGAGTATTGCTGATGAAGTCGGCGCGGAGAATATCAGCCAGGTGATTTATGCTTGGGTGCTTGCCTTACCAAGTAAGCCGCATCCGATCATTGGTAGTGGTAATATTGAACGTATTCGCTCCGCAGTAAAAGCGACTGAGCTCCGTTTAACTCGCCAGCAATGGTTTAGCATTTGGCAGGCATCAACTGGCCATGGTGTACCTTAAGCTAACATTTCAAAGCTAACTGCTAAAACTAAAAAAGGCGCTAACTGCGCCTTTTCCTTGTTATCCTGTTCAAACATAAATCACTTTTAAAGATAAGTGATTTCACCACTTAAGTGTGGTCGACGACCTTTTTGATCTCTAAGCTCAAATACTGTTTTACCGTCAAGTTGATCAGCAGCAAAAGTCACGTTACTTGGCATAAATAGCGGTAACTTAAAGGCTACATCAATCTTGCAAGGCCTATCGATAATACTTGGCATTAGCTCGGCAATACAACGCCCTTTTGACCACATACCGTGTGCCAATACACGATCAAAACCAAAGCGCTTTGACATGACTGGATGCAGATGGATCAAATTATAGTCGCCCGATGCTTTGGCATAACGACGCCCAAGATCTTCCGCTAAACTCCAGCTTACTGGGTCATCCCAAGCCATATCAGTGCCTTTAGGCGGGCGCACTCGTTTGCCCTTACCCTCAATGCGGTATAGGTAGGTAGATAACGCCTCCCACACTAACTCACCGTCAACCAATGCTTTTGATACAAGTTCAAATTCAAGACCAGAATCCGTCATGCGACTGGTTGTTAACGTACATTGAATATCAAATTTTTCATCAACACGACAACTGCGGTGCAGGGTAATGCTGTTTTTTAAATGGATCATGCCTAATAGCGGGAAGGTAATGGCATCATGGGTAAAAATAACCGCATGTAATCTAAACGCCATCACATAAAGGTAAGTTGGTGGTAGCGTTTTGCCATCAAACTCAAAACCACATACTTTGGCATATTGGTTTACCTTATCTACAGACAAAGTAACATCTGAGGTCATGATATTAATCATTGGCAGTGGCTGTTCATCCCAGCCTGGCTTACGCCCAAAAAATATTTTGCGATAAAGCGTAAATAGGGATGGCAACGCCTTTAAATCGATACTGTATTCTTTATTCAAACCAATAAAACCCTTCACAATGATACGGGAAACCAAAAATCGAGCGGCGCATTATACACCAAAACCTGCTAACCGAAAAATGATGCCTAAGCTTGTGACTCTATGGCACTTATTCACAACTTTGTTGCCAACAGTTTTTAATCGTCACATTAAAAGGCTGCAAATAGGATTGGACACTCTTTTTACCCACTAAATGACCTGCACCGACTACCACGAATAATGGCTGCGCCGCATCAGGAGAGAGCATTAACTCTACGATGCGTTGAGCCATAGTTTTATTTCGATCCCATAGCATTTTTTCTACCATGTCAGTTTCGCCCTGGCGTATCATTTCGCCTTCCATCAAATCAGCAAGTTCAGCTTCATTACCGCTGCGCCAAGCTGAAATCAACTCAAGCATATCGGCATCAGGTGCCTCAATGGCTTCAGTCACCATACTCCACTGCGTGCCTGCATCGAACGATGATAATAATTTAAACTGAAACTCAGTGCTTTCTAACTCATATATAGGTTTGCTACCTGCTTGACTCACTAAAACAGCATCAACACCGTATTCGCCGCTGTAGCCTAATTGAGCATAACGACCTATGCTTAACTGCATTGACTGCAACCAAGGCGAATAATTTTCAAGTGCTGCGCACAGTTGCTGCTTATCCTTGCAGTACCCCGCCATTACCGTTTGCGTTTCACTATCCATAGCGACTTTTTTTCCACCATATTTTGCCAGCAAAGCAGCAATATTTTCGCCCCTAACATCGGCTTCAACCACTAAAGCGCCTGAACGTTCAAAAGCGGCTTCTATTTGTGAGGGCAATGGATAAAAGTTTGCTTTGCCAATATGAATAGAACCAAGTAAATAACCCACCTGCCCTTGATATGAAATCTGATAAAATGGTTGTTTAAACTCAGATTTAGCTACAGATTCTCCAGAAATAAACAAAAGGCTGAATCCAGTGATAGCTAATAAACACTTAACGACACTTGTTGCGATCATGCTTGCCCCTTATAATTCAGCAAAATTTCAATTTGAGAGGCTGTTATGCCACACACACAGGTTATCGAGCAACTTAAAGCCAGTTTGCAAACCGCCTACCGCCAAGCTATTGATGCTGACGCTAGACTCGACGAGCTTAAAAAAGCCGGCCATGTAAAGTTCGATGCTATTTTTAGTGCGTCAGAAGGCTTTAAGAGCAAAAGCAATCGCTTTACACCATACGTACAAGAACTCGCAGCGGATATGGAGGCTATGATTCAAGCCCCTGAGTCACTTGCTACAGCGTTAGAAAGCTACATACCAAAACTTGCTTTGCTACTGCAAACTATGCAGGCGTTTAAATCTAACGCTAAATAGCAGATTTAGAGAACAATCTTTAGTTTGTTAATGGATTGTTCTCTGTCATCTAACTGTCACACCTGTGTCATAGAATTTTCGACCTCATTCATACTTTGGTTGGAAATACATGCCCGCTATCAATCTTGCTCTTGAACTCGACAAAATTATCGATAAGGAAAGAATTAAAGCGGTTTTCCAACCAATCTGTAATATCTCAACCCACCAAGTTTATGGTTTTGAAGCATTAAGCCGTGGCCCTGAGCATAGTCCACTCTACTCACCAGTTCCATTATTTAAAACTGCAGCCTATGAAGGGCGCTTATCAGAGCTCGAGAACTTGTGTCGGCGGATCTCTATTCAACAATATAAAAACACTCAACTTCCCGGCAAGCTGTTTTTAAATATCTCCCCTAAGGCATTACTCGAGCCAAACCATGCAACCGGTCTGACATTAAGCATAGTGCAGGAGCTTGGCTTACAGCCTTCTCAAGTGGTGATTGAACTCTCAGAGCAGTATCCTGCAGACGATATCGATCTGCTCAAGTCATGTTTAAATCATTACCGTAGTCAGGGCTTTTTAACCGCAATTGATGACTTAGGTGCCGGCTACTCTGGATTACGTTTATGGTCAGAGTTAGCACCAGATTACGTTAAAATTGACCGTCACTTTATTGAAGCCATCGATACCTCGTCAGTAAAGCAGGAGTTTGTTCGATCTATTATTGCCCTATGCCAAAACTTAAGCTGCAAAGTGATTGCCGAAGGCATTGAAACACACGCCGAGTTAGCAATACTCAGACAACTCGGTATAACCTATTGCCAAGGATTTTTACTTGGCCGACCACAAGTCAGCCCTAACCGCCACATTCCCTTCGCGCCAACACACAACGAAGTGCCTGTTCAAAGAGTCCGATTTGCAGAGTCTGCGGAAAGCTTGTCAAGTAAAGCAACAACTTGCCAAAGTGACTGTAAACTCAAAAAGATTGGTGAGACTTTTAACCAACACCCCAATCTTCAGGCCGTGGTGGTAATGCGCCAAGATGAGGTTATCGGTATGGTATTAAGAAGCCAGGTAATCGAGCTATTTAGCACACCTTATGGTCGTGCGTTACACGAACATAAAACGGTTGAAGAGGTATTGACTGCTGAGCTGATTAGAATCGACGCCGACATGCCTATTTCTCAAGTGAGCCAACGCCTAACCAATGAATCTACCGACTTAGTTGTCCAGCAATTCATCATCCTTAAACAGGGAAAGCTGCTTGGTATCGGTCACACTAAAGATTTACTGGCAAAAATTACTGAACAAAAAATTGCTGTCGCCCGCCATGCCAACCCTTTAACAGGATTACCCGGCAATATTCCCATCCAAGAAGAACTACAAAGACTGCGTCTGCAAAAGAAGCCTTTTTATTTGGCCTATTTCGACTTATCACACTTTAAACCCTATAACGATATTTACGGATTCTGCCGTGGTGATGAGGTCATAATGGACGTATCGCACTTGTTATTGCGCCAGCAAAGCAGCGACAATTTTATTGCCCACGTGGGCGGCGATGACTTTGTCATTATTAGCGCTAGTGCTGATATTGAACTGCAGGCTAAACAGGTTATTAGCGACTTTGAAGCAAGTAAGTCACTATTTTATTCAAAGAAACATTGGCAAGAACAGCAGATGTTGGCAGAAGATAGAAAGGGAGTGCTTTGCTACCATGAGCTGATTTCATTAAGTGTCGGGATTTTACCTCCCAAAATCACCATGAATTGTAATGAACAACAATTGTCGCTATACAGCGCTCAAGCAAAAAAACAGGCTAAGCAAGCAGCGAGCTCACTCAGCCTTTTTCAACTCGAAATGGCAACCGAAATATAGCAGGCTCAGCTTTTTATAACTTAGGCTCTACGGTTTTCTTTAACCAAGATGACAGCAACGCATTTTCATAACGATATGGCTTATCGTTCATTTTATTAATTGAGTACATAAAGCCCATATCAGTGAGCTTTTCGTCACCTGCTATAATCACTTTGTCGCCATCCAATACCTTGTAACTAAAGGTGATGCGTGGCGGGTAAATGTCTTTTACCACCCGAATATCATTGGTTGTTGCGCCAAATGTTGGTCTGACATCGCCAGCAAGATCAAGATCTGTAACCACCAGCTCTAACTTTTGCTCTGGTTTAAGGATACGGCTTGCTTCTTTATTTAAATGCTTTGTCAGCTGCTCGAAGGTACGGTTTTCAAAGCGTGACTTCATTTCGCCACTTGAACGAATATCTCGAAAGCTACTTGGATCTTGCCACTCCACTTTGACGATGCCGTTTTCCGTTACTGGATTTTCAGTCACTTCGTCTGCTGCTAACACAGAACCCGATAGCAGAATACTCGCCGCGAGCATAAGTTGTACTTTCATATGTGTCTCCCCAATTAACACTACTTACTGTTGTTAATTTGATTATGTAATGCTCAAGCTGAACCCATGCTTAAGCATTACAGCTAAACTTCAAATAGGTATAATCTATGCTAACTAACATATTAGTAAAACATACTATTGGCAATAAAGTTGCTTCAAATTGCATCAATACCTATAACTAGAATAGCATTATGTTTTAGTTATATATTCTGAGTTACGCTAGTTATTTAAGGAGCCCCACTATGCAAAAGCTTGCTCCCATCTTGTTTGTCACTTTGCTTTTTACTGGTCTTGTTGCGGCCATTTTTTCAATCAACCAATCTGAAACGTCTACAGCAATACAGTCGTGGTCAGCCTTTATCTATAAAAACGGCTATAACTCAGGGCAGTATGATAAAAAAGATGATTTCGATAGTTATCAGCATTGTAAGCTTTATGCAGAAAAAGCATCGAAACAACTAGATGGCGTTACCTGGGAATGCGGACTTAATTGTCGCTTTGATTCTATGCGCCAAGGCTTTCATTGCGATACGATGAGTAATGAATAACTCATCACTAAACAGTTGCGCTAGCAGTCATTCACCACACTCGATAACGCCAAACAACACTGCTCACTTTTCGTTCAGCTTTGATACATATTGTTTAATTTAAACTACGTACCAAGTTATCAGGCAGCCTTGTAAGACTGAAGCGACATTCGGTCGCTAGTTACAATGACTGCAGCAATTATTTTCATTGTTTGGAGTACCAATATGAACTATTCAACTACGCGTAACCTTACCTTTTCTGGTCGTATGGCTATTGTGGCGCTAATTTTGAGTATTTTCGCATTTGCAGGTCAAGTAAAGGCCGATGAGTTTACTGCTAAAGAACAAGCTGCCATTGCAAAACATCAGCAAATACTAGAAGAGCAAATTGCGCAGTCAGAACATAAACTCGAAATGCAGGCTGAGGCTACGTTTGTTGAGCAAGTAAAGGAATCTGAACAAGAGTTTATGGCGCTGGTCTGCACCGCACACGGACTTGATGCAGATAGAGAAACAGGTGCCTGCTATGAATAGCATTCATAATATTAACCAATAAAAAACGAGGCATTTGCCTCGTTTTTTATTTAGCGGATCTCTAGAAGGGAAACGCCGCACTTAATTGTGGATAAGTCGCTTTCAGTTGCTTTTTCTTATGTGAAAACTTCTTGCCCGCTGGAGTCGCTTGCCCTGATGGCACATAAGGTAGTTCATCATCACCGCGCGCTTCATATAGCTGCCCAGCAATCAAATCATACTCATCAAGAAATGGGTAAGCATAACCGTCTTTTTCAGGCCAAAGTTCAAGCTTGCCTAACTCGTCAGGGGCATCAACGACTTTGTCATACCAATCTTTACCCAGCGAAATTAAGAAACAGCGAAACTCAGCAAAAGCATATTCAGAGTCGCACCCGGTAATAATATAAGCCGCGCCCCAAACAGACCAAGAGTAAGTTCGACGCATCTGCTGTCCAAAAATCTTGTCAAAATCTCGCAACTCATCATTGCTTAATGGGCTTAGCTTTTGCTTCAATGCATCTGCAAGCTCAGTTTGATCTTGTTGTGGTGATGTTCGGGTTACTAATGCCCAAAACTCAGATTCTGTCATCGGACTCTCTAATCATACGGTTTAATTGTCGCTATTCTAGCGTAGAAGTCAGCGCTATAGCTAAACAATATCGAACAGAGTGATTGAACAATTAATACTTGAGTAGACGTCACACAGAGTTTTTTTTACACTTCTGTTCACATAACTTCTATTGAGCAGCGTTAAGTACCTAATGACAAAACCACATCCACTACTCGCGATATTAATGTTTATTTATGGCCTAGTCGCTATCGCAGCCTTATGGCGCACTTTTACCACGTTAAACTTTGACCTGCTGACT
Source organism: Shewanella sairae (assembly GCF_023283535.1). Classification (GTDB taxonomy): domain Bacteria; phylum Pseudomonadota; class Gammaproteobacteria; order Enterobacterales; family Shewanellaceae; genus Shewanella; species Shewanella sairae. Next base: position 80,210 of record NZ_JAKILT010000013.1, on the reverse strand, counting down.
TTGGGCGTATTCCCCGTTCTTTATGGTTTAATCACTCGTCAATTCTGGGCCGCAGTGGTACTAAAAATTTATTTAGCTATTCAAACGGTTGCCTTACTTGCACTCGCAACTGCTGCAGTTATCGCTTATCAAATAACCCCTGAAGATGTAAAAGTGATTTATCAAGGTCAAAACATTCCAATTAGTGCCATCGTAGCCGTTGCAATAGTAGTCATGAGCTTTCAATATTGGATAGCCTTTAGCCAAAAAACAAAACGATATTTAACCTCTAAAATACCCCGCTCTGAAAACTAATAAAACAGTGTTTTTGAACAACTTACTTACTTGAAGAGCAATTTGAGTTAACCTAAGATTAAGCGGAAACAATACCAAGATAGAGACGGTAATTACATATATGAGCCATTTACAGCCCAGCGAGTTATCAATATTGCTGGTAGAGCCTTCAGATACGCAAAGAAAAATCATTTATCAGCGCCTAGAAAAAGAAGGTGTAAAACAGATTCAAACGGCAACTAATCTCGCTGAAGCCTTGCAGATCATTAACCGTCACCAGCCTGATCTCGTGGCCAGCTCGATGCATTATCAAGATGGCACCGCTATTGAGCTGCTACAACATATTAAATCTTCGGCTCATTTTAATGATATTCAATTTATGTTGGTTTCAAGTGAGTGCCGCCGCGACCAATTAGAACAATACAGGCAATCAGGTGTTGTATCTATTCTGCCTAAACCTTTTACAGCAGAACACTTAGCAAAAGCACTTAACGCAACCATAGATCTGCTCAGTAATGATGAGCTCGACTTAACCCATTTTGATGTGCAAGATTTACGCGTGTTAGTGGTTGATGATAGTAAAATGGCGCGCAATATCATTAAGCGCACGATTACTAACCTTGGACTGCGCCTTATCACCGAAGCTGAAGATGGTCAGCAAGCCATTGAACTGATGCAACAGCAGATGTTTGACCTAGTCATCACCGATTACAACATGCCGAGTGTTGATGGCTTAGCCCTAACGCAATTTATTCGTAATGACAGCCAGCAATCCCATATTCCTATTTTGATGGTGTCTTCAGAGGCCAATGAAACCCACTTAAGTAATGTTTCACAAGCCGGCGTCAACGCACTATGTGATAAGCCTTTCGAGCCTAACATTGTAAAACAAATTCTGTATCAGCTATTGGAAGAGTAAAAAACTGAGAAATCGCGCCTATTTTTGACTTTAATGCCGATTTCATGGGGCTAAAGCACTTTTCAAATGCAAAAGCTTGTGGCATGTTACATAACGCTACTAACAATTAAATCTACGGAAAGAAGAGACTATTCAAATGAATAAGACTGAACTTGTTGCAAAAATGGCTGAATCTGCAGAACTAACTAAAGCAGAAGCGGCGCGTGCATTAAAATCTTTTGAAGAAACTGTTGCAGAAGCGATGAAGAATGGAGACAAGATCTCTATTGTTGGTTTTGGCTCTTTTGAAACTACACAGCGTGCCGCGCGCACAGGTCGTAACCCACAGACTGGTAAAGAAATACAGATCCCTGCGGCTACAGTACCTAAGTTTAAAGCTGGTAAAACGCTTAAAGATAGCGTTAACTAAATCACTGTTACTACAGTTGATAACTAAACCTCCTATATGGAGGTTTTTTTATATCTGTTAATTCTGCCCTATCTCGGTGCTCATTGCCCTAGTTTGAATCAATTCACTTTCCCCTCAAGCTCAATAACATTGTAAACAACTGTTTTAATTGAAAGTTATTTTTGGCTCAGAGTTTGCTACTTAATTAGTCACTATAAAAAGCAGTAAATATTGTAATAAGGGGAATGAGATGAACAAGCAACTAATCAGTACCACGGCTATTTTACTTACATCAATGTTAGCTGGCACCGCCCATGCTGCAGTTGAAGCCAATATAGGAGTGACCTCAAACTACCTATGGCGCGGCGTGACGCAAACAGATGATGCCGCGGCAGTACAAGGTGGCATCGACTACAGTCACGAGTCTGGCTTTTATGCGGGTACTTGGGCTTCTAATGTCGATTTTGGTGACAATACGAGTTACGAGCTTGATGTCTACGCGGGTTTTGCTGGCAGCTTTGGCGATAGCTTTGAGTATGACCTCTATTATCTTTACTACGCCTATCCAGATGCTGACGGCAGTATCGATTTAGGCGAAGTCACAGCAGCTGTCAGCTGGAAGTGGATTGCAGTCAGCTACTCACACTTAGTCAATGCCGGGAGTGATGTCGCCAGCGAGCCACTTGATAATAAAGATATGAGTTATTTGCAAACCACACTAACTTACCCTATCTCTGATACGCTTTCTGTTAGTGCCCATTATGGCTATTCTAGCGGTGATGTAGTGACAGCCTGGTATGGTCGCGATGATTATGCTGATTACTCCTTGTCACTCAGTAAAGATACCGATTTGGGCAGCGTATCTTTCACCGTCAGTGACACAGATCTGAAAAATGATGATGCCAAGATTTTACTCGGCTACAGCTATAGTTTTTCATTATAAGTTCCTAAAAAGTTGGCTATTTGTCCTATGAATCAGGATAAATAGCCAAACCCTTCCCACACGTTTTTTTGTTGTATAGTTTCACTAAATTACTAAAAAACATCATAAACAATAAAAAGTGAACGATAAATGTAATTTTGTTACATGGATCGCATATTTATAAATCACTTCCTGCTAAATTCCAAATTAAGCGCTCCCTAATAGGCTTAATTAAGTAAGTCACCGGGCGCAGACACTGTTTAGTTATTAACCGATGGTATCAAAGTATTTCCTTTTAACGCTAAGTAAGCGATTCGGAACATGGATACCTAGCTAAGAGGAATTCGTGATGGCTCAGACTTTTGATTTGGTGCCCAACGATGTAGAAATGGAGGCGTATACAGCGCCTAAAACTCAGCAAGCTGCTGACGAGTTAGCACACAAGAAAGCCGTTAAAAAACGTCTTGAAGCATACCTTGAACAAGCGCAATTGAAGCGTGATTTAAGCGAAGATGACTTCTGGGCATAACCCAAAGTACGTGCTAGCAAATATTTGACAAGCATCAGCTTACTCAGATAAATAAAAAAAGCTCCTGACATCATATGCAGGAGCTTTTTTAGTTTTATAAACAGCAAGCGAACTTAACTCTTTTGCGTCTTCGCATCGGCCTCACGCTTGTTTAAGAAGTATTCTCGAGTCAACGCAAACACCACAGGGCTTAATAGTGCTAAGGCAATTAAGTTTGGAATAGCCATCATGGCATTCAGCGTATCAGCCAGTAGCCAAATAAACTCAAGTGAGCTCACCGCACCGAGTGGCACAACTAAGGTCCAAATCACTCTAAAAGGCTTAATCGCCTTAACCCCAAACAAGAACTGCACACACTTTTCACAGTAAAAGCTCCAGCCCAGAATCGTCGTAAACGCAAATACCGTCAGCGCTATTGCCACTACATAATTACCTAACGGGAAGGCATGTGAAAAAGCAAACGAAGTTAATGCCGCACCATTTTCTCCCGAAGTCCATGCACCAGAGACGATAATCGCTAGGCCTGTAATGCTACAAACGATTAAGGTATCGATAAAAGTACCTAGCATCGCCACTAGACCTTGAGCCACAGGGTTATTGGTCTGCGCTGCAGCATGTGCAATTGGCGCACTACCAAGACCTGCTTCGTTAGAGAACACACCACGTGCAACACCAAAACGAATTGCCGCCCAAACCGCTGCGCCAGCAAAACCGCCTTGCGCCGCCACAGGGTTAAATGCGCTATGCAAAATCAACTCAATTGCCGCTGGAATTTCTGCAGCGTAAACGACTAATACAGCAATACCCGCAGCAATATAAAATACCGTCATCATAGGGACTAGCTTACCGGCCACATCAGCAATACGCTTAATACCGCCCATAAGCACAGCACCAACCAGCACCATTAACACTACACCTGTAACCCAGTTGGGCACGCCAAAATTACTGCTAAGCGCATCAGCAACAGAGTTAGCCTGCACGGTATTACCAATACCAAAACCTGCCAAAGAGCCAAATAGCGCAAATGCGGTCCCGAGCCAAGCCCACTTAGAACCAAGACCATTTTTAATGTAATACATTGGTCCACCAACGTGGTTACCATTGTCATCAACTTCACGGTACTTAACTGCAAGCACAGCCTCGGCGAACTTAGTCGCCATGCCCACCAACGCAGTACACCACATCCAAAACAGTGCACCAGGACCACCAATAAAAATCGCCGTAGCAACACCAGCAATATTACCGGTACCAATAGTGGCAGACAGTGATGTCATTAAGGCATTAAAAGGGCTAATTTCCCCTTTCATGTTTTTATCTTTATCAGGGATCCTGCCAGACCATAGTAATTTAAAGCCGGTGCCCAATTTCACAATTGGCATTAAACGTAATCCGACAGTGAGAAATAAGCCCACTCCCAAGATCATAACCAACATAGGTGTTCCCCAAACCACCCCATTGATCATGCTTACAAAATTCGTAATAGCTTCCATTCAAACCTCGTCGATACAGATAATTTTTCGTTATTATTTATATTTATACTTATATTTATAATCATGTATTTAGGGCTTTTTGATCTGTCATTGGCTTGCAAGATCAAAAGGTCCTATCTAAGTCAGCGGTTAGCTCATCGAGCTAAAAACACTCAAACTTAGCAAACAGAGTACAACGAATTGTTAACCTTTGGAAAGGCTAGAAAACAAACTAAAGTAGGCAGATGAAAAGTTGTCATGGCGTTTGTAGCGCCATGACAATTATTACAGCAGGCTTTCAGCAAAGTTAATTTTGCTGCGTGCGCAACTTAGCGAACAGGGTGGCGCGGAAGTTTAAAAGAAATGATAAAGGTCAGAAATAACATGCCCGCCGATATAAACAAACAAGCCGCGAGTCCCGCTTGTTGATATACCCAACCTGACAGTATGGTACCAATTAATCGGCCCATGGCATTCGCCATATAGTAAAAGCCAATATCTAATGACACACCATCATCACCAGCGTAGCTCACGATTAAGTAGCTATGCAGCGAGGAGTTAATGGCGAACACCGCGCCAAATACCATTAGCCCGACAATCAAGGCAACCTCTGGTGCAACCCACCCCGTAAACATGACTAACGCTAACGCCGCAGTAACAGCTGTGAGCACACCAACCCAGAGTGTCGCAACCTTGCCGTCTGGACTATTTTTACGCGAGGTTATCTTTGGCGCCACAGATTGCACTATGCCGTAAGCGATAACCCATAACGCTAAAAATGCGCCAACACTACTATGCTCCCAGCCAAGCTGGCTAGCTAAAAACACCGGTAAAGCAATCACAAACCAAACATCTCTGGCCGCAAATAGGAATAACCGCGCCGCCGAAAGGATATTCACTTTCTGGCTTTTAGAAAATATTTCAGTGAATTTGGGTTTAGATTTAGCTTTGCCTAAATCAGCTTTTAAACTAACAATACTGAAGATCCACACCAACAACAAAGTCGCAGCCATAATCGCAACAGCACCGGCGAAACCTGCAGTTGATAGCAGTAGCCCCCCTAAGAAAAAGCCTGCACCTTTTAAAGCATTCTTAGAACCGGTTAGCATGGCTACCCAGTGATAAAGCTTATCTTCAGCACCTTTTGGCACTAAGGTTTTGATCGCGCTTTTGGCGCTCATTTTATTAAGATCTTTAGCGATCCCTGACAATGCCTGCGCCGCCATCACCCAAGGTACAGTAAGCATTGCGCTTGGTAGCAACAGCATCGAAAGCGCAAGGATCTGTAATCCAAGCCCGATATTCATGGTTCGGTTAAGACCTAACCTTGCACCAAGCCAGCCGCCAACGAGATTAGTGATCACGCCAAAGATCTCATAGAACAAAAACAGCATGGCAATAGCGAGAGGTTGATAACCTAAGTCGTAAAAATGCAGCACCACCAACATGCGCAGCGCGCCGTCAGTAAGGGTAAATGCCCAGTAGTTCCCAGTAACGATTAAATACTGCTTAATACTCTCAGGCAATGAATGAAGTTTTTTTAGCACGATCAAACCACCTAAACCATTTACTTACGATTTTAAAATTAAAGCGTTAAGAGCAATGCCCCCTCAAATAGGGCCCCTGCAACAATTAAATACTGCTTAATGCTATCAGGCAATGAACGAAGTTTTGTTAGCACGGCTTATTCTCTATATGAAAAACATTAAAATAACGGATGCAATGCCCCTCAAATAGGGCCCTCGTAACAATCAACTACTGCTTAATGCTATCAGGCAATGAACGAAGTTTTGTTAGCACGACTTATTCTCTATATGAAAAATATTAAAATAACGGATGCAATGCCCCCTCAAATAGGGCCCCGTAACGATTAAATACTGCTTAATGCTATCAGGCAATGAACGAAGTTTTGTTAGCACGATCAAACCACCTAAACCAATTACTTACGATTTTAAAATTAGAGCGTTTAGAGCAATGCCCCCTCAAATAGGGCCCCCGTAACAATCAACTACAGCTTATTCTCTATATGCAAAGAATTCATATTCTAAGGATCGATCAAAAGGGCCTAGGACGCTGCGCTACTTGGAAAAAGCTAGAACAGCAAACTGACTCAGTCTGGCATCATCTTAGCTTGATGGGCTAAAGCCCAACCTACAGTCAATGTACTATCTTTTCTTTACCGTAAGCGAAGCGTCCTGGTTTTCCTTTAAGCCTGATCCATCTTACCTACCATAATGGCAAGCTCGGCAGTTCGGTTAGCGTAGCCCCACTCGTTGTCATACCAAACATACAACTTCACTTGCGTGCCATTCACCACCATAGTCGAAGGTGCATCGATAATGCTTGAGCGCGGATCGGTTTTATAATCAACCGACACCAACGGGCGCTCTTCATAACCTAAAATACCTTTTAACTCGCCCTCAGCAGCTTCACGTAGCAGTTGATTCACTTCAGCTTCAGTAGTGTCACGATGTAGCTCAAACACGCAGTCGGTAATCGAGGCATTAGCTAACGGAACACGTACCGCATGGCCATTTAACTTACCTTTTAGCTCAGGGAAGATATGAGTGATAGCCGTTGCACTGCCCGTCGTTGTCGGGATCAAGCTTAAGCCACAGGCACGGGCACGACGTAGATCTTTATGGGGTGCATCTAAAATCGTCTGGGTATTGGTAATGTCATGGATAGTGGTCATCGAGCCGTGCTTGATACCGATCTTCTCATGGATCACTTTCACCACAGGTGCTAAACAGTTAGTGGTACAAGAAGCAGCCGTCACGATCGGGTGAATCGCCTTGTCATATAAGTCATGGTTCACGCCCATCACGACATTAAGTACCCCGTCTTCTTTAACAGGCGCGGTAACAACGACTCTTTTAACACCTTGATCCAAGTAAGCTTGCAGTAAACCTTTGGTTTTCATCACGCCAGAAGCTTCAATCACTACATCGCAGCCAGACCAATCAGTATCTGCGATCGCTTTATTGCGCGTAGTGGTAATACGCTGACTTCCAATTACGATATCAGAGCCGTCTGCCGTTGCTTCTTCTGACCAACGACCATGTACTGAGTCAAAGGTTAATAGGTGTGCTAATGTATTTGCATTACCGGCTGGATCGTTGATCTGTACAAATTCAACATCGCTATTATGCCAAGCCGATCTTAATGCTAAACGCCCCATTCTACCGAAGCCATTGATACCAATTTTGATTGTCATAATCATCTCTCAACCTAATTTTAAAGGATGTAAATAAACTCTGTTATTCAACCAGCTCGCAGCGTTATGACCCGAGCTGATTGCTTAGCTCTTAATTAACTGCTTGCTTCATCTTCGGCAAACAGATGGCGACTGCGATTAGCGATTGCCACCAATGACAGCATTACCGGCACTTCAACTAACACACCGACTACAGTGGCAAGCGCCGCACCTGAGTGCAGACCAAACAATGAAATGGCTACCGCTACCGCTAGTTCAAAAAAGTTAGAGGTCGCAATCATGCAAGCTGGTGCAGCCACTTTATGAGTCAGTTTCATTTTCTTAGCAGCATAAAATGCAATAAAGAAAATACCGTAAGTCTGAATTAATAACGGGATTGCTATCAACGCAATGTTTTGCGGCTGGGCAATAATGGTTTCTGCTTGAAAGCCAAATAGCAGCACCACAGTGGCTAACAAGCCCACCATAGACCAAGGCTTTAACTTAGCAACAAATGCATTTAACTGAGAATCATCGCCCTTTTTCTGCAACAGATGACGAGTGATAGCACCTGCAACTAGCGGCAATACCACATATAAACCAACAGATGACAATAGCGTAGCCCATGGCACCTCAATGTCACTAACGCCTAGCAGTAATGCCGTTATTGGCGCAAAAGCGACAACCATAATTAAGTCGTTAACCGACACTTGCACTAAGGTGTAATTTGGATCGCCCTTGGTAAGTTGGCTCCAGACAAAGACCATTGCAGTACAAGGTGCAACGCCAAGCAAGATCATACCGGCGATATATTCACTGGCCGTGGCAGGGTCAACTAAATCAACAAAGAAAACCCTGAAGAATAACCAACCTAATGCCGCCATTGTAAAAGGCTTAATTAACCAATTAAGCACTAAAGTCAGCACTAAGCCTTTGGGGCTTTTACCCACATCTTTGACTGCTGAAAAGTCAATTTGCACCATCATTGGATAGATCATTACCCAGATCAGTACAGCTATCACTAGGTTAACGTGGGCGTATTCGAGCCCAGCAACCACCGCAAACGTATCTGGAGATAAATTACCCAGAAACACACCTGCGAGGATGGCTAAGCCCACCCACACACTTAAATAACGTTCGAAAATACCCATAATCTTTGGCCTATTACAATGATGGTGGCACTCAGTTACAACATGAGTGCTTAGCAGTTAGCAGCAGTTTTTAACTCTTTCAGGACGGTCGCCCATCTGCTGTAAGTTAGTTAAATTTTCGCTAATAAGATTGGCCTGCTCCTTAGCCAAAGTTTGCATAATCTCACTAGCCCAACTAGGCAGCTGTGGATTAATGCAGTAAAAAATCCACTGACCCTGACGTCTATCAACCAGCAAACCTAGTTTGCGCAATTGTGCTAAATGGCGTGAGATTTTTGGTTGGATCTCTTCAAGTGCCGTCATTAGCTCGCAAACACACAGTTCTGACTCAGCCTGGATCAGCAATAAACTGCGTAGTCGCGTGTCATCGGCCAGCGCCTTAAAAAACGTTAAAGGTGTCATCTCAATTTCTCGATATATTAAATGTACGAAATATAGTATATACGAAAAATGATATATATGATTTTTCATATATTCAAGTATTAATTTAATTTACTAAGTAAAAGATCCCATTGCTCATAACAAGGATCCTAGCCAAACATTTAAGATCCAATTACTTATGGCCTTTAATGCCAATCAGAATAAAATTATCAAACATAAATTTTAGCCAATAAAAAAGGCTTCCCGAAGGAAGCCTTAATCAGCATTTAACTATCAGTATAAAGCTGCTTAGTTACCAGCGATCTTCATCTTATCCATTAAGATCCCACCAGTACGAATTGATGAACGCAGATCTCTATCTTTAGCCACAGCAACAATATTCTTGTACATATCTTTAAGGTTGCCCGCAATGGTGATCTCTTCTACTGGATACAAGATCACGCCATTTTCAACATAGAAACCCGCTGCACCACGAGAGTAATCGCCGGTCACAGTGTTAACGCCTTGGCCCATTACTTCAGTCACAATCAAGCCAGTGCCCATCTCTTTAACTAACTGATCAAAGGTTTGCCCTGTTGTAGATAGCGTCCAGTTATAAATCCCGCCCGCATGACCTGTGTTAGCGATGCCAAGTTTACGTGCAGAATAGCTAGTCGTTAAATATGTTGCCAAACGACCATTATCGATAATGTCACGCGCTTTAGTCGCAACACCTTCACTGTCGTAAGCCGCACTTGCCAATGCCCCTACAAGTAATGGATCTTCATGGATGCTGAACCAGTCTGGGAAAACTTGAGTATCAATCGCATCCAGTAAGAAGCTCGACTTACGATACAGGCTACCACCACTGATCGCACCGACTAAATGACCCATTAAACCGGTAGCGATTTCAGGCGAAAACAGCACAGGTAGCTGAGTTGTGGCGATCTTACGTCCACCGAGTCGACCCGCGGTTTTCTCTGCCGCTTTACGACCAATTAACTCTGGTGCACACATCTCATTAAATTTACGCGCAACGGTATAGTCATAGTCACGTTGCATACCGCCTTCGTGCTCACCAATGGCGACACAGCTAAGGCTGTAACGAGAACTACAAAAACCATTTAAGAAACCATGGCTATTACCATAAACCTTCACACTAGTGTGGGCATTCGCACTGGCGCCATCAGAGGTTTGTACACGTTTGTCAGTATCTAGCGCCGCTTCTTCAGCTAATATAGCAAGGCGAGTTAACTCTTCTGGCGATATATCTTGTGGGTGATACAGGTCAAGATCAGGAAACTGAGTCGCCATTAACGATTTGTCAGCCAAACCATTAAATTCATCGGCAGAGGTAAAGCGCGCAATATCATTAGCTGCTTTTACCGCTTGCTCAATCGCAGCTTTACTCAAATCAGAAGTCGATGAACTACCTTTGCAGCCATCTCTAAAAACGGTAATCCCTAAGGCACCATCTTTATTAAATTCAACAGTCTCAACTTCTTTCATTCGCGTTGAAACCGACAAGCCTTGTTGCTTGCTTATGGCAACTTCTGCACCAGAAGTGCCCAATGTTTTTGCGTATTCCAGCGCCATTGACACAGCGTCTTTCAGGGAATCCAATTCAATATCAATGCTAGGTGAAGACACAGTTCTACTCTTTAATTGTCGGCAATGGCGCTAGCATAACAAACCCAAATGCCAATCACATTAAATAATCCCATGCAGGCAAGCATAATGACTTTAGCAATTGCTAGAAAAATAACCGCTAAACAAGCGCTAAAACTCATAAGAAAGCATGCTACGGTCAAAAATAGGAAAGGAAATAACCAAGTTTAGATGTTATTATTAGCACAGAATTTGTAAGAGATTGTAGATATGAAGATTGTCGGTGACTCAGAACACTTCCACCAGCCCTATGACAAAGATGACAACTACGAAAGTAGAGCGGACGCTAAACGCGAAATCGCCATCTATCAAGAATATGGCAATAGATTAGTAGCACTTAGTAAGAGCCAAGTAGAAAAGCTAAACCTTGATGAAACGCTTTACGATAATGTCTTGAAAGCTAAAACAATCAAGATTAATACTGAAGCGCACCGTCGTCATATTCAGTACATTGGTAAGCTAATGCGCTATGTCGATCTCGAAGAGCTAGAGATCGCAATTAAGAACGTGTTAAACCAAAACAGTAACGAAAGTGCTAAAACTAACGTTGCAGATAAGACTCGCGATCAGCTAATTGCTGAAGGCGACTCTGCTGTACAAGCGCTTATCGAGCAGCACCCTGAATTTGACAGACAAAAGCTACGCCAGCTAGTCCGTCAAACTAAAAAAGAGCTGACGAAAAACGCTGATATCGAAGCATCTAAGACAGCGAAAGAATTAAGTAAGTATTTACGTAACGAGATCAAAGATTAATCGTTACATATATAGACATTATCGCTATATAACCCCACAATAGCCCCTTAAGTTTTTACCAGACTTAAGGGGCTTTTTTTGGTCTGTTTATCTTGACTTCAGCCCTCCTAGAATCCTGTACAAAATTTGTAGCACAAGGAATATGCACATGCGCCTGCCCCAAAAACTGGCCACTCTGCCATTATCTATTATCTGTCTATCGTTATTAGGTGGTTGTAATGGCTCATCTGACGAAAGCACCGATACCGATAACGGTGGCACATATAGCCTATCGGTAAGTTATAAAACGGTTGTCAATGGAGCATGTGCTGAACCCACTAATTCACTTAGCTTTGCAGCTAATGAATCTTTTTGTGCGGTAGCCAATCTCAAGCAAGGTAACAGCAACCGCAGCGGCAAGCTGATTAGCTTTTCAGCTAGTTTTGGCGAACTTTCAAGCAGCACTAAATTAACCAATGAAAACGGCCAAGCCGAAGTTATTATTAGTAACGCTGAAAATGCTGAAGGTGCAGGCACACTAACGACCGACTTTACTGAAGGTGACAATAACGCCAGCGCAACTCGAAATTTTGAATTCACTTCAACATCGAATCCATCAGAGCACAAGTTCAGCTTAAATAGCGCAATCATAAACGGCACTCTTGTAGTCACTCAGTTTAAAGCTGAAGAAACTGTACAACTACAAGCAACCTTTTTAGATGAACAAGGCCAAGGCGTCGCGGGTAAAATGGCGACCTTTACAGCCGGTAACGCCAGTTTAAATCCAAGTTCAGCATTAACCAAAGACAATGGTATTGCGCAAGTGAGCTATACCGCTAGCGAAACCGAACTTGGTGCAGCAAACTTTTCAGTGACCCTAGAAAATGACGGTAAAACCTACCAAAGTTCGGGTCTCTACGAAGTATTAGCCAAGGATGCTGTCAGTGATGATGGCGTGATTGTTATCGGCCATTTTTCAACAGATGGTAGCTTTACTGAAAACCTACTTGCAACCACCTTACCTGATGACAAAACAGTTAGCGCAGGCGGTACATTTGGCGTCACTGCGGACTTAGCCACCAAGAACGATGATGGCACCTATACTCGCTTGCAAACACCAACAAGCGTGAGCTTCAGCTCTAGCTGTGTACTTAGCAATGATGCCAGCATCGACTCACCTGTCACTACACTTTCAGGTACAGCAAGCTCGACGTTCCAAAACACTAGCTGCAGTGGTAATAGTCAACGCGATGACCAAATTACAGCGTCTGTGGTTGCAGGCAACCAGACCGTTTCAGCGACCTTAGATTTCTCTCTCGCAAGCCAAACCTTAGCGAACCTAAGCTTTATCTCTGCCGAGCCAACATCAATCCGCATCCAAGGTGCTGGCGGTACAGGTTCAAGCGAGTCATCACTTATCACCTTTAAAGTGGCTGATGCCAATGGTCAGCCTATTGCCCAGCAAACCGTCGACTTCTCGCTTGATACTACTGTGGGCGGCATTACATTCGCCAATGACAGCATTACTACTAGCAATACCAGTAACTCGGCAGGTCTAGTTAGCGCAACAGTACTATCAGGCACTATGCCTACGCCGGTGCGCGTATTAGCGACAGCAACAGCTAATGGCGAGTCTGTAACAACCCAGTCAGAACAGCTGACTATTAATACTGGTTTACCACAACAGCTAGGCTTTAGCTTATCGAGCAGCTTGTTTAATCCAGAAGCGGGCAGTCACAACGGTGACGTCGTCTCTATTACAGCGTATGCATCAGACAGCTTTGGCAACCCAGCCCCAGATGACACCACGATTAACTTCACCTCTGAAGGTGGCCAAATTCAGCCAAGTTGCGCCACAGTAAACGGTACTTGTAGTGTTGAATGGACTGCTGCAGACCCACGAGTGCCAGATCATCGCATCACAGTATTAGCTTACGCCTTAGGCCATGAAACCTTCTTCGATACTAACGGTAATAACGTATTTGATGATGAAGATGGCACAGCTGTAGCGGCAGCTTGTTTAAAAGCCAATGGTGATGCGGTTGCATGTTCAGGCAATGGTATGGATATTGAGACATATCATCCTCAAGGCTTTAGTGATTTAGGCGATGCCTTCCGTGATGATGATGAGTCATATTCACACACCCCCGGTGAGTCATACTTTAATACCGAATCAAAGGCTGAATATAAGTTAGCTGATGGAGTATTCAATGGACCTCAGTGCACCGGGAGCTTATGCGGTAAAGACCAAGCTAACAAAACCTACATCCGTAAAGCGCTTATCATGACTATGTCAGGCTCTACTGCGCGTTTTGAAGTACACCAAGGTAACAACCCAAAACCTTTCTACAGTGATATTGCAGGTACAGACCTAGCAGAGCTAGAGCCTATTCCAGCAGGAGACTTTTCAATATTCCATGTGCGTTTCTTCGATAGCGCTAACCAGATCCTACCGAAAGGTACCATTATCACAACGACGGCTAGCAAAGGTGAGTTGGATGCGGACCCTTATGAAGTACGCAACCGTAATAGACGTGGTGGCAGCAGCACTAGTTTTGTATTAACCAATGATATTGACCCAACAAGCACTGATGAGCCAACAAAAATCAGCCTAGTATCTATTGAGTCAGAAACACCTAAAACGATAAAGTCCGGTATTTTATTTAGCGTTGAGCTATCAGCACCAACACCTTAATGACTTAAATTAAAGCAACTTAGTCGCTAAATATTAAAAGCCCGTGTTCAACTTAATGAACACGGGCTTTTTAATGTTTATCTACCGAGATTGAGCAAGGTTTAGCTTGCCGATTTATCAAAGTATTATTCTCAGATAAACCCTTAACTCAAGCTTCAGCATAAACCTGTCTATTCGCATCAATATCAGCTATCAACTAGCTAAACGGAGCGTTAACTTACAGCTTTTAAACGATTAGATGTGCCCCAATAAGCCAAGCTAAAGAACACTATAACCATCGCCCACAATTGCAGCCATTGCGGCATAATACTCTGCCACGATGCGCCCATTTGATTTAGCTCTAACATTGCCATAATCCCCGGTACAGCAGGAACGACTTGCGAAAAAGCCACCACAGCCTCAGGAATAAGCGCTGTTGGCCACACAAAGCCTGACACAAACAATATCGGCATCGACACCAGTAGTAATACTTGGGTCGGCAGATCGCGGCGGGTAAACAGGCTACTAAACGCGATCCCTGCAGCCGTAGTCGCCAATAAGAATGGCAACATCAATAACGCAACTTGGCCAATGCTTGCTTGCAAGCTCACATCATACCAATAGTAACAATACCCCACGTAGTAACTGCTGAGCAGGCTATAAATCACCATAAACGCCGCCATACGCCCACAAACTAGTTTAAACGGGCTGACCTCACGCCAATAGCCTTTATGCTGCCACTGGCTTGCGCCAAGAATGCTAGTACCAATCAACAAGGTTTGGTGCAGGATAAGTAAAAACAGCCCCGGTACAATATACGGTGTATAGCCTAAGCTTGGGTTAAACGCTGGAATACTATTGAGCTTAACCACATTAAGGCTTTGCTTTACCGCAGTTGCATTTTCGCCTTTAGCTAACATGCCTAACCGCTGGATATTCTTACCCGCATCTATACCTGCAGAAATAAGCCCTTCAGCCACCGCCGAGTAAATCAAAAAGTAACTGGCATCTCCGCCATAACTTAAGGTCACGCCACTACCTAATAGTAAATCGCGTCTAAAGTCTGCAGGGATCACTAACAAACCGTGAGCACGACCCGTCTCAATCCAGCGCTTCGCTTCATCTATTGAACCCAGCTCTGCTATCACCTTAATCTTAGGGCTGGCATCAGCATGGCGGATCAGTTGCCGACTAAGGGATGAGTGATCATGATCAATCACCACCAACTGTTGCTCGGTAGGAACTTGATGCAAATACGGTAATGGATACAAGATTGAATAAAACAACACGCCACCAAATACAGTGATGACGATTGTTTTATCTGCTAATACGGCTTTAAGTTCAGCCCAAATAAGTTGTAAGAAGCTCATTGTTATTGCCCCTTAATCATCGGGCTAATTTCAGCCTGTTCATTAACGGCTGGAAAACCTTTTTTAGCAAAAATACTGATAGGTATTAATAACAACAGGAAGCCCCAATAACTGAGTAAGTGCGGCAGGCTAGCAATCAGGCTTTGGCCGTAACTGACTACCGCTATATGGGTTTCAATATAATGACTCGTTGGCATAATCACTCGCCACCACTGGGCGAGTTGTGGCATTTCATGGGTTGGAAATGTCACGCCCATAAATGCAAAGGCTGGTGCAAACATCGCAGTACAAAAACTTATCACTCGAGCGCTATCTTTAAGGGCAAAGAAGATCGCCAACACCATCAACCATACCGCAAGTAGCATCACCGTTTGAGCAATCAAAAGTACCGCGATACTGCCAGCAATGGGTAAGCCAAGATACACGTAAATAAGCGCGAGAATAAAGCCGCCATGGAGCAAGACTAATGGCGTGTAAAATAATATTTTAGCGCCAACCACTTTCCATACGCCTAATTCATACCACTGCGCAGTGGTGTTCCAGCGAAGTTCGCGGTTTAGGCTATTGGCAAACACCATCATAGCCACCAGCTGCAACAGCGCAATGAGAACCGGCGGCACTAAAAAGCCCACATAGTTATTGTTGCGGTTAAACAATGCAGTGGTTTGGCTGCTCACCGGGTTTAAATTAACCGCCACTCTTTGCATTGGCACCCCTGCCGCAAGCAATTTAAGCTCGCCTAAGGGCTTTAAGCCATCAGCCATACTGGCCTGTAACTGGCTTGATAATAACTTACCCACCAGCAAGAATTGGCTGTTATATCGAATATCTATGGTAGGTGTTTTTGAGGTTAATAAATCACGTTTGAGACCATAAGGCAGCACTAGCAAAGCATAAACTTCACCTTGCTGCATTGCCGCCTCGGCGCTCGGGATCCCTGTATAACTAATTGGTTTAGTGACCGGATTAGCTTGCAGCTGCCGCGCTAATGCGCGGCTGGTTTGACTGTTATCTAAATCAACCACTGCCACGGGTAACTGCCTCGGCAGCCCCGCACTAAAAAGTAACCAAAGAGCAATAATGCTGATTAGCGGAATATAGCTTATTAACGCCAGCTGCCAAGGATCGTCTTGCAGGGCGGTGAACTCTCGTTTGAGCGCCTTTATCAAAGCCTTGCCCTCTCAGCTCTTAAAGCGTGAATAACACCGACATTCCAACCCGTAGATCTTTTATTGCCTCGTTCGGGCGCAGCTCTACTTCAAAGGTACGCATATCAAAGTCATGACCACTTTCAGTTGCACGCCAAGTCGCAAAATCACCCATCACCGAAATATGGCTTACGGTAAATTCGACTTGCTGCTCAAGTGCAGGAATATTCAGCTTGAGGACATCACCTTGCTTAAACTGCTTTAATTGATCTTCACGTACTTGGAACACCGCCCAAGCATCGCTCATATCAATTAAGCTCACCACAGGGAAACCACTTGGTGCTAGCTCACCCGCTTGTAACAATACTTCGCTGATCTCACCGGTTTTAGGTGAACGCATTTGGCTATCAGCCAAAATCGCTGTGACTTCGTTAACTGCACCTTCTGCCATGCGAGCATTACCTGCAGCAGCGGCTTTGGTTTCCACTCGTGCACCTTCATCGGCCATTTGATACATAGCCAGTGCTGCTTGCTCGGTGTATTTAGCCGCTTGCCACTGGGTAAAGGCCTCATCACGCTTTTGTCTCGCCAAAACGCCTTCATTAAACAGGACTTCTACCCTGTCAAAGGTAGTGCGCGCTAATTTTGCTGCCGCTTGCGCCTTGAGCCACTGCTCTTTAGACGCTGCAATTTGTTGCTTGCGCGCGCCGTTGTCCGCCTCTTGCTGCATTGCTAGCGCTGCATCACGGCCGCCTTCAGCTTGCATTAGCTTAGCTTTTAGCTCTGGGCTGTAAATGGCATAAAGTAGGTCGCCCTCATTAACCTTGTCACCACGTCTAACCAGCACTTCTTCTACACGTCCTGGTACTTTAGAAGAGACGTTATATTCACGCGCTTCAATTTGGCCTTGCAGTAGCTGCGGCTTAGGCGTGTAAGCTAGGATTAATCCATATACCAAGGCACCAACTAATATGATTAATGCCGCTGCGGCTAAAATACGGTTAGAACGCATTCGCTTCCCCTTGCATGATACTTCTACCTATAAATTCATCTAGCTGACCGCTAATCGCCATCAGTCTTGCGTATGCCTGTACATATCGATACTGCGCGCCTAATTGCTGCGTCGCTACCGCATTCAATTTAAGTTCAGCATCGACCTTTTCAATTGACGTCGATAGTCCCTGCTTAAAGGCGATATCTCTAAGACGTTTATTCTCTTCAGCCAAGCTCATAGACGTATTGAGCGACAATACCTCCTCTTGAGCTTGCAACATCTGCCGGTAACTTTGATCAAGCAGTAAGTTCAGATCTTGTTGAGTCTGCGCTTTGGTATATCTGGCTTGTAGGAGTGCACTTTGCGCCGCTTCTACTTTGCCACTGCGACCATCTCGGCTAAGTAACGGCATAGTGAAGCCAACTCCTAGCATCCAATCTGGTTCAATTTGGGAAAACAAGCTGTCATCTTCATACAAGGTGTAGTTACCGTAGAGGAATACTGTTGGCAGATAACTGCCCTTTTCAACATCTACTAGACCTTGAGCTTGAGCTTCTTTTGCTTCAAGCAGCTTTAGTGCAGGGTGTTGCTTCATCGTTAGCTGGGCTAACTGCGGTAACGAAGGTGAGCTATTTAGCATAAACAGCGGCGATGTAGTGTCGATTTCTCTTTCATGCAGCATGCGCGATAATGCGATCATAGCCATTTCAGATTGACGTTTCGCACTACCGTAACTGACGCGAGCATTTTCTAATGCGACTTGGGCGTTGAGGCGCTCAACTTTAGCGATTTGCCCTTGCTGTTCCAGCTTTTGCGCATGGGAGGCGTGTAAGGTCAGTGAATCAACCAACTCAGCTTGAGTGTTTGCGAGTGCTTGAGTTACAGCAACTGCGTAGTAGCGATCAACAAGCTGTAAAAACAGTTCACGACTGGTGAGTTTTAGTTGCTGCTCTTTTTCGGCAACGTGAGCTTCATGGATCCCCTGAGCTGCAGAGATTTTGCCGCCGGTATAAATCGGCCACATCGCTTGTAAGCTAGAGCGGAAAATATCTTGCTCAGTGAAAGGGGTAACAAATAAGGAGCCAGGGATCCCGGCCAATGCTCCACCAAGTGCAGGTGGCAATGTAGCAGGATCAAGTGAGGCTAAAGGGTTGAGATCGCGTAGATCCAACTCAATCGGTTTTTCTAAGCGAGTGTAGCTACCAGTCAAGTTAATCGACGGCAAATTCATATCTTCACCGGCTTCGCGTTCAGCTTCTGCGCGGTTAACTTCTTGCGCCCCCGCTTGCAGTTTATCGCTGACTTTCATCAGCTGCTGCCACGCCTCGTCAAACGCCATCGTCTTAGCTTGGGCAGTTAACGGCAAAGTAAGTAAAATCGCACACAGCAAACGTTTCATCAGCACCTCTAGAGCTTTTACTCCAATCCCATTGGTAGATACTATCATTGCTAAATATAGCAAGCTAGGATTTAGGCGAAACTCTCATCGCTAAATCCTAGACTAGACTGAATTTTTTGCTTTACGCCGCTCAATATAAAACTTGAACGAGGTTGCTAAAAAGCACTCTAAATTAAGACCAGTACTTAATCCGCTTGTGATTAAGCGGTACCGCCAACGGTTAACTTATCTAGCTTCAATGTTGGCTGACCGACACCAACTGGTACGCTTTGACCGTCTTTACCACAAACGCCAACGCCTTTATCTAAGGCAAGATCGTTACCTACCATTGAGATCTGACTCATTGACTCAGGACCATTACCGATTAAGGTTGCACCTTTAATCGCTTGGGTAATTTCACCATCTTCAATCAAATAAGCTTCAGAAGCAGAGAACACGAACTTACCAGAAGTAATGTCCACTTGACCGCCACCAAAGTTAGGCGCGTAGATCCCTTTCTTAACCGACTTGATGATCTCGGCAGGATCTGACTCACCGGCTTCCATATAAGTATTGGTCATACGCGGCATAGGCAGGTGAGCATATGACTCACGACGACCATTACCGGTTGATTGCTCGCCCATCAAGCCAGCATTAAGCTTGTCTTGCATGTAGCCTTTTAAGATGCCGTTTTCAATCAGTACCGTCTTTTGCGTTGGTACACCTTCGTCATCAATCGTTAATGAGCCACGGCGGTTGGCCATGGTGCCGTCATCAACAACGGTAACTAACTCTGACGCCACTTTTTGGCCCACTTTACCGCTAAAGGCACTGCTGCCCTTGCGGTTAAAGTCACCCTCAAGACCGTGACCCACAGCTTCATGTAGCAGTACGCCCGGCCACCCCGCACCAAGTACTACTGGCATTTCACCTGCTGGCGCATCAATCGCGTGTAAGTTCACTTGCGCTTGGCGCACCGCTTCGCGAGCAAAGGAAAAGCAATAGGGTAGCCCATCATCGCCATCCTCAAGCAATACGCTGTAGTCATGACGACCACCGCCACCTGATGCACCACGTTCACGCTTACCGTCTTCTTCTAGAATAACGCTACAGTTAAAACGCACAAGTGGGCGAATATCAGCTGCGAGTGTGCCATCGCTTGCTGCCACTAGAATCTCTTCATGTACACCGGATAAACTCACAACCACCTGAATAATACGGCTGTCTAGGCTGCGAATATAAACATCCGCCTGCTTCAAAAGCTCAATCTTTTTCACTTCTTCCATCGCAGCGATTGGATCTGAGCTAATGTAAAGCGCCTTGTTGTCCTGCTTTTTCCAAGCATTAACCTGCGCATTGCCACCCGCAGTTGCGATGCCACGTGCAGCTGTTGCTGCCGCCTCTAGTGCTACTGGCGTAATTTCATCGGCATAAGCAAAGCCGGTTTTTTCGCCTGTGATAGCGCGAACACCAACACCACGTTCAATATGAAAGCTGCCGTCTTTAACTATGCCGTCTTCCAGCACCCAAGACTCATGGCGACTTCCTTGAAAGTAAAGATCTGAGAAGTCAATTTGATGCTCATGGATACGCTTTAAATAGCTCTGTAGATCATCTAATGCTAGCCCATCTTGTAATAGGCTTTGTCCAACTTGAGTTAAAAGTGACATCTATTCTCTCTTAATATTATTTCAATAAAGTGTTGCCGACTAAGTATGCTGTCTACTTAGTTAGGCTAAATTAGGTCGTGTTGCTTAATCTAAAATCAATTACTTAAGCTGTGGTAATACAAACCGATTATGGTTAATCACCGGCATTTTGGCGCGAATATCTTGTACGCTTTGCAGATCAATCTCCGCCTGTAACCAACCAGTGCCTTCCTGTTTTTGCGCAATAACCTCACCCCACGGACTGACTATCATACTTTGTCCCCAGGTCTCGCGGCTACCTTGATTATGCTGGCCCCACTGAGCGGCACCAAAGATAAAGCATTGAGTTTCAATCGCCCGCGCTTGCAATAAGATTTGCCAATGCGCTTCACCAGTGACTTTAGTAAATGCCGCCGGCAGCGCTATCATCTCTGCGCCCGCCTCTCTAAGTGCGCGAAATAGATCAGCAAAACGAATATCGTAGCAAATCGCCAGTCCCAGCTTTCCCATTGGCGTATCGACAACCACGATACGATCGCCAGGGCAAAATGCGTCACTTTCGCGATACTGCTTAGTGCCGTCACTGACCTCGACATCGAATAGGTGCAGTTTATCGTATTGACCTAAAACACTGCCATCGGCAGCAAAAACATAGCAGCGATTATAAACGCGGCCATCTTCAGCCAAAATAGGGATGCTACCTGCAACTAAAACCACTTGATACTTGGCAGCCAATAACTCCAACGCTTGTTTTAATTCGCTGTCGGCAGCATGAGCTGCGTATTGCAACTGCTGGCTCTCTTGGCCACCAAATAATAGGCAGCACTCAGGCAGTACAACAAGTTGTGTTGAATTATTTTTGCTTAACAGCTTAAGCTGCGACTCGATAAACGCTAGATTGTCGGCTACGCTGCGGCTGCTTTGACATTGCAGTAGGTTGACTTGCATCTAACTCTCCCTGTTGGCGATTATCTTCAGCAGCTGAACTATCTTCAACAACTGAACTTGGCAATATTGCAGGCGCAATCAGCGTTTCAGCGTCTTGTGGCTCTGTCACTAACACTGGCGGAGTTTTGTTAACGCCATCATTAGCCGCGGCCTGAGGATTAACAACATTCGCAGCCGCTTGCTTGTTTGATGTTAAGTTTGCGCTATTGCCGCGATTAAGGCGAGATTCACTACGACCAAATTGCGTATCAGGCGGTGTCACCGCTTTAAGCTCAACACCTGAGGCTGTAATATCTGCAGGCGTATTAACTGGCGGGACGCTGGCATCATGACCATTGATTTCGCTATTTTCATTAGATGAAACTTGCGGCGTTTGAGTGCCTGTCTGCGACTCTTTCTTCGGTAAAATAGACTCAGGGATTTCAATCTCTTTACTCTTACGCTCGAGTTCTTCCAGCTTTGGCTCTGACATAGTGCCAGTTAGTCTGAAGCGGATCTCTGAAATCACTTCAATCACAGGCTCTAGTACTTTAGTTAATGCAAACGCGCCGAGTCCGAGTGTCCAACCACCAGTACTCAGTAGCACAACCGTTGGTACGCTTGAAGCCAATTGCGGCACAAAGCGAATGTCATAATTTAAACTTTCGCTCATCAGATCAGTATAACCCCGCACGCGCATATTACCCGCTACCGCATTCATCTCAGTATCAGTCGTTTTGACTACGCCGTTATCAATTTTTAACGTGCCAGTAAAAGAGTCGAAATAAAGCCCTTTACCGAATACATCGGAGAAATCTAACGACAGCTTACGCAGTAAAGAATCTAAACTGAATAAGGAAAAAATACGTGCACCTTTATCACTGACTTCTGACAAGTGACCTTTGCCTAAGTCAAAACTCACATCGCCATTGAGAGTCTCAAGTGAAAACGCATAAGGTGCGCCAGTCCATGAAATATTAGCTTTCACAGCGGTTGGCGCATCCTTTAACCCTGGATCTATGCCTAGTTGCTGCGATAAGAAGTCAAACTTGGTCGCATCAAGACTCAATTGAAATGAAGTTAAATTTTTACCTTCAGACATATCCCAGTCGCCCTTGCCTTTTAATTCAACATTAGGCGTGGTCATCGATACGGTTTGGATCTGATACTTATTACCATTGGGCGCACCTTGGAGTACAAGATGCCCCAATGATTTGCCATAAAGTGCAAAATCATCGACATCGACAGCCAATGGCGGCAGATTTGCCATAATGGTATCAGACTTATAATGGGCAGTTTCTTCTGTACGTGGCTCAGGCGCCATATGGAACTTAGAAGCAACAATTTTAAGACCTTGATTGACCCAGTCTGGGTAGAAATCAATACGCCCATCAAACTCTTGCGAAGTAATATCAAAGCGCCACGCATGCTCCGTTGGCTCAGCACTAAAATGAAGCTCAGCTAAAGGCTGCCCCATTAAATCGAAACGATTAAAATCTGCATCAATTGAAACAAGAGCCGGGAAGAAGTTTGCAGCTCCAGCTAGATTAACCGCTGACTCGTTAGACGTTTGCTCTGGCTTCTTTTCGGCGACAAAGCCTTCAATGATCGGCAGCCAAGGCGAAAACTCCGTATCGTCGATATCAATTTGCAAATGACCTTGGCTTTTACGCAGCATATCGCCCGGCTTAAATAGACGCCCGAGTAATATGTCATAGTGGGCAAGTGCATTACCTGAGTTTGCGTCAAAGCCACCCCAAAATTCCATTTGGTTATCCAGCTTAATACCTAACGACGCTTGTTTGTTGTCACCAATAAGCTCGGCAACTAACAGCTTAGTTTGATCAGCACTTTTAGCAAAAGGCCTTGGCAAATTAAGCTCGGTTCCTAACAAATCTGACTCGACTCGCGCTTGGATGCGGTAACCGATAGGATCGAAGATCAGCCTTAAATCGCCAATCCAATTAGCTTGCCCCTTATAGTAGTCACTTAATGGGTTATGCAGTTCTTTAGGTAACTCAGCTAATTGCCATTGCCCCTCTAAATCAACGTTTACACCATAATTTTGATTCATACTCTCAGTATCGAAGCTAAATTGCAGCGGTTGTTGATACATAGTCGCACTAAAACCTGAGCCGCTAACGACATCATTAACAAACTGCAGCTGGCCTGTAACCTTGTCGAGTTGGATCCCCGGCTCAGTAATATAAACTGGTGTATCTTTAAAATTAACCGTGCCTTTTATGACTTCAGTTTCGCCATCATAAAGCGGAATACTAAGGTCAATCTTACCGGTGATATCACCCGAGATCTGCACCACATCAAGTGTTGCACCAACAGAATCAACTAAAGGCGATTGTTGAATAACTTCATTAGCAGCTTCTGCTTGAGTAGCCAGATCGAGCTTCACTTTTAATAAGCTTTTTTCGCCTAAAGCAGGAATACCAATATAAGCACCACTGGCATTCACATCTAGCAGTTGTCCTTGATTGATCCAAAGATCCATCGCCGCGTTTTCAAACAAGGCTGAAAGGTTCAATTGATCGACGGCTGGCCAGCTTGGTTCAAATTCAAAAGTGGCATCAGTTAAAGTAAAGCCCGCCTGAAAAATACCATCATGGCTTGCATAGGGATAATTGCTAAAAGCCCCGTGCCAAACCACCACAGCATCATCGCTTTTACCCGCTTGCAGCGCTGTAGTTAAATAACTAACCAGCTCACTACTCATGCCCTTAAGTGGGAAATAGTCATGTATGTTCGAAACATCATTAATGTCGACATCAGCGAGTAACGCCATATGCATGGCATCGGTAAATTCAAGCCTTACCCCGGCTTTAATATCTAAGTCTTGATTACTAAAATGTACTTGAGGAAGCGATAAAGCTGAGTCAGATAAATTAAAATCACCACTAAAGCTAGCGCCTTGTATATTAAGTGGAGCCTCAAAGCCACCATCAAAATCAATTAGATAGTTTTGCTTCGGTAGATTAAAGCCTATTTCTGTATCAACATAGCTAATGTTTGCATCAAATGGTGCAAGTCCAGGGATGCCGTTATGTGCAGCCCAAGCAACCTTATCCAATTCCAATGAAACCTTAGGTGGTTGATATAAATTTTGCCATTGGGCGTTGATATCTTTTACCTTTCCCATCGGCTTTAACGATTGCCAAGTCTGCAGCGTATCTAGCCCAATTCCAGGGATTAGCGGCAGTAAAGGCAACAACATATCCAGCTGAAGTTGACTAAGCTTGGCACTAACACCTTGCTCTGTTTTGTGAGCCATCAATGACAGCGCGGGCCAAGTGAACTCATTAGTCGAAAAGTTCAATTCATGGCTGTTAAGATGCCAGCCTTCCGCCTCTGGTTGCCAAACAAGTGCGCCAGAATTAATGGTAAACTTTTGCTGCTCCCCACTAAGGAACCACTCTAACCAACTTGGTTGAAACTCAGCAGTTACACTGTTGATGCTGCGGTTCGAAAAACCGGCCCAAGCCTGTAAGTTGACCACACCTTCTAAAGGCAAGCTTTTGCTCTTGTCATATGGATTAGGCTGTCTTGACGCCCACTCGCCAATATCCAGCGAACTAGCTGCGAGATAAAATTGCCCTGCGATTGATTCGGGGCGGTAACCACTTCCTTTTAGATCAACACTCAATGCCAGCTTTTCAACTTCAGATGCCTCGTGATCGAGAAATAGTTTGCCTTCACCGCGATGACGGTTGTGAGTATTTCGCCAACGCATATCTTTAATGAAAATCGGTCGATAATCATGGCGTTTGCTGAGCAATTGAAATCTTGCATCCGTTATAGAAAATCGATCTAACTGCTCAAGTAGCAACTTATATAGCCAATCAGTTTGCATTTGACTGCTTGAGTCTTTTGGGGTCATCGCCTGTAAACGATCAAGATCTAACGCCACATTTACACCATCAAAAATAACATCTTCAATTTGCGGCGAAGCGGTAACTAGAGACTGCCAAAAATCAAACTTAACATGCACTTGATTGAAAAGCAGAGTAACTGGGAGGTTTTCTTGAGCAGGCAATACGAAGTTTTTAACCGTTAAGGCAGGGCCGTACGCCTGCCATTCTGCAGCAAGCTTCCCCACTTCAACTTCAACGTTATATTCAGACTTTACGAAGCTAATCAGCTCCATACGAACCTGATCAAGTTGCGGCAGTAAGCCTCTAAATAGGCTTACTGTTAACGCAAATAGCACTAAAACGATAGCAAGAGATTGCCAACAAAAACGTGCAAGACTAAAAGAGCGCTTTTTCGGCGCACAGGTATCTGATGGCACTACATTATCACCACATCAAATTTATTCTGTGCATACATAGGCTCACTTTGCAGTCGCACCCGCTTACCAATATAAACTTCAAGTTCGCCAAGTAGATGGCTCTCATCGCCTTTTAGGCTCTGATAAACCGCAGGTGCACAGTAGACTAAAAACTCATCGGCATCATAAACACGGCTCAAGCGAATTATCTCTCTGAAAATTTCATAAGATACGGTTTCAACTGTCTTGAGGTTGCCGGTGCCTTGGCATGCAGGGCACTCACCACAGAGTACATGCTCTAGGCTTTCTCGAGTACGTTTTCGCGTCATCTCCACCAGCCCTAGGCCTGAGAATCCGCTGATATTAGTTTTAACTCGATCGTTGGCTAAAGCGCTTTCTAAACTGGCAAGCACACGTTTTTTATGTTCATTATTAAGCATATCGATAAAATCGATAATAATAATGCCGCCTAAATTACGCAGTCGCAGTTGGCGGGCAATCGCGTGCGTTGCTTCTAGGTTAGTATTAAAGATGGTTTCTTCTAAATTACGATGACCAACAAAAGCGCCGGTATTAATATCAACCGTGGTCATTGCCTCGGTTTGATCTATGATCAAATAGCCACCTGATTTTAGCTCAACTTTACGCCCGAGCGCTCTTTGCACTTCATTTTCAACGTCATACAGATCGAAAATGGGGATCGGTCCATTATAGTGCTCTAGTTTTTCAGCAATTTCAGGCATGAACTCTTGCGCAAATTGTTGTAACTCTTCATAGGTCTGCGCCGAATCAACTTGAATTTGATCTAGCTCAGTACCAACAAAGTCGCGCACAATGCGCACTGGCAGCGCTAAGTCTTGATATAACAAAGAAACGCCGCGGCGCTTACGGCGCTCGCTAACTTTAGCCCACACGCGTCGTAAAAAGCCTGCGTCTTGGATTAACTCATCTTCACCGGCGCTTTCTGCCGCTGTGCGAATAATAAAACCGCCGTCATCATCAACGAATGGCTGGGTAATTTTCTTTAAGCGGGCACGGACAGCTTCTGACTCGATTCGCTGAGAAACCCCTACGTGGCTCGAACCAGGCATAAATACAAGATAGCGTGAAGGTAAGGTGATATCTGTTGTTAGGCGTGCGCCTTTTGTGCCGAGTGGATCTTTTACCACTTGCACCATAATGTCCTGACCTTGCCTAACAAGCTCAGCAATATCACGCACAACAAAGTTGCCCTTTTCAACGTCAGCAACACACTCTGTATGCGGCACAATATCTGAAGCATGTAGGAATGCGGCTTTATCTAAGCCGATATCAACAAAAGCTGCCTGCATACCGGGTAGTACTCGACTGACTTTGCCTTTATAAATATTGCCAACCAAGCCACGTTTCATACGTCGCTCGATATGAACTTCTTGCAGTACACCATGCTCCACTAATGCCACTCGAGCTTCTGTAGGTGTTACATTGATTAAGAGTTCAGAGCCTATTTTTTTCTGCACTCTGTTTTGCGCGAATCGACTTCTACTCACAACTCACCCCACTTAGGGAAATAGCTAAATTAAAAAAGGATTTGGCGTAGATTGTGATCTGATAAATGAGCCAATTTTGATTCATTTATCAGTAATAGTCTGCTTTCAATGTGTTATATAGCTGGGCGGGTAAGGCCTATTTATGACTCTATTTATTGCTATAAAACTTGCATCTCACACAACAACGCACGGGTTTCTACCAAAGGTAACCCTACTACCGCGGAATAACTGCCCTCGATAGCTTCAACAAAATTTCCACCTAACCCTTGGATCCCGTATGCACCGGCTTTATCCATAGGCTCACCCGTTGCGATATAAGCTAAAATATCGGCTTGGGTTAACGTGCAAAATTGCACTTGAGTTGTCACTAATCTGCTTATGGTTTTGCAACCATCAGTTAGCGCAACTGCCGTCATCACTTGATGACGCTTTCCTGAAAGGCTTGCCAGTATTTCCGCTGCATTTGCGGCATCTGTTGGCTTACCTAAAATCGTATCACCTTGTACAACAATGGTGTCAGAACCCAACACAACGGCATTTTTAGCTTCACCGTAAAGTGCTAAACCTGCTAACGCTTTCTCTTTAGCTAAGCGCACAACAAAGTCTGTTGCTGACTCACCGGCTTGATGACTTTCATCAATATCAGCAGCTAAAATCTCAAATTCAAATGGCGCTGTATTATTAGTGCTTAAAAAGCCTAATTGACCTAACAACTCTTTACGACGAGGTGAACCCGAGGCAAGGACTAACTTCATAATAAGTACCTTTTCGATTCTAGCTCAGTTGGCTTGCCCAATAATTAATTAGGCTGAGCAAACCTAAGCAAACAATTAAGATTGACCGTTATCGAACCTTATATAGACGTCTTACACGGCGCAGGATCCAAAAAATCCACGGCCACATAACTAGGCTCGAAATTGCAGGGTAAAACAGACTAATATCAAATACAGCGCTGTCGGCAACAAATTGGACCCAAAATACCACTAAGTTATAAAGTGCGACTTGCATCGCCACAACCAGTGCTTGTTGCCACATAGGGAAGTTACGCAAACGCTGAAAATGCAGCACCACAACGTACACAACCACTGACATAGCAAAGGCTCGAATGCCTAAAGTCGCTCCAAGCAAGATATCGAGCATCACCCCAAGTATCCATGCTGTTAGGATGTTATATCTATGAGGTAATGCCATCGCCCAGTAGATGATAACCAATAATAACCAGTCTGGACGCCAAGCTTCTACCAGATCTGGCAAAGGCATGATCTGAAATAACATCGCCACTAATAGGCTTAACCAGACCACCCAGCGGCCATGTGCCACATGTAAACTCATGGTGCGACCTCTTGATTGGCTTTCATCGCTTCCACCACCCCTTTTGGCGGTAAAAGTTCGCCTTCTTCAGACTCAACATCTGGCCAAAGTAATAATAAATAACGAATTCTATCTAGAGCGGCTAACGGCTGTGCAACCACAGTGGCATAACTCTTACCATCGTCTTTTTCTACGCTCATTACCCGAGCAACTGGGTAGCCCTCAGGAAAGCGTTTACCTAACCCTGATGACACCAACAGATCGCCAACCCGCACGTCGGTACTCTTGGCCACATGCCTAAGCTCTAATTCATCAAGTACACCCGTACCCACAGCCATTAGACGTACATCATTACGAGTAATTCTGACAGGAATGCCATGGGTCGTATCCGACAACAATAGAACTCTGCTAGTTAATTCACTCACCTGAACGACTTGACCAACCACACCTTGAGCATCGACCACCGGCTGACCAACAAATACACCACTGCGTGAACCATGATTAAGGACTACATACTGATGGAAAGGATCGCTAGCTACTTCCATGACTTCAGCCACGACCTTTTTTGCATCCATATGTACTGGCGAGCCTAGTAACCCACGCAGACGATCGTTTTCTTGGCGTAGATGCTCAAAACGCTGTAAGCGCTCACTCATCAGTAATTGATGACGCAGTAACTCTTTATTTTGCTTGGCTAACATATTGCGAGTAGCCAAACTTTCAGCAGAAAGATCCAGCAGTGCCCCGGGGATATTCGCAACGTATTGCAAAGGGCTTAATAGCGAAGAGAGGGAGTTACGCACAGGTTCAAGCCTGTCATTAGCGACAAGCAAAATCACCGACAAAATTACAGCCAGTGTTAGTCTAAATTGATTGGATATTCCGCGAGCAAAAATAGGCTTCATAACAAACTAGGGCGGTTGAAAACCGCCCTTTTTAACCGTGGTTAGTTTTCTTCAGAGAACAGGTCGCCGCCGTGCATATCGATCATCTCTAAAGCTCTACCACCGCCGCGAGCCACACAAGTCAGTGGATCTTCAGCGATCATCACTGGAATGCCCGTTTCTTGCATTAGTAATCGGTCTAGATCGCGAATCAATGCTCCACCACCCGTTAGTACCATACCGCGCTCAGAAATGTCTGATGCTAGTTCTGGAGGTGATTGCTCTAGCGCAACCATAACCGCACTCACAATACCCGAAAGAGGCTCTTGCAGCGCTTCTAAAATTTCATTGCTGTTTAGGGTAAAGCTACGTGGTACACCTTCAGCAAGGTTACGACCGCGCACTTCAATTTCTAGCACTTCATCACCTGGGTATGCAGTACCGATTGTGTGCTTAATACGTTCAGCCGTTGCTTCACCGATTAAGCTACCGTAGTTGCGACGCACATAGTTGATGATTGCATCATCAAACTTGTCACCACCAATACGTACAGAAGACGAGTAAACCACACCATTTAACGAAATGATGGCAACTTCTGTGGTACCACCACCAATATCAACAACCATAGAACCGGTTGCTTCAGACACAGGCAGACCTGCACCAATTGCTGCAGCCATTGGCTCTTCAATCAAATACACTTCACGAGCGCCAGCGCCCATTGCCGATTCACGAATTGCACGGCGTTCAACTTGAGTTGCCCCAACAGGAACACACACAAGAACGCGTGGACTTGGGCGAAATACGCTGTTGTTGTGAACTTGCTTGATAAAATGCTGCAGCATTTTTTCTGTGACATAAAAGTCGGCGATAACGCCATCTTTCATAGGACGAATTGCTTGAATGTTACCCGGTGTACGACCTAGCATTTGCTTTGCTTCAGTACCGACGGCCGCAACCGACTTCTGACCAGAACCGCTTCGCTCTCCACGAATAGCAACCACTGATGGTTCGTTTAGTACAATGCCTTCTTCACGGACGTAAATTAGCGTATTTGCTGTACCCAAATCGATCGAAAGATCATTAGAAAAAATGCCGCGTAGCTTCTTGAACATGTAACCAGCCTGTCTATGTGGAATCGTAGAAAAAAGAAATCAGGTAACTTTATCACGCTTCTTAAAATCCACAAGACCAGAGAGGTTAACAATTGCTAATGAAACCGTGTTTTTTGCGATATAAATGCTAAAGAGTGAGCCAATACCTTGTCTCACTCTAAAATATTGTCATTTAATTCACTTCTCGCCAATAAATAATGCGATCATGACCACGGTAAGTACCAAAATTAGCGGTCGCTCTTGGATCCTGTAACCCGCTGGTAGAATCAAAATTCCAATACCATTTTAGCCATTTATCGACGTGTTGCTGTAAACCCACTTCTCCGTCCGCATTCGGCGCCGGGAAATAGATAAAGCTATTACCATCATCAATCATACCAGACTGACCCGTCCCCCCTGTTTGGGTATAACCTTTAACCGCTTCAAGTCCTGTATCAGGTGTAAGGTACAGGCCTACCTCTGCAGACTCGGTTGCACTCGTCGTATTAAACTCCGAGCACATATCAGCTGAATTAACTTCCCAAACGCCACCGCTATTCACAAACTGGGTATTCACTGCGAGGCGAAGCTCTTCAGTAGATGGCCCATAGCCGTTTTGTAAAATAAACCGACCGTAACGCATGGCAAAAGCATCATCTTTAGCAATGTCATTGAAGGTGAAGTCTAAACAAGCTGAGTCTGCAGAGTCTCGATAACAAATACCATCACTATCGGTGACGCCAGCTTGCGGCAGTTGCAAGTCAAATTGCGCATTAAAAGGGATTGCTAGCGACGATGTACGCGCATAATGTAATTCGGTATCAATTAAATAAGCCCTGCGTACTAAATTAGTATCATCCTGAGGGTAATAATTTACTTGTTCAGAAGCTGGTGACGCATCGAGAATTTGCAAGGCTGCACCATCAACTGATGTCGCACCAGAGGTGTCACTATAAGTTCGATTTAACCATTGATTACCTTTATAACGCCACCAATCACCAATTTGATAGTTGCCAGTTTCAGCGCCCGCTTTATTCATTCCTTTTACGGCGATGGTAGGCTCTGAACCTGACTGAAAACCAAAAGGCTGGTCCATATAGGTAAAGCTATTACATTGGGCTTGAAGCTTTGGAGAATTAGCTTCTACCCTTAAGAAATAAGGCGTAAAACGGCCAAATAGATCACTCGTTGATTTTGCCTCTTCGATAGTCGTTCCTAAGTAGTTAACATCACCATCGAGCGCTAAGCTCATGGCCCCGACTTCAGAGTATGTTTGATTGGTCACTGTTAACGGTGCACTATTCGTTTTAGTAAAACTAATCTCGGCAAGCCCTAACGTGCCTAGTGTTCCATCTTTATCATCACCATTACTCAGCAATGGTGCTTGCAACACAGACTTAATTTTCATATCGGAAAATCTGAAATTCTTAAGTGCGGAACGGTCTTTATAGCTAGTGCCATCGTCCGCACCACACACCGCTTTTACGTTCATTGCAAAATCGTCACCCGCTTCCTCTAGAATATTACAGCTTGCACCTTTGCAACCATTAACGCCTGAGCCATTAAAGAAATGAAAACCATCGGGTTTAGAAACAAACTGATCACTGTGCTCAAGCACTAAAGTCTCGCTGGTACTGCCGTCTGGTGAATTGATAGTCTCAGTAAGTGTTGCCGCTAACTCGACTTTACCTGCCTCGGGATAATTTACATTCAGCAAGGCTTTACCGTTTGCATCAAAATGCACTTGCAACTCTTGGCTATCACCACCAGCAATATCTTTACTCGTTTCAGGTGAATGCAGGCTATTAATGGTGAGCTTCTCTGTAGCATTAACCTCTGCTGCATCTGGTGTAATATAGTTAAATGCCATCGAAATCGGCTTTGTTTGGTTGGCAAATAGCGGCGTGCATTGCTGGGTTAGCTCATCTTTTTTAACCGCATACATTTCAAAGTTAGCTGAATTTTTGCAAGCAGTTAAATCATCAATATCAAAATAGATACCACTATTTTCAAAACTAAGCTGACACTGACTGTTATCAACTAAATTACCGTCGATATAACAAAAGAACTCCCCGCTAGGTACGGTATTACCTAACCCAAGAGTGACAAGGCCGCCTTGAGGATGCCATATATTTACTTGAGCACTGCCAACAACATCAGCAGTCGTATAATCGGCGCCATTTTTTGTGATAACAACAGAAGCCGGATCGTTTAGCAGTGAAGTACAATCTGCATCCGCACATGCTTGCACTGTAATAGGCTTAGCCGCACAGCTTAATGCACCAGAATCAAAACTAATTCTGTAATGATTCACCGCAGGTGGCTCAGCGGCGATTTCGAAAGCAAAATAGCCAATGCTTTCGGCAATATGCTGTCTTTCACCATCATTTAGATCTTCGTCTAATGCAAAACTGACGTCATTATTAAACTCATCCTTAAGACAACGCCTGACCCAACCACCATCGCCACCATTGCGCTGGTTTTTATTAGCTATGGTAATAGGTTGAGCTAAGAAGCCTTTTTCAAAGTAACTGTTATTAAATGCGCATTGCTGGCTTAATGTTCTTACTGAATTACCACTGCCGTGATTTAAAGCATGGCCAAATTTAAAAATAATCTCCTCATCTGCAACACTGATTGTGCCGCGACCTAAACCGGCGGCATAACCTAAAAGCTCTGGCTGCCAGATCCCTCCGCTAACTTCAGAACCTTCAATAGCAATATTAAAATCACTACCATTCAAATCGACATCGTTAATTACCGTCGTAATAAAACGGTTATTAGCTCGCGTCAATGCTTGACCTATCATTGCTGGACGCGCACCAAAATTATGGTCAAAGTCGATGCTCTGATAACCTCGATTAGGCCCTGTAGTATTTTTACCTTGATAGAATGTAGTCGATACTGAGCCAGCCTGTAACGCGCTGCCCCTTTCAATAAAGCGATATCCAGGCTCCATGACAAAATAATCAATTTTCGTCATCTTTTTATTGAGCCCCCATGGTGGATTTGAGTTTATCTGCTGGATTTGCGCGTATTGGTCTGTTAAATAATTAACCCTAATAGTAGATGGACGATCACTATTATCATTAGTCCCTGTGATATCAATCGTCGGCATAGCCATAACAACAGGTGCTGCAGCGTAGGAGTTTTTAAAATAAACGGTAGCCACACCATTACCATCAAGCTCTACTTGGCCAAATTCAAATTGAGGTGCTG
Organism: Shewanella sairae; assembly: GCF_023283535.1. Lineage (GTDB taxonomy): Bacteria > Pseudomonadota > Gammaproteobacteria > Enterobacterales > Shewanellaceae > Shewanella > Shewanella sairae. The sequence goes on along the minus strand of NZ_JAKILT010000013.1, from coordinate 46,150 downwards.
GACAGGTTAATAACTGCTCTTTAGGAACAATGGTTAATGAATTAGCAGACGGCGGCTGCCAGTAAAGCCTAAATGCCTCTTGACCGGTAGCTTCATGCAATCTTAGCTCTATGGTATGGGTGCCTTTTTCAAGAGATACCTTTCCTTGTTTAGTTAAACAATTACAGGTTCCATGTCGATTATAAAAACCGGTTATCACCTCGCCATCAATCAATAGTTCAATGGCGTCATCACCATCAATGGCAAAAGTATATTCACCGGTTTCAGGGGCATCGATATACCCCTCGAATAAACCTAAATACAAGTCTTGATCGGCATCCTCATCTGAGTGAGGGTTGATACCATCGCCTTTTTGATCAAAGTTAGTCTCTATTGACTCGCCTATTTGATAAGTCGTTTTACGAACTTGATCGATCAAATCATTAAACTGTCCATGATTAACAGGACTGTTATTTCCTGTGCTCCATGCTCTGGCATCATAAGTGCGGTAAGTTAACCCTTCTACATTACTTTGTTCGGCTGGACATTGGGCCGGAACTGCTGGATTAGGCGCATCTTCTCCACAATTAGGTATTACATCAATTTTATGTGCAGTTGCATCATAATTAACCCGAGCATCCATAGGAACACTAATATAATCAGAGGTCAGGGCTCCTACCACATCTGTTGCTCTGCCTAAAGATAATCGCCCTTCGGCAACGGCATGCCCTCTAAACGTGGTCGTAGCAGCAATATCAATATCGGAATAACCATAGATCAAAAATGAATCAGAAGTATATGTTTGCACCGTATTACTAAGAGTAAAATCATTCCCCACAAAGATAGCAACCGACCCAAAATAGTTATGTGGAACAACAACTATAGCCTTAGAGGCAATATTCAGATTCTCAATCCAATATTGTCCTGGAGCCAATCGCAACACTCCTCCTCTCACATCCAAGGACTTAATACGGTATATATTTTCTCCTGTACCAGACTGAAAAGTAATAGTCCCACCATCTTCTCTTGAGGTGATTGAACCATAATGACCAACAGGTACTATTATTTCGCCATTAGCTGAACTTGGAGGGCCTAAGTTGATATCACTATTTGACCGACATTGACTAAATGGCAATCTTGTAGAAGGTAAACTCGCCGTATATCTACCCGATTTACAATTTTTAGCTTTCATCCCTGAAGGCACACACGATTTAGTGTCTTCTCGGACATTAAAAGATGGTAGTTGTCCACGAATAGGCGCATTGTAAAGCTTACCGTTGCTTGTAAAATTAATTTCTCCATTTGCCGTATAGGAATTTAATCCTTCATTGAATGTATCTTGCCAATTCCAATCCGCAGCTGATGCTGGTTGCGCAGACACCGCAAGTACTAAATACAATAAAACGGCAAATATACATTGGCTTAATCTAGTCACGAGCTTCAACCTCTACTTGGCGGCTCACGCGAATACAGCTTGAGTCGCTGTTGATACCAGAGTCGCACTCACCAGTACTGCAGGTGGCGGTACTGGTAATCAAATACTGCGTCATATTCGTTTTAGGGGCTGGGAAACTCGTTGTCACACTAGAGCACTCCATCAACACTGTACAGCCATGAAAGCCTGCCAACCCAGTGTCTGCACCAATGTTCCAAGTAGCAAAAGTTGTGCAACTACCGGCACTGCCATCAATAGGGAATAAAACCGCTAGGCTGCGGTCTGCCCCACTATTGGCAGCAGCTAATGCTCTTGTACCCCATACCTCTACACTTACTTGCTGGTCCGCATCATTAAGTACATTTATTAAGGTCGCGGCTAACAAAAACATCACGGTGATAATAAACACACCAATAACCAGCGCACTACCACGTTGCTTAGCCATAGCAGAACTATTCGTCATGATACTCGCTCGGTATTTAGACTGCTGTTTAAGGAACATTAATCACCTGCACTTGATGATGGTATTGAAAACTCTGGCCTTGAACATCAAACAATGGGTTCAAATGCACCATAGCATTATTTTTTAAGGTGCCTGGAGTGTAGGTAATGGGGCTGTTACTGCCTATGGTATTCACTATATTTTCAGCCATTAATACGCCATTGCCCATATTATCTGGCGATGGTTGATTAACCGGGTTATTAAATCCGTAGCCACTATAACGGTTAAGTAAACTGAGCTCTGTGCTGACTTGTTCAAAGCAGTAGCTCACCGCCTCTTGCACAGCAAAGTAGCGCTGCCTTGGTGATTGTGCGGCAAAACGCACTTGGCGACCAAAGTCGACACTCACATCATTAGTGGAGTTGATCGTAACAGCATTAATACTAAATAGCTTACCCTCGGTGTTACTGTTTGCCGTTGAGGTATATACATCGGCAGGCGATAACGGGTAAACCAGTAAAAATTGCCCCGCTCTTAATGGTGCTTCAGCACTCGGCGCCATCACTGTACCTACTTGTGCTTTCGCGGCGGGAATAATGGGTAACTCAATATAGGATGCGCTGGCTTGGATAGGCATCATTTCAATACACTGCCAAGCAATACCATTAATACGTGTGCCATTACTCACCCGGATGCTGTTCGGCACTGCATTGCGAATATCACGGGTCATTCGCTCTATTGCAAAACGGCTTTGGCTCATCACTTGATCAACTGATGTGGCATCGATAAAAATCCGAGTGCCGAATATAAGAAAGCTGCTGACACCTAACACTAGCACGCCAAGCACAATGATAACGGTAACCAGCTCAACTAAGGTAAAACCCTTACTCTTGCTCTGCCCGATCTGATTTAACTGACATATCTGTCGTAACTGGGCTCTTGAAGTTGGAGGTATTAATGTCGGCATTAATAGTTACTCCTAATCGCATTATAAGTTATCACTTCCCCATTAGGCGTAGTCACATTAATGGTAACAAGCTTAGTGTTCAAACTCGCAGGATTATTGTAAGTAACCGAAACCGATAATAAGTAGTTTTTATAACGCTCAGCATAAGTCCCCGAAGTGTTAAGCATCGGGCTATTGATATTGAGCCCATTATAATCATCGACATCGTTATAATCGTTTCTCGTTTCTCTTACACCATTTATCGTATCGGGGCCCAAGCTAACACTACAATCCTCACCTTTAGGCAAACCAAGTAAGGTATTTTCAGCAGCACCACACGCAGGCACGCCACCATTAGCATTGGTATTTTGATCGTATCGTTTACCCCAGATCTCATTCAAAATCGAATGGGCAAGCTCTGCCGAACGAACTCGATGCAAGGTGTCAGCCGAACGTTCAGCTTGAGGAAATAACATGGTGCTTAATAGGACAAAGGCGATACTAATCACTACCATGCCCACGACTAACTCAACTAAGGTAAATGCTTTTTGAGTATGTATGCTCATGATTGCCAGCGGCTTACCCCTCATGGATATACCCCTCGGATTCTATCGCTAAAAATAACGTTTCGTCAGCAATCACACTAATACAGTTACCATTACAGCGGGCACCTGCGACGAATGGCACACCTTGTTGGTTAAATTCGATATTAAAATTGCTATTACCGTTACTGAGCAAGGCTAAACTTGCCCCGCCCTGAAACGATTGCGGTGCATCTGTGCGCGCCAGCGTGCCGGTACAACCGCTACTATAGCCACCGCGGAAGCGAGAAACTTGATAATCAGTTTGCGTGACTGACAAGCGATAACAACGATCTTGATTATTCATCGCCATAATCTGCACTTTGCGTAATTCGCTAATAAACTCATCGCGTAGGGCAAATGCACTGTAACTTGAAGATGTTAGCAAACGAGGAACAACCACTACAGCAAGAATGGCAATAAGAATAATGGTAGTGACAAGTTCAACTAAGGTAAAACCTGTTTGTTGCTGTGTTTTGTGCATTGTCAGTCCTGAACAGTACTGCGATAAACGGATTAGATTTAGAGGTTTATCAGCAAAATATATTGAGCGCTAACTCACAAGAGCTAGTGTCTAACAATTTAATAAGTATGGCAAATAAAGCCTATATTAATATGCCAGATACAAAAAAGGCCTGCGAAGCAGGCCTTTAAAATTGGTTGCTATTTAGCAGCCAAATGGATCCTCACCACTTCCTGGAGTGTAAAGAGTATAAGTTGGACCAGTTGTGTCCGTTGCTTCAGCATAAGTAAAGTGACATGTATCAACAGGAGCACCAATCGGGCTAATAACTAATGGACCGGAACCTGTAATAGTCCACTCTGTCAAGTCAATATCCATCGCCTCTTCCAGTGCAGCAGAAGTTGCAGGTAAATAACCGTAAACAGTTTTAATTGGGTTAGCTGTACCAATATCTACACCATCAGTATTGCCAGTATTACTAGACCAACCAGCATCATCAGCGATGCGCTCTTCACCTGCAATTGCAGCCTTTGAGAACACTAGGCTATTCGCGCCCTGCAAAGCACCTCTAAAACCATTTAGCGTCGCTTCACGAGCATCGCCTTGCAGATTGATAAACTTAGGCGCAGCAGTAACAGCCAAAATACCTAAAATAATAATAACAACCACTAATTCGATTAGCGTAAAACCATTTTGTTTTTTCATTTATGTTTTCTCTCAAATAAACGAGGTGATATTAACAGCCTTCACCAGAAATCTCATATTGCGGGATATCTGTTGCAGTTGCTTGGGTATATGTTAGCTGACACGTGTTAGAATCATTTGGTGCGCCAACTTGATGGATAATTGCAGTTGTACCAGACTCCTCAATGATCCAATCAGCAGCAGCTTGGGTTGCAGCGTCCGCAGTTGAAAGCGCAAAGTTCACGTCCATGGCCTTAGAAAAATCTGCTTCTTTAGCAATTAAATAGCCATAAATGGTTTTAACTTTTACTTCAGTACCTGAACCGTCAACACCAATGATAGTCACATCAGTACCTGCAGCAGCATCAGCTCTTTCCTCACCCGCTAGCGCCGCTTTTGCAAACACTAAACCGTTAGCACCTTGGATAGCACCTTTAACGCCTTGAAGCGCTGATTGGCGCGCATCTGTTTGCAAGTTGATAAACTTAGGCGCAGCAGTCACAGCTAAAATACCTAAGATAATAATCACAACCACTAATTCAATTAGGGTAAAACCATTTTGCTTTTGCATGTAAAAATCCTCACGTTATTTCGTAAATCATTGGCATTATTAAACACAAATGACTCAGTTATTAGCAAATAAATAAACTAAGCAATGCAAACTTAGTTAATAAAACTCTGTACTTGACCGCTAGCAGGGTTGTAAGTCACGCCTTTACTACCAGCTGTAGTTTGTTTAGGAGCAGGATTTGGCTTACCGTCACTATCATTAAGTTTTAGCGACTCAACTAAGTGATAAACACATAAATCCACTCCATTGACATCATTACCGTTAAGATCAATAACAGTATCACCAGCACCATCTTCAACGCTTACGGTATAACGCGCGCCCCTTGCATCAGCTGTTGCTTCAACATTGCGCGGTGCATTTTGCAGTACTGTATTAAATACTTCACTACAGCTATTAGCATCCATATCCGTTGCTTGCTTAGCGCTTGCTCCTGTAGGGAAGCCAAATCGGGTATCAAGATAAACGCGAGCACCATCGAGCACTACGCTGTCATTATTTCGCCCATCGACTTCCCATTGAGAGCGAACAAAGCTCACTGCAGTTGCTAGCCCACCAGCAACGCCATCAACACTAGCATCTTCAGCATCTTCAGTAATATTCAAAAAACGTGGGATTGCGGTTGCGGCCAATAAGCCCAATATTACAATCACTATGACTAACTCTATGAGCGAGAAGCCTTTTTGATACTGTTGTTTCATTTTACCCCCAGTGTTGTATACGGCTATTCTAACAGTTTGTTAAAATTAGAAAACAGATAATTTCGCTATTCATCCTTCCTCTGTCAAAAAAATGACCCGTCCAGATATGGTCTGATAGTTAATACTACCGCCTGCAGTGCCAATATATCGGCAGCTTGCAGTGCTAAAATCATACTTGGTGATTAGCGTTTGCTGGTAGTTTTCTCCCAACAAACTCTCCATCAATTGCCGACATCCAGCAACATTTGTCTCACTAGGAATAGGCCAACCGCCAGATGACATTTGTACATGGCTTACAGAATAGTCATTTGGCTCTATTTCTGTTTGCCAATTAAGCGTTAGCTCAGTGGGTTGACCTTGAATTAACCACTGTGACCGAATCCCGCCCAACACATTAAGTAAGCGATTATGGGTTAAATGAATATTTTGCTGGCCGACCTTACTGACGGCATTAAAATAGCTAAAACCCAGATAAAACAATAGTATCAAAAGTATCACTATTGCAAATACTCGGCCTAAAATGGCTAATAATTCACCTTCTGACTTTTGCTGACTATGCACAACAAGCGCTCTGCAGTTGCATTAACCACCGCCTTTTACAACATTCAACATATCCCACATCGGTAGATATATACCCAGAGCTAAAATCAGTACTATACAAGCAACGAACCCAATTAAAATCGGCTCAAGCTTGGCGGTTAAGTTTTTAAGATCGTAATCCACTTCGCCTTCGTAAAAATCTGCAGCATCATTCAAGAGCTGATCTATCTGCCCAGTTTCTTCACCAACTGCCACCATCTGCAACACTAAAGGTGTAAATAACTGGCTATTGTTTGAGACCCTAAGCATCGACTCACCAGACTCAATACCACGACGCATGCCAACAATGCTGTCGTGCATATAAGCGTTATCTACGGCATCAGCCACTAGACTTAAAGCCTGCGTCATTGGCACTCCCGCACTGAGCATCATTGAAAAGCTACGACAGTAACGTGACAAAGTTGAGCGCTCTATAATACTGCCTACTGCAGGAATATTTAACTTCCACTTGTCCCATTGCTTCTCACCTTTTTCGGTACTGTGCCAATAACGGATCCCAACAAAACCGGTGATAAGCCCAACAATCATTACAGGCCAGTAATTAACAAAAATACTCGATGTATTAATCAATAGTTTTGTCGCCCAAGGCAGGTCAGCGCCAAACCGAGAAAACATCTCTGCAAATTTAGGAATAACCATGATGTTAAGAATCACCATCGCAATAGCGATAGCTATCAACACAAATATTGGATAACGCATTGCAGCTTTTATTCGACGTCGCGTTTCTTGTTCTCGCTCGATATAGCCTGATAACTGAATAAAAGCATCTTCGAGTTTACCGGTATTTTCACCAACATGAACCATAGACACAAATAGTGCGTCAAACACATCTGGATGCTGGTTCATAGCGGAAGACAAAGGTCGCCCAGACGTTAACTGCTCAGAGATATCATCTAGCGCCTCTTTCATACGCACAGAATGTGTCGTCTCAGACAGCCCAGCGATCGCCCTAAGTATTGGGATCCCCGATCGGGTTAACGAATACATCTGCCGAGTAAAGATCTGCAACTCTTCTAACGCGACTTTACCTTTAAACAAACTCTGTAAACTAAACTCTTTCGTCTCTTTGGCGAGCGTCAGTTCTAACGGGATCACTCCTCTAGACATTAATTGATCGGCAGCTGCACTTTCTGAACCTGCGTCAATAATTCCCTTTACCTGTTCACCCTGAGAGCTACGGCCACGATACTGGTAAGACGGCATGATTAAGCCTCACTCATCTCTAAAGTGGTATCATCAATGTCTTCTACTAGCTTTGCAACCTCTTCAATAGTCGTCATTCCTTGCGCTAAATACTTTAATGCCGACTGAGCTAAGGGAGTAAAATTCGGACTTTGGTAAGCTGCCTTGGTAAAGTCTTGTGGGTTTCCAGTTCGCATGGCTTCAATCATAGGCTCATCAAGCTCTAAAATTTCAAATACGCCGATACGGCCGCGATAACCACTACCGTTGCAGCTTTGGCAACCAGTGCCAACTCGGAAAGTTGCTTGCGAATAATCAAGCTTACTTACACTTGATAACCATGCTTTATCTTGCGCATTTAGTTGATGATCCGTTGCGCAGTTTTGACAAACTCGTCTGACTAGACGCTGGGCAATAATCACCCGCAATGCACTTGCAACTAAGTAGCTTGCCGCGCCCATATCTAATAAGCGCAGCGCGCTGGTAACCGCATCATTAGTATGCAATGTAGATAAAACAAAGTGACCAGTGAGCGCGCCTCGAAGACCAATTTCCACGGTTTCTTGGTCACGCATCTCACCGACCATAATAATATCGGGATCCTGACGTAGGGTTGTTCTGAGTACGTTCGAAAAATCGAGACCAATTTTATGATTAACCTGAACCTGATTAATCCGTGGCAATTGATACTCAACCGGATCTTCTACCGTAATGATCTTGCGATCAGCAGTATTTAACTCACTTAGTACCCCATAAAGGGTTGTTGTCTTACCGCTACCTGTCGGGCCTGTAACCAATAACATGCCATGAGGTCGTTTGATCTGTCGGCGGATCCGCGCCAGCATTTCAGCTGGCATCCCTGTTTCATTCAGTGTGAGTAGGCCCGCTGATTGATCAAGCAGACGCATTACCACTGACTCACCATGATAAATAGGCATAGTAGACATACGCACATCTATCTTATGGCCCTTAATTTCCATATGGAAACGGCCATCTTGCGGCAAACGCTTTTCTGAGATATCTAAGCCAGCCATTAACTTTAAGCGTAATACTAGCGCTGCAGCAATACTGACTTCAGGTAGAATATTTTCATGTAGCTGACCATCAATACGCTGTCTAATTCGCAGTGCCTTTTCACCCGGCTCAATATGAATATCTGATGCACGCATTTGCACCGCATCTTCAAAGATTGACTGCAACAGCTTTACAACCGTGGTCTCGTTATCGCTATCACCACCGGTTAAGCTACCTAAATCAAATAACTCATTAGCAGCGTACTCTTCTTCTAGCCGACCAGCTATCTGTGCGATTTCGTCCGTACGACGATATAAGTTATCAAACGCATCAAACAACTGCTCTTCTGTTACGACCGCAATCGAGATCGTTTTCGGTGCCAAGAGTACTTCTAAGTTATCCATAGCCTGGAGATCGGCTGGATCGCTCATCGCCACTAATACGCTATCACCATTATCTTCTATCACTAATGCACGATAACGCCGTGCTTGTACTTCAGGCAGTAAGCCAACGACTTTGGCGTCAATCGCACGTTTACTGATATTGAGAAATGGAATATTCAGCTGCTGCGATAAAAACTGCAGTAATTGCTGCTCAGTAATACACAGTAGATCAATTAAAGTCCGGCCGAGCTTTTTGCCTGTAGTTCGCTGCTCAGTTAACGCTTGTTGCAGTTGGTCTTCTGTAATGATGTGCTCTTGAACTAGCAGATCACCTAATCGCATTTTTAACTTAGGTTTCACTAATATGCTCCTAACTGCAGTAGACGATTATCTACATATACTTTTGACTGCGTAGATAAATTTCCCTGAGATAAAGCTTGTTGATAAGCAAGCTTGGCATCAGTATATTTTTGCTGTGAATCTAGAGCGTAAGCTAGTCCCATCCACCAGCGTCCCTGATTTGGCTCGCGCTTAGCAAGTTGACGAAAGCTCTGCTCTGCTACCGGGTAATTGTTTTGTTTTTGTGCCAAATCGCTTTGCTGGTGCCACTTTTTTACCGCAAAATCACTGGCATCAGGAATGGCATTTAAGCTAAGCAAAGCTTGGGCATTTCGACCGCTCGCCTGTAGCACTCGTGATAATAATAATGAAAATTCATAATGCTTTGGAAATAACAAACGTCCCTGCTCTAAAACCTGTTCAGCCTTAGCTAACTTATTCTGTCCGTAATACAATGCAGCGACTTGCCTTCTGGCTTCATGCTGCGCCGGATAATGCGCTAACGCCGCTTCGTAATGCTTCAATGCTTCACTGTGTAAACCTGATTGCTGTGCATCGCTCGCCGCTTGCATCTGTTTCTGTGCCAGCTGTTTAGGGCTAAGCTTAACCTCGGTAACAGCCATATTACTGCTGCTATGTAACTCGTTATTTTGGCGCGTTGCATGAGAAATACTAAGCTTTGGCGCCTGCGTAGCAGGTACTTCTGCCGCAATATTATTTACACGAGTAATAGAGGCAGGTTTTAAGCCCTGATTTTGTTTCGTTGTATCTTTGTCTATCTGGGCTACATTGAAATCCGATTTAGCTTCTATTTCAACAGTCTCGGTATTAATCTCTTTCGATACTGTAGCCACAACAGCCTCTTTAGAAGCGGCCAGAGACTTAAGATTAGTCGGCTCCTGTTGATTGAGTTTCTGCGGCTCTTTATCCGCATCAACACGACTTGCTTTCATTGAAACCAATTCGTCGGTTGATTCCTCTTTTGTGTAATCAGTATTTATTTGCGCTGCAGGCTGCTGCGTTACTTGTAGCGCATCGTTAGCAGCAAGACTGTCATTCGGTGTATCTGCGGAAACAGCCGCCTCAAGGGTAACAGCTTTATATATTGGCGCATCGCTGGGTTGATTTACATTAAGCACCCAAAAAACCGATAATCCACCGACCACTAACGATATTAAGCTTGCTAATAACACAGGTTTTTTAGATGCCTTTTTGGGTAAAACAGCCATCTGTGCGGGAGACATGCTCTCGATACCATGTGGCTGCTGGCGCTTATCTAAATCTTTGAGCATTTTATTAATAATGCTCATACAACACCTCCCTTAAACCAATACAGGGCACCACAAGCAATAAGCACAACAGATATACCGACAAGCGACCACATAATGGTTCGGGATTGGTGCTGGATAGCATCGCTAGTATCAGCCACTGCCGCCCCGATATGGTGAGTTTCAACCTTCTGTGCTCCTTCACCGAAACTAACCAGTAAAGATTTATGAGATATAACATTTATCAATCGAGGGATCCCTCTTGCTGCTCGAGCAATACGCTTGGCATTCGCCTCACTGAATAAACGACCAGCTTCACTACCGGCTACTGTTAATCGATGTTGAATATAAGCCGCTGATTCATCGTTTGTCAGCGCGCGCAAACAATAACTAAAAGTAATTCTTTGTCTAAGCTGCCTAAACTTATTCAAAGCTAGGCGTTCATCTAATTCTGGTTGAGCAAATAGTACAACCTGCAACAACTTCCGACTTTCAGTTTCTAGGTTGGTAAATAAACGCAGTGCCTCTAAACTTTCGTCAGGTAAAGCCTGCGCCTCATCTAACACTAAAACAATAGAGTGCCCATGTGCACTTAGGGCTAAAAGTTGTTGCTGAATAAGGCTTGTTAACTGTTGCTGATCGATCTGATTTGAATATTTTAGCCCTAATTCCAATGCGACTCCCCAGCGTAACTCATCAGGACTGAGGTAAGGATTGGGTAAATAGGCGCAGTGGAAACGCTCTGGCAGATCGTTCATTAATTTGCGACAAATTAGAGTTTTACCCGTTCCAACTTCGCCGGTGACTTTAATAAACCCTTCACCTGTTTGTAACGCTGTCTGTAGCACTTGCAATGCTTCTACATGCGGTGCCAGGCCAAAGAAGAACCCCGTATTCGGCGTAAGAGAAAACGGGGTTTCGGTCAACCCAAAATGCTGCAGATACAAGCTTATTGCTCCTCAGGGTACCAACGTTCAAGCAGATCTTGAGAACGCTTTAATTCACTTTCCCAAGTGTTTGCACCAACAACTACCGGCTTTAGCAAAATGACCAATTCGGTTTTTACAGTAGAATTTGCGCGGTTAGTAAACGCTTCACCTAGATAAGGAATATCGCCTAACAATGGTACTTTAGAAACCAGTTCGATATTTTCGCTCTTCATCAAACCACCGATCACAACTACGTCGCCGCTGGCCGCTTTAATTACTGTATCTGATTCGCGGATCTCGCTTTGAGCTAGAGGCAGCTCTAATGTGCTATCAGAGATCTTAATCGTCTTAGTCTGCTCTTTAATATTGATAACTGACGGGTGGATATGCAGTAAAACATCACCTTTTTCATCAATCTGTGGCGTTACATCTAACGCAATTCCTGAGAAGAATGGCGTTAGCTCAACTTCAGGCGTAGTAACAGGGGTATTACCAGCAACCGTTGTTGAAGATACATCGGTAACAAAGTACTCATCAGTACCTACTTTAATCACTGCTTTTTGATTATTCGACGCCGTAACGCGAGGGCTAGATAGCACATCAACATCACCTTGCGTATCGAGCAAGCTGATCATAGTGCTAAAGTCAGAACCGGCTAGTTTAATTGAAGTGACTCCACCTAAAGCGGAAGTAATAGTGTCGCCTAAACCTGTCGACGGGCTAGTACCAAAAGAAATATCTGTACTACCGACATGACCAAGCACACTTTCCCAATGAATACCTTGTTGGTAGCCATCAGATAAGGTTACCTCTAAAACTTTAGCTTCCAAGATAACTTGACGCTGCAAATGAGTCTCAGCGGTTTTGATAAAGCTTCTAACCTGACGAATTTCATTTGGATAAGCTCTAATCGTCACTAAACCTGCTTGTGGCGTGATAACAACTTGGCGACCGCCGCCAGTTGTACCAATAATAGAAACTAGGGTTTCTTGTAGCTCGCCCCAAAAATCGGACTTGGTCTTCGATCGGATAAAAGTACCGTTGGTTTGTTCGTTGCTATTACTGTTACTGTCAGAACTTGAGCTGTTTGAAGAGCTGTTAGAGTCGTTGCTATTGCTGCTATTTGAATTCGAATCGTTATTATCAGAAATTCGTCCAGAGTTAACTGAGGTTAAAGATAAACCCTGGCGCTCCATATACAGATAGTTTAATGAGAATGTTTCTGTACGCATACCTGCTGGGAAAATACGTAATATGCGCCCTTCTCGACTCACTTCGTAACCATAGATATCTTCAACAACTTGTAGTGCCTCTCTCAAAGTAACACTCTTTAACGAGAGAGAGATTTTTCCAGTTACATTGGGGTGCACAGCTACGCTTAGAGGCGTCCCTTGAGCAAGGCTTGGAAAGAAAACTTTAGCATCAACATTATTAGCAGAAACATCAAAACGACGTTCTGTTGGCTGAGAAGGTGTATAACCCTCCAAAAGACTATTAGAAGATAATTCTCGCTGTACTTCATCTGGCATTACCGCAGGTGGTGGCGTTGAAGGCGCTGCCTGCTGAGCAACAAGAGAGTCTGCTAACGCCTGTTTCGATTCAACTGGGTCAGGCCTGTCTACTGTTTGGCAAGCCACTAACATCAGTGATAGTAAAAGGGTGATATTTGTCATTGAGCGCATTTAATTATTGTCCCTTAAAATCTGTAACAGCTTGAAACATTTCTAATTTGCGGCCATCAGCTAACGAAACAGAGTCCTTAGCAATACCCACAATTTTGATACCTTTCACTCTTTCGCCTACTGTAAAAATTTGATCATTGATCACTGCATAGGCAGAGCTATCTGTTTTTACAACGCTATTAAGTATTAAGTTTTGCTCACCAGAGTGAGTTGCAACATCTACCCTGCCCGATGCATCGCCTGGTAAAGTGGGATCTCGTAACTGTGCCGCATTAAGCTGTGCCATCAAAGTACAACCTAAGCAAGCAATCAGTAGCACACTAATCTTTTTTGCCAACACTGATAAAATCCTTATTAATACTTAAAGTGTAAAGCTCCAGCAAAATATTCGCTTTGGGGTACGCATCGACTCGATAATCCATGCTGCTCCAATAAAGCTTATTTGGCATACTTTCGACTGCCTCGATAAACCTCATAACAGAAAAATAGTCACCCACCAACTCAAGTTGAATACCATGTCTATACAAATTAATTTTCTTTTCTTCACCGACCTCTAATAAAGGCGTTGGGGCAATAGACTTAAACGATTTAAGCTGGATGCCATTAATATTGGACAATAAACCCGCTAATAAAGTTGGCATATAATCCGCAGGTACCATATCTACCATTTGAAAAGACAATTGATCATCAATAGTCTTATGGCGTTGGTGAATATTTTCCAAACGGTGACGATAATCTTCGTCAGGGTCTTTGCGTAAACTCGCCTCATAAAGCGAAATTTGCTCAGTTGAAATGCGGTTTTCACTTTCAATAGCACTATTTTGCGCACTCAATTTACTATGACGATTTAAAGCTGACTCTAAAGGTAAATAGAGCAATAAGCCGGTTACAATAAGCACAGCAGCTGCAACCAATACTCTTTCCCGCTGGCTTAAACCATCAAACTTTTCAGCAAGCTGACTCCACTTTTGTTTCATTTAGTCACTTCCTTATCAGCATCTGCCTCACTTGTTAGCTTAAATGCTAACGGCTGATTTTCGCCTAAATTCATTGTCATAGAAGCAAAAGCATGGCCCTTAAGCGTTTTTGTGGTTTTCAGCCTTTCAACCCAGAGTGGTACCCCTTCTGGAGAGGATGTAAAACCTTCAAAAATATAACGATTTTCATCTACTCGAATTCGGTTCAACCAAACTTTTGAGTTTGCCACACTGGCTAAATCAGTCATTAAGGGGGAATAGCTATAACTCGTAAGCTCTTCTTCCTTGCTTAGCTTGTCAAATAACTTTCGCTTTAACTCTAACTGCTGTGCCTTTAATTCAACTTCAGCCACTAACGACTCTGTAGGGCCACGCTGTGCTAAAGCGGTTTCGAGATTTTGCTTTTCAGAATTAAGGTGCTTTTTATCAATCATTAACAACTTTTTGTCTGACTCTAAGCCATTATTTAACCCCATGGTGATAGCAGTCAAAATCAGTAAAAATATAACCAAGCCAACAAACGCCTGACATAACCGTAAAAAAGATAAGCGCAGCTTTACTGGTAATAGATCCGAAGAATATAAGTTAACTCTTAACTTCATTGCACCTGTCCTCGAGCAATTTCGGCTAACGCTAGCTGAGCAAACACGGCTTCTACAGACGAACTATCATAAGGGGTAACATTTTGGTCAAAGTTAGCACTAATCAAATTAGCCAACTTCACTCGTTCCCCATCCATAACTAACTCAATAGAAGACACTGGAGCCTCTCGAAACTGACTTTCGAAATAATCCATAGAACGTTGTAGCTCTAAACTTAAGTTGTCAGCTGTACCATAGGAAAGATCGTCAGCAGACACTTTATCGATCTCTAAAAAGCCTCTTACTCGGCGTTGCATAAATACTTCGCCACTTCTCACTACAGTTAATAGTAATTCTTGTCCCTCGCGGTGGCTCAGTACCACTCGTGCTTGATTGTCATCAAACAGGTTACTCACCGCCATCTCTTCAATCGATACACCGACAACCTCTAGCCCTGAATTTACGGCTGCCACCAATAATTGCGATAACAACGATTTCTCAGTCACAACAACATTCACTTTATTTGCTGTTTGTTTTGAGGATTCAAAGTAATCAAGGTGTATGTCTGTAACGGACTGCGTAACGATATCCTTTACCGACCAGAGCAATGCGGCGCTTAATTCCTCTTCAGGAACATTTGGCTTATCGACTAAAAGGAGCTGGTAGAAATTAGCAGCAAGAACAATTTGGACATTAGCAGGACCAAAATCTTTCACTACTTGGGAAAATGCATCACTCCAGCCATGATGCTTAAACGAGTACGTCATAGTTTTAGCCTCAACCTGTGCAGCTGAAGCCTGAAAGACTGATATTTTATCTGCGCAAATATAAAGCCCTAAACTTTTCGTTAGAGCAGGTTTACGCCAAAACTGGATTTTACCTAGCAGGCTTTTTTCCATTAATCCATGCCTTAAAATTTATCTTAAAACTAATTTAAATACCCATAATGCCGTATTAAACGATTAAACTCGTGTATGAAATACCGCTAATTACTATTTCAATAGCGCAAGATTCTTATTATGCCATTAGTCTAGCGGGTTATTCCTGATTATTATAGATAAAATCCCAATTCATAGACATTCATTAACAAACTACTCTAAACATGAAACAGATTATACTTCCTCAATTGGTTCACTAAAGAAACTACCTTGCCCCGCACTCACCCCTAGAATTTGTAAAGTTTGCCACTCTTGCAAGACTTCAACCCCTTCAGCACAAACTTGTACATCAGTTCGAAACAAGCCTGCAATCAGACTTCGAACAAATAATTGATTCTCTGTTCGCAAATGAATCTGGTTTACAATCGAACGGTGTAACTTAATCAGCGAGATGGGATAATGGTGCATATATTCAGTACTAACAACTTGCAGACCGACTCGATCGATACAAATTTTTGCGCCCATTTTAGTCAGCATATCAAGTGGTTCTTTTAACTCTTGTAGATGATTAACCAAAATATCTTCATTGACTTCAAAAATCAGGCGTGGTGCAAGATGACGGTATTCCAATAGTGTGGTTTTCAACCATCTAATGAAGGCTCGGCTCGTTAACGTATCAAAACTTAAGTTAATGCTAAACTTAAGTGTATTGTCTTTGTGTTTAGGCAATACATCAAACAAAACCATCTCAATAACTTGTCGCTCTATTTGTGGTACTAAGCCACACTTTATCGCCATAGGCAAAAATAACGTTGCACGTACCAAGTTGCCTTGAGTATCTCGCAGTCGGCAGGTCACTTCCTGATGGTGAGCTAAAGAGTCACTATCGACAACTGGCTGCGAAAATAAAAATACTCTTTTACTGACTAAAACATTTTCAATAAAGCTGCGCCAGCGTACAGAACCTTTTGATAAGTCGCCATCAACGGACCCTTTGTCGTACATAAACCAGCTACTTTCGCCTTGGAATTGTGCTGAACGCAATGCTAATTCAGCTTCTTCAACTAAAGCGTCTTTATCATCACCCACTTTAAAGTAAGCACCGCCTAAATGCAGAAAGTCCTCAGGAAGAGGCACCAAAGCGTTAAGCTGATTTAAGCTCAGCCGCAATAATTTCGCCGCTAACTGATCTGCTTCGACTTGGGATATTTGTGGTACGACAACGGCAAATTGATTATACGAACGCCGTGAAAAAATGCTGTTAGCTTTATCTGCTAAGATTTGGTTGACGACACCAATCAACTGTAACAGCAGCTCGTCAACTTCATGCTCAGCGAGATCTTTTGCCAATAAATCAAAGTCCTCCATTTCAAACAGGTAAAGCACCCCAGGTGTCATCATGCCCGAGGTGCTACTCAAAGCATCGAGTCGATTTTTGAGAAATAAGCTATTACCTATACCTGTTTCTGCATCAAGAAAGGTATTAGAACGAATATATTGATCAAAACGCGCGCGTTCTTTGTGTGCGTCATCTAACTCTAATAACAGATGGGTTAATGCACGATTGATCAACCTAGGTTTACCTTGACCCTTTTCCGCTAACGCCTTGTCATGCTGCCCAGATAAAATCAAACTCGAGCGTTGTGCTAAGTGTTCAATCCCATTTAACTCTGCTGAGAACCAACGAAAACCAAAGCGAACAAATAAGCAAACCGCTAGGCAACCGATAAAGATGATTAATATGCCATACCAGCCAATATCACTTTTATTAAACGGCTGAGGCAGAGTTAACTTCATCACTAATTGACCATCTGCCAATTCGCTTTTGTAATTCACACCACCAGTTTGATGCTGAGTTGGTTGGTATTCAAAGATCAACTGCTCACCTTTAAATAGCGTAAAGGCGTGAGCTCGGTATGAATTTAATAGTGGCGGTAACCATTCTTGATACCCCCAACGTTCAGGACGGCTAGACTGTTGCTCTATCAACGACTCTAACTCTGTGACTTTTTGCTGTTGAAAAGTATAAGTAAGCTGGACGAAGCTAACCATAGCGGTTAAAAAACAGATAAACGCGACACCAACAAGTGACATAAGCCAAAAGCTAGTAAGTTTTTTAGTTAACATTCGAGTCAATTTCATTTGTCCGCTTCCCGCGAGATCTTATTAGTATTCAGCTAGCGTTTAGAGGTATTTCAATACAACGCAATCGAGCAACACTTAGTATTTATACGTAATCAAAAAACACTCAGCAACAAAAAAGGGCCCTTAGGCCCCTTTTTATGACTAAATGAGTCTTACGACTCCATATAGCCTTCAGGTAATTCAGTGATTGTAGCAACGCCAGATTCAATTGCTGCGAGTGCAACCGCTTTAGCTACGTTTGGCAATAAACGCGTATCAATTGGTTTAGGCAATACGTAATCAGGACCAAACTCCAATGTATCAACATTAGGATAGGCAGCTAATACTTCAGCAGGTACAGGCTCCTTAGCCAAAGCAGCAATTGCATGCACAGCAGCAATTTTCATTTCATCGTTGATTCGTGAAGCACGCACATCCAATGCTCCACGGAAAATGAACGGGAAACAAAGTACGTTGTTAACTTGGTTAGGATAGTCGCTGCGACCAGTGCCCATAATCAAGTCTTTACGCACGTCGTGTGCAAGCTCTGGTTTAATTTCAGGATCTGGATTTGAGCATGCAAAAATAACTGGTTTTTCAGCCATTAACGCAACATCTTCAGCACCTAAAACATCAGGACCAGAAAGACCTAGGAATACATCAGCACCTTTAATCACATCTTGCAAAGTACGCTTGTCAGTATTGTTAGCAAATAACGCTTTATACTCGTTGATATCATCACGACGAGTATGAATAACGCCTTTTCTGTCAAGCATATAAACGTTTTCACGTTGCGCACCGCAATTAACAATCATCGTCATACATGCGATTGCCGCCGCACCAGCGCCCATACATACAAACACAGCATCTTCGATTGACTTGCCTTGAATTTCCAGCGCGTTAATCATGCCCGCAGCAGTAACGATTGCGGTACCATGTTGATCATCGTGGAATACAGGCACATTACACAGTTCAATTAGCGCTTTTTCAATCTCAAAACACTCAGGCGCTTTGATATCTTCTAGGTTAATACCGCCAAATGTGTCAGCAATCGCTTCTACCGTGTTGATGAATTCTTCTGAAGTTCTGTGTTTAACTTCAATATCTGTTGCATCAATATTCGCAAAATGCTTGAAAAGTAAAGCCTTACCTTCCATAACAGGTTTAGAAGCTAGTGGGCCTAAGTTACCTAAGCCTAAGATGGCTGTACCATTAGAGATCACCGCAACTGTGTTACCTTTACCTGTGTAACGGTAAGCATTATCTGGATTAGCCGCAATCTCACGCACTGGCTCAGCAACACCTGGGCTATAAGCCAAGGCTAGATCCATGCTAGTTTCTGCGGGTTTCGTTAGGCAAACTGCTGTTTTGCCTGGAACTGGGAATTCGTGGTAATCGAGGGCTTGTTGACGAAAATCTGCCATTTTTCTAATCCTGAGTGCGACTAATAATATCCTAAGCGAAAGGTCTGCAACTAATGGTCTATAAAATACTCAATATTGATCCTTTAAGTAGAATTCTAAATTGAGCAAAAAACAGTTAGCTGATAGCCGCTAAGATACTTGAATCTCATATCATTTCAAATAAGTTCCTCTCATTTTTTAACTTTATTGCTATATATTATTCCTAAGGTCGATTTTCTAAGGTTATCTGCGATGGATGCGAGGCATTTAGTCGATATTTACTGTAAGAATAATACAGTTTACCCCGCACAACGACTGAGCTTTCGAGTAAGTTTAGCGTCAAAATGTTACTAAAATTACCAATATCTTGCTGAGACAGCATCAAAACTAAGTTATTGTCGATATTGAGCTCGAAATTCTGACCTTTTCTTTCATAACCAGTTACAACTCCTCTGATCTCTTGCCACTTATTGGTATCGTCTCGAGTCAGTTGCTCTGTTGTGAGTGGTTGATAATCCTTATGACTCCATAAGCCTATTTTATTTTCACGCGCCTCCTGCTCAATTGCGCTCAAACACTGCCAAAAATAATCATTTTGATAGACTCTAGATTTAGCAAACCCATTGGCAAGCATCAGCTCTTGCAGATGCTGTTGTTGCTCAGTATAAACATAAGCTAAGGTGCGGCCATAAGGATCAAGGCGCCTCTTATCAAATGCGAGTTGCAAAAATTGACCGGGTTTGACAATGCTAGCCAAAAACGCTTTTGCATTAGTAGCATAAGGTTGAGAAAGCTTAGGGAATTGAAAATCTATTTCTGGAGAATCGATACCGATAAGTCGAACTAAGCGACCGTCAGTTAAGGTAATTGTATCACCATCATTGACATGCGCTAAGGTGACCGTTTCATCAAATTGCGTTGGCATACATTCGCTAGCACGTACCGAATATGCCTGAA
This sequence comes from Shewanella sairae, assembly GCF_023283535.1. Classification (GTDB taxonomy): domain Bacteria; phylum Pseudomonadota; class Gammaproteobacteria; order Enterobacterales; family Shewanellaceae; genus Shewanella; species Shewanella sairae. The sequence continues at coordinate 26,034 of NZ_JAKILT010000013.1, read as the reverse complement.
CAGTCGCTAACAGTAATAGCACCAAAGTCATTGGCTTCATGATCCGCTCCATGGCTTACACATATCAACCAAAACTAGAGTACGACAAAATACGGTTGTGTGCAGCTAATACAAATTTTAGATAGCAAAAAGGCGCCATAAAGGCGCCTTTTTTAAATTCATTGCAAAAGTAATAATTACTTCTTGCCAAGTGCACCAAAGCGCTTGTTGAACTTGTCGATACGTCCGCCAGTATCCATAACTTTCTGGGTACCAGTGTAGAATGGGTGACATGCACCACATACGTCTAGGTGTAAATCTTTACCTACAGTAGAGTTAATTTTGATAACGTTACCACAAGTACAAGTCGCAGTGATTTCTGCGTAATCAGGATGAATGCCTGCTTTCATTGGAATTACCTCAGTAAAAGGCCATGTCGCTCTTCCAACCCGAAGTCGGACACCACATGCTGTTAAAATAAAATTATTTAGGCGGCGAATACTACAGCATCTACATGCTAGATTCAAGCAGCAAAATACAGCAATAATGAATAATCTTCAATCGCGCTAAAAAGCCCAGCCGTTCAAGGTTTTCCTGAGTTTATTAAACCTCTATTCCATTGCGCTAAACGCTTTCTCAGCCGCCTTAGCATTCTGATATTTTTCAATAATACTGGCTGATGGGCACTTTAGTTTCGCATCCGCACGTAAACCATGAATACTTAGCTGATTAAAGGCCTTAAGATTACTTTCATAGATAGCCAACATTGCGCCATAAGCACTTAATCCCCATTGTGGAGCATGACGATTAGCGACACGCCAAAGGCTTTCTTTACCGTTAAAAGCTACGTCACAAGCCTGGCTACTATTTAAAGAGATCTTGACTGTGCTAGCCTCCTCTCCCCAACCTAAGGCTGCCGCGAGTTTGTCATCAGCCATCACCGCATCAGACATTCGCGTCCCCTGCTCTGAAACTTTAGCTTTAGCGCGATCTGATGTGTAATAGCTATTCATCGCTGATTCTGGCAACGCCTCATTAAACAAACTGATGACCTTCAGCTGATACCAACGATTAATCCGGTACTCTTTTACAATTAACACCGCATTCTTATCTGTGACGCTTTCAATACCGGCCACTTTAATTTTAAAATTATTTAGTGGTTCCAAACTTAAACGTTCTTCACCATCAGTCTGCCTAATGGTAAATTGAAGTTTTTTTACACTGTTATGTGACGACACAATATTAAGCTTTAATTGGGGTTGTCCACCTAATTCAAACAGCCTTTGATTAATGCTTACATGGGATACTTTGGCATAAGCCGGTGCCAACATTAACAGCGTCATCAGCGCCAATATAATGCTCTTCATAGAGTGTGTTTCCCATTCGGCCATTGTTATCATGATTATTGAGGTTGAATGCTGTTAATTCGGGCCTTCCATGTTCCGATGAATAACCTTCTATATGTTAATAAGTTACTTTAAGCACGGTATACACATTGATTGGTAATCAATCCAAACAGAGACAGCTTAAGTTATTATAGCCTATTCATTTTAGACTACCTTTGCTCATTTTTATTTCCGCGACCATTGCATCTTAACGTTATCAAATGATTGTAAGGGTCTTCAGGGCACTATCGCATTTATAATCTAAATACTGCCACTACCGCCAACAATTAAATCAATTGTCGCTAGCTCTAGTTTCATTGCCTCGGTACACTTAACCTCAGTATCCTTTCGAAATAGTAACCCTATGCCTTTGTTTGTTGAAGTCGCCCTTCCCGTGCCAATGCGACAAAACTTTAGCTATCAAGTCCCTGAACACATCACTATTACGCCTCAAAAAGGCATGCGTGTTCAAGTGCCCTTTGGTCGCCAACAACTCATAGGGCTAATTACTGCTGTAACTGACAGCTGTTCACTTACGCCTAAACAAATAAAACCCATTGTTGCTATTTTAGATAGTGAACCACTACTACCTGAGTCGCTGTATAAGCTTACCGCTTGGGCCGCAAGGTATTACTTTTGCAGCTTAGGGCAAATGCTGTCGCAAGCGATTCCTGTCGCGCTACGTAAAGGCGCAGAGGTTAAAGCCTCTAGTGTGACCTATTGGACCCTAACCGATGCGGGCAAAGAGGCGGATATTAATCAGTTAAACCGTGCTCCAGCACAGCGAAAGCTGCTGCATAGCTTGCGAGATCGCGATTTAGAACTGAGCGACATAACCAGCTTAGAGTTAAGTAAAGCCGCCGTAAAAGCCTTAGATGATAAAGGCTGGATAGAAAAAAAGACCCGAGTGCTCGATACCGATTTAAGCTGGCGAGAATCGCTTGAGATGACTGAAGAACCTCATAGGCTTAACCCCGAGCAAGCCATTGCTGTTGCCACTCTCACCCAGCAAACAGGCTATCACTGCACTTTACTTGAAGGTGTAACAGGTTCGGGCAAGACCGAAGTCTATCTCGCTATGCTTGAAACAATACTCAAGCAAGGCAGGCAAGCTTTAGTACTGGTGCCAGAGATTGGCTTAACACCGCAAACCATCAACCGTTTTCGTCGCAGATTCAACGTTAAGGTGGCGGTGATCCATTCCGGGCTGACCGATAATCAAAGATTAGATGCTTGGCGCCAAGCTAAATCTGGCGAAGCAGCAATTATTATCGGTACCCGCTCGGCACTGTTTACGCCGATGCTTTATCCCGGCGTTATCATCTTAGATGAAGAGCATGATTCAAGCTTTAAGCAACAAGAAGGCGTCGGTTATCACGCCCGTGATTTAGCGGTTATGCGTGGGCATTTAGAAGATATCCCGGTACTTTTAGGCACCGCAACACCATCGCTAGAAACACTGCAAAATGCACTAAATGGTCGTTACCAACACCTACATTTAGGCAAGCGTGCCGGTGCAGCTGAAAAGGTGCGCCAAGGTATTGTTGACATACGTAATCAGCCACTGCGCTCAGGTATGTCACACGCACTCTTAAATGAGATGCGTATTCACCTCGATGCCGGTAATCAGGTTATTCTGTTTTTGAATCGTCGCGGCTTTGCACCAGCGCTGATTTGCCATGAATGTGGTCACCTACATGAATGCGACCGCTGTGATGCTTTTTTTACCGTGCATCAAGCGCTCGGCGAAATTCGCTGTCACCACTGCAGCAATCAATATGCGATCCCAAGACAGTGCCACAGCTGTGGCAGTACTATGCTTGCAGGGCAAGGCGTGGGTACCGAGCAATTAGCGTCATTTTTAGAGAAAGAGTTTCCAAATCACCCTGTGGTACGCATCGACCGCGACACCACGCGTAATAAAGGCTCTTTGGAAAGCCACTTAAACGCTATCCATAAAGGTGAATACAAAATCCTTGTCGGCACCCAGATGTTAGCTAAAGGTCATCACTTTCCAGACGTAACCTTAGTTGGCTTGCTTGATGTTGATGGCGCCCTGTTTAGCGCCGACTTTAGAGCGCCTGAGCGCTTTGGTCAGCTTTATACTCAGGTCTCGGGCCGCGCCGGTCGTGCTACTAAGCCCGGCACAGTATTGCTGCAAACCCATCAAAGCGATAACGCTATGCTGCGCGAACTCATGCATAAAGGTTACGGCGAATTTGCCCGTAATCAACTATTTGAACGCACCCAAGCGTTATTGCCACCAGCATGGCACATGATATTAATCCGCGCCGAGGCTCATCAAGCGATCGATGCCGACAACTTACTCAGTCAGATTGGTGCTTTGCTGCCACAAGATGAAGAGTGCGAAGTCATTGGCCCAATGCCAGCACCGCTCGATAGAAAAGCCGGCAAATATCGTCGTCAGTTATTGTTCCAGACAAAAAACCGCAACCGCTTACAGGCAGAATTTGAGCGAGCATTGCCACAAATAGAACAACTACCGCTGGCTAAAAAGTGTCGCTGGAGCATAGATAGAGACCCACAAGATTTGCTTTAAATCGACTTTATTCACTCCAAAGCAGAAAAAGTTCGCTAGAGGATAGTAATTCACCGCCACTAGCGGCTAAAATAGTCGGTTACCCCTTATTATTTTTCTTTATGTAAGTGTCGATTAAACGCCAATGAAATCACATACTCAATCTTTACTCGCTGAATCTTTAAATGCCCTTAAACAACAAGGGATTGTTCCTGCAGACTTTGAAGCACGTATTCAAGTTGACCGAACGAAAGATAAAAGCCACGGTGATTTTGCAACTAACTTGGCAATGATGCTGACTAAAGCTGCGGGCAAAAATCCACGTGAACTCGCTCAACTGCTTATCGATAACCTACCTGAATCAGCTCATGTTGAAAAAGTAGAAATTGCAGGCCCAGGTTTTATTAACTTCTTTATCGATGACAACGCCCTAGCAAACCAGTTAATGACGGGGTTAAACAGCGATAGTTTTGGTATTGAACTGCCTGCGCCACAAACAGTGGTTGTTGATTACTCTTCGCCAAACTTGGCTAAAGAGATGCACGTAGGTCACCTACGCTCAACCATTATTGGTGACAGCGTTGTGCGCGCCCTAGAATTTATGGGCCACAAAGTTATTCGTCAAAACCACGTAGGCGACTGGGGTACTCAATTCGGTATGCTGCTTGCTTACATGGAAGAGCTGCGAGCTGCCAATGGTGAGCAAGCTAAAATGGAACTGTCAGATCTAGAGACGTTCTACCGCGCTGCTAAAGTTCGTTTTGACGAATCAGAAGAATTTGCTACTCGCGCACGTAAATTGGTTGTTGAATTACAATCAGGCGACGAGTACTGCAACAAACTATGGCGCGAATTTAACGATATATCGCTAAGCCATTGCCATGAGCTATATGAGCGCTTAGGTGTGAGCCTAACTCGCGCAGATGTGCGCGGCGAAAGTGCTTACAACAGCGATCTTGCCCAAGTGGTTGCCGATCTTGATGCACAAGGTCTATTGTCTGAAAGCAATGGCGCAAAAGTTGTTTTCCAAGACGAATTCAAAAACAAAGAAGGCGAGCCTCTACCGGTTATTATCCAAAAAGCCGACGGCGGTTACCTATATGCTACTAGCGATCTAGCTGCAATGCGTTACCGCTCAAATGTACTTAATGCTGATCGCGCATTGTACTTTGTTGATTTACGTCAGGCGCTACACTTCCAACAAGTATTCAAGCTAGCTAAAACGGCTAAATTTGTACGCGAAGAAATGAGCTTCGAGCACATGGGCTTTGGTACCATGAACGGTGAAGATGGTCGCCCATTTAAAACACGTTCAGGCGGGGTAGTTAAGCTGATTGACCTGCTAAAAGAAGCTGATACTCGTGCACTAGAGCTTGTTCGTAGCAAAAATCCAGATATGGACGAAGCTGAACTAGCTGAGATTGCTCGCGTTGTGGGTATTGCATCAGTTAAGTACGCCGATCTTTCTAAGAACCGTGCCAGTGACTACATCTTCAGCTTTGAGCAGATGCTGAGCTTTGAAGGTAACACAGCACCGTACCTACTATACGCTTACACGCGTGTAGCGGGGATCTTCAAGCGTGCTCAGGATGTTGATTTAAGCGATGCAAAAATCATCCTAGAACACGAAAAAGAGAAAGACTTAGGCACTAAGCTTGCTCAGTTTGGCGAAGTGATGGCACGTATGGTTAGCAAAGGCCAACCACATGCCCTTTGCGGTTACCTATTTGAGCTAGCCGGTGCGTTCTCAAGTTTCTACGAAGCTTGCCCAGTGTTAGCCGCTGAATCTGAAGAGCTTAAGAAGAGCCGTTTATTATTGTCACAGCTAACCGCTAAGACACTAAAACAAGGCTTAAACCTGCTTGGTCTAGAAACATTAGAACGGATGTAATCTTTAGCCCATGACAAATCGTGATTATGCAAACCGTAAGCCTGCTCAAAAAGGTAAGAACAGCGCTCGCAAAAAGAGCTCAAAAGGAAATGCGCCAAAGCGCGTTCCAATTCTGCTGTTGCTTATCACGCTTGTAGGTATTGCTAGCTTTGGTTATTTACTGTGGATATTAAGCAGCAATGATGAGCCAACCACTGCGCCGGTGGTGGTTGAGCAACCAAAGCCTAAACCAAAAAAGAAAGATCCTGACGCACTTCCTCCGGTACCAAAAGAGGAATGGACCTATCTTGAAGAACTAGAAAACAAGAAGGTTGAAGTCGATCTTCCTGAAGTATCAGATAAACCAAAACGTCCTTATCAAATGCAGTGTGGTTCGTTTAGAAAAGAATCACAGGCCAATGAGCTAAAAGCGATTATCGCTTTCCAAGGTCTTGAGGCACAAGTACGTAAGGCTACAGGCAGCAGCGGAGTTTGGTATAAGGTTGTATTAGGCCCTTATGACAAAAAGCGCGATGCTGAAAGACAGCGCCATGTGCTGCAAAACGCTGGCACTAACGGTTGCCAGATCTGGTTCTGGGAAGGTTAAATCACCAACCTCAATAAAAACGCTGCTTTTGCAGCGTTTTTTTATGCCAGCACTCCCGCCGCCCCTTGATATTCAAATCAGCATCCCCATATCTTTATTATCGTCAACCAGCAGGCATAATGTCGCTGGCTAGAGAAGAGGATTTATTGTGACCACTATCGTATCAGTACGCCGAAATAACCAAGTCGTTATCGCCGGTGATGGCCAAGTTTCTCTCGGTAACACCGTTATGAAAGGCAATGCTAGAAAAGTTCGTCGTTTGTACCACAACAAGGTACTAGCGGGCTTTGCTGGCGGTACAGCCGATGCATTCACCCTATTCGAGCGTTTCGAAGCTAAGCTTGAAATGCACCAAGGTCACCTAATGCGCGCAGCCGTGGAAATGGCTAAAGACTGGCGCTCAGATAAAGTGCTACGCAAGCTTGAAGCATTGCTTGCAGTGGCCGACGCTGAATCTTCATTAATCATTACTGGTAACGGTGATGTGGTTCAGCCTGAAAATGATCTTATCGCGATTGGTTCTGGTGGCAACTTTGCCCAATCAGCAGCGACTGCACTACTTGAAAATACCGATTTAAGTGCACTCGAAATTGCTGAGAAATCGCTAACAATTGCTGGTGACATCTGTGTGTTCACCAACCAATTTAAGACAATTGAAGAATTAAAGTACTAAGCGCAAACGCTGAGTAAAATGCTGTAAAGCATAAGGAAAGAATATGTCTGAAATGACACCACGTGAAATTGTTCACGAATTAGATAGCCACATTATCGGCCAGCAAAAAGCCAAGCGTTCAGTTGCGATTGCACTGCGTAACCGCTGGCGCCGTATGCAGCTTGCTGCTGACTTACGTCAAGAAGTGACACCAAAGAACATTCTTATGATTGGCCCTACCGGTGTAGGTAAAACTGAGATTGCTCGTCGTTTAGCACGTCTTGCTAAAGCCCCTTTCATTAAAGTTGAAGCGACTAAGTTCACTGAAGTGGGTTATGTAGGTAAAGAAGTTGAGCAGATCATTCGCGATCTAACTGACTCGGCAATTAAATTGACTCGTGAAGAGCAAATTAAGAAGTGTAAATTCCGCGCTGAAGAAGCGGCAGAAGAGCGTATTTTAGATGCCTTGCTACCTAAGCCAAAAGAAGATTGGGATAGCGAAAAAGCGGATGACAACGCAACACGTCAAATCTTCCGTAAGAAGTTACGTGAAGGTCAGCTAGACGATAAAGAAATTGAGATCGATATTACTGCGCCACAAGCGGGCATTGAGATCATGTCTCCTCCAGGTATGGAAGAGATGACTAACCAGCTACAAAGTATGTTCCAAAATATGGGACCGGGTGCGAGTAAGCGCCGCAAGATGCCAATCAAAGAAGCTTATAAACTATTGATTGAAGAAGAAGCATCTAAGCTAGTTAATCAAGAAGACTTAAAAGAACAAGCAATTGAGCTTGTTGAGCAACACGGTATCGTATTCTTAGATGAGATCGATAAAATCTGTAAGCGTGGCGAATCGTCAGGCCCAGATGTATCTCGTGAAGGTGTGCAGCGTGACCTACTTCCTCTTGTTGAAGGTTGTACGGTTAATACTAAACACGGCATGGTTAAAACGGATCATATCTTGTTTATCGCATCGGGCGCGTTCCAGATGTCTAAGCCATCTGACTTGATCCCTGAGCTTCAAGGTCGTCTGCCTATCCGTGTTGAGCTAGATGCACTAACAGCTGGTGACTTTAAGCGTATCTTAACTGAGCCACACGCATCGCTAACTGAACAGTATATCGCTTTGATGGGCACTGAAGGCGTCACCATCGAGTTTACCGAAGATGGTATCGACAGCATTGCAGAAGCTGCTTGGCAAGTAAATGAGCGTACTGAAAACATCGGTGCACGTCGCTTACACACAGTGATGGAGCGCTTGATGGAAGAGCTTTCTTACGAAGCATCTGACAAGTCTGGCTCTGTTTCAGTTATCGATGCCGAATATGTTAAAGCGCACCTAGATAACTTAGTACAAGACGAAGATCTAAGCCGCTTTATTCTATAAGCTCAGCTTAAAATCGTTGCCAAATAATGGCTAAATTAGTGATAGCGGTTAAGGACAATATGCTCCTTAACCGCTATTCTGTTTCTAATACTCGTTAAAATTATGCCGGTTAATAGATGACTCAAGATAACAGCACACCAAATGTGATAGCGATTAAGCTAAAACGTAAATCTCGCCAACTTGAGATGACTTTCGATAATGGTGAGACCCACCAGCTAAGCTGTGAAATGCTGCGTGTATACTCGCCATCAGCAGAAGTGCATGGCCACGGTAACCCTGTGCTGGTGACTCATAAGAAAAACGTCAATATCAGCGCCATTGACCCGGTTGGTAATTACGCCGTTAAAATCACCTTTGACGATGGCCATAATACTGGTTTGTTTTCTTGGAAGGTGCTGCACGATCTTGCCACTCATCAAATGGATTTATGGGAAAAGTACCTTGCCCGTCTGCGCGCAGCCAAGGCTAGCCGCGAACCATTAATCGATATGGCAGTGAAGTACCACAAATAAGCTTACGGCTTTACGTTTATATATGATCACCTAAACCTGCTTAGGTGATCCTATCTTTTCAATTCCCCCAAAAAATTACCCCTCATCTCCCTCGCTAGAATTAGTTAACGCAAATACAGTGTGAGCTAATACCAAAATCTGTCTCAAATTGAGTGAATGCGGACTTAAGTCCTCTATGTCATCGCAAATGCCATTTAGTATCGCGGGCAATCAAAAAAGAGGATAACTCATGACTGCACATATCAATGGCAAACTTGGCGATTTCGCTGAAACCATCATCATGCCTGGTGACCCACTACGCGCAAAATACATCGCTGAAAACTTTTTAGACGATGCGGTAGAAGTGACTAACATTCGTAATATGCTTGGCTACACTGGCTTTTATAAAGGTCAGCGTATTTCGGTCATGGGCCACGGAATGGGTATTCCATCTATGGTGCTTTATGCCCACGAGCTTGTGGCGGACTTTGGTGTTAAACGTATCATTCGTGTAGGTAGCGCAGGTGCAACTCAGCACGATGTGAAAATCAATGACGTGATTTTAGCCCAAGCTGCTGGCACAGACTCACCAACCAATGCCAAGCGCAGCAGTGGCTACCAAATGGCTACATCAGCAACATTTGATTTATTGCACAAAGCTTACATGATTGCCAAGCAAAAACAGCTCAACGTAAAAGTGGGTAACGTGTTCAGCGGTGATATGTACTACGATCCTGATGAAGATATGATCCCTGCACTTGAACGTTTTGGCGTGCTTGGCGTGGATATGGAAGTTGCTGGTTTATACGGCCTTGCTCATCATAAAGGTTTTGAGTCATTAGCGATTCTAACTGTATCAGACCACTGTTTAACAGGTGAAGAAACAACGGCAGAAGCGCGCCAACTGACCTTCAATAACATGATTGAGTTAGCTTTAGAAACAGCCTGCCAATAAGGCATGAGTGGCTGAACTAAGCTAAAGCTAACTTCAACAAGCTAGCTATTATCTAGCTCCAGTTTTGTTATCCAACTGGGGCTATTCTATAAAGGCTTTAAGACCTTCTAAGTCTTGAATAATCAGACCTTCTTTATCACGTTTAATTAGCCCCTGTTCCTCAAGCTTTTTCACTGCTCTACGATACACTCTATCTGTTGTCGCAAAACGCTCAGCCTCAAGATAACACTTGGTAAACCCTTTTACAGGTTGATCTTGGAGGTACTGATGATAGAGATCATAAGCAATATTGTAAGCAATGGGGTACAACATACGCCGGGTAAAAATATCGACTGTATCTTGGTAATCAATGGCAATCGCACTGGCGAAGAACAAGGCAAACTTCGGCGTTTTAGCTAATGCTTGCTGCAATTTATCACCATTGATAATTGAGATCTCAAGTGACTCTTCGGCAATGATATCAAGCTGACATAAGTAGTCTGTAAAGAACTCCATTTCACCAAACAGTTGCGAATCACACATCATAGTGCCGAGTTGAAAACTACGACCATTTCTGGCGGTATAACCCATAGAGATCCGGCCATGAGGCACTAAAATCAACGCATTAATCTGCTGTCCTTGCTGCATCAATTTATGCTGTGCAGCGACCACTTTGGTTTCGGTAATACACTCGCGCATGATCTGCTCAATCGCATCATGCTCTTGTTCCCATAAAGAATGAAAGCGCCCTTTCGCTAATGGTTTTAGCTGCATAGCCGTATTATTTAATTAAAATCCTGACGATAGATGATTTAATTATACGCCTTTAACAAGCCACATTGACTCGGTTACGGGCTTTTTTTCTGCCAACTTACGGGTAGGGTCACTTCTTGCCACAATGACTGACAAAGTTTTTCTGGTTGAGTCCAATCCCCTTCTAGTAGCCATGTTACCAATGCATCGCCAACCTCTGGATAGGCAATCGCTTCTGGCATTGGTGCTTTTAACCAGCGCCTCAATACGTCAGAATCCAAACTTGTTTTCATGCACTCTGCAGCGCCCAACAATTCAAGTGCAACAACATTAGATAGCTGCTCAAACTGGCCTAGCAATGGCTTAATTAACAGTTTTTTACCTAAGGTTAATGCTTCGCTTGCCAGCTCAAAGCCAGCATTACCAATCACTCCACCACAATTTGCCATAGCAGCTTTAAAACCATGACGATCAAAGCCATGCCATTTGATATGCTCAGGTAAAGATCCCGAAGCAGCAGAAGCGTGATAAACCAAAAAGGTGTAATCACTAAACGGGGCCAAAAAGCGGGCAATATCGTCCGGTGATTCAAAAGGTAAATACACTAAAATCTGGTGTGCGAGTTGTTGCTCGACAACGTCAACCTCAACAAAAGGCGGTAAGATAGGGAAGCCAAAGTGATGCCAGTGGCAGCCTAATGCAATATCAACCGGGGCGAAGTAATTCAACATCATATCGTTAAACCAACTGTCACCTGCTTTAGGCACCGGAAAGTGCAGCGCCGCCTGATGACTGATCCCAATAGAAGGGATCCTCTGGTTCTTAGCTGCCCAAGCAGATACAGGCTCAAAGTCATTTAACACTAAATCATAGCCAGTCAAATCAAGGTTTTTGACATCTTTAATAAAGCCCAGCCACGCGTTCTGCTTGGCCGTTTTAGCCACGCTAACCCGCCCAGCTTCTGTTGCAAAGGTTAGCCCTGATTGCACTTTATAATGACCAAAGCATTGCATATCAAAAAACTGCTCCGGTGATCGCCCTGAAAAGAAGAAGTCAACGTCTACGCCTTTACGCTGCAGTGCCTTAGCCATCACTCTAGCGCGGCTCAAATGGCCATTACCAGTCCCTTGAACACCATAAAGAATTCGCAATTTACGCTCCTAGATAATTTGCTGACTAATAAGAACCGACACCATACCCAGCAATGCTCCGGCGACAATATCTAAAGGATAATGTACGCCGAGAAGCACCCGCGAGATACCAATGGCAAGCGCCCATGTCACCGCAATATAAACAAGTTCGGGATAGATAAAGTAAACACTGGTGGCCATCACAAAAGCCGCTGCTGTATGGCCTGAGGGTAAGCTAAACTTATCCGCAGGCTCGATGCTTGCGCTGCCATCGACTAGTGCATGGCAGGGTCTAGGGCGACGGATCATGTTTTTAAGCACAAAATATAGAGGGAGCTCGACAAGGTAGGCTGCAACCATCGAAAAAAGAAAGCTTTCTCCTTTAGAGTCGACGAGAAGCAATAACACCGCAAGATATAAATAAACAGGACCATTGCCCGAAGTTGATACTGACAACGCCAGTCTTTGCAGGCCATGATATTCGCCTTGTTGCACTATGTATCGATACAGCTGTTTGTCATACGCGGTAATTGACACCATAACCATGCCCCTAAGTGATTACTCGCCTCTCTATAGGTTGCAAACTAGGTAAACTCTATGACGCCACGGTGACAGCTTATCTAAAGTTTTATGACACAGCCCGGCAAGCAAGTCTTGATTGAGGCATAAATACAACCGCCCGCAGATATAGAATTTGAAGGTAGTTTACTAGAAGTGGGGGAATGTTGAGTTGACCAGCCTAAGGTCGGCTAAGCTGGTACAGTCGCTAGGCTTTCTAAGGTGAGCAAAAGCGTTATTCTGCAGATAGTGCCACTTGATTACGAGTACGGTAAAGTTTCAATAAATGGTAGATGTTGATACAAGCAACAAATGCATTCATTCCCGCAACTGGCCAAGCTTCAATAGATGCGCCATAAATCACAAACAAAGAACAACCTGCGAAGTTAAGGCATCTTAACCAAATAATGTCTTTCATCATCAATGAAATAGCCACCATAACTGACGCGGCATAACCAATGATTTCTATCGTATTCACAGCTTCCATAAGGCACCTTCTTTAGGCCCTATGCCTTCCCTAAGCTATTCGAGGGATCCTTGCCCCTAAAGCGGTTAAAAATTACGTTTAAGTTAAATTATCTGATGACATGCTAACAAATAGCACTGCATTTTGTAATAAAAAAACGTCATATAATGACCCGAATCATGTTTTAGCGCTTTTATTAACCACTAAGGAGAAATTTTACTACAATGAGAGCAACCGCACTTCTATTGGACAATTGCGTGATTGATAACGCTTTTCTTTTTAAGAATCCCTTATATACTGAGTGCAATTACTTGTTTGCTCGGACTACTGGGCATCTCTATCTATTAGGAGTGTTCTTATGGAATACAACACCTCAGAACTTTGTGACACTTATATCGATGTTGTAGATGTTGTCGAACCCATGTTCAGTAATTATGGGGGGTCTAACTCTTTTGGTGGTTCAATTAGCACCATTAAATGTTTTGAAGACAATGGCCTGATCATTGATGCTGTCCAAGAAGATGGTGAAGGCAAGGTGCTCCTTATCGATGGCGGTGGTTCACTGCGCCGTGCGCTACTTGATGCAAATATCGCCGCTAAAGCGGTAGAAAACAATTGGGAAGGTATTATCGTTTACGGTACCGTTCGCGATGTTGATGCATTAGAAGATTTAGACATTGGTATTCAGGCGTTAGCCTCTATCCCTGTAGGCGCAGACAGCAATGCGGTAGGTGAACTTGAGATCCCTGTAAACTTTGGTGGTGTAACTTTCTTACCGGGCGATCATGTTTATGCTGACAATACCGGTATTATCCTGTCGCCAGAGCCGCTTGATATTGATTAAGTACTAAAAATGTAAATAGCCAAAGCTATTACACTATATTAAGCCAGTCCTAGTGACTGGCTTTTTTGTCGCTGTTTTCCACCTAAAATCAGTATAACTTGCAGACAAAATTTATCCGCTTAAACTAGAACGCATCAAAGCTAACAATAAGAATAACATCATGCTGAATCTCACTACTTTCACCCAAGATAAACTGCAAAGCTTACTCAACACCCGTAACGGCGAAACCAAACTTGGTCAACGCGTGATGCTTCCGGAAGTCAACCTAGCGCTCGACAGCAACTTAAATCATGCCAAAGCAAGCGGTGTACGCTTTGTCATTTTAGGGATAGGTGAAGATATTGGGCCACGAGCTAATTTAGGGCGCGGCGGCGCGACCGATGCATTTGACAGTGCTATGGCTCAATTTTTGAATTTACAATCAAATCGGTTTCTTAGCGGCAATGAGTGCCTAGTATTAGGCCAGATAACAACTGAAGACCTAGCATTGCCAGAAAACAGCGAAACAGAGCAATTAAGAAACCATGTTGATCAACTCGATGAGCGCGTGATTCAAGTGCTATCGACAATATTTAACGCTGGCTTAGAGCCTATCGTGATCGGCGGTGGGCACAACAATGCCTACGGCCTGTTGATGGCTGCTAAAGCAGCTTTAAAACGCCCCATTGCCGCAGTAAACCTTGATCCACACTCAGACTTCAGACCCAAAGAAGGCCGTCATAGCGGCAATGGCTTTAGCTACGCCGCAGCATCTGGCGCATTAGGTTATTACCATGTGCTAGGTTTGCACGAGCTTAAAAATAGCGAAACAACGCTACAACAGCTGGAAACCTTTGGCGGGCACTGGCATAGCCTGCAGCAAATTTGGGTTAGGCGCGAACTGAGTCTTGAAAGCGCACTGCAACAGATAAGCAAACAGCTCAATAACACCCAATTGCCCGTTGCTATAGAACTCGATCTCGATGCTATTACTAATATGCCTAGCAGTGCTTCAACCGCTGCAGGGATTCCACTGCTCGACGCCCTACACTACGTGAGTTATATAGCGAAACATTGCCCAAGCATATACTTACATTTGGCCGAAGCAGCACCGAGCTGTCACGTCGCTGGAGCCATAGCCGGACACCGTGAAACAGGGCAAAGTATCAGCGAATTGATCTACTCATATATCAACGGACGTATTAATGCTCTATAGCATGTAATAACTATTCAACATTGGTAAATAGTGTGGTGTAATGCGCTGTCAATTTTGCGATGGACTGCGCCATCACGCATTTTTTTATTATCCTCATACGGATAGTTAACCTTCATCACAGACTGATAGATGAAAGATTCAGCAATTGTCTTTGATGGCTTACAATCGCAACAATTTAATCGTTAACGTTATAGGAACACATAGATGTCAGACGACAATCCAAAGAGCACTCACTTCGGTTACAAAACCATTGAAGCAGAGAAGAAAGCCGACATGGTTGCTGGCGTATTCCATTCTGTCGCAGCTAAGTACGACATTATGAATGACGTTATGTCTTTCGGTATCCACCGTATGTGGAAGCGCTTCACTATCGAAAGTGCGGGTGCACGCCCTGGTATGAAAGTACTCGATTTAGCTGGCGGCACTGGCGATTTAACCGCAAAATTTTCGCGTATAGTTGGTGATACAGGCCAAGTAATTTTGGCTGATATCAACGATTCAATGCTAAAAGTAGGTCGTGAAAAGTTAAGAGATAAAGGCATTGTAGGTAACGTTGACTATGTGCAAGCTAACGCTGAAGCACTGCCATTTCCAGATAACTACTTTGACATTATCACTATCGCATTTGGTTTACGTAACGTAACCAATAAAGACGCAGCGATCGCATCAATGTTACGCGTATTAAAGCCCGGTGGTAAGTTACTGGTACTTGAGTTTTCTAAGCCTCAGCATGAAATCATGCGTAAAGTTTATGACCTATACAGCTTTAAAGTATTGCCAAAAATGGGCTCGCTGATCACTAAAGATGCAGACAGCTATGAATACCTAGCGGAATCAATTCGTATGCACCCTGATCAAGACACCTTAAAGCAGATGATGGAAGACGCTGGCTTTGAACAAGTCAACTACACCAACATGACTGACGGTATTGTTGCCTTACACAAAGGTTACAAATTCTGATTGGACTCGCTATGTCTCGTGACCTGCCATTAATTGCCTGCGCCGCGATTGAGATCAGTTTGAATAAACTGATCTCGCAATCTCCTGAAGACTACGCCAAGCTGCGTATTCTGCATGGCAAAGTATTATGTATTCAACTCTCTCAACTCAATTGGCCTCTGTATTTTTTATTTGCCGATGAGGTTCAAGTCTTTTCAAGTTACCAAGGTGAAGTCACCACTAAAGTGAATGCCGATATCACTACCTTGTATCAATTAACTGAAGGCGCCAACCTGACCGAGCTCATTAAGCAAGATAAGCTTAGCCTTGAAGGTGACTTAGGCCTTTTGCAAAGCTTTAGCCATTACATGCAGCACATTGATGTTGATTTCGCCGAGCCGCTTTCGCGCTACATTGGTGATGTACCAACACATTTTATTGGCCAAGGTTTAAAGCAAGCAAAACATGATTTATCGAGCGTTTTTCGCAAAACACGCTCACATATAGGCCAGCTAACCACCGAAGAATATCGACTCGCTCCTCATAAACTCGAGTACATACATTTAAGCGATAACATCGATGACTTAGTCACTGATGTTGCCGCCTTATCCTCTCGAGTAGATCAGCTTATAAACAGGGTAAAGATTAAACCATGACAGTAAAAAGTATCAGGCGCGCTTATCACGTCATTCGTACTGCATTACATTACGGCTTGGACGATTTAATTCCCTCTAAGTTAACGCCTTGGTACTTTAAATTACTAAGAGGTTGCTTCTTCTGGCTGCGCAATAAGCACAAAGATAAAGTAGGCGGCGAACGTTTAAAGCTCGCCATGCAAGAGCTAGGGCCTGTTTATATCAAGTTTGGACAAATGCTATCAACCCGCCGCGATCTGCTTTCAGACGAATGGGCTGAAGAGCTAGCGATGCTGCAAGATAGAGTGCCGCCATTTGATTCTGCTGTCGCGCGCGCATCAATTGAAGCAGAGTTAGGTGCACCTATCGAAGATTACTTTGATGACTTTGATGACACACCTTTAGCCTCGGCGTCTATTTCTCAGGTTCACACTGCGACATTGAAATCTAATGGTGCTAGCGTCGTACTAAAAGTGCTGCGCCCTGACGTTGAGCAAAAAGTGCATGCTGATATCTTACTTATGTCGCAGGCTGCTGACTTCTTAGAAAGCTTACTGGGCGCAAATAACCGCTTGCGCCCTGCCGAAGTCATTGAAGATTACCGCACCACAATTGAAGGTGAGTTAAACCTAAAACTCGAAGCCTTGAATGCGATTAAACTACGTAATAACTTTATCGACTCAAACGCGCTTTATATCCCCTACATGTACGAAAACCTTT
This sequence comes from Shewanella sairae, assembly GCF_023283535.1. Classification (GTDB taxonomy): domain Bacteria; phylum Pseudomonadota; class Gammaproteobacteria; order Enterobacterales; family Shewanellaceae; genus Shewanella; species Shewanella sairae. Next base: position 8,947 of record NZ_JAKILT010000013.1, on the reverse strand, counting down.
GCTTCACGCGCTTAATTGTCATGGAGCGTATTGACGGCGTACCAGTGTCAGATAAAGTTGCACTTGAAGCCCAAGGCACTAATTTAAAGCTGCTTGCGGAGCGCGGCGTTGAGCTGTTCTTCACTCAAGTATTTCGTGACAACTTTTTCCACGCCGATATGCACCCAGGCAATATTTTTGTTAGCCGTGAGCACCCTAACGATCCTTTCTATATCGGTCTAGATTGCGGCATCATGGGTACGCTAACCGATGAAGATAAGCGTTACTTAGCTGAAAACTTTCTTGCGTTCTTTAATCGCGATTATCGCCGTATTGCTCAGTTATATATAGAGTCAGGCTGGGTCTCTGCCGATACTGACGTCGCTGCTTTTGAGCAAGCAGTAAAAGTGGTTTGCGAACCTATGTTCAATAAACCACTCGATGAAATATCTTTTGGCCATGTGCTACTTGAGCTATTTAGAACCGCGCGACGTTTTGACATGGTTGTACAGCCTCAGCTAGTGCTACTTGAAAAAACTTTGCTTTATATCGAAGGCTTAGGGCGTCAGTTATACCCACAACTTGACTTATGGCAAACGGCTAAGCCGTTTTTAGAGCAATGGATGGCTGAGCAAGTTGGACCTAAAGCCATGGCGGCAAAAGTTAAACAACAGTTACCTTATTGGGGAGAATACCTGCCCGAATTGCCAGAGTTGATCTACGACAACCTCAAAATGGGCCGCAACCTATCTAAAAATCAAAATAATTTGTTAGATCGGTATCTCAAACATCAACAAAAAGCTCATAAAAGTAACTATCTTTTAATTACATCGGCTGTTTTAGTGATCTGTGGCACTATTTTGTTAAACCAAGACGCTACACTATGGGCGTCTTATGGCAGTATTGGCATAGGCCTCACTCTGTGGGTGCTTGGATGGCGATCTAGACCAAAGAATCGCAAAATTTAGCTAGACCTAATTAACCAAAGGTTCATAATAGAACCAGTATCTAATTAAGAGGATTCATCCATGGGTGGCATTAGTATTTCGCAACTTCTTATTATTGCTTTAATTGTCGTATTATTGTTTGGAACTAAGAAGTTACGTTCACTAGGCGGCGATTTAGGTGGTGCAGTTAAAGGCTTTAAGAACGCCATGTCTTCTGAAGAAGAAAAGAAAGCTTTAGAAGATAATGCAACTGACAAGCCAGCTACTGACACTGCAAAAGTGACAGAAACTGCAAAAGTTGCTGAGACAGCTGAAAAAAAGGCTGAGTCTAAAGGTAAAGAACAGGCGTAATCGACTATGTTCGACGGTATCGGCTTTATGGAGTTGCTGCTGATTGGGATCTTGGGCCTAGTAGTACTTGGCCCTGAAAGACTCCCAACCGCTGTGCGCTCAATTTCTAGCTGGATCCGCGCCATGAAAAAAATGGCTAACTCGGTAAAAGACGAATTAGAGCAAGAGCTTAAAATTGAGCAACTGCATTCTGATTTGAAAAATGCAGAGAGTCAGGGCTTAAAAAACCTTTCTCCAGAGTTACAGGATTCAATCGATCAATTAAAAGAAGCGGCTCAATCTGTTAATCGTCCTTATCAAGTAGAAGACGTTCCTGCGGCGAAAGATACTACTCCAGCCAAAGAAACCTCGACTGCAGAGACAAGCTCGACAACAAGTGCTAATTCAGACAAACCTAATGGGTAGTCCATGTCACAACAGCAGCCATTAATTAGCCACTTGCTTGAGTTACGCACCAAGATATTAAAAGCAATTGGTAGTGTTCTTTTGGTATTTCTTTGCTTAGTTTACTGGGCTAACGATATCTACCATTATATGGCCACACCATTAATGCAAGTTCTGCCTGAATCAAGCAGTATGATTGCAACTGATGTAGCTGCGCCATTTTTTGCCCCTTTTAAATTGACATTAGTGCTGTCGTTTTTTGTTGCAGTTCCTTATGTCCTTTATCAAGTGTGGTCTTTTGTCGCACCAGGCTTATATAAGCATGAAAAGCGTTTGGTAGTGCCATTACTCACTAGTAGCACACTGCTTTTTTATCTAGGTATCGCGTTTGCTTACTATATCGTATTTCCGGTCGTCTTTGGCTTCTTCGCCAGTGCCGCACCAGAAGGGGTGGAAGTCGCAACCGACATCAGTAGTTATCTAAGCTTTATTCTAAAACTATTTTTTGCTTTTGGTTTAGCTTTTGAAATCCCTGTAGCGGTTGTACTGCTATGTTGGGCCGGTGTAACAACTCCTGCTGACCTAAAAGAAAAACGCCCTTATATCGTAGTCGGTGCATTCATTATCGGTATGCTACTAACACCACCAGATATTATTTCGCAAACAATGTTAGCGATTCCAATGCTAATTTTGTTTGAAGGTGGTTTGATTGCAGCGCGTTTTTACAGTAAAGATAATGAAGAAGATGACGAAAACGCAGAAAGAGACGAACAGAAAGAGTCTGAGTCGTAATTCACTTTCTTAATCATCCTATGAAAAGGTATTATCTCGTCCTTAACAGGTTTAGATAGTACCTTTTTTATTTTTATAGTGGCTGTACAGATTAATTTTGCGGTTTCAATTAACCCAATAAAATGTAAAATCAGCTACAAGCCTGCTTTATAAAAATAAAAGGAAGTTACAGATGATCAAGCCTCGTTTAATCCTACTCAGTGTTGCATCGTTATTTATCTCAACCACTGCCAATGCATCATTAGAAAGCCAACTATCACAGTGCGCTGCAATTAAAGACAAGCTAGATCGCCTAATCTGTTACGACAACCTATCATCTTCTTTAGACTCACAAGCAAAAACAAGCGTTACCACTGAAGCGATTGCCGTTGCGGCTTCAACCGCAACAGTAGCTTCAACAGTCGAAAGCTCCATAGAAGATAACTTTGGTAAAGTAAAGAAAGCAGAAGAAGACGAAGTCAGCAAAATCTATTTAGAAGTCAATAAAGTAACTAAAGATCCTTATGGTGCATTAAAGATTACATTTAATAATGGCCAAGTTTGGAAGCAAACAGATAGCCGCAGTTATAGAATTAAAGCAGAACAAAAAGTGTTTATAGAAAAAGCTGCATTAGGCTCCTTCATGCTTGGAACTGATGACCGCAATACCACGATTCGAGTGAAGCGTTTAAAATAATGCCCCAATATATGGATATAGCTGTCAACCTCATTGGCAGCTCTTTAGAAAAAGATATTCAACGAGTTGTTGATGATGCCAAGGCGCACTCTGTTACCTCTATGGTTGTCATCGGTAGCCATATTGAAGAGAGTAAGCAAGCTGCCAAGCTTTGTCAGCAATTCCCAGAACAGCTATATAGTACAGCAGGGGTTCACCCTCACCATGCTAGCGAATGGCAATTGGATAGTGCAGAAATGATAAGAGAGCTTGTTCGCCAGTCAAGCGTTATCGCTATCGGTGAATGCGGTTTAGATTACAATAGAGACTTCTCTCCACGTAACATGCAACGTAAAGCTTTTGCAGCTCAGCTTGCCTTGGCCGTTGAGCTTAATATGCCAGTACTCATGCACGAACGTGATGCTCATGAAGACTTTTTAGCAATTTTAAAAGAGTATCGCCCGCAGTTACCAGCTGCACTTTTGCATTGTTTTACCGGTAATAGAGCTGCTTTAGAAGCCTATATTGAGCAAGATCTATACCTTGGTATTACTGGCTGGGTCTGTGATGAACGCCGCGGCCAAGAGTTGGCTTCGATTGTACCGCTTATTCCTGATAACCGTATTCTTATCGAAACAGACAGCCCATACCTCATCCCTAGAAGTATGCGACCTAAGCCAAAATCCTGTAAAAATGAGCCAAAGTATCTGCCTTATATTGCGGAGTATATTGCTGTGCTCAGACAGCAATCCGTTAAAGGTTTTGCCTCTCAAACTTATATAAATAGCCGTACTTTTTTTGGTTTACATAATTAATGCGATTTAGCTTTAACCATCTAGCGCTCATATTTATTCTCTTTTTTTCTGGCATAATTAGCGCAGAAGAGCGGCTTATTATTACAGAGAAAACATCTGACGAAGTGCCGTTAAGCCAAGTACTTTACCTAGCAAAGCAACCAGTCAAAGTGGATTTAGCTTACCTAGAGTCAGCAGCTATTGATTGGCAGCAATATGAAGATAAACATATCCGTGGGATTAACAACAAAACATATTGGTTAAAGTTTAGTATCAGTCAAATCGCAAAACAGACTAGGCAGCAAACCTTGTCGTTAGCTAATCCGCATTTAGACTTCATCGAACTATACCATGTCAAAAATTCACAATTGGTTGAACACCTGCACTTAGGCGACCTATTACCTTTTAAGCAAAGAGAGGTTATCAGTACAAACTTTCTATATTCTTTCTCAAGTAATCAATTAGACAACCATCAGTTTTACTTAAAAATTGATAACACAGGTGCAGCCAATATCCCCCTCACATTATGGTCGAGTGATGCCTATTATCAAGATGCAGAGCTACAAGCGGTTTTCTATGGTTTTCAGTTGGGCATTCTCGCAGCTATCGGACTCTTTAGCCTCTTTATTGCGATAACATCTCACTCTTTTAGCTATACCTATTTTTCCGGATATGTGCTCTCAATAACCTTTTTCGTCGCAACATTGCATGGTCTTGCGTTTCGGTTTATTTGGCCAAACTTTCCAGTATTACAACAGTATGCTTTACCGGCACTTTTAAGCTTATCGATGATGTTTGTTTTTCTGTTTTCAGAAAAAGTTATGCAGTTTAAATATCACAATCAAACCATGTTAAGGCTGTGCCGCATCTGCGCCGCTCTATCTATATTACTGCTAATCAGTGGGCTTTTTCTTAGCTACACCATAGCCTTAAAATTAACCATATACTCAGTGATGTTTGCCAGCGTCATGTTAATGTATATGTCGGCGACACAAGCATTTAAAGGTTATAAATTAGCAAAACTATTCGCTATCGGCTGGATAGGTATGATGCTTGGTTCACTGCTTTCCGGTGCACTTTATCTTGACTTAATTAATTGGGATATCGAGGCAAAAACTCCTTTTCTTATTGGCTTAAGTTTCGAAGTACTATTCATGGCTGCACTATTAGCGATACGTTATAACGACGAACGTTTAGCTAAATTAAAAATTCAACAAGAAGCCCTAGCACAAGCGAAGGAAGCTAAAGAACATAAAGATAAAGCACTACGTATCGAAGCCCGTAGTAGTGAACAATTAAGCCAAAAAGTACAAGAACGTACCTTAGAACTAGAAATCGCATTACGTGAGCTCAATGATGCAAACCAGAAGCTGACAGAACAAGCAAAAATAGATAGTCTAACAGGCGTAAAAAATAGAAATTCCTTCGATAAACGTATCGTTGCTGAAGGACGGATCAGCCGCAGGCAACAAACGCCTATGTCGATATTGATGCTTGATCTAGACCACTTCAAATCAATCAATGACTCATATGGACATCTTGCTGGCGATCAAGCGTTACGGGTTGTCGCAACAACACTAAAACAAAACTTAAAGCGACCAACTGATCTAGTGTCACGTTTTGGTGGTGAGGAGTTTGCTATTATATTACCCAACACTGATCAAGTTGGTGCTTTACAAGTGGCTGAGACTATAAGAAAAGCCATTAGTGAACAGCCAATTATTTGGGGTGATGATAGCTTCCCGCTAACCGTTAGTATCGGTGTAAAAAGTGAAATTGTCACCTCAGAAGAACATACAACCTTGCTGCTAGAGCAAGCTGATAAAGCACTTTATCAAGCAAAGAATGAAGGGCGTAATCGTACTAAACTATACAGCCCAATATAAAATTAATATCACCATCGTCTGGAGCCAAATGTGAATATTATTACTAGTGCCTACCCACAACGTAGAATGCGCCGCATGCGTAAACATGAATTCAGCCGTCGTCTAATGGCTGAAAATCAGCTAACGGTAAATGACCTCATCTACCCAATGTTTGTTCTAGAAGGCAACAATCGCACAGAACAGGTTGCATCGATGCCTGGTGTAGAGCGTTTATCAATCGACTTACTTTTGAAAGAAGCTGAAGAGTTAGTCGAGCTTGGTATTCCTTTAATTGCACTCTTCCCTGTGACTCCAGCTGAGAAGAAAACCTTAATGGCAGAAGAAGCTTATAATGCTGATGCCTTGGCACAACGCGCTGTTCGTGCGCTGAAGGAAGCATTTCCTCAGTTAGGCGTCATGACAGACGTAGCTCTTGATCCATTCACGACTCATGGTCAAGACGGAATCATCGATGAAACCGGCTACATCATGAATGACATCACTACTGAGATCCTTGTTAAGCAAGCTCTTTCTCATGCTGAAGCCGGAGCTGATATTGTAGCCCCATCAGATATGATGGATGGTCGTATTGGTGCCATCCGTAAGGCACTTGAAGAAGCTGGGCATGTAAATACTCAAATAATGGCATATTCAGCTAAATACTCTTCAAACTACTACGGTCCATTTCGTGATGCTGTAGGTTCAGCTGGTAATCTAAAAGGCGGCAATAAGCATAGCTACCAAATGGATCCTGCTAACAGCGATGAAGCGCTGCACGAGGTTGCTTTAGATATCCAAGAAGGTGCAGATATGGTTATGGTTAAACCAGGCATGCCTTACCTAGATATCGTACATCGTGTAAAAACCGAGCTTGCAGTACCAACATTTGCTTACCAAGTAAGTGGTGAATACGCTATGCATATGGCTGCCATTCAAAATGGTTGGTTAGCAGAAAAAGCGATCGTGATGGAATCACTACTTTGCTTTAAGCGCGCAGGCGCAGACGGTATTTTGACTTACTTCGCTAAACGCGCAGCCCAGTGGCTTAAAGAAGATAAGTAAACTCTACTTGCGCGATATAGAAACTAGAAAGCCAGAGCACCGCTCTGGCTTTTTTATGCCAGTAAGGCTGACTTACTGTTAGCTGTAATCTAGACTCTACCAATCAGTAATGAGGTGTGAGCTAATATAGCCACCATTCTTAAACTGTATCTACACTTGAAAACTTATAGCGCAGAAGAGATATTAGCTTTATCTCGAGCTGAAAAAGAGCCGCGTAAACGCATGCGATTACTCGCTGTTGCACTCTTCCGAGAAGGAAACAGCCGAACTGAAGCTGCACTAAGACTGAAAGTGGCCCGTGCTAGTGTTAATGCTTGGGTCGCCAAATATCTTGCTAATGGTGTAAAGGACTCGATGCCAAAAAGAATAAAGGCCGTGATAGCTATTTAACCGTAACTCAAAAGAAGCAGCTTAGTTGCTATATTGAAGACCGATGCACAAACGCCTCGGGCGGCAGACTAACTGGCGATGCGATCCTCAAATATATCCAGCTGAGTTTTAATGTGGATTACCACCCTAATGCGATTTACAAGTTATTGGAGCAATTGGGTTTTAATTGGATAACCAGTCGTTCCAAACATCCAAAACAAGCAATAGAAGCCCAAACGGCTTTTAAAAAAGTTCCAGTTGGAAACGATCCTTATACAAATCAGTATAAGAATTTGCTCAGCTCAGAACGATTTTTGGCAAACTAATTCAAGGCGAATAGCTGTAATAATGGTTATTCCCTTATAAATCTATTCAACACAGAAGTAGGCAGCCAAAAACGTTCCAGACTGGCGAGTTTTAGCGATTCTGATGCTGTGTTAACGAACTTGAACGTAGAACAACTATGCCCTTCGCTCGTTGCCTTGCCTCAAAACCGCTAAACTCTAGCTGAGCGACTAAATGTTTATACTGATTGGTATTAGTTGGATAACCAGTCGTTCCAAACATCCAAAACAATCAATAGAAGCCCAAACGGCTTTTAAAAAAGTTCCAGTTGGAAACGATCCTTATACCAATCAGTATAAGAATTTGCTCAGCTCAGAACGATTTTTGGCAAACTAATTCAAGGCGAATAGCTGTAATAATGGTTATTCCCTTATAAATCTATTCAACACAGAAGTAGGCAGCCAAAAACGTTCCAGACTGGCGAGTTTTAGCGATTCTGATGCTGTGTTAACGAACTTGAACGTAGAACAACTATGCCCTTCGCTCGTTGCCTTGCCTCAAAACCGCTAAACTCTCGCTGAGCGACTAAATGTTTATACTGATTGGTATAACATACCTGGTAGTGTAGCACTCGAGCTTGTCTAGCTATTTGTAAAAGTAATGGTTTCAAGATGAAGCGCGTTTTGGGCAGCAAAACACGACAACACGCATATGGGCTAGAAAAGGCTCCCGCCCACGAGCAGTTCGCCAGCAACAATTTGAATATGCACACTTCTTTGGCGCAGTCTGCCCAGAAACCGGAGAGACTGAAGCATTAATTGTTCCGTACTTAAGTAAAGACATCATGCGTCAGCACCTATCGCAAATTGCGCAAAGGACAAAACCGGGACGACATGCTGTAGTGGTAATGGATGGCGCAGGTTGGCATACAGCTGATATTGCAGATGAGTTTACCAACCTCAGCATTATAAAGTTGCCACCGTACTCGCCGGAGCTAAATCCGATAGAGCAGGTATGGAGTTGGTTGCGCCAGCACTACTTAGCTAATCGTCACTTTCATGGTTATGAGGATATCGTTAATGCCTGCTGCGATGCTTGGAACAACTTCATTAGTGATACGAAAAGAGTGATGCCCCTATGCCGAAGATACTGGGCAAAGATGACTAAGTGTTAAGATGGAATGGTATAAGTGTTAAGATGGAATGGTATTACAGACGTAAAAAAGCCCGCTACATGGTAGCGGGCTTTCTTGCTTCTCTTTCGAGAATAAATAGGCGCCTGGAAATGGCCAGCTTCGAGCAAGTTCTCCGCGTTCACCCCATGCATCAAACTTCGTTTGATAAGCACAAGGGCTTCACCCTACTCCACATGGGTACTGAACCTCACTGCGTTCGGGCTTTTTATTTCCCCATGTTCGTTCGGTCACTTTTCGTAATAGAGAGTCCAGACAATAACGAAAAAAGC
>NZ_JAKILT010000012.1 GCF_023283535.1 Shewanella sairae | reverse complement strand
TTAACGTTTAATAACAGCATGTTATTGAACGGTGACCTTCCTACAGAGGACTTTCACCTCATTAGTTCATGCCCATGCTGGGCGTACACAAAAAAATCAACAAGGACACGTAAGAGTTGGCTACGTTTCGCTTCGCTACACAATTTTAGCCAACCATTACTTAGCCTGTTATTAGGGCGTTAGCAGTTCAAAGGATGCAATATGATCGAAAGGAAGCGTGGGATTTATCAGGGACGAAATAAGTCGTCTGCATACAAAGATATAGTCTGGACGGTTGCAACATCGGCAGACACAAGCTTGGATATTTGTGGTCAAACTCAATTAGCGTTAAAAACAATCGATAGTAACTTGGCCGAGTTGGGATCTGACAAAACTCAGATTGTTAGTGCTCAGGTTTACATTGCCAATATGACGGATAAGCCCAAAATGGATAGGGTTTGGTGTGATTGGGCTGGTAACAACCCTGATAATTGGCCTCAACGAGCTTGTTTAGGTGTAGCTCTTGAAGGTGATGTACTTATTGAGGTGACAGTTACAGCTGTACGCAATTAGAACACTGCTAACAAAAAGACAAGACAGCCATATCTTTGTTCTTTTATCTCTCCTCTACTATGCTTTTACTTCTCTGATTGATACTGCTTAGTAAAGGATGGGCTTTATGACCTCGGCAAGACGTACCCTAATTGATGCTGAAACCACGCCCTACTATCACATCATCAACCGCTGCGTAAGACGAGCTTACCTGTGTAGCGAAGATACTGTATCGGGGAAAAGCTTTGAACACCGACGCGGCTGGATTGTTGATAAAATAAAAGCCTTATCCAGCATATTTTGTATCGATATCTGCGCCTATACAGTCATGAATAATCATTACCATTTAGTGCTTAAGAGTTGATTTGGATAAAGCGAAGTTTATTATTTTGTTCGCGCCAAGTTTAATTTTAAGTTGGTTTTTATTTGCTTATAAGTTGCTAATACGGCGCATAAAAATATAAGTAGTAATAAAATTTGCATCGGTTTATCACCATGTCGGCTATAAAAAGTATCACCTGATATGGTTTTTATCTGGGTTTTAAGTATGTTGGTTTCAAATTGTGGCGTACTTTGCTGTATATCATCAATTGGGTCGTAGACTGCGGTAATACCGTTATTGGTAACACGTAATAAAGGTAAACTTAGTTCTTGGGAACGCATTCTCGCTATTTGCATATGTTGATGGGGGCCATGTGAGTCGCCGAACCATGCATCATTACTGACAGTTAATAAAAGATCTGAGTTTGTTTGGTAGTTTTGCCTTAAAAAATTAGAAAAGACAATTTCAAAACAATTGGCTGGTAAAATATTCAAGCCGTTAGCAACTAGGTTTTTTTGTATTGCTTCGCCTTCACTAAAGGAAGACATAGCTAAATTAAATAATGGCGCTATTGGTCGTAAAATATCTTCAAAAGGCACAAATTCACCTATAGGTAATAATTTATGCTTTGTATAACGATTGTCATGCAGGTAATGATATTGACCTTGCTTACTATCTAAATTTCGTTTTCCAACCACAATGAGGTTGTTATATATCGCTGTAGTATCAACTTGATAGTCAACAATTCCGGTGATCAGCGCTGTATTATTAAATGCCGCTGCGCTATCTAACTGTGTTAAAAAATCACCTGCCAAATACTCAACTTTTGAAATGGCGGCTTCGGGCCAAACAACTAAATCTACATCCCAGTTCTTGTAGGTAAGATCTCGGTATTTCTGCATTATTGACCAAGCTTGATCAGGGTTCCATTTAATTTGCTGTTCGATATTACCTTGTACTAGTAATACCTTAACCTGCTTATCTTGATGTTGAGTATTTGATAAATAAGGTGAAATAAGCAAAGTTATGAATAAAATGCTTAAGCTTGCTAATAAAAACCAAACTTGCTTTGCTTGAAACAGTAAATAAGCCGCAAAAGAGAATATTAATACCACGAAAGATAAACCAAACTCACCGATTATCGGGCTTAAAAAGTTTAAAGGGGAGTCGGTTAAAATGTAGCCTAAAGACAGCCATGGAAAGCCTGTAAGCACAATGCCTCTCAGAGTTTCCATTAATATAAAACAGATTGAAAAGTAACTAAACCAGTGTAGCAGGCAATACTTTGAACGGCAGTTTAATGGGCGCTTATATTGATATAACTTACAACTTAGAGCAAATGCAAGTGCTGGATATAGTGCCAGATACGCACATAAAATCAACATTAATAGCAATGATATAATTAAAGGTAAACCACCAAAATCAGCTATGGCAACATGAACCCAACTAATACCCACACCAAACCAGCCTAAACCAAAATAAAATCCAAGCTGAGCTGATTTTTTTACCGTTGTATTTTCATCAGTAGGTTTGACTAACCCGATGATAATTGCGAAACAAAAAAATGAAATTGGCCAATAATTAAATGGTGCATAACTCAAGGTCATACACGCACCAGCAAAAATAGCTAATAATTTTTTAAACCAAAATTTTTTAAACAAATTTGTCATTAAGCAATCAGAACTACCTGCTTACTAACCAGTAACATTTCGGCAACCATACCCGAAACAGCCTGATATTAAAATTATTTTTTGCGAAAAGCCTTATCTATTTACAGCTAAGCATCGCAATTTATTAGTATATATCCGCATTAATTTTGGCGTTTTTTTTCAGCCTCTAATGAAAATAACCCGTGGCGAAACCACGGGTTATCTTATTACTGACGGCTATTTCTGCCTTAATCAATGTCTGCTCTGAAGTGGCCGGAGCCAAAATGATTCAATCAGAATATCAGCCCCAAGCATTAATCTCGTTGCAGTGCGACTATCGGATCTAGCTTGGCAGCCTTATTGGCGGGATATAAGCCAAAACCGACGCCTATGGTCATGCACACGCCAAGCGCAAGTAAGATGGCAAACGGTGACCATGCCACTGGCCAACCTGCTGCAGAAGAGATCACTAATGCTAACAGTAGGCCCACGGCGATTCCGATAATGCCACCTGTGGCTGAGATTGCGATACTTTCAATTAAAAACTGACGCGCAATATCTTTACGTTTTGCCCCTAATGCGCGTAACAGACCAATTTCACCTGTGCGTTCTAAAATAGTGGCTAGCATGATATTCATAATGCCAATACCGCCCACCAGCAAAGAGATCCCTGCGACACAAGCCATCACGATATTAAAGATCTGCTGGGTCTTTTGATGTTGCGCTAGTAAGTCTGCCGGAACCACAATCTCAAAATCTTTTTCGCCACCATGACGCCTGTCTAACAGGTGCTGCAAACTTTTAGCCGCTAGCGATGGCTCTGTACCATCCACTAAGGCTAACTTAAAGGCGTCAAGCTCACTTTCTAAGGTATTAAACTGCAGCTTTTTAAGCGCGGTAGTGAGCGGAATAAACACTTGATTACGCTCTCCACCCAACTTAACCCCTTGAATGCTCGACTTACTGCCCTCTTTTTCAGAAAGCACACCCACCACGGTAAACCATTGGTGGTTAATCTTAATCAAGCTATTAATGGCATTACCCTGTGGAAAAAGGCTTCTCGCCGCTTCAGGCCCCAATACTGCAACCTGCTGATAATAGTCTTCATCAGTACGATTTAGCGTTCGGCCTTCGCCTAAAGGCAGTGCACTTAAGTCAAAGTAACTTGGCGTTACTCCAGCAACGTTTGCATCGCTGCGGCCCTTTAAACTGAATAAACTAAATACCTTAACGTTTTTCTCAGCGCTCCAGTTCTCAACAAACGGTAAGGTATCTCGGGCACTTTCAATGTCTCGAAGGCTTAAACCTATACTGTGTTCACGTTCAGATTTTAGCGCCTCACCTTCTGAACTGCGGGCATTAACCACAAGGTTATTGACCCCCATGGATTCAATCATTTTTAGGGCTTCGCGCTCCGCCCCTTCGCCGACACTGAGCATGGCGATTACCGCACCTACACCAAAGATCATCCCCAACAAAGTTAATGAGGTTCTTAGCTTATGATGACGCATTTCATCAAATGCTTGCTTAATGCCTTCCCAATATACGGCTAGAGGCACCGCTTTATGGCCTTGGATATGCGTCAGCTCCGCCGCGGGTCTATTTTGGGTCATACTCGATTCCTCTTCGGCGGTGTTGTCAGTGCAACCGTATCACCTTGCTTTAATCCTTCAGTAATAACAGTGCGGTTTAAGCTACGATTGCCTAGGGTTACACTTTGCTTGGCAAAGCCTTTCGGCGTTTTAATATATACCCAATATTCTCCGGACTTTTGAAACAGTGCTTGATTAGGCACGGTAATCACATCTTTGGCATCCAGTGCGTGCACCATGGCGTTAACCTGTCGACCTGGCTGCATTATTTCTATCAGCGTATTATCAAGGCTAACGGTAATTTGAAAGTAATTGACCGGGCTGTCTTGCTCTTTTGCTTTAGCGAGGGCATCCAGCTGAGTCAAGGTGCCTGTGAGTGCAAGTTCAGGGTAAGCATCCAAATAAAGGGTGACCGGTTTACCAATCGCTAAGCCTAGCGCTTCAGACTCGAGTACAAAGAGCTTTGCTTGCATTTTAGAGGTGTCAGGTAGCAAACCAATTGCCATACCCGACCACATCATGTCGCCAGGTACAGGTAATGCGCCGTTCCAGCCAGGTTGTGCCACAAACAAACCATCGTGAGGCGCTACAATCTCCATTTGTTGCAAGTTGCTAGAATAGCGATTCATTTTCGCTTTATGACCTTGCTGCTTTAGCTTAATCAGCTCTTGCTCCGCTTCAGCCTGAGAGCCATGTTGGCTTATTCCCCAACCATAGAAGTCCATTTTGGCTTCGAGGTAATCTTGGTTGCGCATCTGATCAATTATGTCGATTTTGGTGTAAACACGTTCATCTTCACTAAAGAATCTATCGGCTAAATCTTGCTCCTGTGCCGTTAATTTAGTGTCTGTACTGAGTGTTTTGTCTATGGTTTTATCTTTTTGTGATTGGATCTGGCTATCTAGTCCTAAACGGTCATAGTCGAGCGACTCCATCTCTAAGCGAAAACTCTCGCGTGTACCGTCCATCCGCGCAACAACATCACCCGCTTTAACATTGCTAAAGTTATCCATGATCCAAGCAAGTGATTGCGGTCCACGAAGACCTGTAGGCACATTAACTGTGGTTGAATTACTGGCTTCGAGCTCGCCCGACGCTGGAATATCGACTTTAAAGTCAGAGCGTTGAACTTCAAAGGTTAATACGCCATTAGTCGCAGGGTCGCTACAGGCACTTAACGCTAAGGTTGCCAGCAATAACAAACTGCTGCCGAGCACTTTTTTAGATGATTGATTACCGCAGCATTGAACCGTACTTGTTGTAAAATCTTCTGTATTTATCATGGCAATAATACCTCTTCACCCTGCTCAAGCCCTTGGCTTATCACCACTTGCTCTTTACCCATGGCGCCTAAACTGACGTATTGTTTACTGTCATTAAATAGGCCTGGTTTTATCACATAGGCTTTACCACTGTCGTAATGCACGGCATCTAACGACAATAGTAGCTCTGGGGTTTTATTCGCGATGTCGATACTGATTTTGGCCGTCATTCCCGGACGCATAAGTTCTGAGTCCACTTCATCAATACTGGCAACCGCATCAAAGATAACTAATGGCACATCTTGGTTTTTAATTCTAAAAACTGCACCTAGCTCAATGATTTTGCCATTAAAGGTTTTTTCAGGATTTGCATCGAGACGGATCTTCAGCGCTTGCCCCACTTGTACCCTGCCCGCTTCCACTTCAGGTATGGTCATATTGACCTGCATATGTTGCAGATCGGGGATACTCAATACGGAGTCGCCACCAAAAATGTTTTGCCCTTCGGCTAACTTATTGCCTTGCTGATCGTTGCCGTAAACCACCATGCCGTCGCGAGGCGCGATTAAGGTCAGTGATTTTATGCCTTTTTGTAGCGCAGCGACTTCGGCAGCAAACTTTTGTTGATCGCCTGCCAGCATCTTCATCCGCTGCTCAGCACCTTTGATTTCGAGTTGGATTTTCTGGTTGATCAAGGTGACGAGATCGTTAGAAATAACGGCATCCCTAAGGTATTTTTGCTGATCGATAACCGAAACTGTTTCATCAGAAATATCGACTTTCATCTGACTTTTTTCTTGATTCATCTTAGCCTCAGCCAGATCAAGCTTCAGCTCTTCTAGCTTCTTGGCATTACGCAGCTTCGAAGTTTCAATATCTTGCGCTGTTGTCGCAAGGTTTGCCGACTTAACCGATAAACGTTGAGTTAAGGTTGAGGTATCAAGCTGGGCGACTCTATCGCCTTTTTTCACCTGACTGCCTTCGGGGGCTAACATTTTAACCTGATACTGCCACACACGCCTTAATGCCGGCGGCTTAAGATTAACCGTATTGGCCGAAACCAACTCGCCTGTCACTTCAATCTGTTGATCTAAAATACCTGATTCAACTTGAGTGACTACATTGTCGCCACAACCCACCAACAGGCTAGATAACACACATAATGCTATTACAGTTTGCTTCATGATGAGCTTGCTCCTGTTTCAACTAACACGCTCATACCGGGAATAATCTCCACCCGGTCATCCACGGCAAACTTAATCGCAATTTTAAACCAGTTACTATTTCCCCAAGCTGCTTGTTTACGTGCTTGGCGACTCACTTGGTTTATGCTGCCGTTAAGCACGGTGCTCGATTGAGAGTCGAGTCGTAAACGCACAGGCTCCCCAACCTCAATGCGGTCAACATCTACTTCATTAACCCATGCGACCACTTCTAAGTCATTCAACGCAGGAATATTGGCGACTTGCCTGCCTATTTGTACATTGTCACCCACCGAGTATTTTTTATCCTTCCATGGATCGCGGCCATATAAAACTGGGCCAGCAATCTCTGCTTTTAGCTCTAATTGCTCAAGCCCTGCTAGTGCTTGCGACAATTCAAGCTCTGCGCGTTTTTTATCGATGGCAAGTTGCGATAACGACGCGCTACGCTTATCTTCAACTTCAGCTAAAGCTTGGTACTTTTTCGATAGTTCAGATTCAGCTTTGAGTTTATTAAATTGATTGTCGGCGTAGTCTTTAGCTGCAATAAAATCTGCTGGAATGGCAGCATCTAATTTGGCTTTTTCAAGCTCAAGTTTTGCCTGCTTCAGATCGAATTCTGCTTGCAATATTTGCCCATTTAGCTCAATCGCTTGGCTTTGCTCCTGAGCCGTGACTCTTAGCAATGTACCCTCTAGCTGCTCGATACGACTATCAATTTCACTTTTATCAAAAATAACCACGATTTGGCCTGGTTCAGCCAAAGTGCCTTCAGGCATCATCCATTGAATTTGATATCGCCAAGCGTCACCCGCTTTGGGGACCACAAACGCTTGTGAAATCACCGATGCAACCTGGCCGGTAAGCAATAAGGGCATAAGCTGTTTTTGTTTTAGTGCCGCGATAGCTGATTGAGCATTTGAATTGCTATTAACATCTGTACCTGCATTGACAGATCCCGCCAGCGCTAATGAACTGAAACTACTCACCAATAATATAGACGCTGCAAACTGAAGCTTTGGCTTTCTAAGCAGGCCTAGACACCTACTCGGCTTTATCTTAAAAATCGCGTTAGTGAAGAAAGTTTGATTAAGCAGCATTTTCACCTCGCTCTTCAATCTCAACAATATCGCCATCACGCATGCGAATAATACGCTGAGCATAAGCGGCCACCTCTTCTTCATGGGTGACTAAAATAATGGTTTGCCCGGCTTGATGCAGCTCAGTAAAAAGCGCCATGATTTCAACCGAAGTTTTACTGTCCAGTGCGCCAGTTGGCTCATCAGCTAATAAAATAGCGGGTCGATTAACCAAAGAGCGGGCAATCGCAACGCGCTGCCTTTGGCCGCCAGAGAGTTGATTAGGCCTGTGATCATGTCTTTCACCCAGTCCTACCCGCTCTAATAGTTCATGGGCATAGTCAGTATCTTGAGTTGGCTCTGCAGAAAAGCGCAGGGGTAACAACACGTTTTTCAGTGCAGATAAACGTGGTAATAAATGAAAGCTTTGGAATACAAAGCCAATCTCTTTGTTACGCACGGCAGACAAGGCATCGTCATCCAGCTGCGCGACTTCTTGCTCGTTTAAGCTGTAACTGCCTGATGAGGGTTTATCGAGACAACCAATGATATTCATCAGTGTTGACTTACCTGACCCCGACGGCCCCATGATGGCAACAAATTCGTTTCTTGCAATTGAAAAGCTAACACCATTAAGCGCTTTTACGCAGCTGTCACCCATAGGATATTCTTTAGCTAATTGATGGACTTTTATCATAACTGGCTCATATAGCAGGATCACAACGTTCACAGATAACGCTTATCATACCGTTAAGCATGCGTCTCATAAGTCGTTACACTGCAAAATTTTGTAAATAAACGTAATACGAATGTACTACTGACAACAGCTTCTAACGAATGTTCGCATTTAATGGATTATCTTTAGCTGTTAAACGGTGACGAGGTTTTCTACTTTTACCGTAGAGAGAAGTTGAAGCTGTTGGAATGTATTGCATTTTCTATCCTTGTATCCAATGTTTCAATCCATTTGAAACATTGGATACAACATACTGAGACTAAAATAAAAATACAAGTAAATCACAGTGAGGATTAATCAACTATCGCTATCTATCTTAAATCGCCATTAAACTAACGTTGCTCCCGCTAAAGTAAAAGCTGCAACCATGGCAAAGAAAAGCCATTGAAATAACCGCCGAAATGTCACATTTGCCTCCGACATAAAGCCAATATATAGCTGCCAAATGGCAAACAGACCAAAGTTAAGTGCAATAAAAATTAACATGCCAAAACTTTGCATACGAGCAATAGCGGCAAACCCACAAGCTAATAATACCAAGCTCGATAACAATAGAAACACTGATACATAGTGGAAAACACAATGCATTACCGCTTTTGCTGCGGGGTCAAACGCTGCTTGTTGCATAGGCAACAAAAAGTGTTTACGACCATATGTAAGGTGGCCAGCACAGGTTATTAAACTCAATAAGCCAGCAATCAATAAATAAATGTTCATCTATCTCCCTACCCTTTTGTTGAGCATAAATACCACACCAAATCCGTATTTAGCCCTTGCAGAAAACTGTTTTAAGCAATCTATAGCCTATTAGACAGGCTTTAGCGCTAGCTTATTGCAACCAAATATAAAAAGACTAAAGTAACAGATACAAAAAGAGCAGCCTGTTCGCGCTGCTCTTTATTATAGTGTTTTATACCCTAGCTTGATCGTTAAAGAGCAAGCTAATGTAAATGCCATATTGCCTATGCAAGTCATATGATCATCAATTACATCGTAACCATCTACATACTGACCATCTACATACTGACCATCGTCCAGTAATCTAAACGTTTTTCGGGCTGGGCAATAATCATCTGACAAGTTTCTTTATACTTGCCCATTAACGGGCCTAAGCTCTTAGAGTTTGGCATAGAGGCTCTGTGCTTTTCCGTTGCAGCAACAATCGCTGCCGAGACTTGCTCTTCGGTATGGTATTGCTTAGCAAGTTGCTCTGCCTGCTCTCCAGAAACTTGTAAGCGATCGACCACCGCTGCCATTTGTGGCGCATTCATCGCTGAAATCGCATCAGAGGCGATATGATAATAAGCGGCACAGTCAGCAAGTTCGCTGACAAACGCATCCTCAGCTTGACCTGCAAAGCTATTGAAAGACAATAAACTTGCAGTTACAGCACACATTGCGAGATTAACCTTGGCAAACATCGGCTATATTCCTTTTATTTTTGTTAGCTTTTTTAACTTGATTTTTTCGTGAGTTCTTAAGTTCTTTTAAATGAGTTTTTAGTTAAAAGTTTCACATGCTCTTTAGCACATCTTAGCTATAGGCATTGCTTAAACTGTTATGACTTACTCTAGCATTAAGTACGCTAATTACATCATTTCTACTTTAGGTTTTATTGAATATCAAGCGTATAGCTAAAAAAACCTTCATCTTTTTTAAATGATAAAGACTCATATAACGCTTGTGCGTTATGGTTTTGATGATGGGTTTCAAGACTAATACTCACGCAGCCTTGTGATTTTGCGTATTCAATAGCAGTAAGCATTAATTGCCGTGCAACGCCTTTCCCCCGATGTTCTTGATAAACATATAAATCATTTAAAATGAGGCTTTCTTTGGCTGATATCGACGAGAATGTAGGGTACAACTGAATAAAACCGAGTGGCTGCTCTGTTGAGCCGGCTGGCAACTGAGCATAAGCAATGTAGATGACAGAACTTTTTTGCTCGATCCGCTTTGCAATAAAACGTCTAGCGAGCTCAATATCATCCGCTTGGTGATAGAACTGACGATAACAGTTAAATAGCCCCGCTGCAGCATCTAGCTGGCAGAGCGAGGCTTGAGTAATTTTAGCTTGCGCTCCCATGAAACTCCTTGTTAATAAATCATCCTTTGACAAACATAAACGAGATTTAACATCACTGTATTATCTAGTTTGATGGCTTTGTAACTTGTCTTTTAGTCCTTGCTTTACCGCTGGCCATTCACTATCAATAATCGAATAAACAACTGTATCTCTAATTGTGCCATTTTTCAGCAGTTGGTGATTACGTAAAATGCCATCTTGGCTTGCACCCAGCCTGCATATAGCTTGGCGCGAAACTTGGTTTTGAATATGGGTTCTAAATTCAACTGCCATCACATCAAGCGTTTCAAATGCATAGCTCAACAACAGTAATTTAGCTTCAGTATTAACTGCGGTGCGTTGCGCAGTTTTAGCGTACCAAGTGTAACCGACTTCTAAGCGTCGATGCTGCTGATGCCAGCGGCAAATACGCGTACTGCCAATCACTTCGCCAGAATGGCGGCAGCGAACCACAAATGCGAGCGTCTCGCCTCGCGCCTCAGCTGCTAACGCTTCAGCAATATAACTTTTCATATCATCAGGGTGCGGCACTTTGGTATACCAAAGCTCCCATAAGTTACCATCAGCCACCGCAATACTCAGCGCCGCTTGGTGGTCCATCGTCAGTGGTTCGAGGACGATATGCTCGCCAGTTAAGCTTTGTTGTTGTAGTTCTTTGTTCACCATAACCTCCTGTCAAATGCGTGTCTAAGCTAGCATGTTTATTGATTTGTTTTAAGCTAACTTTGAGTGAAGCTTGTTCAACACTAATCACCTTAGAATTACCAACGTACCGCTGGCTTTTTATGGCCTTTTATAGATATCGCGCAAATGTCATTCCGTCTTTCAACGCTTTAGTCGGTGCGTTGACCACTGGCGTTCCCAGATAAAGAAAACCAACGATTTGATCTTCTGCCGCTAATCCAAGTGATTGATGTACGTTTGCATCGAAAGCGAAATCGCCAGTACGCCATATTCCGCCTAACCCTTGTGCAAAAGCAGCTTGTTGCATTGCCATAACAGCGCAACCTGCAGCTAAATGCTGTTCAAGTTCTGGGACTTTAGGGTGCTGAGTGACTTTGGCCACAACCGTAATCACCATAGGCGCTCTTAACGGCATATTCTGGGCTTTGACAATGAAATCTTCATCAGCGCCTTTGGCTTTAACAGCACTGACAAAAATCTCCCCAAGGCGATTCAAGCCTTCGCCTTCTGCAATAATAAATTCCCAGGGGGTTAACCCTGCATGATCAGGCGCGCGAGTTGCTGCATCGAGGATATGTTGTAATTCGATTGATGTTGGGGCGGGCTCAGTTAATCTTGGCGTTGATTGACGAGTCAATAATAATTCTAATGCGTCCAAATGATTGTCCTTAATAAACATTTTCACGAAAAAAGGATTACCCATATTGAGTGCTAATGAGAATATCAACTGCGCATAAAAAATCCCACCTATTTAGTGGGATTTAATCAAATTACCGTATTGTCTGTTAAAATCGTTAGCCAATCAGCATAATTGACTTTTTGGGTTCTAGACTTTTGGCTATAGAGAATGTCTATAAAATGCTAGTCAGTCGCTAAATATAAACGAGCCAGCATACAGCACTACACTGCCGATAAACCCACCTAACTGACTAGGATAGCAGTTAAGCTATGCTATTACGTTTAGCGATATAATAATCAAGGCTGGTGTATCGCCCTCCCCCCATAAAGATAAGCGCAAGTAGCATTAGCAAATAGGTTATCGCAAACTCAATACCATTATTTAGAATCACAAAATTGCCTGAACTGGTGAGCCACTCGTAATTACCATTCGCCTGTAAAATCTCTTTCGCTTTAGCCAGTTTTTCAGCAGACGCCATGACATTGTCATTAGCGAGCCATGAGCTTGCATCTGCAATCGCTAACCAACCGTTTTCAATATGGACGCTAAAAGCGGCTACAAACATAGTTATCGCTAATGGAATAGATATAAAGCGAGTAGCTAAACCGGCAATGAGTAGAGCACCACCAAAAAATTCTGTTCCGGCAGCAAGCGCAACCATAAGCTCCGGAAACGGCAAACCTAGCCCCCAGTCAGGGTTACCAAACCAAGCCGCGGTATCACTAAAATTACTTAGCTTATTGTAGCCAGCTTGCATCAAAACCGGTGCTAAATAAAGACGTAGCGCTAAGGGAGCCAGCCCTTCAAAAATTTTAAGTCCACTCAAGAACTGCTGATAAAGTTTTACTAATTGCATGTCGATCCCTCTTGGCTTAAGCACTCAGTTTTAGTATCCAAGCTTTAGTACTCAAGCTTAAATATTGCAGACAAGCAGATGACTTTCATCTGCTCATCTTAGGCTAATTCCTAATTCAGCTAATTCCTAATTTCGGCAAATAGCTAACTCCATTTAGCAACAAAGACCTTGCGAAAATAAACTTTCTTTCAACTTATTTGTAAATATAGACTAATCGCTATCTTCACTAAGTTCGATTAAGTCCTCTTGTAGCGCTGCCATCTTGTTATGGAAATAACGTTTTTGCTTGGCACTTGCCTGTTGGTTCAGCAATATCAACAAGGCTCCAAACTGCTCCGTATTAGTATCAAGCGCCTTTTTATAGGCGAGTGAACGTAACTTATCTGGCTGTGTCATTAATAAGGTTAGGCTATGAGATAACGCATTTTTATTGTGCCTATTTTTAAGTGCCTGTGAAAACAAGCGGATCCATTCATGCCGATACTCGAGCCACATATCTAATGTTGGACCACGACTTTGATTATAGTTGTGAATAGCATCTTTTTGTTCAGCAGATAATTTACCTAGCCATTTTTTAACTCGTTTATTTATCCGTTCATCGGCCATTTCAATTAAATCAGCCTGATCTTTACCTAAGTATTTTTCATTTAACTCTTTTTCTTCAACTCTTAGTTGAGCGATAACTTGTGCGACCTGTTCATCTGAAAAAGAACTAATAATGGGCAGTAAGGAAGGTAAAAGGTAATCAAAAGCACGCGCCCAGTGAGATTTTGCTTCGACAACATGCTCAGCCCAAACATCAGGCGTCAATGTCTGCTGCTTAAGTGCACTAGATAATTTGGCTAATTGATTTTCATAGCGTAAAAGCTCTTCACTTCGATGCCAATGTAAAAACTGTTCTAAGGTATCGTCGAATTGCTCCTGTTGCTTAGCATCTAAGGTAACGTACTCCTCAAGTTTCCACTCAATCGCCCAATCCAAAAAGTAATAACCCATTTTTGTTGAACAGCCTACAAGGCCAACTATCAACAATATTGCCATTGCTCGTTTTGTCATTAGCCCTCCAGAACTTTGCCTTTTCCCTTAACCTAGCATAGAACAATGAATATAAATCGCTCTGATACAAATTGTTGTAACGGTTCTACTGCTTCGCCCAGATAACGAATGTGTTGAGTTAGATAAATTTGAGCTAATCGATGAGTAGGCTTTTAGCAGCTAATTTTAAAGATAACGTTTATGGGGTTTGTTAGAGGACTCAGTGATATGAGATTGCGACTTGCTGTGTGCTTACTAAGGCTTGCTAATTAGCTGATAATACTGCTCTGCACAAGCTAAATAACCGTGCACGGATTGAGGTGTTGACTCTGCAATATTCACGTCAACCGCCCCTTCTTTTAGCAAATGATCAAACGCCATTTGTAATGCCCAGCAAACTGCAAACACCCAATATAGATCAACAGCCACACTTACCGCTGAGCTTGCATGCTGGTTTAAATTTGCATTGCTGGCTAGGTATTCTCCAATAAGCCACTGGCGCCGTTCATCCGATAACGAATGACTGGCTAACACAGCAGCTAAATCGCAAAGAGGGTGAGAACTACAAGCGTATTCAAAATCAATACACTTAAGCGCGCCATCATCCAATAGAATATTGAATGGATTAAGATCTCTATGGCTAAATTGTTGATGGATCATGCAGCGTTCTAACTGCCTAAGCATAGCTTCGATTTGCTCAGTATTAGCAACCAACTTACTGTAGCTTTGCTTCCAAGCTTCAAATAGGGTTGTTTGCAACTCATTACAATCCATGCCTTCTAAAGCTGTCACTTTAGTAAACATACTTTGTAATCTATGGTGGTAAACATGCCATTGCTTATCAACTGACATCTTATTCTCTGGCTCTGGTAATTTAACCAATCCGTTTAGCAATGGCAGTAATAACCCAGCTTGATCAATAGATGCACTCGTCGATTGGTCACAGCTATTGCTTAATGTAAATATCTGACTTTTTTTAGGCGGCAGGCAAAACTTACTGCTCAAGGAATGACTCATTGAGCTTGCGCCATTTTCGCAGCTTAAAGCACTCCAATTGTATTGCTGGGCTTGCGAATAAAACTGACTTAAATAAAAACGATTGCAAGGGCTAACATATACGATCTCAGGTGCAAGATAGTGATCAGCAGCGAGTCGCCAATTAGCGACCTCTGCCTTACGGTCACAGATCTGTGAACTTGCCCAGCTATTGACTCTCAGTACCCATAAACCTTCGCCATCGTGGCTAGGATGAAAGCCACGAATGCAGTAGTTTTGATTACTCAAACCATGACTTAATCGCGTAATCAAGCTCACATCAGTTAGCTGAGCCTGAGCTAGATAACTCGCTAATGCCTTAATTAAAAACTTTGTTTCAGACTCGGCCACTTAGGCTTTTCCTGGGGAAAAATCGTTTGCAGATAGGGTTTGTTGATCTTCCATTTTATTGCGCCACATATAATAACCAAACACCACCATACCAAGATAAAGCACAAATAGAACGGCAGTTAACATCAAGCCCTTACTAACGTATAGATAGATGGATACCGCATCAATAACAAACCAATAAAACCAGTTTTCTAGTACTTTTTTAGCCACTAAATAAGTTGTCATCACTGCAAAGCAAGTTGTAGCCGCATCTAAATAAGGCAGTGAGGCATGTGTTTGAGTTGCCATAAAATGGCCTATCGCTAGCGCAATAATACCTGTGACGACGATAATTTTAAGATGAGTCATGGCGCTCCAAGAGACAATATTAACCCCATCATGATCTTTACCACCACGCGTCCACATCCAATAGCCGTAAACAGCCATTGCCATATAATAAACGTTGAGCAACGACTCCATTAATAGCGATACATTCCAAAACAAAATGGTGTAAATAGCGGTGCTAACAAATGCAGCAGCCCAGCACCAAATACTGCCTTTCATGGCAAAAATGAGATATGCCAAAGCTAATAGAACTGCTACAGCTTCCCATGCAGTCAGCGCTTGTGCTTCGCCAAAAGCACGGGTAAAACTGTTAGCTAACGTCAGCCAAAATTCAGACATATAAACGCCCTCTATCTAGTCAAAAACAACCAAATAGTGTTTTGTAGAAATAACAAAGTAAAAATGGCCACAGAACAACACTGCACTGTGGCCATCAAGCTAGACAATCTAAGGAACTTAGAGTTATTCGCTATGGCTTAAATTAAGCTCACCACCAATAAACTTACACACAAAAACAGCTTTACCGAATTTTTCGTGTGCCGCTTGCATCTCAACTGCCAACATTGACATTACGTCGCTGTATTCACCAACAACTTGTGTCGCCATTGCATTGGTCACGCGTTGAATATTGTCATACGAGTCAACACGACCAATAAACCACTTAATCGGCTCTAGGTAGTTATCTTGCAATGGGTAACAACTGATCTCTGCAGTTAATTTCATCTTACTCACCTCAGCCGCCTTTACCCAGCGGCCCTATAATGCGGTTAATTGAATTATGATTTCTTTAAATCTTTAATTACAAAAACTTAACGTTAAACGTGACGCCGATTTGGCGCGGATCACCATAGCGTATATATTGCTTATCTGCCCAGTCTAAATCTGGTTCATTACCAAAGTAGAAGCCACGAACGCCGTATTTTTCATCGAATAGATTACGTCCCCAAAGATAGGCTGACCAAATGTCAGCTTCATAACCCACCTTGGCGTTAAAAGTCTGATAAGCGTCTGATTTAGATTCGTTACTATCAGAATAGTAAAAATCACTCTTACCGCTAGCATTCACATTGGCAAACCAGCCATTGTCGCTGCGATAAGTTGCGCCTAAGCTAAAGGTAAAGTTAGGTGAATGTGCCAATTCGCGGCCAGATAAGTCGACTATGCCGCCATATTTATCTTCGTATTCATAATCACCATAAGCTGTTTCTAACCAACCAACACTGCCGTATACCTGTAAGTTATCAGTGGCGTACCAGTTACCATCAAGCTCGGCGCCATAGTTATGAGAGCTCCCCGCATTTTCGGTAAACAAGATAAAGTTACCTTCTTGCCCCGGCACTGTTGATTGCTGTGACGCAGCTACTTGCTGGTCTTGTCTGTCCATGTAGAACAGTGCAAAGTTTGTATTTGCTTGGCCATCTAACCATGTCGATTTTAACCCAAGCTCATAGTTATAAAGGATTTCAGTGTCGTACTCTTTCTTGTCTGCCACTTCTTCTGGCAAAGACATATTAAAGCCACCCGCCTTATAACCACGTGCAACACGAATGTATGACTCATGGTTTTCACTTAGCGCTTTACTGAGCGCAATATGACCGCCCCACATGGTTTCACTTGGATCAAAACTGTCTCCAGCAGAGTCACTGTAATCGCTATCGCGGCGTTCAACTCGCAAACCTAACGATAAGGCGTAACTTGCGCCTAAATCCGAATCGAGTTGCCCAAAGAGCGCATAGTTTTGAGCTTGGTACTCAGCAGATAACTGACTGTAACTGTCAACAGTATCGTTATCTTCTTGTAAATCCATGCCATAAACACCGATTAACCAATCCGTGCTATCAGCGAAGATACGGCCAGACTCAGTAGAAGATAAGCGAAACTCTTGGGTGAGTGTCTTGCGCTCACCCTTTTTATCCCAGTTGTATTCATATTCACAAGGGGCGCCATCACAATCTCGGCTAGCCCAATAATCAGGGTTAGCCCAATCACCGTCGTAGTTATGACGGGTGTCTGATTTCGCTAAAGAGGTTAACGAGGTCACCGAAAAATTTTCTGCCCCAGTATAGGTAAATTTAAGCGATGAGCCTGTTGTACGTTGTTTATCTTCACCTGGTGCATCGGTTAAAGTATCAAAACCATTATTATCTAGAGTCCATGCATCATAACCATTGTCGTAGTTAGCATGTAGCAGAGTTAAATCAATTTCTAGATCGTCGGTAGCGTACCAACGTAGCTTAGCGCGGCCAGTAAACTCATCACGATTATTGGTGTCGCTGCGGCCTAAATAAAGGTTGTCGCGGTAACCATCTTGTTGATGTTGCTGCAAAGACACGCGATACAATAAATTACCTGAATCCGTTACTGGGCCAGAGCTAAAACCACTAAAGGTTTGCAAATTATCATCGCCAAGTGACACTTCTGCGCCATGTTCAAACACATCTGTTGGGTCGTTACTTTTTAGGTAAATAAGACCTGCGAGGGCATTGGCACCATAACGTGTACCTTGCGGACCACGTAATACTTCAACCTGTTGCAGATCGTACATGCTTGAGACCATACCCAAGCCTGACAGATCGATATCATCTACAACAAAGCCTACTGAAGAGTTAGGTGCACCTTGATACTCTTCTTGCTCACCGACGCCACGAATTTGAAAATACTTAGGACGCGAGCTGCCACCAGACCAATTAAAGTTGGCAATATTATTGAGGATATCTTCAAAATGCTGCGCGCCCTCATCTTCAATCTGTTGCTGGTCAATGACGGTAACGCTTGATGGCATTTTTTCCAGCGCTGAGCCGCGAAAATCAGATGTGACCACCATGACTTCGATATCGTCAGGCGTTGCAGATTGTGCGTTCGCGAGAGTATTTGGAGATGAAATAGCGGCAATGACGGCTAGCGCAATTGGCGAGTATGACTTTAGATTTAACATAGGACCTCAAAGTAAAATTTTGAGATCCGGCATCAGTAAAGAAGCGATCGGAAAATGAATTGTGGCCCATTCCTACGCCGGTATTAGCCGGATCAGGTTCAAAGGGTTCGTTTTTCAACATCTCAGTACAAATCTACAAATCAAACTTTAGATTGATAGACTTTAACACCCCTTGGCGAGCGCGATTATACATGAATTTTACAACTCAGTGACAGACTTCTTAATAAACCTGAACGACATGCATAAAAAAACGCCAGCTTAGCTGACGTTTTTTTAACAGATGTTACCTTATTCGCTACGGGACTCAGCTTATGCTTATCTAATTAGAAAACGCTTTTCTCACATAAAGTTCAAAGCGAGTTGCATTTGTATTAGGTGCAACGGCACTGACCTGCAACTGTTGTTTACCGTGTAATTTAACCGACTTCCAACTCACACCTTCGTCGTCAATTGTCATACCGTTTAAATCGTACCAAGTAAATTTATATTGCACTCTTAAGTCGGTAGATACTTGACTGACAATCGTGCCAGTACCACGTAAAAAACCACCTTCAGGTCGCGCCATGATATTGGCTACTTGAACTTCTTTACCGAAACTATTGTTATCGACAAGCACTTGCCCGTCAGATCCCGCCATCACTCCAGCGGTATGCGGTGCACATGCGGTAATAATCAGTGCAGTAAATAGCCCTAATAACACTTTTTTCATATCGTTCCCCTTTTGCTGCGCTCTATGATAGCTGTCAGTTTCAACGCTCAGATTAATGTGCTCATTTAAGAGATAAATTAATGCTTAATACCCTATTAATATAATTTAGCACTAATCTATCAAAAAGTGCGCCCTTGCGGTGGCGATTAAATGTTTACGGTTGGTTTGCCAGCAATTGATGCTGACGTTGGCTACCCGGCGTCCTTGACGGGTGATTTTACATTCAGCAAAACTATCTTTATGGTAGCCGGCGCGTAAATAATCGATTGAAAAATCGACCACTTTAGGCACCTTAGTCGTTTGCATAAACACCATTAATTGCACAATAGCCGACATTTCCATAAACCCGGCAATCACACCACCATGCAACGCGGGTAAAATAGGGTTACCTATGTTGTCGTCTTTCGCTGGCAATTTAAATACCAGCTCATCACCAAAACGCTCTACTCCCATACCGATAAATTTAGCGTAGGGAACGTGTTCAAGTAGATGACCAAAATCATTAAGTTCAGTGGCTTTTTTGACAATACTTTTAACGTCTAGTTTAGCGCTATCATCAATAAATGTGTTGTCATCATGACTCATTTGCACCTCCCATCAAAGCTTGCCTAAACTCCTCGCCGACCATTTCAGGGCTAATTCGCATAAAGGAGCCAACTGCGTGTGCTATGGGGTCGTCTATAGAGTCTTGATAAGCAATCGCACGAGTAAAAGCCACACTTGAAGACAACTTATAACATTGGGCATGACCATAAACAGGTTTATGAGGCTCGGCAGGCTTCATGTAATCGACCCGTAGATCTAGCGTTGGAGAGATCTCAAGTAAGTCGCATTTGTCGAAAATCGAGCAAACTACCGCACAGCCACTTGCCGTATCCATTAACGTGGTAATCACACCGCCATGAATAACCCCAGTATCTGGGTAGCCAACCAATTGCGTATCATAGGGCAACTCCATTAATACATGGTTGCCACTGGCTTCTAATACTTTGAGTTTAAGTTTTCGGCACTGGGTCAGCTGGTCGACAAAACGCGTCGCCATGGCTGTTAACGGCTTCTTATCACTGCTTATTTTCATGCAGGCGGGCTCAACATACGCCCTAATTGATGGCCACCCACTAGATGCATATGAATGTGGAACACTTCCTGACCGCCATGTTGATTACAGTTCATAATTAAGCGGTATCCATCTTCAGCAATGCCCTCTTCCTGGGCCAATTTAGCTGCAACCGACATCATACGGCCTAAGGCTTTTTCATCCGATGCTTTAATGTCATTAGCGGTTGGGATCAAATGATTAGGAATAATCAAAATATGAGTTGGCGCCTGAGGTGTGATATCTCTAAATGCGGTAACAAGCTCATCTTGATACAAGATATCTGCTGGAATTTCACGTCGAATAATTTTGCTAAATATGGTTTCTTCGGCCATTTATCTGCCCTCACTAGGAAATTACTAGCCATAGTATACTCGAAAAGATTAACAAGGCGATGACCGATGAAAAACATTGAATGCCATTGATACAATTTGTACACTCTTTAAACATGTGTATACACAATGTGGTTGACATTCCTTAGATAAGCACTTCTAATAAGAAAAATATTTGCAGGAATATGATGATGCTTACAGAAAAAGAAACTGCGCTTCTCAACGCAGCGACAGAGTTAGTCAAAGAAAAAGGCATGATTGCCTTAAATATGTCTGATGTTCATAAAAAAGCAGGCTATTCGCGTGCGGCTCAATATCAATCTTTTAGTGACAAAAATGCCCTGCTTGCGGCGCTTTGCATGCGTGAGTTAGTTAACAATACCCAAGCTATCGAAGAAAAGCGTTTTGATGAGCTAACTGGTCATTTTTCAGTTGTACTAAGACCCGTGGTTTATAGCTACCTAAAGCTATCTGACAGACTGATGATAGACTCAGCATTTGGTCTGATGCTGACTCAAGTTCGCTCACTACCAGATGATGATAACTTTACCTTTTTGAAAAGTGGCTTCGAGTTTTTGAATAAAGAACGCGAGATGAGTAAATAACGCTAAAAAAAACGCGTTACACACCTGATTGCAAATCAGGTCCTAATAAAACAGCTGATTTAATCGGCTGTTTTATTTTCGTCACGATTACTTAGCTCTTTTAATTAAAGGCTTAGCTATTATACCAATCAGTATAAGAAGTTGATCTAATCAGAGCGTTTTTTGGCAACCAATTCAAGGCGAATAGATGAAAGAATGGTTATTCCCTTGTGAGGCTGTTCAACGTAGAAGTAGGCAGCCAAAAACGCTCCAGAATGGCGAGTTTTAGCGGTTCTGATGCTCTGACTTTTACAAACAAAGAGTGAGCTTAACCCTAGTTCAACTATGCTCTTCACTCGCTGCAAACCACATGGATGTGGTGAATGTCATTAAAGCAGGAGCACTTAATGACCTTGCCTCAGAAGCGCTAAATTCTCGCTGAGCGACCAAATCTTTATACTGATTGGTATTAACCCACTCTCCTCAAGCTCGATAGAGTACTTTGATTTGGTAACAAACCATCACCTTTTACTTTTAGGAAAACCTGATAGCAATCAGAGCAAACATAACGACCAGCCAAGGTATTTTTAGTCTCATACTGATTGCAAAAAGTACACAACCCAAAATGTATGCCACGATTTTGTTTTAATACTGCTTTAGGCTGACTATGTATCAGCTTTGGATTTTCGTTTAATGAATGGCTCAAAAGGCTTTGAGACAAGCCTACTACAAGTCGTTTAAATAAATATATTGATAAAGCGATCGCCATAGAGAAAGAAAGTAAAATGATACTCAGTGCTGAGCCTTCGGAGACGATGGTATAAATAACGCTAGTGCTACATATAAATAGCGCTAAACCAGTTAAAGCTTTATCAATAAGTGGCAATTGTGTTTTAAAGTCAGTTAATCGTTTCACTTTAGTCAATCTCTTTCGTCAATTTTTATGCGTGCCAACGGCAAGGAAACTACCTAAATCGGCTAGCTCACATCCTTAAAAATGCACTTAAACCGGTCGTTCTTAGCTATTCTCTTTGACCAAGTAAACAACACCGTCTTTTTCATACACATTTTTGACTTCATTACCCTCGCCTAATATCACGACTTTGTTACCTTTGTCTGTAACAGCATTTCCTGCAGCATCTAAAACTATGGCGATCCCCAGTGCAGTTAACATTGGAGAGTGATAAGCATGATAATGTCGATGACTTTTAGGGATTACGATCACTTTACTGCGATGGTAAGGCTTCCTCACTTTTTGGCACTTAATACCACCCGCTCGCTCACAGCCTACTGTAGCCGCTTCAGCCTTTGCAGCACCTAAATTCAATAAGCTAGTTACCAAAGCGCTAAGTATCAAACCTGTTTTAATATTCATCGTCACCTTCATTAGCTATGAACTCGAGAAGATAACAACTCAAAAGTATACACCTGTATAGTGCAATTGGTATCAAATGGGATTCAAGTTCAATCTGAGGAATTGTATTGAGGCAGATATTTAGCCCCTCTGAGACCAGCTCATTAAGCGCTCCTCGCCAACTACTCCTGCCTTACTCTATCTCCTATATCTATTATAGTGGCGCATAAATGACATTCGAAGAACCTGACCTATATGACCTTAAGCGTTGCATACGCTTTAAAGGCATTTCCCATATCCCTATGGGATAGTGGAGCAAAAGTCTTTTGTATGTAGGCAAAATACAAGGCCATCCTCCTCACAAAGAATGAAGAGCATATATTGAAACTAAGCTCGACCTTGTTCCTTAAGAATCACTGTATCAGAGCCACTAAAACTCGCTATTGGGTAGCGTTTTTGGCTGACTACTTCTTGTTGAGCAGCTACACAAGGGAGCAACCATTCTTTCAGTTATTCGGCTTGAATTAGTTTGCCAAAAGTCGCTCTGAGTAGATCAAATTCTGATTAATATAAGAATTTGAGTTTATTAAAGTAACTACAATTCTAGGCAATAAAAAAGGCACTGATTTCAGTGCCTTTTCATTATTTCTATTAATTTATCCCTGATTGAGTCTAGCTTGAACCCTTTCTATTGGGTGCGCTTCTAACCAATACTTCTGCAAAACTTCATTTTTTAAACCTGCTTGCGTGTCAGCTAAATTCCATGCCCTTTTCCAAATGCCGTCGGCTATCATATGTACTACGGCACTTTCAATCGCCTGAGCAACACACAAACTCACAGGCTCATTGGAGGTGTAGCCAACCTCTGACTCTAATAATTCTTGTGCATCTATAAATTTAAACACGCCAGCCGTAAGCTCCTTCGATAACACGGACTTGGTGGTCGTCACGCTACTGAGTAATCTTCCTGTCCGTATATCTACAGCACGTAAGTTAACAGTGATACTATCAACTCGAAACTGACTCGAAGCACCAATCCCTAAATAGCGTGCTCCAGCGCCGCCTGTGCGAATATTTGTGTCATACGCAACAATACCGCCTTCCATTAGAATTTGAGCTGAGTTTAATTGACTTAAGCTCCCAGCATCTCCTTTCATACCTGCTCGGACAATCTTGCGTTCGGTCAACAAGTTCTGCAGTCCCTCTCGCTCAACAGGCATAAACCAACTCGAATCGTTCAATGCCTGGGCAAGAAATGCCGTACCACTTTGAGGGACTGCAGTAGAAAAGTTACTTGATGGTATGGGCTTATACTGTCCAGTTTGATCGCGAAAATCGTAAACAGCAGCAACCATACTTCCCTGAGGAGCCGGAAGCCCAATTAAGTCATAATAAGTTTCGCCCTTTGGCATAAGACTTGATGATGCTTCAATTTGTTCAAGATCACTGGTTGTAGAACAAGCGCAAAGAAAGCTTACAATTAGCAATGGAATTAGCTTTTTCATCTTTATCCTGCTCCTGTTGACGTATCGACTAACCCGCCAACCTCAATAATCGTTGTTTCACCTGTAACAACATCAGTAATATGGACTAACAGAGCACCATCCTCATTTACCACTTGGATCTCAAAATCATCTGTCTTTAGATATCCTTCCCCACCATTTGCAGCGTCATTAAATAATTGACTCATTAAACGAGACTCTAACGAGCTAGCTAATCTTTCTAGAGCTGTAGGTGGCACATAACTAGAGCCCCCAGTATGCTTATTTTGTGCCGACGCATTTGATAATAAATAAGAGCCATTTAAGTAACTCCCGCCAAAATTGGGGTTAACCGGTGTATAAATTAGCTGGGTAGCTTGTGTAGTGAAGCTACAAACCACCAGTGCTCCCATAAGTACTCTCGAAACAGGTTTCATGAACTTTCCTTGTTAAATCTCATCAGGGGCTAAATCAGGATCTATAAACTGAGTCCAACTAGCTTGCTTTTGATATTGTTTTAATCTCTGATTAACACTTTTCGCAGCCATCAATGCTTGCTCATCAATATTGCTACTTGCTGGCGAAACCACTGTGATATAAATCGGCTTTCGATTATGTAAAATACTAATTTTACTGCCACTTCTAGCTGTAGCTTGCTCAACGATGGTTAAGCCGGAGTGTTTGGTGAATCCGCCTATATCACGATAATCAGCAACAAACTCACGGTAGAATCGATGCCCAAAACGAGTCATTGCTCGATTTAGAATGAGACCATCAATAAGATCTGCTTCCTCTTTAGGCGCTTTATCACTGGTACTTTTTATCTCTGTAACTTGTTTTGCTAATACGATTTCTTCTGCTATCAGACTGGATGAAAATAGCATTAAGCATAACCACAAACGGGTCATTGGGTAACTTCGTGAAGATTCGTCTGTGCCCAAGCAATTGCCTGCCCTCGACTAGACACTCCTATTTTCCTAAACGCTCGATAGAGGTGGGTCTTAATTGTGCTTTCACTGACAAATAGCTTATTAGCAATATCGATATTCGTACTACCACTTCTTAAAACCTGTAAAACTTCTCTTTCTCTTATAGTCAGCATTTCGACATCATCATGAGTGGTATCTTTGCTGCTATTGGATTCAATTAATGCCTGAGGAAGCAACACTTTACCCTTAACTATTTCCGTCATTCCTTCACCAATATCTTCTAAAGTACTATCAGAGTAAAAAACACCGGCTGTGACAGACGCTTGAATTAGGAACTTTGCATCTATTTGTTTTGGATAGTGTAAAAACACTACTCTTGCTACATTACTGCTTTTCTCTATTCTCTTTTGAATTTGATAAGCTGTTTGAACGTCTACAGTAGCTAAATCAATTAAAATAATAGTAATGCGGCTCTCTAATAAATCACCGTTAAACTGTTCAGGGGAAACCCTATGCAATTTGACCAAAAATTCTTGCGGCCACCTTGTATTCAACAGATCTGCAAACAAATGCGAACGAGTGACAACCACCCAATGAGTTACTTTGAACATTAACTTACTCCTTGTTGACTCAATATCACCATCCTAGTGGCTATTAACTTGAAACAATACCATAACAACAAACAGCTTTAATTTTGCTGGTACGATTTTTACTTTAATTGGAAATGTAACCTTGGGTTATTTGAGCTGAACGCCCCTGCCCATACTGAATGACAGATACGTCATGCCCAGTCCCATTTTGGTAGATAGTTACCGAGCTTTCATCTCCAACTTGTAAAACATTAGCAGTATTATCATTACCTTGTTGATTTACATCCAGATTTAAATACGTTCCTTGTTGGGAACTCAATACGATGTTATTAAAACCTGTTTGAAGAATACT
The DNA here is from genome assembly GCF_023283535.1 of Shewanella sairae. Taxonomy (GTDB): domain Bacteria; phylum Pseudomonadota; class Gammaproteobacteria; order Enterobacterales; family Shewanellaceae; genus Shewanella; species Shewanella sairae. The sequence continues at coordinate 89,429 of NZ_JAKILT010000012.1, read as the reverse complement.
GGCTTCGATATCCACTCCACTTTGCTGTATCCCTGCGTAATTACTGCCACCAACTTGTTGGATATCAATGCGGTTAGATTGCCCTAATTGCCGAGCTGCTGCTCGATTAGCAACTCCCTGTTGAATAACATTTGCGTTGAGATTATTCCCCTGTTGATCTATCAATGCTTGGTTATCATAACCATTGAGTTCATCAAATAAGCTCAAATCTTGTGCACTCACTGCACTTATTATGTTTAGTAGCACAATTATCAGTATAAAATTAGGCATTAATTTTATTAGTGGATTTAAATAATGTTTACAATTTTGAAGAATATCCATTCGAATAAATTGCCTTCTTTGACCTTAATTATTTCACGCGGTCATTATGTCGATAATAGATGTAAGCATCATCAACCCAGAGTATTAAAGAGTATGACTCAAAATGGCTATTCGAAGTGATACTTATAGACTAAAGTACTAATACAGCATCTCAAGTCGTACACTAACTGCAGGACACCGCTAAGAAATAAGTAATTGTTTTAAATTACAATAAGCATTTTCAGCATAGTTACAGCCGTAATATTCGATCAAAAATAGTCATACTAATGGCACCGTAGTGCGATCCTTTAACTAATCTTTATACTCATACGCTGTTAACCAATCCATTTTAGCTTTATATAAATTCTGATCTTTATTTGAAGAGGAGTATGTGAGTGCTAGCGCAAGAGATTTCTCAGCCAACTCATGCTCTCCAAGCTTCACCTGTACTTTAGCTAAGTCATAGTAAGCTTTATGAAAATAATGGGTGTTTTTCAGGAATTTATTAAGGTATATCTTTGCACTTTGATAGTCTTGCTGTGACATTGCATCTACAGCTTGTAGATACCATGCATAGGGGCTTTGATCATCAAGCTCAAGTAATTGTTCTTTGATACGGTTAGCTTGCTCTGTTCGTCCTTGTAAACGTAGTAAAAAATGATAATTGCTTAACAGAGATATCTTGTTATCAGCTACTTCTAACCCATAACGATAAAGCTTTTCAGCAGACTTAAGATCACCTAACTTTCTTAATACAACTGCCTGCATATTAATCGCTGGCTCATAGTCTGGTGCTAGCGTTAAGCTCTTATTTAGTAACCGATAAGCATAATCCAGCTTACCCCCAAATATTGCATCTGCTGCTAGATTTCGATAAAACATCGCAAAAAACTCATCTTGATCAATTATTTTCCCACCACGATCGTATTTATCAGGAAAGTAATCAATTTTGATTCGGTTTCTTCCAAACATAGCTCCTTCCAGATCTTCAACCGTTTCGTACATTAATGTTCGAACATGATCGGATGTCACTGCGACATTATCGGAAATATCAAGCAAAACAGGCATGGTATGCATGACCTGGAAACGCAGCTCCACTTACATTTCATTAGCAATTGCAAACGTTAACATCGCCAATGCCATGCAGTTGCCACCATTATCTGCAAGCGACTGACTTGCATAATAGTTTTTACCTTGATAGTTAAAATTAACTAAGCGTTTTTTTATATACAAAAATGCTTGCTTATAATTAGGTAAGTTAACCACATGCTCTTGTTTAAGAAAATCATAGAGTGCTGCTGTTTGTTCAAGGCTTAATCGATAAAAATCTTCTGCTGCTGGAATGCTCTGTTCTGATGTCGCGGCAACATAATCTAGTTGGGGGAGTTTGGGCGTTGAGGTGGTTGTATCTGTAGTCGCCTTGCAGCCTTGTAACAGAAACGATAATAGTAAAATAAACATTAATCGCATAAAACATTCCTTTGTAATAGCTATTATCTAACCGATCATTGAACTCGCCTATCTATCCATTCATCAATCAGGTCGAAGGCTTAACCCCTAAATAGTATTATTGACTCAAATCAGACACTCTCTTCACTGTACGTTTATTGAGGCAAAACTAAAACAGGTAACCAGGATTTAAATAGTGAAAAACACTCATTCAACTACACATTAAATACAACAAGTAGCAATATTATGCCTAGTAATAATCCACTCAAAATTTGCCAAAAAGCCAATGGATGTTTTTCCCGTAATGATTGCTCCCCCGTAGGTTTATGCCACTCACGCACAGGTGTATTCATTTCATAGAGCCATTCACTCGTATCGCTATGACGATCTTTTGGGTCAAATTTCAAGGATTTTTGTAATTCGCTATCCATCCATATGGGTATCAGAGGATTTAGCGAATAACTAGGAATATAACGAAGTCGTTTAAAGTCCTTCTCTAACAAGCAATCAGCTTGCTTGGCTTTAAAAGGCAGTTCATTTGTTAGCATTTCAAACGCAATAACGGCTAATGAATATAGATCTGCTTGATAGTTTGCTTTATATCTCAGCAGAACTTCAGGGGCTGAATAATCAGCAGTACCAAGAATACTATCTCGTTCTATAGATGTTGAGATTTCAGCAATCCCCTTTATATAACAAGCGCCAAAATCGATAATTTTAACCTGGCCATTATTGTCGATAAGGATATTTTCTGGTTTCAGATCTTGATGTAGTGTTTCTTTGCGATGAAACGCGCGTAAACCAGCTTCTATTTGATTCAAAATACCAAGCACGACTTGTATGTCAGGCTTAGGGTTCAGCTGTATCCAGCGTTGTAATGTTATCCCCTCTATATACTCAGTTAGATAATAGAGCGCAGACTTTGGTTTTGCTTTGTCTTTTATCGTGATAACTTGCGCACTATTAATCCGCTCACCAACCCAGCTCTCCAGCAAAAAACGCTCAATATAAGCGGGATCATCTTGATAATTAAGTGACGGTGTTTTCATGCAAGCGAGTTGACCTTGCACGTCCTTAACGAGATAAACTTGGCTGCGTTGACTCTGATATAAAATTTTAAGCACTGTGTAACCATCTAGTCTCATCCCTGCACTTAACGGAGGTGGAAACGGCAGTTGAGTAAAACTACTATGCAGATCATCTATGGTCAGCTCGGGTAACGCGTTCACACTAATACATTGGCAACTGACATTATCCATCGAGCCACTATTGATTGCCGACTCGACTAGTTGCTGGCTAACCTCCTCACAATCATTATCGTTAAATGTAATTTTACCGCTAACTAAACGAGCTTCAATTTTGCTTTTAATATCAATATCGCATAAGACATCATGTACGCCATCGGTCATTAGTAAGTAAATGTCATTGACCGCTAGTGCAATGGATTGATAATCCACATCGATATTTAGATCTAATCCTAATGCTCTGGCTAAGTATTTGTTGCCGTTACCTACTAGACTGACATGATCACAAGAAAGACGTTGTAGCTCCCCCTCTCGGTAACGATATACCCGTGAATCACCAATATGCAGCATATGTAAATGACAGGACTTAAACACCAGTGCACTAAAGGTGCACACATAGCCGCGCCTTGCATCTCTATAATCTTGACCTAGTCCATAAAGCCAACGATTCAATCCCGTTAGTACTTTTGAGCTCGCTTTCTTAACTGACCAAAGAGCTGGAGTTGAATAATAATCGGCTAAAAAATTGCTCACGCTTATCGCTGAAGCTGCAGCGCCTTTTTCTGCAAGGCTGACACCATCACTTATAGCTGATACCGCTCCTTTAGTTGTCAGCAGGTGGCCACTAGGAATACGGATCCCAATAGCATCTTCATTTTCCGCTTTAGCCCCTTTATCTGAAAACTGGCCAGCCGATAAGCACAGCAGCGCTTCAGTTGCGAAAGGAATGCTCTGCTGCTCACCATCAATCGCAGATGATTGACTCTTGATGACCGGCGTATCAGCAAAGCTGGCTTTAAGGTGAGATACCTCGCCTGTCAATTCCGTGCTAGCCATTGTCTTAACTGACACTAATTAATGTCACTTCGCCATCATCATTGACTTCGGCAATATGGCCTTTGGGTTCAGCCATAAAGAACAGTGTAAAAAATCCAAATACCGCGCTTGCAGCAATGACATAGAAAAATGCCTGAGTAGATACCATGGAGTAAACCGTTAAGAAAAACACCGCCCCCACATTACCGTATGCCCCAGTCATACCGGCAATTTGCCCTGTTAGGCGACGCTTAATTAACGGCACAGCTGCAAATACAGCGCCTTCGCCACTTTGCACAAAGAAAGAACAAAGCATTACCATGGCAATGGCAATCGGTAATCCCCAGCTACTGTCTATTTGTGCAACACCAAAATAGCCAAGAGCAAGCCCAGCGGTTAAAATAAGTAAAGTTGTTTTACGGCCAAAACGATCACTTAGCCAGCCGCCGCCCGGGCGTGACATTAGATTCATAAAGGCATAAGAGGATGCCACCATGCCCGCTTGGGCCATGCCTAATTCAAATGTTTCGGCAAAATACAGTGGTAACATAGACACAACTGCGAGTTCTGAACCAAAAGTTGAAAAATAGAGCACATTAAGTACCGCAACCTGTTTAAACTGATAACGTTCAAACTTTGGCACTTTCCCAGTAAACACCTGTTTGTTAACATTAACTGTTTGCAAAAAATCAGTCGCAAAAATGGCAAATAACAGCAGGTAAATGCCATTGACCATATTATCTGAAAGCATTGCAACACCCGCTGGAGAGAGCTTCCAAGCCAGTAACCCTAAGGTGGCATACATAGGCAACTTCATTACCATTAGCAGAACAAAATCGCCTTTGCTACTGACTTCCATCGCCCCTGCTTTTTTAGGTTTAAAATAGGTTGAGCCTTTAGGTGTATCCGTCACATTGAAGTAATAAATAAAAGCAAAAACTAAACTCATTAAACCTGTTAAGCCAATAGCGTAACGCCAACCGTCTGGCCCACCAAATGCAAGCGCTATCGCAGGTAAGCTAAAGGCTGCAGCGGCTGAGCCAAAGTTGCCCCAACCACCATATATTCCTTCTGCAACGCCTAACTCCTTAGCTGGGAACCATTCACTCACCATACGGATCCCAATAACAAAACCTGCTCCTATAAAGCCAATTAAAAACCGCGCTAAAGCAAGCTGTTCGAAGCTAGTGCCGACAGCAAACATAAAACAAGGAATGGAGCACAAGCCCAACAACAATGAATACACTCTTCTGGGGCCAAAGCGATCAGTGACCATACCTATGATGACTCGCGCAGGAATAGTCAGCGCAACATTTAAAATCAGTAAAGTTTTAATTTGCGAGGTGGTGAGGCCAATACTATCGGCAATAACACTAATAAGCGGCGCTGCGTTAAACCACACAACAAATGTGATAAAAAATGCCATCCAGCTTAAGTGCATCACTTTCATCTTGCCACTAAAGCTAAAGAGGCTGAAATTTTGGTTAGTCATATTATGCCTCCTTACTTAAAGCTGATTTAGTATCTGTTGGTCGACTATCTTGCACTATTTTAGGCTTATTTTTTCGAACCATTACCTTACCTTGGTACTTTTTGACCTCAAAGCAATTAACGTTAAGCTCTGAATTTTCAAAGCATTTCCCGCTTTGCAAATGATAGTGCTGTTTATGGAGCGGAGATGACACGTAAAGCTCATTATTGAGCTCACATAATAGGCCTCTTGAAAGTACACTTACGCCCGTAGCTGGATCAATATTATCAACTGCGAATATGCCTTTATCACCGAGATTAAACAAGGCAATGGCTCTACCACAAAACCAAGCTGCCACACCTCGATTCGTTGGTAATACTTTTTCTTCACATAATGTTACCCAACTCATAGACTTGTCTCCTGTTCGTCTAAAATAGTGACGGCAATATTCCCTGCCCCTTTATTTGCTTGAGTGATTTCAGAAAATCGCTGTACTTGCGATTGGATTGGAAATTTCTGCTGGCGCAGATATTGGTAGGCGTTTTGACTTGGTGCAGGCGCATCTTTAGGATTGACAAACTCATCGAAACGACTGAGAAAATGTTTATCATTTAAACTAGTCTGCCACTCACACTGGTAACTCGCCACCACTTTTTGCATCTGCGCTTCAAGCTCCGCAGCGAGTCCAAGTTCATCACTAATAATCACAGATTGCAGATATTCGAGGCCATCAGCTAATGATTCCATCCACACAGAGGTGCGTTGTAATCTACCTGCTGTTTTCGAGTAGAACATCAAGATCCTATCGATATAACTGACCAACTGATCTGTCGATAAGTCAGTCGCAAACAAGTCACCATGTCGTGGGCGCATGCCACCATTACCACAAACATAAAGATTCCAGCCATTTTCTGATGCAATCACACCAATATCTTTGCTTTGGGCTTCGGCACATTCACGCGTACAGCCTGATACGGCCATTTTAATCTTGTGGGGGGCCCGCAGGCCCTTATAACGATTCTCTAATGCGATGGCCAAGCTAACCGAGTCTTGTACGCCGTAACGGCACCAAGTATCACCAACACAGGACTTTACCGTGCGTAACGACTTACCATAGGCATGACCCGTTTCAAACCCAGCAGCGATCAGTTGTTGCCATATTTGTGGTAGCTCTGATAATTGCGCTCCAAACATATCAATTCTTTGGCCACCAGTGATTTTGGTGTAAAGGTTATATTTTTTGGCAATTTCACCTATCGCAATCAATTTATCAGGGGTAATTTCACCACCAGCAATACGTGGCACAACCGAGTAACTGCCATCTTTTTGCAAATTACCTAAGTAAGCATCGTTAGTATCTTGAAGTGCCACATGTTGCTCTGAAAGCACATAGTCGTTTTCTAGTGTGGCAAAAATCGACGCCGCTAATGGCTTACAGATCTCACAGCCAAGCGCTAAGCTTGACGCACCAGATTTAGCGTGTTGCTGATAAAGAGTGTTGAAATCTTTAATGCTTTCAACTTGGCACAGATGAAACAAGGCTTGTCTATCATATTCAAAGTGGCGACACACGCCTTGCTCTGTTTCTATTCCTTGCCCAACTAGCGCTTCATCAATAATTTGCTCAACCACTGCAGCGCAGCCACCACAACCTGAAGCGGCTTTAGTACAGCTTTTAATATCGCTTAGAGTATGATTCCCCGCTAACACTTGTTCACAGATCTCTGATTTAGTTACCTGATGGCACGAACAAACGATAGCGTTATCTTTTAATAGAATTGGAGCAGAATTATCTGCAGTTAACAGGCTGACCGCGGGCAGTTCTAAAGGCTCTGCGGCCAAATATAAACTCAGTAAGTGGCTATACTCATCAACATTACCAATCAGTACAGCTCCTCTTAGGTATAAGCCAGTTTCATCAAGCCATAACTTTTTATAAATACCTGCTTGTTGGTCTATCAATTCAACATATTGAGCATTCTCAAAGCCACGGCTTTCGCCTATCGAAGCCACATCTACGCCAAGAAGTTTAAGTTTGGTGCTCATATCAGCGCCATAAAATTGGCTTGGTTGATTATGTAAATAATCAGCTGTGATTTGCGATGCAACGACATTTGCCATTTGGTAACCAGGCGCTACTAATCCAAATATTTTTTGTTGCCATAATGCGCACTCTCCAATTGCAAAAATATCCTCATTAGAAGTAAGGCACTGATCATCAATGATAATCCCTCCTCTATCTCCTACATTGATATTGGCCTTTCTTGCCAAGTTATCTTGAGGGCGGATCCCCGCGGAAAACACCAACATGTCAGCTTCTAGGAAACTTCCGTCACTAAAAGTCATTCGATGCAGAGCCTCTTCGCCATCAACAATCTCCGTAGTGGCTTTATTGAGATGAACTTGCACTCCCAGTGCCTCAATTTTTTCCTTGAGCAACTCACCACCTTCTTTATTCAGCTGAACAGACATCAGCTGTGGCGCAAACTCAACAACATGCGTATCGATACCGAGTGATAGCAGCGCGTTGGCGGCCTCTAGACCTAATAATCCCCCACCAACAACAACACCTGAGCGCGCGCGATTAGCCGCCCGTTCAATGGCTTTTAAATCATCAATCGTTCGGTAGACTAAACAGTCAGCTCTATCATTGCCTTTTATCGGTGGAACAAACGGATATGAACCTGTAGCGAGCACCAACTTGTCGTAACTAAAATCAGCATCTTGAGTAAAAACCTGCTTATTAACCACATCAATTTCTATGACCTCTTGGCCCAAATGTAGTGTCACACCATTGGCTTGATATTCAACCTGACTTGCCAACATCAAATTATCAGCGTTACCTACCTCAAAATATTTAGACAATTGCACTCTGTCATAGGCTGCAATCTGTTCTTGCCCTAACACTTGAATATCTAGATATTGACTCATATTTTGACGGCACAGTTGCTCGACAAAATAATGGCCTACCATGCCGTTCCCAACCACCAGCAGTTTTTGTTTTGTTTGTTCCATTTAGCGCCCCCGTATTCCAGAGTTTTAGAGTTACTGACCTTTAGAAAAACAAAAAGGCGCCACTTCCCTAAAGAAGATGGCGCCTTTGCCCGATATCCATTAAATTTTGATTACCGCTTTTTATAACAAGCTATTTTTAAATCGCATTATAATCACTAACTAAACTAATTTTACGAAGCTCGTGTCACTCAATCTGTCGCAAAGCTTATGCCAGCTTAAACACCCGTATTAAAAATTATTCAACTAACTGTTTTAAATGAGTTAAGATATTTATTATCTTGTCGTATTTTTTCTACTTTACTCACTGACTCACTTTACTTGCACTTATTTGGTTCATTGTAGAACATCGACAGTGCAAGGCTATTTACACAACGCTTTTGCCACAGCAATAAGGCTTGTTCCCTGCTGCATAGCATATTGCTGCAATTGTTGATGTGCTTGCTGTTCATTAAGCCCAACTGATTGCAACTTACTTTTCGCTTGATAAATAATTTGCTCAGTAGCTAATTTCTGCTCAAGATGCTCAATTTTAGATAATGTGTGATTAGCCGCTTTAAAACGCAGTAACGCCAGCTCTATCACAGCATTAATACGGCTCACGCATAATGTTTGCGGCGTATACGTTATCCGCCCACATTCCAGTAAACAAGTTAATTGGTTTTCGCTAATCTTCTCACTACAAACAATCAAGCTCACTGGGGAGAATTCCATTAAGCGAGCAATAAACGCTAAATGACTCTCAGTGATTTTTTTAAGGTTTAACAGCAACAGATCGGACTGTGCTTCAAAATGAATACGTTCACATTCTAATAAACTCGTTACTGGCACTAGTTGATGGCCTGCATGACTTAACTCGCTCACATAGCATTCGCCGCGATACCTTGACTTAATTTGTTGCGATTCCGTAAAGCTAATAATGCGCATTTGCAGACTCCTCTTGCTTATTACGACTCGTTAGCTTTTGGTATTGCTTGGTTTCAAAGCGATTTATACTGTCAGAACTGTCTGTCTGCTCAAGGCTGTTTACCTGCTCAGGGCTGTTTATTCGCTCAGAACTATCTATCAGCTCAAGGCTGTCTATCCGCTCAAGGTTATTTACTTGCTCAAGGCTGTCTATCCGCTCAAGGTTATTTACTTGCTCAAGGCTGCAAATATCTCGAATTAAATAGGCAAAGATTTGATCAGTTAAATGCTCGGCCTGGCTACGTGCATCATTTAAGGCAAGTGATGGTTTTATTAATAAGTTAAGTGCGGTTAGCGTACTTTCAATGGCAGCCTTTGCACGTATGCGCTCGTTTATATCAATAGCACTTTCGATCATTGAATCAAGACCATCTACTTTTGCAGGCAAATCCCCTGTATTGCTTCCAACCAATGCTGTTAACCAGTTTGCGCACAAGTGTTTAGCAAGTAACTTGTCGCCTTGCAGCATATCTAGCCTTGTCGGTATATTGATGCTTAACACCTGATTAGCGTCATTAACGCCAAAAGATTGAGAATCAATATCCTGCCACGGACTAATAAACAGCTTAGTACTGCACCTTGGGTTAATTTCAGCTTCGCCTTGATAACCTTTAAAAATCAACACTCTTGATGCTGGCACATACTGCGCCAAAAGTTGCGCAACCTTAATGTTTTTTGATGCTAAACCACTGTGAAAATAGCTGCGTATGCCTAATTGAGCATTAGCGGGGTTCAAACAACGTATCGCCGTTTGATAAAGACTTCTTAGTCCCAATTGTTGATGAAGCTCTCTAAAGGTATCGGCAAACACGGTGAGCTTGTCTGCATTGACATAACAAAGCCCATCCCGGTCTAATATAACTTGAGCCTCAGCAGCTGAGTTGACCTCAACAATCCCTAAAGCTTGAATGACATCGCCCACATGATGACGATGACGCAATATACGATTATCACCATGGATTAGTATTCGCTCACCTTGCTGTGCCAAAGCTTTGGCACAGAAGAGCATATAGGGTAACTGATCACGTTTACCTGCGTAACAAGGCCAATCAAGGGTAATATTTAACGATTGCCACTGGGGGTCAACGCTTTGCTTTAGCGCGAGTGTTACCCCTGCGATCTCTTCGGCAGTTTCACCACGAACTCGCATTAACATAAGCGCCGCACTTAATTGAGCGGTCGTACCAACGCCAAGTTTAAATCCATGCATAAGCTGAAAACTTTCATTAACGGTTAAGCTTCGCGAGCCTTTTTTTCCGCGTCCAAGCGCCTTAATAAGTTTTATATAACCGGCCTTATCAATATGGTTATCGAGTTTGCTGCTACCTATATGTCCCATTAGTAACTTGCTTGTGGATGCTGCACTTAGGTTTGCTTTATCCATATAGACTCTCATTGGCTGCAATAGATTGTGAACAAAACGCCAGGCAATGCTCAAGCTCTGCACCAATAGTGACCACTTCTCCCACTATGATGAGTGTCGGCCCAGCTTGCTTGAGGCTTAGTGCATCTTGCGCCATTTGATCAACACGACTGAACTTTATTGTCTGTGATTGCCTTGCACCATTAGTAATAAAAGCAACAGGTAAACTGCCTACTGCGCCTGCTAACATTAATCCCGTTGCAATTTCTAATGCCTTCTCTTTACCCATATAGAACACTAAGGTGCTATTAGCTGAAAGTAAGCCTTGCCATTCATCTATAACAGCTTGCTCTCTTTTATTATCGCAGGTTCTGCCAGTGACAAAGGTGACGCTTCTGGCCACTTTTCTATGGGTCAGTGGGATGCCACTACTTGCTGCGCAGCCCAAAGCCGCGGTGACACCCGCGATGAACTCGCTCTTAACACCCCGTTTAGCGAGAAATAGTGCTTCTTCACCTCCGCGGCCAAAAACATTTGGGTCGCCGCCTTTGAGTCGTACCACTTTTATCCCTGAGGTAGCCAAATGATAAAGACTTTGGTTAATCTCATCTTGGGTACGACTTTTTTGTGCAAACTGCTTACCCATGTAGATAAGGCTGCAATGGTTAGATGCCAATTGTAAAATCTCTGCACATACCAAATTGTCATAAACAATGGCATCCGCCTGTGTAATCACCTTTGCCGCTTTTAAAGTGAGTAATTCAATGTCACCACAGCCTGCTCCTACAATTTTTACAGTCTGATGTTGTTTATTGATGACTTTATTTTGCTCAGTACTATTAAGGCACTGTAAGGCAAATTGCTTTAGTAGCTGAGCCCTTGCCTGTGTGTTTACCTTTTCATCGTCAACTCGCTTAACCGCGCAAAACTCGTCAGTGCTCAGCTGCCCACTACGTTGAGAAATTGTCAATTTTTGAGTGCAAAACTCCTCGACCGTCTCAGGGTTAATAAATTTCATATTGCTCATAGGCTTAAATAGCATCTGCTTGATAAATTCTATTCCCTGCATCATGCCACCTCCTGTGTCGCCAGTTCTGCGGATGTTAGCGCCGCTCTCGCAAGATCAGTGACTTGATTAAGACAGCTGCCACAAGCAGCGCTACAGCCCAGTGCTTGCTTAGCATCATTTACCAATTGGGTTACCCCAACTTGCTCACGGCCAAGACTTTGAATTGTCTCAAGCATATTGGCGGAGATCGCAACTTGGGTTACGCCGTTGCAAGCACAAATTAACGGACTCCCTCCCGCTCGAATAAGCCTATATAGCTTGTTAAGCCAATTGTTATCAATACGCTGATTAAGCAGAGTTTGTACTGCATTAACATCAACTTTGACTTCTCTGCTATCGCCAATGCATAGACCAATGACAGAGCCTTGCTTGAGCAAACAGGTAATCGTGTAACCTAAAAACTGCCACTCCAATGTTTGCGCTGGAAAATTTGAAAAGCCAACCACATCACTAAATGCTTTACTAACAAGCTCTGCCTTTGCCGCCGCAAAATGATGACAAACACCATCATTAATGGTTTGCTTTACACACCAAATAAGCTGTCTGAAATCCACAACAGACGCACCCCAGATGATCCCTTGAACCGCAACAGGATAAGCCTCAATCTGTACCCGTTGGTGCTTAAACCCTGGTTGCAATGACCAAGGATCTACATGACTTTCCAGTAGCTGATTGACACCCGCACTGTTACTAAATTGAGTTGACCAATGCATCGAACTAAAAGCTGAACCCGGTAAAATAGCCTCATCAGCAACCGATCTTGCTAACATGTTTTCATTTGAATTAAGCCCAGTAAGTTTGACGAGATCTCCAGAAGCAATCTGTAATTGCTCCAAGGTAAAAGGGTTAAGCAAAACCGTAGGTTGATAATCACTTGCCGATAGGCTGGCAATATGACCCGTTCGCGTCATGGTGTGCCACTGATCTCGCGCTCTGCCAGAGTTAAGCCATATTCCATTTGGCGCAGACTTTTTATCCACTTCTTGTGCTAACAAAGGAGTCGCGATGAAGTTGGCAAGACCATTGGTCGTTGAGAAGCGACCATCTTGATATAAGCGTTCTTGAGATAAATATTGAGACGATTGCAGTGTTTTTTGTTCTAGGAGATTATTAGGCAGATCTTCAGCCTTATCTTTAACTAACGCCTTAGTTTGCAAGCTATTAAATTGCTCGCACCTTTTGGCAATAGGCCACTGGATCGGCTCAAGCTCGTCGTACTCCTGCTCGCTTATATTGCTTAGACCAGCTAAGGTATATTGCTGATTGGGAAAGTGACTAACCACTTTATCGGTAAGCATCGCGTGCTCGGTAAAAATCTGATGACTATTGGAAAAATTGAAACCTTGTTTGAATCCAAGCGCTTTCGCCACTTCACAAATGGCCCACCAGTCTGCTTTTGATTCTCCTTGTGGTGTAACAAAACGACGCTGACGACTAATGGTACGTTCACTATTGGTCACCGTTCCAGACTTTTCTGACCAACCTTGGGCAGGCAAAAGTAAGTCTGCGTATTTAGCTGTATCGGTGTCAGCAGTAATATCTGACATCACCACAAACTCACAGCGCTTAAGTCCTCGTTTAACTAAAGCCGTATCGGGCATTGACACTAATGGATTAGTACCCATTATCCATATGGCCTTGATTTCCCCCGACGCCATCTGGCTGAAAATTTCTGTCGCGGTGAGCCCTTTGCTTTTTACTACTGACTCTGTTTGCCAAAACTCACTGAGCAGACTTCGCTCTTGCAAGGTAAATCCCATATGAGCTGCGAGCTGAGTTGCCATGCCTCCGACTTCACGTCCGCCCATTGCATTTGGCTGACCCGTTAATGAAAAGGGTCCACAGCCTGGTTGACCTATATCGCCCATCGCTAGGTGACAATTAATAATCGCATTACTAGTATCTGTACCGGTAAGAGATTGATTCACACCTTGACCACTGGCTGTAACAACTTTATTTGTGACTGAAACTAGGGGTTCAGTTGCAGTATAGAGCTGATAAAAACAGCTAATATCCTCAACCGACAATCCCGTTTTAACGGCTACTTTCTCAAGAGAACGGCATGACTTTACTGCGTGAATTGCTTCTGAAAATCCTCGGGTATTGCTTTGAATATAATCAAGGTTTTGCCGCTTCGAGTGACTAATTGCGCTTAATAATCCATTGAATAAAGCGAGATCGGATCCCGGTAGTAATTGCAGATGCAGATCTGCATAAGACGCCGTAGCTGTTTTACGTGGATCGACAACCACCAACTTAGTTCCCTTTTGTTCTCTGGCTGCAAGAATGCGTTTAAACAATACCGGGTGTGTCCAAGCCGTATTGGCACCAACAAGTACAACGACATCGGCCAATTCAAAATCTTGATAACAGCCAGGAACAACATCTTCACCAAAAGCGCGAGTATGCGCCGTTACCGCTGAAGACATGCACAAGCGTGAATTGGTATCGATATTGGCGCAGCCTAAAAAACCTTTAGCCAATTTATTTGCTACGTAATAATCTTCTGTAAGCAGTTGGCCCGATAAATAAAATGCCACCGAATTACTGCCATTCTCTGCAATAATGCTGTTAAATTTCGATGCAACTTTATCAATCGCCTCGTCCCAGCCAATCGTTTTGCTGGCATTGACTTGTACTGTTTCAGTGTTTGCCTTGCCATGGTCTCTAGAGCTCAGCCTTTGGTTCAATCTCGGATAAAGCAGTTTATTGGGGACCTTTACCCCTTCAAGCAAACTCATGCCTTTGGTACATAACTCACCAATATTTGCTGGATGGGTTACGTCTCCACATAGCTCGATATGCTTGTGATTGCTCTCGTTAGCCTGCGGTGCACTAGCCTTTCGAATAAGCTTATCCGCTTGAGCAATCAAATCTTTTTGCATAATTTCGTCAGATGTCCCGCGGTGGATCTCTATCCCGCAGCCGACACCACAGTAAGCACAAGTAGTTCTACAGCTTGGCATTTGCTCGCTCCTCCATGAAAGTCATATAAGAGATAAAGCAAATAACAAGCCAAAATTTAAACAACTGTTTTAATAGTAAAAACTTGCTGCTGAAGGGTGACTGATAAGAATACAAACTAAATAACGCCCAAAAAAAGTGCATTTATATGCACTAAAGCCGCACACAGCTTGTATTTTTTAGGCGGGAGTTCCTATTCTAATCACAAATACAGGCGGGATAAGGTGAATTTTAGTACAAATAGCCGGAGTAAATACGCGATTTCATCCACTAACATTGCAGACTTTTATTCTACATAGTCGGTAAATAAGGCTAAAAATGGCAGATACCGAGACGTATAACAGAGGAATGGGTTAACGCTAACGCATGCCCAAATAGTGCTATTTGTTTTAGGTTTACTCGATAGATTGAACGCCTAACAACTTGATATAACCATCAAATTTTAGCCACAAAAAAGCCAGCTATTTAGCTGGCTCAATTTAGAATTCTGAATTAATTCAAAATTACTTAAGTACTGATTCTGCAGTACGGCCGTCATCATGACAGCTGTCACAAGTTGGCTTGTCCCCCACGTTCATTTCATGTGGCGCGTGACAATCTGCACACATTAGCATGCCGTCATGTGGTTGGTGAACTGCGTCCATTTCTGCCAATGTACCGTGGCAGGCTTGGCACTGCTCAAACTCATATTCGCCGTCTGCAGATGGAGAACCGTCAGCGTGACACGCTTCACAACCGTCCATTTCTGCATGCATTTCTGCAAGTTCTTGACCTTCAGCGAAAGCTGATGGAGATAGTGCTAGCGCAGCGAAAGCCGCACCAAAGATTACGCTTAGTAGTTTATTGCTCACAATTGTATCCTCATTAGATGTTCACATAGTGAAAACTTATATGTCAGGTTGTTTTCATCTTGCGATCATTATTTTTTTAGCACGACTTAGATTAATTTAGCTAAGCATTATCTAATTCGCAACTAATTTAGCTGCGAGATCATATCATTGTGGATCTGGCCAAAACGTGCGCTCAATCAAATTAACTCTTGGAATTTGCTCGTTTTCACGATTTATCGCCTTGATTTTGAGCAATAAAAAAGCGGTTTGAGCTTTATAAGCTCAAACCGCTTTTTTAAGTAAAACGTTATATTAGCTAGCGCGTAATGCTGCGATACGCTTTTCTAATGGTGGATGACTCATCATCAATTCCGCCATAGACTTTTTACCATTGATACCAAGTGCCGACATAGATGCTGGCATTGCACCGGTTTCTGGACCTTGACGTAATCTATCAAGTGCAGCAATCATCTTCTCTTTACCAGCAAGTTTTGCTGCGCCTTCATCCGCTCTGTATTCACGAATACGTGAGAAGTAAGCAACGATGATTGAAGCCAAGATACCAAATAACATATCAAGTACGAAAACCACTGCCATATAGGCAAACATGCCTAGGCCTTCACCTTCTTCATCATTACTTGCAACGAAGTTATTGATGATGCCTGCAACGACGCGAGCAGCGAAAATAACAAATGTGTTCACTACGCCTTGAATTAGCGTCAATGTCACCATGTCGCCGTTGGCAACGTGGCTCACTTCGTGAGCTAGAACCGCTTCAATCTCATCTTGGTTCATGCCGTATAGCAAACCACTACTGACTGCCACTAAAGAGTTATTCTTGCTTGGACCTGTCGCAAATGCGTTTAGCTCTGGTGACTGATAAATTGCCACTTCAGGCATTTTAATGCCAGCTTGCTCAGCTTGACGGGCAACGGTTTCAACTAACCAACGTTCAGTATTATCACGTGGTGTTGTGATCACTTCACAACCCATGGTCTTTTTAGCCATCCACTTAGAGATTGCTAAACTGATAAATGCGCCACCAAAACCAAAAATCGCAGCAAATACCAGTAAGCCACCCATAGTCGAGGTGTTAACACCTAAAATCGACATCACAATTGATGCCACTAATAAGATCGCCATGTTGGTGGCAATCAGTAAAAATATACGCTTCATTTAAGCTCCTGTAGGATACAAAGTACCTGATATACACTCTTAAAAGACATAATATGTCCGGCAAACGAGATTTCAAGGGGAGACAGCAAAAATTTTGCTTTGTCGCTTCAATTTATGGCTTATTGCTTCAATAATAGACGACTTGAATCCACTTTATATCAAGTGACGCCAAGTCTAGGTCGGTTTCATTAATCCAAGATTAAATTAATTGCCTAACGCGGATAATTGTAAAAGACGTGAGATTAATCTTTTTTAACAAAAAGATAAGCCTAATTAACCACCATAGAAAAACGGCATAACTAGGCTTTGCTGAACTAGATTAATAGGGGTAGCTCAAACGAAGATTTAGCCCAGCACGCTTAAATCTAGATGACTGGCTACTTGCTCTGCTGTTGCTTCCGATAGGTGTGGTACAAAACCTAAGAAAGGCGCTGTAATTGCCGTTTTTAATGTTGCTAGGTTTTCTTCTGGATGCGCCATGTCAGGATCAACCTGATTAGCGACCCAACCAGCAATGTTGAGGCCATCAGCTTTTATCGCTTCCACGGTAAGTAGTGCATGATTTAAACAACCAAGCTTCATACCAACCACTAAAATAACCGGCAGTTGCATCATTTGCACCACTTCAGATAAATAATGCCCGTCGCCTAATGGTAAACGCCAGCCACCAGCACCTTCGATTAAGCAAAAATCCGCACCGACAAATTCAGACATTTTCATCATGGCCGCAATGCGGTTAGGGGCTAACTGTACACCCGTTTGCTCTGCTGCAATATGCGGCGCAATAGCAGGTAAAAATGCAAAAGGGTTAATATCTTCATAAGGAAGCTTAATCGTTGATGCAGCCATTAATGCTAACGCATCACTATTTCGTAGACCCGCTTCTGTTTCAGTGCAACCCGATGCTACAGGCTTAAAACCAACAGTTTCGCCTTTGGCAGCCGTCAATAATGCAGATGAAATAAGCGTCTTACCGCAATCAGTGTCGGTACCGGTTACAAAAAATGTCATGTTATCTCCAAGTCGCTCAGCTGCAATTAGCGCTTTTTGCGCGCCTTAATAAAGCAAATGTTATAAGTTAAAGGAAGGCCCTCTGGGGCTCGGCTCAACTCTGCCTTAGCTTGTAATGCTTGCCAATCTTTACGTCCTCTCAATGTGACCTGAGGCAAGTTAGCATCTTGTTGTTGCTTAACAATTGATGCACCAACTCCTTTAATCGACTGCAACATTGATTTAAGAGTGTCAAAATGTAAGCTGATCGCCTGCGTTTCACACAGCTCAATATCCCATTGTGATTTATCAAAGCTCGCTAACAGTGTGCTCTGTTCTATAAACTGATTTATTTTAAAACCCAAAGCAGACAATTGCTGCAAGCTATCTTTGGCGACGATGCTCATATTGAACTCTGCGCCCGCAGTTAGCACTCGATTAGCTTCTGTTACTGCTTGAGGCAGTTGTTGACACCATTGCAGAGCAACATTGGAGTAGATGCCGTCTACACTGTTATCGAGCAAAGGCAGGTTTTGAGCATCTGCACATATCGCTTGGTAATGTGGGTAATTAGCTGTCAGAGTGCTCAACATACCCTCGGCGATATCCAGGCAAATGACCTGCTCAACGCTTGGTAAATGCGCAAAACATGTGCCGGGGCCGGCACCAATATCCAATAATCGACCACTGACCTTAATTTGCTTTAACAAACGTCGAGCAGTCTGTTTTTGCAATACATCATAACTATGGTAGTTATCAGCTGCGGCAGAGAAACGTGCAGCAACTTGTTGCGTTAATGGCTTTGATCCTATATTCACTGCATTGGACCTTATGATCTAAATATTGAGGTAAAATAAACACGTAAAACAGATAATAGACAGCCAATATCAATCATTGTTTAAGATATCGGCCAGTACGCTCACTAAGGCAAGAATATCTTGCTCACAGTGATTGCTATTAAGCGTTAATCTGAGCCGTGCACTGCCTTGTGGTACCGTTGGTGGTCGAATGGCACCCAGCCAAAAACCATGCTCTTTTAGACGCTTGGCAACAGCCATCGTTTTAGCGGTATCCCCAAGCAAAATGGGTTGAATTGCAGTTTGAGAGTCTGACAACTCGATACTTTGTTCTAAACAGGCATTTCTAAAATAACGAATATTGTCATTCAGTTTTTGCCTTAACTCAGGCTGTTTATCAATCATGTGCAGTGCTGCATAGGCTGCGGCAGCGCAAGCTGGTGATAAGGCGGTTGAGTAAATATAATGGCGCGCATTGGCCACTAAAAAATCTATTAGCGCTTGGCTACCTAATATCGCTGCCCCCTGCCCGCCCATCGCTTTCCCAAAGGTGACTAACTGCACATCAATGTTAATATCTGCCGCGAGTGTTGTGGCGCCAAGACCGTTTTCACCTAATACACCAAAACCATGGGCATCATCGACAATTAACCAGCAATTATGTTGCTGACAAAGTGCCGACAACTCGGCTAAAGGCGCAAGATCACCATCCATACTGAATATACTTTCAGTCAATAGTGCACTTGGGCTGTATTTTTCAAGATAATGCTTAGCGCTGGCGATGTCATTGTGGTTAAAGCGCTTTAATTTAGCGCCGCTATCTTGAATGCCATCAATCACAGACGCGTGGATCAGTTTATCAGCAAGCACCACATCAGAATCGTTAAATAATGTTTTCATCAATGCGCTATTAGCACTAAATCCTGAGCAGAATAGTAAAGCTGCTTCATGGCCAGTTGCATCGCATAATGCTTGTTCTAATTTAACATGGGCTTCGCTATAGCCAACAACCAAAGGCGAAGCGGTACTGCCCACCCCAAAATCTCTTGCACCTTGATGCAACGCTTCAATAAGCGCCGCTGATGTGGACAAGCCGAGATAGTCATTACTGCTAAAGTTAACGTAAGGCAATGCATCAACTTCAAAGTAATTAGATTGGCTAGGGTCAAGCACTAAACTCAAACGCTTTCGTAATAAACCCGCTTGTTCTAGTTGCTGATTTTTATTCACTACTCGAGAAGAAAGCGACTCAGTCTTTTGACCTTGGTTGGAACTTGCTGACATTGATTATGCTCAGTTAAAAGGCTTAAGTGCCCAGGTGCTTCGTACGTCTGGCTTACGCAGCTGGCTGACTTGAATAGCCAAGGGTAGAAAATGGCGCTGCGGCGATAACCCGAGTTTGCTTCTAACTAAAGCGATTGGGCAAGCCTATCGACAAACAGCGCACATTTTGATGTTTACTCTAATCGCGACGCCAGCATTTTACATCTAAGTTGCTGGCGCTGCTAACAATAGCGATTTACAAGGCTGCGGCGTCGTAAAACGCAGACTGTTTTTTGTCTTGTTGCGCAGCCGCTTTCGCAAGCATGGCTTCATCTTGTTCTTTAGTTGCTGCTACGCCTTGCTCTGGGTGTAAGCCTAAACGTCTAAATAAACTCATATCATCGTTTTCTTCAGGGTTTGGTGTGGTTAACAATTTGCAGCCGTAAAAGATTGAGTTTGCGCCAGCAAAGAAGCACATGGCTTGCAGCTCGTCAGTCATGTTTTCACGCCCCGCAGACAGACGAACCCGAGATTTAGGCATAGTGATACGCGCAACAGCGATTGTACGCACAAACTCTAATGGGTCTAAATCATCAAGCTTTTCAAACGGTGTGCCTTCAACCTTTACCAACATATTAATGGGTACAGAATCAGGGTGCTGCTCTAGGTTTGCTAACTGTTGAATTAGCCCCGCTCTATCGGTGGCCTTTTCACCCATACCAACAATACCGCCTGAGCAGACTTTCATGCCCGATGCGCGCACATTGGTTAACGTATCTAACCGGCTTTGATAGGTGCGAGTGGTGATTACATCGCCATAATACTCTGGCGAGGTATCTAAATTGTGGTTGTAATAATCTAAGCCCGCATCTGCTAGCGTATTTGCTTGATCAGCAGAAAGCATACCTAACGTCATGCAGGTCTCCATGCCTAATGCCTTGACCTCCTCAACCATCGTCTTTAGGTATGGCATATCACGCTCTTTAGGGTTACGCCATGCAGCACCCATACAAAAACGTGAAGCACCTGCCGCTTTTGCGCTACGTGCTTCTGTTAATACGGTTTCCATTGCCATAAGGCGCTCTTTCTCGAGACCGGTATCGTAACGAGCGCTCTGCGGACAATACTTACAGTCTTCTGGGCAAGCACCCGTTTTTATCGACAGTAAACGACTAATTTGTACTTCATTAGGATCAAACTCTTGGCGATGGATACTCTGCGCCTGAAATAGAAGATCGTTCATAGGAAGTGCAAATAAGGCTTCAATCTCTTCACGCTTCCAGTTATTTCTTAGCTGTACTTCAGACATCTTGTTCCCTTTTCGCTCACTCGTTCAATTTATTGATTATTTTATTGGTACACCAGTCATTTTAACTCAGCTCTTATACCAACAACCGTATTGACAAGAGTTTGAGAGTGCAAACTATTTTATATAAAAAACAATTAACTACAAATAATTAGTTAACTTTAAAAGTAAATATTTTGCTTGCTTAGGATACCTGCAAGCCGTAACCTGTCAACGCCATACAAATTAAAAGGTTTACTAACGGTTAATTTATGAACACACAAAGCCAGTCTACGATAAACAGCATCGACCTTCAATTTGATAGAAAACACCTTTGGCATCCTTACACCTCAATGGCGAATGCACTGCCAGCTTATGGTGTAGTTGCTGCAGAAGGTGTTGAACTGCAATTACAAGACGGTAGCAAGTTAATCGATGGTACGAGCTCTTGGTGGGCTTGTGTTCATGGCTATAGCCACCCAAAAATCGTTGCAGCGATGCAGCAACAAACAGCAAAGCTCAGTCATGTCATGTTTGGCGGGATCACTCATCGACCCGCCGTTGAACTGGCGCGGCTACTCGTCGAGCTCACCAGTCCTAAATTAACCAAAGTATTCTTAGCCGACTCTGGCTCCATTGCGGTTGAAGTGGCGATGAAGATGGCGCTGCAATATTGGCAAGGTAAGGCAAATACCGATAAACAAAAAATCCTCACCATTAAAAACGGTTACCACGGTGATACCTTTGCCGCGATGAGCGTATGTGATCCAGAGGGGGGGATGCACACCATGTTTGGCGAGTTAGTCACCAAGCAGCTATTTGCCCCTGCACCGCAGTCTCGATTTGATGGTGAGTTTGATCCCGAAGAGTTGAATGAAATTGCCAGTATTTTTGAAGACAATCATCAACAAATAGCGGCGTTACTGGTTGAGCCTATAATGCAAGGCGCTGGCGGTATGCGTTTTTATCACTCAGATTACCTAGCTGCGCTACGAAAATTGTGCGACAAATATAATGTGTTATTGATATTAGATGAAATCGCTACAGGGTTTGGCCGCACAGGCAAGCTGTTTGCTTACGAACACAGTCAAATAGAGGCCGATATTTTGTGCCTTGGTAAAGCCCTTACTGGCGGTTATATTTCGTTGGCTGCGACTATGTGTAGTGATGAAGTCGCTCAAGGAGTAAGTGACTCGCCAGCAGGCGTATTTATGCATGGGCCCACATTTATGGGTAATCCGTTAGCTTGCGCAGCTGCCATTGCCAGTATTGAACTGATAAAAGAAAACCAATGGCAGACTCAAGTCAGTGCGATTGAAACACAGCTGAAGACGGAGTTGGCTGATGCTATCAACTATGAGCATGTAAACGATGTACGTGTACTTGGCGCTGTGGGCGTACTTGAAATGAGTTCAACGTTAAATACCGCAGAGCTGCAGCAAGAGTTTGTCAATTTAGGCGTGTGGATCAGACCTTTTTCTAACCTTATCTATATTATGCCGCCTTACTGCGTGACTGCTGAGCAGCTAAGTAAATTGACTCATGCGATGAAAACGGTTGCTGCCAACATTAACCCGTCTACTAATGACATTGCTTTCATCAGCCACGGTTAATACCTTTATAAAGAGTCAACAGAGTTGGCTCTTTATAAAACTGCTTAGTGCTTAGTGCTTAGTGCTTAGTATAGTAGCTGCTGACGTAAACTATTTGCGCTTGGCTAATAATTGGAAAATCAGTTCTCATAAAATACTTTTTATAAGTATCAGTAAACACGCTTGTTTTGCCCACTTTATCAAACTCATGCATCAGCTTGGAACCTGTGCTTTCTGCAGTAAGACAACATTCACTATAAGAAGCTATCACTTTGACTAAACTGTTGCCTTCAGCAATCAGTAAATTGTCCACTTCGATAAAAAATGCAGCGCCAGTCCAATAAACTCGCTTAAATGCTCGTTTACGCCACATATCATCAGACACATCAGCAAGTCGCCCTGGAGACCGCTTTGTTCTTTGCTCTCCTCGCATTAACCCATTACTAACCCTGCTAACAAACTGCTGAGCATTAATCGTGCCGCTTTTCAGCATCACAACATATTGCATGTAAGTAGCAAAACCCTCGTTGAGCCAAAACGATGGGTAATCCAAATAAGGTAAATAGAGGTGCGACAATTCATGATACAAGGTCCAATCAGCAACAAACTCCGTCAAAGGCGCGTAGGTATTAACCATCAGCTTAACCCTCACAGGCTTATCTCGTATAACTTGACCAAAAGGCACTGGTTCGTCTGCATTGTGTTTATGCGCAAACTCTATTTCAAGTTTATCTTGTGGGAGTTTACCTAATGTGTCTGTAACAGCCTCAACACCATGATAAAGCCACTTATTTAACTTTAGCTTTTCTGGATCCTGAATATTTTCCTCTAAGATAACTATCTCTGTAGCAAAGACTTTTACCGGTATGATAAAAGCTAATACCGCAGTGAATGTGGTGATGCCGAGCGCCCTACTAAAAATTCTGTACATTACTTTCGATATATAGCGAATACCATGCATTAACATGCCTAACCTTCTGCGAGTATTTCCATAAGTGATCCTTTTTACACTTGTCATCCCCTTAACCTCTGCTTCATTCACACTTACCATCTATTAAGTGACTCGATTAATCATTTAACTCTCTATGTTCTAAAAGTTGTATAAGCAAGCATTACTACCCTGTATCCATGGATACGAACAAAACCGATAAAACGTTTACAGCAAATCGGATAAAGCACCACCTTAAGCATTCTTGAACGAGCTAAAGTTCCCTGTTTTAATGTTGAGCCGAAATCATTATCTAATCTGCAGCACTTATGTGGCTTTAAGCATTGTTTACTGGTATCCATTTAGCCCAAATTTGACTAAACTGGGTCAAGCTTCGCGCAATCGCATGCCCAATTATTCTGTAGCTAAGATAAAAATCTATCACAAAAGCCAGAGATGGCTATTTTCCTAGCTTGGCGATCATATTTTTCAGCTCAGTTTTGGCTATAAAATGTGATTTTTTTATGATATTTCGTTTAATTTAGCCCTGAATGATAAAAATCGATAAAATAAATTGAAAAGTATTGCTATACTTGCGCGGAATTTTAGAACGTAACTCCAATAGAGTAGAAAAATGACTGATTTATCAAAGTACAGAAACATTGGTATCTTTGCTCACGTTGACGCGGGTAAAACTACTACAACTGAGCGTATTCTAAAGCTTACCGGTAAGATCCATAAGCTAGGTGAAGTGCATGACGGCGAATCAACAACTGACTTCATGGAACAGGAAGCTGAGCGTGGTATTACCATTCAGTCTGCTGCTGTTAGTTGTTTCTGGAAAGATCACCGTTTCAACGTTATCGACACCCCTGGTCACGTTGACTTTACAGTAGAAGTTTACCGTTCTCTTAAAGTTCTTGATGGCGGTATCGGTGTATTCTGTGGTTCTGGTGGTGTTGAGCCACAATCAGAAACTAACTGGCGTTATGCTAACGAATCTGAAGTTGCTCGTATCATCTTCGTAAACAAGTTAGACCGTATGGGTGCTGACTTCTTACGCGTTGTTAAGCAAACTAAAGACATTCTAGCTGCTAACCCACTAGTAATGGTTCTACCAATCGGTATCGAAGACGAGTTCAGTGGTGTTGTTGACCTACTTTCTCGTAAAGCATACGTATGGGATGATACTGGCGAAGCTGAAAACTACACAGTAACTGACGTTCCTGCTGACATGGTTGACCAAGTTGAAGAATACCGTGAAATGCTAATCGAGACTGCGGTTGAGATGGACGACGACCTAATGGAATCTTACATGGAAGGCGAAGAGCCATCTATGGAAGACATTAAGCGTTGTATCCGTGCCGGTACTCGTGACATGACTTTCTTCCCAACATACTGTGGTTCTGCTTTCAAGAACAAAGGTATGCAGCTTCTTCTTGACGCTGTTGTTGATTACCTACCAAACCCAGTTGAAGTTGATCCACAGCCTCTAACTGACGAAGAAGGTAACGAAACTGGTGAAGTTGCTCTAGTTTCTATCGATGAGCCACTAAAAGCGCTAGCATTCAAAATCATGGATGACCGTTTTGGTGCACTAACATTCGTACGTATCTACTCAGGTCAGCTACGTAAAGGCGACACGATTCTTAACAGTGCAACTGGTAAGACTGAACGTATCGGCCGTATGTGTGAAATGCAAGCTGATGAGCGTAACGAACTTGATTACGCACAAGCTGGTGACATCATCGCAATCGTTGGTATGAAGAACGTGCAAACTGGTCACACTTTATGTGATGTTAAGCACCCTTGTACTCTTGAAGCAATGGTATTCCCAGAGCCAGTTATCTCTATCGCAGTAGCGCCAAAAGATAAAGGCGGTTCTGAGAAAATGGGTATCGCTATCGGTAAAATGATTGCTGAAGATCCATCTTTCCGCGTAGAAACTGACGAAGACTCAGGTGAAACTATCCTTAAAGGTATGGGTGAGCTTCACCTAGACATTAAGGTAGACATCCTTAAGCGTACATACGGCGTTGAGCTAATTGTAGGTGAGCCTCAAGTTGCATACCGTGAAACTATCACTCGTGAAATCGAAGATAGCTACACGCACAAGAAGCAATCTGGTGGTTCTGGTCAGTTCGGTAAGATCGACTATGTTATCCGTCCAGGCGAAGCTAACACTGGCCTAACGTTCAAATCTTCTGTTGTTGGTGGTAACGTTCCTAAGGAATTCTGGCCAGCAGTTGAGAAAGGTTTTGCTAGCATGATGAACACCGGTACTGTTGCTGGTTTCCCTGTGTTAGACGTTGAATTCGAACTTAAAGATGGTGCTTTCCACGCAGTTGACTCGTCAGCTATCGCGTTCGAAATCGCTGCTAAAGGCGCATTCCGTCAATCTATGCCAAAAGCTGGCGCACAACTTCTTGAGCCTATCATGAACGTTGACGTATTCAGCCCAGATGACAACGTTGGTGACGTAATTGGTGACCTTAACCGTCGTCGTGGTATGATCAAAGACCAAAACGCTGGTGTTACTGGTGTTCGTATTAAGGCTGACGTACCGCTTTCAGAAATGTTCGGTTACATCGGTTCACTACGTACTATGACTTCTGGTCGTGGCCAATTCTCTATGGAATTCGCTCACTACAGCCAGTGTCCAAACAGTGTTTCTGAGAAAGTTATCGCTGAAGTTAAAGAAAGAGCTGCTAAGAAGTAACTATTAATTTAGTTATGACTCTTTAGAGTTTTAATCTTTAACAAAAGCCCATAGATGCAAATCTATGGGCTTTTTTAATAACTGGAAAGTGCTAACACCTACTCTTCTACATGAAAGTCAACGCTGTACTTAAGTAAGAAGTCTGCTTCTTTATAGTCAGGATACCGCTCTTTCATTGCAGCCATTGCTTCAGCTCTTGAACTCGCAGTTTTAGTAATCGACTGAAAATCATCAATATAATCAATCATTGCTTTGAATAACCCACTATTTGTCGCGTCGCCATGCCCTGGGTAGATAACTAAAGTCGGATCCTCATAGGCGTTATTAAATTCAAGCAGTTGCGCCTTCCAATTTTTAATATGTTCATCGGTTACCCCTTGCCCCATCCACAAATGTACCTTGTTATAACCAAGATCTGAGGTAAATAAACTGTTCAAGCCATCTACATAAATAGTTGTAACATGATTTGCCTCAGCAGGTAGATACCGAGTTTCAAGCTTGAGTTCTCCACCGTCACTGAAGGCCAGTCGATCTCCACTTATAACCGAGATATTATTCTCATAGTCAAAACCTTTTGGATTCAGAGCTGACTTAGGCTTTAGAGCGGGTTCATTATCAAGCCAGCCAACACTTTCCATCCAGGTAGAAAAGCCAATAATATCTTTTTTTATATCATTGTTTGCGACAACAACTTTCGCTGCTGGGAATTTTTCCATGAGTAAATTCATACCGATATAGTGATCAGGGTGCCCATGACTAATCAGAATAAAACTCAAAGGCAGCCCTTTGGCGTCAATCACTTCGGCAAGCTTTTCAGCCTCACTGGTTGAGCGCTGAACATCCATAACAATCAGAGATTTACCATTTGAAAAAAGATAGGAGTTAACGGTAGCAGTCGCACCTTTAAATGCGTCTACCGAGATATCACCTACTGCATATGCGTTAGTAATACTGTTAAGTAACAGGTAAATAGAAATAAATAGCATACCGAACATTTTACGTACCATCATACGAATCCTTTTATGTAATACCAGTCGGTATAAAGCATGAATCGACTCAGAACGTTTTTGGCAAACTCATTCAAGGCGAATAACGGCAAGCATGGTTGTCCCCTTGTGAAGTTTTCAACGCAAAAGTCTGCGACTAAAAACACTCCAAAATGGTTACCATATTTTTACACTGATTGGCATAAGCTAATGTCAAATTGCAAAAGTGCAATAAGAGCCTATGTTGACGGAGGCTTTGCTACACGATGTCATCTTGTCAGCGCAATGACCAGTTGTGTCATTTCGCCAAACAATGAAGCAATACCTTAGTCAATCAGATTAAAAGATAGGAGGGAGAGCGAGACCATTCAAGTAACGTAAAAATTAACTCTGAGGAAACCCAGCTGCTCACTTGAAATGGTAATAAGTGAGCGTTGGCTTGATAACGTATAAAAAATGCTATGTCACATTTGAAGTCAAAAGTGCTAAGCCTTGCAACCACAAATGGCGTAAACGCACTCAGAAGAGAGTCCTAAAGTAATCCGTTAAAGCGACTATTTAACATATACTTACCGAGTTAAAGCGTCTCAAAGCCCTGCGCCATTCTAATAATACTTTTCAGCGGAACACGGTGCTTATTCCTATCTGCACATAAAAGCTGGTGCTGTTTATTTTTAGGCTCACCGACTTGTTGTATTTGAATTTGATAGCCTTCAGATTTCGCCGCATCACAATAAGCTTCAAACTCCCACTGCGCCATATTAGTATTATCACAAATCACCACAGGAACTTTGCTGGCAATAGCATGAATGAACCGAGTTAAGTTAAGCTGATGGTACTTAGACAAATGTTTTGGATTGAAACGATATTCACCATCATGATAAAAAAACTCATCTGTAGAGCATATTTTAAATGATTCTGTCTCATCAGACTTTGGTAGGCTATTTACATATTCTTCTGCCCAGTAGCTCTTTCCGCTTCCCGGAAGTCCGCGCATGATAATAGCAATACCATTAAATTTCGTTGTTTGTAGCATCTCATCAACCCCAAAGCTTACTTTTCATAATCCACACCTAAATACAAGCAACGTGCTAGAGCACATTGCTGACTATTTTCCCGCTAAGAATATCATCGACAAGTTTCGGCACTAACTCACTCGCCTTACCTTCTAAATGATATTGAAACTGACTATGGCGATCTGCTGTTACTAGGTTTACTTCAACAGTTTGTGCCCCGTGATGATTAGCGGTATCAACAAAACCTGCAGCAGGGTAAACAGTACCTGAAGTCCCAATTGCGATAAATAGGTCACAGGTATCAAGTGCATGTTGAATTCTATCCAGCCCAAAAGGCATTTCGCCAAACCAAACAACATGTGGTCTAAGCCTTTGCGCGGGGATACAGCAAGTGCAACAATGCTCTGGACCAAAAGGTTCTCTTAATAAAAAAGTTTGTTGCGAGCGAGGACAACGCCCTTTGGATAATTCACCATGCATATGCAACAAACGTCTTGAGCCTGCTCTCTCATGTAAGTCATCAATGTTTTGCGTAATGACTAATAGCTCCCCTTGAAACTCTTGCTCTAATTTAGCCAGCGCAATATGCCCCGCATTAGGCTCTATATCGCCGTTATGAAACTGCTGCCATCTATCGTTATAAAAACCTTCAACTAGCTCGGGGTTATTAGCATAACCTTCAGGTGTAGCAACCTCTTCTATTTTATGTTCCTCCCACAAGCCGTCTTGATCTCGAAAGGTACGTAATCCAGATTCAGCAGAGATCCCTGCGCCAGTCAATATTACAATCTGTTGATACATCTACAGTCCTTTTTATTGGTCTTGGTTATTATTTTGCCTTTTTGTAGGCATAGATGACATTAGGCGTTAGTATAAATGGGTAATAACAATACAAAAAGTATGCTTAAATTGCTTGTTTTATATCTAGTTAATGGCTTTTATTTGCTTTAGAGGCTTTATTGCTAGATCAAAGGTTTAAGTTTTCAATTTGTACACATATAATGGTTTGAATACCCACAAATGAACTGATTAACTTATGGCTAATCGTTCTGCAATCAAGAGATCAATAATGACAGATGGAAATCAAGCGCTAAAGAAAGCGGGTTTGAAAGTGACCTTACCACGAGTCAAAATTCTAGAATTGATGCAAGCGCCAGAGAATCAACATATTAGTGCTGAGGACCTCTATAAGAAGTTACTCGACATGGGTGAAGAGATCGGTCTTGCGACGGTATATCGCGTTCTTAACCAATTTGACGATGCAGGCATTGTAACTCGTCATCATTTTGAGAGTGGTAAAGCGGTATTTGAGTTATCTTCTCAACATCACCACGACCATTTAGTGTGTTTATCTTGCGGTAAAGTTATCGAATTTTCTGACGAAATGATTGAACGTCGTCAAGATGAAATCGCAATGAAGCACAATATCAAGCTAACAAACCACAGCTTATATCTTTATGGCGTATGCACTAACGATGAGTGCGACCACGGCGACGCATAATTTTGCATACAAAACAAAAAACCAGCTAATAGCTGGTTTTTTTGTATCTATTTTACCTTAGAGCACTTTATGAAACACATTCACTTTATGACCCATAAATTTAGCTCTATTGCGTTCGGTCATCCCCACCTTACGCGCAACACCTTCTGAGCCTTTGTTACCCAGCAATATCAAAGCTATCGCTTCGTCTATGCCATAATCCTTAAATTGCTCTAAAGCGGCAATACCAGCTTCATAACCTATACCCTGCCCCCAATATTGAGGTAAATAACGGTAACCAAGCTCTACTTCATTAAACTCAGTAATAAAAGTTGGTCCACAAAACCCTATCACCTTACCGTCTGCTTTATGCTCTACCGCCCAGCGTCCATAACCACGCTCTTGGTAGCTCTTAGTTATGACATTTTCAAAAATTTGCTCAGCCTGAGTAATGGATGTCATCGGCTCGCCAGGTATATAAGTCAGTATTTCAGGAATACTATTTAGCAGAAAGATGGCTTTGGTATCCTTAGCTTCAAAATGACGCAGAATAAGCCTATCTGTCTCAGTAATAATCACAATAATCTCCTTTTGCATCTGTATCCCAAGTACTTTGCTAATATACTCATATTTTGTTTAGTTTAGAAAGTATTAAAACAAGTTTGCTTAAACGTTACCGATAGCGTTCAATAAACCTATGCTTTATAGAAGTCAGCAACAAAGGAATGCTTTATGACGATTATGCAAAAGGTCTATTGGATCATTGCCACCTTCGGAAACCTACTCGCCATCAACTATATGCTAAACAGTACAGGCGCATTTCCAAGCTTAGTTTTCACTTTTACCTTAATCTATACCGCTGTTGGCTATTTCGACATGTATCATAGTCGCCATACATTAAACCGTCTTTACCCCGTTGTAGCGTACCTGCGTTATTTCCTCGAGTCCTACCGAGTCGAAATTCAGCAATACTTTATTGCCAACGACACCGAGGAAACCCCTTTTAATCGAGAACAACGCTCGTTAGTTTATCAACGCTCTAAAAACGTCAGAGATACCATTGCCTTTGGCACCCAGCGAAACTTACTGGAGGATAATTACCTTAGCCTATGGCAATCCTTACACCCAAAAGAGGTTCATGACAGCGCTAAAAAAGTGAAAATCGGCGGTCCTGACTGCACACAACCTTATCAAGCGTCTTATTTCAATATTTCAGCCATGAGTTTTGGTTCTCTTAGCAGCAATGCAATTGAATCACTTAACCTTGGTGCACTTAAAGCGGGCTGCTATCACAATACTGGCGAAGGTGGTGTCAGCCCTTATCATTTAAAGCATCAAGGCGATATTGTTTGGCAAATTGGCTCAGGGCTATTTGGCTGTCGTGATAATAGCGGTAACTTTAATCCAGATAGCTTTAAAGCCATGGCCACTCGTCCACAGATAAAAATGATTGAGATAAAGCTGAGTCAAGGAGCCAAACCCGGTCATGGCGGCGTTTTACCCGCTGCAAAAATCACCGATGAAATAGCCACCATACGTCAAATCCCCAAAGGAGTTGACTGTGTTTCACCAGCGGTTAACCCTGAGTGTACAACGCCCAAAGCGCTATTGAACTTTGTTAAGACTCTAAGGGAACTCAGTGGCGGTAAACCTGTCGGTTTTAAGTTGTGCCTGGGCAACCCGGTTGAATTTCTCGGGCTGTGTAAAGCCATGATAGAAACAGGTATCACACCAGACTTCATCACTGTTGATGGTGCTGAAGGCGGCACAGGAGCGGCACCTGTTGAGTTTACAAACCGCTTAGGCATGATGTGCTTAGAAGCTGTATATTTTGTCCATAACGCGCTTACAGGTTGTGGGCTTAGAGATAAAATAAAAATTATTGCTTCAGGTAAAACGGCATCAAGTTTTGATCTGCTGGCCAAAATAGCCATGGGCGCCGATACAGTCAACGCTGCAAGAACCATGATGCTATCTCTTGGTTGTATTCAATCAAGGCATTGTAATACCAATTTATGTCCTACCGGCATTGCCACTCAAGATCCTGCCCGTAGCAAAGCTCTTAATGTCACGACTAAAAGTGAGCGGGTTAAAAATTATCACCATAATACGTTAAAGAGCTTTTTTGAGTTAGTGGGCAGCATGGGACTCGATACCCCCGACAAACTGCAGCCGCAAATGCTAAAACGCCGCACCCCCTATGGCTTATTGATGTCTGTTGGCAGTTTGATTGAGCCACTAAAGCCCAATGAACTACTTAATGACAATGACATAGCTGGACCATGGAATGATTGGTGGAACATGGCACAAACTAACGACTTTTATTCAGAGGATGTTTATATTCTTAGCCCAGCAGAGCTGTCACGACCCAAAAATAAAGTTCAACAGCACCATTAACTCAATAGGCGTAAACCAAATAGAAGTAAACCAAAGTGCCTCGTTGTAATATTTGTTGGTTAGATAATGCAGTAAAAGGCGTTATCTAATCTTCAACCAATTAAAAAGCACTGCTCGCAAGTAAACTTGCGTAAAAAAGCATAGTCAGAAAATGGCACAACCTAGCCAAACACGAGTGCTAAACAATAATTCTTTACCTCTTATTGAACCACACCAGTACACTTATGCTTAGAGCTGCCCATGGCTCACATCACAGTAAAATAGCTAACCATATACTCATGGTTATCACCGATAGCATTGTTGATAGGACTACAGTACTCGCAATAACCGATTGCAGCGCCTTAACTTGCATAGCGATAAGATAAGCATTAACCCCAAGTGGCGAAGCACTGAGTAACACTACTACGGCTAGGTTTTCAGCTCCCAAATTAAAACCATATAAGCCCACTAAATAAACACATAATGGCAATAGAACCAGTTTAATTAACGATGATGTCAGCGCAAGCTGCCAATCTTGAGAAATCTTATAAAAACTTAAGTTAGCCCCCAAAACAAACAAAGCGCACGCTAATGCTGGTGTGCTTAACAAAGTTAATCCGTTTGCTAACTCATCAACTAAAGGGATTTGCAATAGGTTTAAGGCTAAGCCCGCCGACAAGCTCAACACTATAGGATTAAACACGATTCCTTTTAACAGAGACCAAAGTCCAACCCCTTCAGCATCTTGCTTATGTCCTATTACAAGCGTTAACGAAAACAACAATGCACTGTGGAAAGTAATAATCGCAAAAACATTACCTATCATTGCTTCGCCTAGTGCACCCACTATGACCGGAAGTCCGACTAAAATTGTGTTTGAGTAACTACAACCTAAACCAAATACTACGCTAGGAGTATTGGTACTCGGCAGGTCTCGGTTTAGCCACGCATACAGAGTCGCACTTACAGCGTATATCAATAACACCGGCAGATAAAAACTGGCCAAACTTTTTGGATCAAAACTTTTAGCTAGATCCGCTTGGTACATATTGATAAACAGAAACGCAGGAATTGAAAGATAAAAAGTAAACTGGCTTATCCCCGCAATATGTTCTTTAGTAAACGTCTCTCTCACGGTAAAGAAGTAACCTAAACTTGCCATCAAAAGTAACGGCAAGATAATAGACAATGTCGACATAGCGGAGATCCTTGTAACCACTTTTAAGATCTCCTAGAGCCGTCAATTATTAAACAATTGATAAGACCAGTGAAATGAGATTTTGCGCGATGATGATAACAAAAAACTATTTTATTAACAAAATAGATCCTGCTCTATCCGAAAGGAGTGATGAGATTAATCTGGTAGTAATTTTTCAAGGTTAATTCTGCTAACAAGCCACTTGTAGTTGATCGTATTTCACTGCGATAAAGTTAAAAAGTCTTGTATAAGCGACATTGACAACATCCATGTCGATTGCAATGAGCGTATTTCATATAAAATACAGATTGAGATAAATTGGCTTATCGAATTGATTTTATCATGGGATATGAAGCGAGCAAGAATGTGCTAACCACGGTGTTTATTAACTTCAAATCAAGGTTCGCGAATATCGCGGATCAGAATTAGTTTGCGCTACTGACTGGAGATATTAAGCGGGATGATATTGCAAAAAATCTCTTTTTCGAATTGTTGCTCTAACCTGTCACGCCAGCATTGCTTGTTAATCGGAACAAGATAAAACTGTTCTCGTGACGTATCTGTGACAAATGCCAAACCATGGCGCATGAGCTCAAAGTGAATATCGTTTACAAAATCTGAAGAAAAGTTCTGACGACCAGTTAACTGATTGATATCTTTACGAGTGAGTGCTACGCCTTCATTAAGATCACCAAACCTTAATCGTAACCAATCAGAAAACTCTTTCGCGCTTACCATAGACATAAAAATTACCTACAAGTTCCCTATAGATAAATTAGGTATAACAGATTGTTAAAACTACGCCATTATTTGGCTTAATTTAGCCGTATTTATCGCCATTCGTTCTAGTTAGATTAATAAACGTGAAACTAAAATCTAAAAATAATCAGCAGGCTTGAAAATTTTACACTCAAACTTCTTTAGTAAACACTCCCTAAGGCCAACAAAAAAAGGCGCCGAAGCGCCTTTTTAAACGAAGTTAGAAATTACCAACCTGTTTTAGTACGTAGTGCCTTACCGATGTCAGCAAGTGAACGAACAGTTGTTACGCCTGCAGCTTCTAGAGCTGCAAACTTATCCTCTGCCGTACCTTTACCACCAGCGATAATTGCGCCTGCATGGCCCATACGCTTACCTTCAGGTGCCGTAACACCAGCAATGTATGAAACAACAGGCTTAGTTACGTTAGCCTTGATGTATTCAGCCGCTTCTTCTTCAGCAGTACCACCAATTTCACCAATCATTACGATTGCTTCGGTTAGCGGATCGTTTTGGAACATTTCCAATACGTCGATGAAGTTAGTACCTGGAATTGGGTCACCGCCAATACCAACACAAGTAGACTGGCCGAAACCTTCGTCAGTCGTTTGCTTAACCGCTTCGTACGTTAACGTACCAGAGCGTGAAACAATACCAACTTTACCTGGCTTGTGGATGTGACCAGGCATGATACCAATCTTACATTCACCCGGAGTGATAACACCTGGGCAGTTTGGACCGATCATGCGAACGCCAGTTTCTTCAAGCTTAACTTTAACTTGAAGCATATCTAACGTTGGGATCCCTTCAGTAATACAAACGATTAGCTCAATGCCACCGTCGATTGCTTCTAGGATTGCATCTTTACAGAAAGGTGCTGGTACGTAGATAACTGAAGCTGTTGCGCCAGTCACTTCTACCGCATCTTTAACAGTATTAAATACTGGCAGACCTAGGTGAGTTTGACCACCTTTTCCTGGAGATACACCACCAACCATCTTTGTACCGTAAGCGATAGCTTGCTCAGAGTGGAATGTACCTTGACCGCCAGTGAAACCCTGACAGATAACTTTGGTATCTTTGTTAATTAGTACAGACATTATTTGCCCTCCGCAGCAGCTACAACTTTAACAGCAGCGTCAGTTAGTGACTCTGCTGCAATAATGTCAAGACCTGAGCTTGCCAATACATCGCGACCTAGGTCTGCGTTTGTACCTTCAAGACGTACAACTACAGGCACTTCAACACCCACTTCTTTAACTGCGCCGATGATGCCTTCAGCAATCATGTCACAACGTACGATACCACCAAAGATGTTCACAAGAACCGCTTTAACGTTATCGTCAGATAGGATGATCTTGAATGCTTCAGCAACACGCTCTTTAGTTGCTCCACCGCCTACGTCTAGGAAGTTAGCTGGCTTGCCACCGTGTAGGTTAACAATATCCATGGTACCCATAGCTAGGCCTGCGCCGTTAACCATACAACCAACGTTTCCGTCTAGTGCGACATAGTTAAGCTCAAACTTAGCCGCGTGTGCTTCGCGAGCATCATCTTGTGATGGATCGTGCATTTCACGGATTTTTGGTTGACGGAATAGTGCGTTACCATCGATACCAATCTTGCCATCAAGACAGTGAATGTTGCCTTCGTCAGTGATAACAAGTGGGTTGATTTCTAGTAGTGCGAAATCATGGTCTTCAAACATTTTCGCTAAGCCCATAAAGACTTTAGTGAATTGCTTCATTTGAGTAGGGTTTAGACCTAACTTGAAGCCAAGATCGCGTGCTTGGTACGGCTGTGGACCAGTAAGCGGATCGATGATTGCTTTGTGGATCAACTCTGGCGTTTCTTCAGCCACAGTTTCAATTTCCACACCGCCTTCAGTAGACGCCATAAATACAACACGACGTGTTGCACGGTCTACCACTGCACCTAGGTACAATTCATTTGCAATGTCAGTGCAGCTTTCTACTAAAATTTTAGCAACTGGCTGGCCTTTCTCATCAGTTTGGTAAGTAACAAGGTTCTTACCTAACCAATGTTCAGCAAACGCTCGGATCTCTTCTTTGTCGCCAGTGACTTTAACGCCACCTGCTTTACCACGGCCGCCAGCGTGTACTTGACACTTAACAACCCACATATCACCGCCAATGTGTCCTGCTGCTTCAACTGCTTCTTGGGCAGTATCACATGCAAAACCTTCTGACACTGGTAAACCATATTCGGCAAATAAAGATTTCGCCTGATACTCATGCAAATTCATGATGATCTATCCATTATACTTCTTGTGTATTTCAACAGGCCCAAATGGGCCTGCACGAGGGTATTGTTTGTTCTTGGCCTATAGGTCAAGTAACAAACGAGTTGGATCTTCTAGGAAGTCTTTAATAGCAACCAAATAACCAACTGATTCACGACCATCTACAATACGGTGATCGTAAGAAAGTGCGAGGTACATCATAGGCAGGATTTCAACCTGACCATTAACTGCCATTGGGCGATCTTTAATAGCATGCATGCCTAAAATCGCGCTCTGTGGCAGATTCAAGATTGGTGTTGACATCAATGAGCCAAATACACCACCGTTAGTCACGGTGAAGTTACCACCAGTCATGTCATCAACGGTTAGCTTACCGTCGCGACCTTTAATAGCTAATTCACGAACATTACGTTCGATATCAGCCAGACTCATCTTGTCAGTATCACGCAGTACAGGGGTGACAAGACCACGAGGAGTCGATACAGCAATGCTCACATCAAAGTAGTTGTGGTAAACAATATCGTCACCATCAATTGATGCGTTCACTTCTGGGAAACGCTTAAGTGCTTCAGTAACCGCTTTCACGTAGAAAGACATGAAACCTAGACGAATACCGTGGCGCTTTTCAAAAATCTCTTGATACTGCTTACGGATATCCATGATTGGTTTCATGTTAACTTCGTTAAACGTGGTTAACATAGCAGTAGAGTTTTTCGCTTCTAATAAACGATTAGCAATCGTTTTACGAAGACGTGTCATTGGCACACGTTTTTCGCTACGTTCTGCTAAAGGTGCAACAGCAACGGGTGCTGAAGGTGTCGGAGCTGCAGCAGGTTTGTTTTTCACAAATGCTTCAACGTCTTCTTTAGTAATGCGTCCACCAACGCCCGTACCTTTAACCGCATTTGCATCTACGTTATGCTCAGCAATTAAACGACGTACAGATGGGCTTAATGCATCATTTGATTCATCAGCTGTTTCGCTGGCAGGAGCTGCTGCTGCTTCCGCTTGTGCTTTAGTCACTTCTTGACCGGCAACTGCGCCAGCAACAAAGCTTGCAATCACTGCCTCACCCAGTACCGTATCACCTTCTTCAGCTAAAAATGCTGAGATCTGGCCGTCTTCTGGCGCAACAACTTCAAGTACAACTTTATCAGTTTCAATATCAACAAGGATTTGATCACGAGAAACTTGCTCGCCAGCTTGAACATGCCAAGTAGCAATAGTCGCATCAGCAACTGATTCTGGCAGTACGGGTACCTTAATTTCGATACTCATGGATTACGATCCTTCTTATAAATGTTCTATTACTACAGCTTTAATGCACTGTTGATTAATGATTCTTGTTGCTGAGCATGCAATGATGGATAACCGCATGCTGGCGCAGCTGAGGCTTCACGACCGGCGTAGCTCAATTGAGCTCCAGCAGGGATGACGCTCCAGAAATGGTGTTGACTGCAATACCAAGCACCTTGGTTTTGCGGCTCTTCTTGGCACCATACAAAATCTTTTACGTGGCTATATTCAGCAAGGGCTGCTGCCGCTTCATCGTGAGGGAACGGATAAAGCTGTTCAACACGAATAAGTGCCACGTTCTCTAGACCTTCTTTACGACGACGCTCAAGTAGCTCAAAGTAAACTTTACCGCTACAGAATACGACTCTATCGACTTTAGTTGCGTCTAGCTCATCGATTTCACCAATAACGTTTTGGAAGGTCCCTTCAGCAAGCTCTTCCAAACTTGAAACCGCTAGCGGGTGACGTAGCAAAGACTTAGGAGACATAACCACAAGCGGACGGCGCATAGGGCGCACAACCTGACGACGCAGCATGTGATACACCTGTGCAGGCGTTGATGGCACGCATACTTGCATGTTGTGGTTAGCACAAAGCTGTAAGAAGCGCTCTAAACGTGCACTAGAGTGCTCTGGACCTTGACCTTCGTAACCATGAGGCAATAACATCGTTAGACCACATAGACGGCCCCACTTTTGCTCACCTGATGATAGGAACTGGTCAATTACCACTTGAGCACAGTTAGCAAAGTCACCAAACTGAGCTTCCCAAAGGGTTAAGCCACCCGGTTCTGCTGTCGCATAACCATACTCAAACGCTAATACTGATGCTTCAGAAAGCACTGAGTCAGTAATATCAATCGGTCCTTGCTCATCAGCAATGTTACGTAGTGGCATATAAGCCGTTGCATCATTTTGATTGTGCAATACCGCATGACGGTGGAAGAAAGTACCACGGCCCGAATCTTGACCAGTAATACGAATGCGTTGCTTGTCTTCAAGAATCGATGCGTAAGCTAAGGTTTCAGCAAAGCCCCAATCAAGCAGCTTCTCGCCGGATGCCATTGCTAAACGATCTTTGTAGATTTTAGCCACGCGAGACTGCAATTTATGGCTTTCTGGCACATAACTGATTTTGTCAGCAAGATTTTTAATGCGGTCAAGTGACATGTGAGCATCGTAAGAGTCATTCCACTCTGCACCGATGTATGGACTCCAGTCAACCGAGTGAAGTGTCATTGGACGCCACTCTTTAACCACACAATCACCACCATCTAATGCATCACGGTAATCGTTAACCATAGAGGTGACATCGTCGCTACCAAGCGTGTTTTCAGCAATTAAGCGGTCTGCATAAATTTTTCTTGGCGTTGGATGTTTTTTGATTTTAGCGTACATCAATGGCTGAGTTGCACTAGGCTCATCAGCTTCGTTATGACCATGGCGGCGATAACAAACTAAATCAATTACCACGTCGCGTTTAAACTCGTTGCGATAATCAACGGCAAGCTGCGACACAAAAGCTACAGCTTCTGGATCATCTGCATTGACGTGGAAAATCGGAGCCTGAACCATCTTAGCGATATCGGTACAGTACTCAGTAGAGCGCACATCTTCTGTTAAGTTAGTGGTGAAACCCACTTGGTTGTTAACCACGATGCGGATACTGCCGCCAACCTTAAAGCCACGAGTCTGTGACATGTTAAAGGTTTCTTGCACGATACCTTGGCCAGTAATTGCCGAGTCACCATGAATGGTGATTGGCATGACTTGCTTGCCTGTATCGCAGCCACGACGATCAAGTCGAGCACGAACAGAGCCGATAACCACTGGGTTAACAATCTCTAGATGAGATGGGTTAAAGGCTAGCGCTAAGTGAACGTTGCCGCCAGGGGTTTCAAAATCTGAAGAAAAGCCTTGGTGATACTTAACATCACCACTACCGTTTAATTCGCTGTGTTTACCAGCAAATTCATCAAACAGTTCCGACGGTTTCTTACCAAGAATGTTTACCAGTACATTTAAACGACCGCGGTGGGCCATACCAATAACCACTTCTTTAGTACCCGCATCACCTGCTCGGTAGATGATCTCACGCATCATAGGAACCAGCGCGTCGCCGCCTTCTAATGAAAAGCGTTTTGCACCTGGGAATTTAGCGCCTAGGTATTTTTCCATACCTTCTGCGGCGTTAAGTCCTTCAAGAATTCGAGTTTTATCCGCTTTAGAGTAATTTGCAGCACCGAGAGAAGGCTCAAGACGTTGCTGTAACCAACGTTTCTCATCAGTGTCGGTAATGTGCATATACTCAGCACCAATAGAGCCACAGTAAGTCGCTTTTAGTGCTTTAACTAAGTCCACCAGCTTCATGGTTTCGCCACCATGAGCAAATGAACCGGTGTTAAATTGACGCTGCATGTCATCGGCATCTAGGCCATGAAATGCTGGGGCTAACTCAGACACCTTATCGCGCTTCCAAATATCAAGCGGATCTAAATTGGCGTTCTGATGACCACGGAAACGGTGAGCGTTAATTAACTGTAGGACTTTAACTTGTTTTGCATCGACTTCATGATCGGTCACCTTAGGTGAACCTTTCTGACGTCCATCTAATGCAAGACTACGAAAATAGTCACGTACTTTAGAGTGGGCAGCTTCTGGTACATCTGCAGATGAACCATTAACTAGAGGGAGGTTATCAAACACGACACGCCAGTCTTCAGTTACCGACTGTGGATCGACTTGATAGGCTTCATACATCTCTTCTACATAGGTCGAATTCGCGCCATTAAGGTGTGACGATTCGAGCCAGGCTTTCATGATGCCTTGGTGCATTTCTATTCCTTTCAAACTGTATACACGTGCTTAGCCAAAGTCATAAATACAGAGGGTTAAGCTCAGCCAAACTCTCTGTAATCTCTGTAGCCCCGATAGTTCCAGATCTTATTTATATTTGTCTTCCGTGACATAAAAAGAGCCACCCTCCACAGGGAAAGTGACTCATATAGAGCTATATCAATATCGGCTCTTTATTCTGCATACTAAACGGCTCTCTGCAGCAGCATAGACTTAATGTGTCCAATTGCTTTTGTCGGATTAAGCCCTTTAGGACAAACATCAACACAGTTCATGATGCCGTGGCAGCGGAATACACTGTATGCGTCATCAAGACCCGATAAACGTTCTTCAGTCGCCGTATCGCGGCTGTCAATCAAGAAGCGATAAGCATGTAGCAAGCCACTTGGACCGATAAATTTATCTGGGTTCCACCAGAACGAAGGACAAGCGGTAGAACAACATGCACACATAATACACTCGTAGAGTCCATCTAAGTGCTCACGTTCTTCCGGTGATTGCAGATGCTCACGCGCAGGCGTTTTTTCATCGTTAATCAAGAAAGGCTTAATCTTCTCGTATTGGGTGTAGAACTGAGTTAAATCAACAATCAAGTCACGTACAACTGGCATGCCAGGTAACGGACGGATTTCAATCTTTTTACCCTTGAAGGTAGAAACTGGCGTGATACACGCTAGACCGTTTTTACCATTCATGTTGATACCATCACTGCCACACACACCTTCACGGCATGAACGTCTAAAGGCAAGTGTCGGATCTAACTCTTTTAGCTTGAGCAATGCATCAAGGACCATCATATCGGTACCTTCATCCACTTCTAAGCTGTAATCCTTCATGTAAGGCTTAGTGTCTACATCAGGATTGTAGCGATAAACTGCAAATTCCAATTTCATCGGGTCTTCTCCTTAGTAGGTACGCTTGATTGGCGGGAATGCGGCGCGAAGCTTAGGCTCCATGTTCACATCTCGCTTAGTCATAAGCTCAGTAACTGGGTCATAAATACTGTGACATAACCAGTTATCATCATCACGTTCTAGGTAATCTTCACGTGAATGTGCACCACGGCTTTCTGTACGGAAGTTTGCCGCTGTTGCCGTTGCAATCGCAGTGGCCATCAAGTTATCTAACTCTAAACATTCAATACGCTGGGTATTAAATTCTGTTGAGTTATCAGATAGCTTGGCATTGGCTAAACGCTCACGAATCGCTTTAAGCTCTTTAAGGCCTTCAGCCATCGCATCGCCACTTCTGAATACCGAGAAGTTAAGCTGCATACAAAGCTGCAGATCTTTACGGATAACAGCTGGATCTTCACCGTCTTTGTTACTTTCCCAGCGGTTTAAACGTGCTAGAGAAGCATCAATTTCGGCTTGGCTAGCTTCTTTTGGTGTTGGCGTTTCATCTAACGCTTTACCTAAGTGCTGACCTGCTGCTCGACCAAATACTACAAGATCTAACAATGAGTTACCACCCAATCGGTTCGCACCGTGTACCGATACGCACGCAATTTCACCAACTGCAAATAGGCCGGTTACATCTTCTTCGCTGCCATCATTATTTTGACGAACAACTTGACCACTCACTTTAGCTGGCAAACCGCCCATCATATAGTGACAAGTCGGCAATACTGGGATTGGACCATCTGCTGGATCGATATGTGCGAATGTGCGCGATAGTTCACAAACACCAGGTAGGCGTGCTTCTAGGGTCTCTTTACCTAAGTGATCAAGCTTAAGCAAACAGTGCGGGCCTAGTGGACCATCAAGACCACGACCTTCACGGATTTCAGTCATCATAGAACGTGCTACCACGTCACGTGATGCCAAATCTTTCGCGTTAGGTGCGTAACGTTCCATGAAACGTTCACCGTCTTTGTTTAGAAGGTATCCACCTTCACCACGACAACCTTCAGTTACCAAAACACCTGCGCCAGCAATACCCGTTGGGTGGAACTGCCACATTTCCATGTCTTGCATCTGCACGCCAGCGCGCATCGCCATACCCACACCGTCACCAGTGTTAATATGTGCGTTTGTGGTAGAAGCGTAAATACGCCCTGCTCCACCAGTCGCTAAGATAGTTGCCTTGGCTTTGAAGTAAACTATTTCGCCGGTTTCGATTTCGATTGCAGTACAACCAACAATCACACCATCTTCATTTTTGACTAAATCAAGTGCATACCACTCAGAGAAGACTTCAGTCTTATGCTTAACGTTTTGTTGGTATAGGCAATGCAGTAATGCGTGACCAGTACGGTCAGCAGCTGCCGCTGTACGCGCAGCCTGTTCACCACCAAAGTTTTTAGATTGACCACCGAAAGGACGTTGGTAGATTTTGCCGTTCTCGAAACGTGAGAATGGTAGTCCCATATGCTCAAGTTCGATAACTGCTTCTGGGCCAGTTTTACACATAAACTCAATCGCTTCTTGGTCACCGATAAAATCAGAACCTTTCACGGTATCGTACATGTGTTGTTCCCAGTGATCTTCGTGGGCATTACCCAGTGCTACGGTAATACCACCCTGTGCAGATACTGTATGAGAACGAGTTGGAAAAACTTTAGATAACAGCGCACAGCTCTTACCTTCTTTAGAAATCTGTAAAGCGGCACGCATACCGGCGCCACCAGCACCGATTACAACCGCGTCAAATTCGCGAACTGGAATAGCCACTTAAACACCCCACACTATCAAAATGCCTGCTGCCAAATAACTGAAGGCTGCTACGACAAAAACAAACTGAAGTACACCACGTAGAGATACACACTTTACATAATCTGTTAGTACCTGCCAAATACCAATCCAGGCATGTACTAGCACCGCGACAAGCGCGAGAAGTGTGAAGACTTTCATTGGCAATGCGCTAAATAAGCCATGCCAAGCGTCATAAGTTAGTGGAGAGCTACATGCGATAAACCCAACCAAAAAAATGGTGTAACAGGCTAGGACTACGGCACTTGCACGTATAAGAATAAAGTCATGGACACCACTGCGGCCCAGACTTGCTGCGTTCGTTACCATACCCAAATCCCCGCGATAATTGAAAACACTACTGACAAAGCAATAGCGACTTTAGCTGATGAAACACCAGAAGAGAGCTCTTCCCAGTAGCCAGCATCCATCACTAAGTGGCGAATACCCACTATCAAGTGATAACCCAGCGCGGTAAGAATTCCCCAAATGATGAACTTAACAACAAAGT
Source organism: Shewanella sairae (assembly GCF_023283535.1). GTDB lineage: Bacteria > Pseudomonadota > Gammaproteobacteria > Enterobacterales > Shewanellaceae > Shewanella > Shewanella sairae. The sequence goes on along the minus strand of NZ_JAKILT010000012.1, from coordinate 45,765 downwards.
TATCAAAAAGAGATTGGACGCCTGCGAAACTCTCAGCTGATGCTAATGACTCATTAAGCAACCAGATAAGAATACCGACGGCAAACAACATTATTACGCCCGATACACGGTGAAGAATCGACGCGATCGCTGTTGCAGGGAAGCGTATGGTCTGCAGATCTAAATGGACAGGTCTTTGCTTTTTCACGTTCTGCTCACTCTGCTCAATTTGAGCTATTTTTTGTTATATGAACCGCTTTTGATTAAATTCCAAACAGTGATTTAAATCACGGTTTAGAACTTTTACAAAAGAAAACTTGAAACAAACATTTAACGGATTTAGCAACCACTAATTAAGCGTGCAAAAAAGTGATAACTTATCGCCAATGTATGCAGCTCTTCTGAGCTGCGGCAAGTATACGTGGGTGAAATATCAAATACAAACATCACATTATGCAAATTTTGTTTTTTTGGTAAAAAAATCTGCCAAGCACCTACTGGCACAAGCACTTAAGCCAAAATAAGACCATGGTCTAACAAATTTAAACGCTTATTTAAATTGAAATGTGATCTAGATTCACTGTAAAGTAATGTCGTTTGATAAGCCGCACTCAATAAGAATGAAGTAAGGAGAATGGGGTATGGCTGACAATATAGCCAAATTAGAACTACCAGGGAACGATTCAATCGAACTGCCTATCAAAGAAGGTACGGCAGGATTTGATGTTATCGACATCAGTAAGCTAGGTAGCAAAGGTCACTTTACTTTTGATCCAGGATTTCTTGCGACCGCTTCCTGTGAATCAGCGATCACCTACATCGACGGCGAAAAAGGCATACTGCTTCACCGCGGTTACCCAATCGATCAGTTGGCAGTAGAGTCTGACTATTTAGATTTATGTTATTTGCTTCTTTACGGAGAGTTGCCAAATAAAGCTCAGTACGAAACGTTTGAGCATACTGTTAAAACACACACCATGGTGAATGAGCAGCTTGCAGCTTTCTTTAGAGGCTTTAGACGTGATGCTCACCCAATGGCAATGCTATGTGGTGTCACAGGCGCGCTTTCGGCGTTCTACCAAGACTCTTTGGATGTAAACGATGAGCGTCACCGTGAAATCGCTGCATACCGCTTAGTATCAAAGATGCCAACTATCGCAGCTATGTGCTACAAGTACTCAATCGGTCAACCGTTTGTTTACCCACGTAACGAGCTTAGCTATGCCGGTAACTTCCTAAGCATGATGTTTGGTGTACCTTGTGAAGAATATAAGGTGAATCCAATCGTTGAACGTGCAATGGACCGCATCTTTATCCTACACGCGGACCACGAGCAAAACGCTTCAACATCAACTGTACGTTTAGCTGGCTCTTCAGGTGCTAACCCGTTTGCATGTATTGCTGCTGGTATTGCGTCACTTTGGGGACCAGCACACGGCGGTGCTAACGAAGCATGTCTAAACATGCTGGAAGAAATTGGCACTGTTGACCGTATTCCTGAGTTTATTGCACGTGCTAAGGACAAAGAAGATCCTTTCCGTCTAATGGGCTTTGGTCACCGTGTTTACAAGAACTTCGACCCTCGCGCGAAAGTGATGCGTGAAACATGTCATGAAGTCTTAGCTGAACTTAAGGTCAACGATCCACTTCTAGATGTAGCAATGGAGCTTGAGCGCATTGCACTAGAAGATGAGTATTTCGTCTCTAAGAAGCTTTATCCAAATGTTGATTTCTACTCAGGGATCATCATGAAGGCTATCGGTATTCCTACAAGCATGTTCACTGTACTATTCGCCCTTGCGCGTACTGTCGGTTGGATTGCCCACTGGAAAGAGATGCTAGATCAACCTGGTCACAAGATCAGCCGCCCTCGTCAGCTATATACTGGTGATGCTAAGCGCGATTTTATTGAGCTTGATAAGCGCGATTAACACATATGATTTAGCAGTCAGTTTAAGCTCGTCACTTAAATGACTGATAAATTGATTGAAAGGCACTCATTGAGTGCCTTTTTTATTGCCGCGCTTTTTATTTATGTATTTTAATCATGAAAATAATTCTCGTTAGGTAACACGTCAATTCTCTCAAAAATCGCTTCTTTCAATCCTCCGCCTCTGTATAAGCCAAGTCGCAGTAACCTCAAGCCTTTACTAAAATTTATATAACCTTAATTAATCGACACAATTCGTAATTAAACCAAAAACTAGCCACCTAAAAAGAAACCAATTGTAACCTTTGTTAAAAAAACCAACATTTAAACTTTTTCACTAGATAATAATTAATTTAATTTTAAGAAATAAACTTAAAAACACGTAAACCATTGTTAAGTAACAACTTAACAACATGGCACGCATCATGCTTTATCAGGCTTATTGGAACAATTAAATTAAGGTCTGCTTACATGGAAGCGTTAAACAAAAAACACATTATTCTCCCCTTATTATTGGGCGTATCACTTTTAAGTGCTTGTGGCAGTGAAGAACAAACTAAAGAAGAAGAAAAATACGCCGTCCCAGTTGAAACTGCCACGGTGATCCAAGGCGATGTTTCCTCTTTTTACAGCACAACCGCGACGTTAGAAGCGCCACAAGAAGCTAATGTTGTTACTCGAGTCGCAGGGCTGATACAAGAATTAAAAGTTGAAGAAGGTGATAGAGTTAAAAAAGGTCAGTTGCTAGCAATTATCGACTCTAAAAGGCAGAAGTTCGATTTAGATCGCTCGCAAGCCGAAGTTGAAATCATCGAGCAAGAGCTCAATCGCCTTAAGAAAATCAGCAATAAAGAATTTTTCAGCGCCGACTCAATGGCAAAGCTTGAATATAACCTGCAAGCAGCCATGGCCAAACGTGATTTAGCAGCGCTTTACGTACAAGAAAGCATGATCCGCTCACCAATTGATGGCGTTATCGCAACGCGATTTGTCAAATCGGGCAATATGGCAAAAGAATTTGATGAATTATTTTATGTGGTCAATCAAGACGAACTATACGGCATAGTGCATTTACCCGAGCAGCAATTACAACACCTTCGCCTAGGTCAAGACGCCCAAATTGTTGCCAACAAACATACCCAAGAAACCACCCATGCCACAGTGCTTCGTATAAGCCCGATTGTCGATGCACGAAGCGGTACCTTTAAAGTCACCCTGTCAGTCCCTAATCAAAATGCGACGCTTAAAGCGGGGATGTTTACTCGCGTGGAACTAAAGTACGACACCCATAATAATGTTATCACCGTGCCTTATAACGCATTGATCAACCAAGATAACGAGTACGCTTTATATGTTCTCGATGGTGACAATGTTAATCGCCGCACTGTGTCTCTCGGGTACCGTGAAGTCGATACCGTGGAAGTGGTAAGCGGTATTCAGCCTGGCGAGCAAATCGTTGTCCGTGGTCAGCAAAACCTTAAAGACCTGTCATTAGTTGAAGTCATTAATTCAACAGATCTAGCGTCAGCTAAATAGCTTAAAATCTACGGAGCACGTTATGTCTATAATAAAAACAGCGGTTAATCGACCGGTCACGGTTTGGATGTTCATGTTTGCAGTGATCCTTTTCGGCATGGTGGGTTTCTCTCGCCTTGCAGTAAAACTATTGCCAGATTTAAGTTACCCAACCATTACTATTCGTACCCAATATGTGGGCGCAGCACCCGTTGAAGTTGAACAACTGGTATCTAAACCAATCGAAGAAGCTGCGGGTATTGTCAAAGGACTTAGGAAAATCAGTTCAATTTCGCGCTCAGGTATGTCCGATGTAGTACTTGAGTTTGAATGGGGTACAGATATGGACATGGCAAGTCTTGATGTACGAGAAAAACTCGACACGATTGAATTGCCGCTTGATGTTAAAAAGCCCCTCTTACTGCGCTTTAACCCAAACCTTGACCCTATTGTTCGTTTAGCGCTCTCAGTGCCAGAAGCAAGTGATACTGTGACTGATGGCACGAGTGAAACAGAACTAAAGCAGATGCGAACTTACGCCGAAGAGGAGCTCAAACGTCAACTTGAGTCCCTATCCGGTGTAGCCGCTGTAAGGCTTTCTGGAGGTTTACAGCAAGAAGTGCATATTCAACTTAATCAACAAAAGCTCAGCCAACTAAATTTAAGTGCCGATATTATTCGCAACCGTATCGCCGAAGAAAACATTAACCTCTCTGCAGGTAAAGTGATTCAAGGTGACAAGGAATACTTAGTTCGTACCTTAAATCAGTTCAACTCGCTCGATGAGCTGGGGCAAATCGTGATTTACCGTGATGAGCAAACGCTAGTGCGCCTATTTGAGGTCGCAACCATTGTTGATGCCTTTAAAGAGCGCAATGACATCACGCGAATTGGCGATAAAGAATCCATTGAACTGGCTATTTATAAGGAAGGCGATGCCAATACGGTTGCAGTGGCGCGCAAAGTGACTGATGAGCTCAATAAACTCAATCAGCATAATGCTAAAGGCGAATTAAAAGTTATTTATGACCAATCCGAATTTATTGAAAGTGCGGTTAACGAAGTCACCAGCGCTGCACTTATAGGTAGTTTGCTTTCGATGCTGGTTATCTATCTATTTTTACGCGATATCATCCCTACATTGATTATCTCTATCTCAATCCCCTTTTCGGTTATTGCCACCTTTAACATGATGTACTTTGCCGGTATCAGTCTAAACATCATGTCACTTGGCGGTATTGCCTTAGCGGTTGGCCTCTTGGTCGATAATGCCATTGTGGTATTAGAAAATATCGACCGCTGCAAATCTCTTGGCATGAACAGACTTGAAGCTGCCGTAACAGGCACCAAAGAGGTGGCCGGCGCTATCTTTGCTTCCACTTTAACTACGCTTGCGGTATTTGTACCTCTGGTGTTTGTTGATGGCGTGGCTGGCGCACTATTTTCAGATCAAGCATTAACCGTAACTTTTGCTCTACTCGCTTCATTACTTGTGGCATTAACCACCATCCCAATGCTTGCATCTCGTGAAGGATTCAAAGCACTGCCACCATTATTAGAAAAAGCAGCCAAACCAAAACCCGTTACCAAGATGGCCAAATTAAAGCATTACAGTGCCACGGTATTCTCTTTCCCATTTGTATTATTGTTTAACTACTTGCCAAGCGCGCTGTTAACACTCGTGCTTATTGTTGGTCGCAGCCTATCTTGGCTAACAGGACTGGTTATGCGTCCGATCAGTAGTGGCTTTAACTGGGGCTACAGCAAACTTGAGGTCTTGTACCATAAGCTGCTAGCCGCAGCGCTTAAGTTTCGCGTTGTCACTTTAGCTATAGCGCTCATGGTTACAGCGAGTGCAGGATTGCTGCTCCCTCGTTTAGGTATGGAGCTCATCCCACCTATGAATCAAGGCGAGTTTTATGTTGAGGTTTTATTGCCACCAGGCACCGAAGTGGCTCAAACCGATCGCGTTCTGCGTAAACTCGCGCTATCGATAAAAGATCGCAAGGACGTTAAACATGCCTATAGTCAAGCAGGTAGTGGCGGACTGATGACCTCTGACACCTCTCGAGGTGGAGAAAACTGGGGGCGCTTACAAGTGGTACTTAGCGACCATAATGCATTTGATGCGGTAGCCGATAAATTACGTACAACCGCGATGCGAATTCCTGAACTTGAAGCCAAAGTGCAGCACCCAGAACTATTTAGTTTTAAAACACCACTTGAAATCGAACTTGTTGGTTATGATTTAGCTCAGCTTAAACAAACGGCAGACAATCTTGTTGATGCACTGGGTGATTCTGAGCGTTTCGCTGATATCAATACGAGTCTACGAGACGGCCAACCTGAGCTAAGCATTCAGTTTGACCATCAACGTTTAGCAGCTCTGGGAATGGACGCGCCAACGGTAGCGAACCGGATTGCCCAGCGCATTGGCGGTACTATTGCTAGCCAATACACATTTCGTGACCGCAAGATTGATATTTTGGTGCGCAGTGAAATTGATGAACGCAACCAAATAAGCGACATCGACTCGATGATTATTAATCCAAATAGCAGCCATCCAATATCGCTTAGTGCAGTAGCAGATGTCAGCCTAAAATTAGGTCCGTCTGCAATTAACCGTATCAGTCAACAACGCGTTGCTATTGTGTCTGCCAACCTCGCTTATGGCGATCTAAATGACGCTGTGTTAACTGCTCGTGAGATTTTGGCAGCGCAAACTCTCCCCACTTCGATTCAAGCTCGATTTGGCGGACAAAACGAGGAGATGGAGCACTCGTTTAAGTCATTACAAATTGCACTCGTATTAGCAGTATTCTTAGTTTACTTAGTGATGGCAAGTCAGTTTGAATCTTTACTGCACCCGCTACTTATTCTCATCGCCGTTCCTATGGCTGTTGGCGGCAGTATTTTTGGCTTGTTTATCACTCAAACTCACTTAAGTGTGGTGGTGTTCATTGGTCTTATCATGCTCGCAGGTATTGTTGTGAATAACGCCATTGTGCTAGTTGATCGAATTAATCAACTGCGCCAAAGCGGTGAAGATAAACTGAGTGCAATCTCAAACGCGGCTAAATCGCGCCTACGCCCAATCATTATGACCACCATGACCACAGCGCTAGGTTTATCGCCAATGGCATTTGGGCTAGGCGATGGTAGTGAAGTTCGAGCGCCAATGGCAATAACGGTTATCTTTGGCTTATGCCTCTCTACCCTACTTACTCTTGTTGTTATCCCTGTGCTTTATGCCGTCTTTGACCGAAAACAGTTTGACCAAATTGAATCAGGGAAAAGCAACGACACTGGTGCAATGAATAATCAAACTCTTGAAGGAGGTAAAGCATGAATATCACCCGCTTTGCCTTAGCACGACCTGTAACCACAACCATGTTTTTTATGGCAATACTGTTATTTGGGTTAGCTTCAAGCAGATTACTGCCGCTGGAAATGTTCCCTGGCATCGATATTCCGCAAGTAATTGTTGAGGTGCCTTATAAAGGTTCAACTCCCGCTGAAGTTGAACGCGATATCACCAATATATTAGAGGAGTCATTAGCCACTATGGGCGGCATTGAAGAGCTTCGTTCAAGCTCTTCGCAAAATGGTGCAGAAATAGACCTAAGAATGAAGTGGGGCGAAAACGTTGCGACTAAAAGCTTAGAAGCGCGTGAAAAAGTCGATGCGGTGCGTCATTTACTGCCAAAAGATGTAGAACGAGTGTTTATCAGGCAGTTCAGTACTGCTGATATGCCAGTGCTCAATCTGCGTATTTCCAGCGACCGTGAATTATCAAGCGCCTTTGACTTACTCGATAAACAGCTTAAAAAGCCTCTTGAGCGGGTAGCTGGCGTATCGCAAGTCACGCTTTACGGCGTTGAGCAAAAGCAGATTGAAATACGTGTTAATGCCGACAAACTGGCTGCGAGTAATATTTCAGTGCAAGCGCTTAATCGCCGTTTACAACAAGAAAACTTTGTTATTAATGCCGGCGTACTAAAGACTCAATCACGAGTATATCAAGTATCACCTAAAGGTGAGTTTAGAAACTTAGATGATATAAATAGGATTGTTTTAGCTCCAGGCATTACCCTTGCAGATATTGCAACTGTGAGCTTTTCACTGCCAGAACGCCTCGATGGACGTCATTTAGATCAAAATTATGCTGTGGGTCTGGATGTATTTAAAGAGTCTGGCGCGAATCTAGTTGACGTATCACAGCGCGTCATGAAGGTGATTGATGAGGCTAAACAAAACTCTCAATTTGACGGCATCAAACTGTTTGTGATGGAAGATCAAGCATATGGCGTAACCTCATCGCTGCGCGACTTACTTGCAGCAGGCTTAATTGGCGCACTACTGTCTTTTGTGGTCTTGTATCTGTTCCTACGCGATTTGAAGATGACCTTAGTTATCGTTTCATCGGTACCTATTTCCATCTGTATGACTTTGGCTGCTATGTACTTTTTAGGCTATAGCCTCAATATCTTATCTATGATGGGGCTATTGTTGGCTGTAGGTATGCTGATTGACAACGCCGTTGTGGTGACTGAAAGCGTACTGCAGGAAAAACAGGCTAATAGGGACAATACCTCTGACGCTACTGCCACATATTCTCCTAACCAAGGAATAAAAAGCAGCGCGATTTTACGTGGTGTCGATAAAGTTTCACTTGCAGTACTAGCGGGAACACTCACTACTGCAATTGTTTTTTTACCGAATATTTTCGGCGTTAAAGTCGAATTGACGATTTTTTTAGAGCACGTTGCAATTGCAATTTGTATCTCACTCGCCGCTTCTTTACTAGTTGCAAAAACACTATTGCCGCTGATGCTCAGTAAACTAAGTTTTAAAGTTAAGCCCGTCGCCAAAAAGAGCCGCTTACAAACAGGCTATCAAACCAGCCTTAATTGGATTTTGGCTCACCCGCGTATATCTGGGGTTTTGGCGCTAATGATATTGGCATCAACAGCCCTACCACTGAGTATGGTCAGCCAAGATCAGTCTGATGGCGAAGGCAATAATCGTTTATATATCAATTATCAAGTCGAAGGCAGACATAGCTTAGATGTTACAGAAGCGATGATCACCAAAATGGAAACTTACCTTTATGCCAATAAAGACAAGTTCCAAATTGACTCGGTATACAGCTACTTTTCTGCAGACAGAGGCCAATCAACACTGATCTTAAAAGACGATACCGAAGTTGATATGAAAGCACTGAAAAAGACCATACGCGAAGGCTTTCCTAAATTTGCGATTGCCAAACCGCAATTTGGCTGGGGCGGTGAAAACAATGGTGTGCGGGTGTCATTAACCGGACGCTCTACCAGCGAACTTATCCGTATTAGCCAGCAAGTGGTACCGTTACTCAGCGCAATTGATGGTTTAACCGATGTGCGCTCAGAGCTTAACGGTGCCCAGCAAGAAGTGGTGATCCGCATCGACCGTCAAATGGCCGCTAGACTGGACTTAAAGCTAAATGAAGTGGCTTCCAGTATTTCTATGGCGCTACGTGGTACGCCTTTACGTTCATTTCGCCACGATCCAAGCGGTGAACTCCGCATTGAAATGGCCTATGAGCAACAGTGGCGCCTATCCCTAGAGAAACTAAAACAGTTACCGGTTATCCGTATCGATAATCGCGTATTTACCTTAGATAACTTGGCAAAAATTGAGATCTTACCGCGCTTCGATACCATTAGGCATTACGACAGGCAAACCGCGCTGTCGATAGGCGCAAACCTCGATGAACTGACTACCGAAGAGGCACAGGAAAAAATCACTCAGGTTATGGATAGTGTTAACTTTCCTGCCGGTTATGATTACTCCCTTAGAGGTGGCTTTCAAAAGCAAGATGAAGACGAAGCAGTAATGGCGACAAACATGATTTTAGCAATCGCGATGATTTATATCGTAATGGCAGCGCTATTTGAGTCACTCTTACTGCCAACTGCAATTATCACCTCGATTTTATTTTCAATAACCGGTGTATTCTGGGCCTTATTATTTACTGGCACCCCCATGTCGATTATGGCAATGATAGGCATATTGATTCTTATGGGAATAGTGGTAAACAACGGCATAGTATTGGTCGACCAAATAAACCAAATGTCACCCGCGTTAGATGAGCTGTCAAATGCGATTAGTACAGTGTGTTATACAAGATTGCGCCCTGTATTGATGACAGTTGGCACCACTGTACTCGGTTTAGTGCCACTCGCGATGGGAGACACCCAACTTGGTGGCGGTGGCCCTTCATATTCACCAATGGCCATTGCCATTATTGGCGGCCTGACATTCTCAACGGTTACCAGCTTGTATTTAGTGCCACTCTGTTATCAAGCGCTTTATAGAATGAGGCATAACAGTGCTATTCGTCTCGGGCAAGCCGATAGGTTTTCAAGAAAGGTTTTGCCTTGGATGAGTGGCTCACATTAGCCCGTATATAATTGGCCCCAATACAAGCTACTAATATTAAAAGATGGCATTAACGGCTAACCTAAAAGACTAAAACCATGATCAGGTTTTAGTCTTTTTTACTCTATAGCTGAATATAAAAGCTAGCTTTTGTGCGTTTGGCAAAATAACTGTTTATAAAATAAGACAATATGCAAAATAGAATTTGTTATTCTACTCTCAATTAACCGCACAGATTAAGGGCCTGCGCCCCCATATCGTTTACCTTTAACATGACAAGGATAATCATGAAGCCGTTTGCGAAATTTGCTTTAATTGGACTAGTCGCTGCTATGCTAATCAATACTTCCGATAGCCAAGCGAAAGAAACGACTCCTGCACTCGATGCGACCCAATGGAGTTATGCAACGGATCCATATGGCAGTACTGCCACATTTCGAAATCAAATGATCACTGATGAAGGAGTTTGGGTTAAGTTCAAGCGGATCCCAAGAGTCGATCCACAACGTAACTCTTGGGTTGAAGTCATTTATTCTCCTGAAGCCACCAGCTTAGCGGGAACTAAAAAGATCCGCCTTACCTATAAATGCGACATACCATTACTGATTAAGTTATCGCAATCTCACTACGGTAAAGAAGGTGACAAGACTTATGCTCACTACCAAACAAAGCTTCCAGCAAGCAATGACTGGAATACTGTAGAAGTCGGTTTTGATACTTTTTCTCGCCCAGACTGGACACCAAAAAGCTCGGTAGACCATGGCATAATACTAAATGAAATCAATGCACTCTATTTGACGCCAAGTATGACAGACAAGCATGGTGGTAAAGCAACCTTACAAGTGCAAACATTAGACCTATTACAGTAAGGAAAACAAGTTATAGCTAAATTTAAACAACAAAAAAGCGCCATTAAGGCGCTTTTTTGGTGCAACTAAACTACTCAGCTAACGGTTCAGCTTTGTTTTCAAGTAAAACCGGAATGCCATCATTGATAGGATAAGCCAACTTATCAGCCTTGCAGATTAACTGCTGCGCTTCTTTATTGTATTCAAGTTTGCCTTTACACACTGGACACGCAACGATTTCGAGTAATTTTTTATCAAATGCCATTTTGAATGCCTTTACTTATCTGCTACTAACTGATCAATTTTAGTCAGTAGTTGTTTATCAAATGAGGAAGATAGCTTCGCATCAACTGCGAGATACCACCAGTTATCTTTTGCAAAATCGCGACATTTCACCGCATCTTTTTCTGTCATTACTAAGATTCGACCATCTGCCAGTTCAGTCAAAACAGATTCTTGGTAATCACTATGATCATCAAAAGCTTGAACCTGTTCGACTTCATAACCTTGAGCTAATAATGAATCAAAAAACCGCTGTGGATTACCAATACCAGCCATCGCCACAATAGAATCACTCTTTGTAGGAACTGAGCCACCATGATGCAGTGCTGACACAGGCAACCACTTGCTGGGCTCTAATGTCATCAATTGTTCATTAGCAAGTGCATCGCCACCATTTACAATAACATGGTCAACACTATCTAAACGCCAAGCGCCTTCACGTAGAGGGCCTGCAGGCAGTAACATTCCATTACCTAAGCGGCGCTCACCATCAAGGATCACCAGTTCAATATCTCGTGCTAACTGATAGTGTTGCAAACCATCGTCGCTAATGATGATATCCACATCAAAGTCTGCTAATAGCTTATTCGCCGCATCGACTCGTTTAGCCCCTACAACCATAGGCACTTGGGTGCGCGCTACGATCATTGCAGGTTCATCACCAACGCTATCAGCCGAGTCTTCAGGCAATACAGCTCTCACACCGTCGATTTCAACGCCATAGCCACGGCTAATCACCCCGGGTTTCATGCCATGGCTGCGCAGCAATTCAATTAAGTAGATCACCGTGGGGGTTTTACCGCTGCCGCCAACAGTAATGTTCCCGACAATAATCACCGGCATGGGAAGTTTAATCGCTTGCTTTAGCCCAATTTTAAAAAGCTGTCGTCTCGTTGCTGTAACAAGAGCAAACAGTAACGATAAAGGCCACAATACAAATCTAAGCGGGTGACCTTGATACCATAGTCGATTAACCCAAGACTGCATTTAACTACCAAACTGCATTTGATACAGGTTGGCATATACCCCACCTTGAGCCAATAGGGTTTCGTGGTTACCACGCTCAACAATCTTACCTTGGTCAACAACCAAAATCTGATCAGCGCTTTCAATAGTTGATAAGCGATGAGCAATAACAACAGAAGTTCTGTTTTGACGTAAATTATCCAAACCTTGCTGAATCGCTTTTTCAGACTCGGTATCAAGCGCAGATGTCGCCTCATCAAGAATAAGTACTGGCGCATTACGTAAAATGGCGCGCGCAATCGCAATACGTTGGCGCTGTCCACCCGATAGCATCACACCATTCTCACCAATCTGGGTATCTAGCCCCTCAGGCATCGGCTCAATAAACTCCATTGCGTGAGCAAGCGTTGCCGCTTCAATGATCTGCTCTCGAGACGCTACGCCCGGATAAGCATAAGCGATGTTATTGGCGATAGAGTCATTAAATAATGTCACTTGCTGGGATACTAAGGCCACTTGGCTGCGCAAGGTTTTTAATTTGTATTCGTCAATATTATGCCCGTCTAGGGTAATATCACCGGCTTTTAAGCCGGTGTAGAAACGGGTTACTAAACTTGCAATGGTTGACTTACCTGAGCCAGAACGTCCTACTAAAGCTAAGGTTTGTCCCTGCTCTACAGTAAAGTCGATACCATCTAAGGCTAACTTTTCTTGTCCAGGGTAGCTAAAGTTCACCTGGTTAAATGATAAATCACCTTTAACGCGCTCAACTTCAAGTGTGCCTTTATCGCTTTCAGGTTCGGTATCAAGTAATTCAAATACCGTCGTACAGGCTGCGATACCACGTTGGAACTCAGCATTAACTCGCGTTAAGTTTTTAATCGGTTGCAACATCGCCAGCATAGCGGCAAGAATAGTGGCGAACGTACCTGCGGTTAGCTCACTTTTCATACTATCCAAGCTAGCGGCATAAAGCACAAACGCTAAAGCAAATGAACCAATAATCATCACTAAAGGTTGGCTAATAGCCTGCGCTGTCGCGAGCTTCATTGTTTGGTAACGATTTTGATTATTGACTTTAGCAAAACGCTCAGCTTCTGTTTGCTGACCACCAAAAGACAAGACGTTTTTATGGCCTTTAATCATCTGCTCAGTTGCTGCAGTTACGCCGCCCATTGCCGTTTGAATTTGCTTAGAGACTTTGCGGAAACGACGGCTGACAATAGTAATCACTAAACCAATAATCGGCCCAACGACTAAAATGACCAACGATAATTTCCATGAAAAATAGAACATAATCGCTATCATGCCGATGACGGTAATACTGTCGCGTACAATCGTTATCAACGCACTACCCGAAGCGCGAGCAATCTGTTCGGTGTCATAAGTCACACGAGAAATTAAGTTACCCGTGTTCTCTTTATCTATATAACTCACAGGCAGTGTCAGGTAATGCTCAAATACTTCCTGACGCATATCCATAATCACCCGAGCACTCATATAAGAGATACAATAAGTCGACAAAAAGTTTGCTAAGCCGCGAAGCGAAAATAGGCCAATAACCACTAATGGCGCTATCAGTAATACGTCACTTCCGGAATTAAAGCCTGCACCGGTTCCAAAATCGATACCGCCAATTCCACCAGTAGCCTGTGCAGCTTGTCCTGCCTGTCCACCAAAGCCTTCATCAATAAATGGCTTAATAACAGCGATAAACGTTGCATCAACAAGGGCATACATAGCTAAGCCAAAAATGGCTAAAGCCAGCACTGCTTTAAGGGGTTTTAAATAACCAAGTAAACGCTTAAATACAGTCCAGACTTCATTTTTAGGGGATGTTGTCATTGGGAAATTAACATATTGGCAAAAGAAGCATTCTACTCTGGATTTTGCACCAGACCAAACCTAAACACTTGGTTATACCAAAATGGTGCTAAATCTGTTCGATATGTACGCACTTTCATTGTATTTTGCTCAAATAAAACACTCACTTGTCCTTCATTTCCGACGGTTAAACTTGGGATCCTGCGTTTTTGATAACGTGCTACGACTTCATTTTTGGGAAATCCATAACGATTTCGAAATCCGGCAGGAAACACCACTAACTCAGGCGCAACAGCATCAATGAACCCCTCTGTTGAAGACGTTTTACTGCCGTGATGCGGCGCAATAAGCAGCTGGCTTTTTAGCGTATGCGGCAATTTAACGGCAGTGATAAGTGCTAGCTCTGCCTGCTTTTCAATATCTCCCGTTAATAACACGCTGTTATTCGAATCATCAACTCGTAACACACAAGAGCCGTTATTACCGGGCAAAGATGTACTCGGCGCTAATATTTCAATGTTCAACTGCTGCCAAGCAATCGACTGCGGTCTACAGCTCAAATTCTGCAGCGGGTTAATATCGGATATCACTTCCGCGGCAGGATAATTATCAATCATAAAACCAGCGCCACCAGCATGATCATTATCGCCATGACTGACAACGATAAAATCTACATCGTTTATACCTTTACTCACTAAGAAAGGCTTAATTGCGCGCTCTGCATAACTAAAACTATCGCCATAACGGGCACCTGTGTCATATATCAAAGCACGTTTATTGTGTTCAACAATGACTGACAAGCCTTGACCAACATCGAGAATATGCACCTGCCACCGTGCGGTGTCATAAAGGCTAAACAATAAAAACAAACTCTGGAGTGCAATAGGCAACATCATTATTGATAACGCCCAGCGCCAGCGGCTGTGCGTGATATTGCATGCTAAATAACAGCCTAAACATAAGAGGGCGAGCGCTGCAATTAACTCATCAGATAGCGGTAGCCAAGCGTAAGTCAAACTATTAGCATAATCTAAAATCCATACAACGGGTTCCATCAGTAGCGCACTTAGATCAAACATGCCTCTACCATCAAAACCGAAACGGGTAGCCAATATGAACATAAGCAAAGATAATAAACTGACCGGGATTAAGAGAAAACTAAACCAAGGCAGCAAAACAATATTCACTAATAGGCTAACCATTGAGGTTCCCGAAAAGAAAATCGCCTGAATCACGCCTAACCCAATAGTTAACCGCCATTGCACCGCCCAAAACGTTTTTACAGCAGGGGAGATTTTCCGCTGCATTCGTTCAAAATAGCCAGTGTCACACTTTTCAATTTTCTCCTCTACTCTTGCGTTCCTCAAAGTATTCTTTGAGTCGTAATACCTTGTTATCGTCCATAAAATAATAGCTAATGCACTAAAAGATAACCAAAAACTGGCACTTAATATACTTAACGGATCAAGCAATAAAAGCACAAAGAGTGCATATAACAATCGCTCCCAACTCGATGAATGCCGACTGAGTGCACTAAATAATATATAGGCAAGTATCATGACTAGAGCACGTTTCGTTGATATCGAAAAGCCTGCTAGATACCCATAAAACATTGCTCCTGCTGCAGCGATACCTATCGAAAGCAGCCAATTTCGACGATGGTTTACTGGTAAAAACCGGTACAAACAAAACCGAGTAAAAAACAGTATCCACATTGAAATAACCGATAAGTGTAAACCGGATATCGCAAACAAATGCCCTGCACCACTGACCCTTAACTCTTGCCAACGCTTGTTCTGAATTAATGATTTATCCCCAGAAACCAAGGCTAATATAAGATCACCACTAGCATGTAACCTCAAAACGGGCGTCAATTCTTCAATTAGTCCCGTTCTATAGGAACTATTTTTAGAAACAAGTTTTCCACTAATAACCTTACCTTTGGCTATAATATGATTAGCCACAAAGTGCTTTTGCTGATTAAAACCGCCTTGATTTAAAATACTGGTGATAGGTTTAGGCTTTATGGTTAGTTGCCAACGCTGACCGACTGATATTGGCGGTGGGTTTTGCCAAAAAAGCCGCAATTTACCTGTCATGCCACGGGGTAAAATTGAATCAATCAGCACAATATCCACACTAATCCAGTCGCTGTTAGAGCCAACTAATGATATGATCTCCCCTTCAACCTTTAATATTTTGGCATTTTTATCTTTGTTCCAGTCTATTAATATTGAATGAAAAATACTAATCCAGCAGATAGCTAGCAAGCTACCGGCGACAAATGGAAAACGCCGACCAGCTGTAATAACCACTACGATTAATAAAGGTAGGATGTATAGATTAACCAAGGATGGCCAGAACATTGTAGACACAATGGTGACGCAGTAGCCGCACATAAATCGATTCATAGTGAACTAAGTTAAGACAGCAAATAGAAGTTATGCCAAAAAAATTTATTGAAAGATTCATGCCTAAGCCTGAAACATTACGCGAACACAAGAATTTGCGTATGTTCGGAGATCTGCTCTTAAAACCTAATTTGTGGACATTAAACCGCCATTCAGCACCAGGCGCTTTTGCCGTTGGTTTATTTGTCGCATGGCTACCAATGCCTTTCCAAATGGTGCTAGCAGCAGCTTTAGCTATTTTATTTAATGTTAATCTACCCGTTGCCGTAGCACTGGTTTGGATCACCAACCCTATCACCATGCCGTTTATGTTTTATATTGCCTATCTACTCGGGGCAACTTTACTTGGGCATGATCCTCAAGCATTCAACTTTGAAGCCAGTTGGCAATGGTTTCAAGCTTCCATAGAAACTATTGGGCCACCCTTTTTATTGGGCTGTGTGGTATTGGCTGGTATTTTCTCACTGATTGGATATTTTTTAATACAGACGTTATGGAAATATTCGGTATTATTTAAGTGGAAAAAACGTTACAAATAACTGATTTAAAATAAAAAGCAGCCTTGATGGCTGCTTTTTTATTAAAGGGTGCTCGGCATTACTTTTCTCTTGCTAAGACACTTTTCATTGAAGGCACAACTGTGGTTGGATCTAATCGCATTTGGTACCAATTAATCCGCCAATCTAAATGCGGCCCTGTAGAGCGGCCAGTAGATCCCACTTCAGCAACCTTATCTCCTTGTTTAACGATGTCGCCTGGTTTGACGTAAAGCTTGCTCAAATGTAAAAAGCTCGAATTCACTCCATAACCATGGTCGATAATCATAGTCCCGCCAGAATAAAACATATCAGGCACTGACAACGAAATTACACCGTCTGCAGGGGCTACGACCACAGTCCCTGTTTTTGCTGCGACATCGACACCGTAATGTGGCGTACCGGGTTTGCCATTATAGATACGTTGACTACCATAAACCCCGCTAATTCTACCTGTAAGTGGCCAGATAAAATCCTGATTGAAAGCGTTGCTTGCTGTAAATTGCGCACGCGCAACCTTAACTTGTTTTGAATCCTCAGCCGCTCTAGCTTGCGCCTTAGGATCTGGCTTCATAATTTTCTTACTGATCCCGGTGATATTTTGGATCTTGTATGCGCGCTTTTTTAGCGTAAGCGGCTTAAGTTGAGTTAACCCGCCTGGATAGACAAGTTTAAGCATTTGCTCAAGCTGTGCTTCTCGCGCAAAGCCAAAAACGAAATCACCTTGAGCGTTAACCTTCACTGGCTCATCATTTAAAAACACTTGCGTGCCAGGCTGGACTTGAGCACGCACTAATGCGCCTTGGACTAATTCCCCTTTGAGCTCAACAGCTGCATTGGCCTGAAATGCTAAACCACTTAACACACTTGTAAAGATAATCTGGGTTATTGCTCTCAAAGCGACTCCTTTAAACTTTGGTTATATTATTGAGCGGGTCGGCTTGCTATTGCCCCTTTGCCAACGCCTTCATAAGCAATCACCTTAAAGTCACTGCTTGGTACTTTATCTGACAGGGTTTGTGCCATATAGTCCGCCAGTAATTCAACGGTGGTATCGTGCGGTAAAATATCGCAAAGACCTTTAGGCATTGCCAGTTGGAAATCACCTTGTGGCGCTTGATAGTGAAAGCCAAAATGAGTGTCATCTGTCACTTCAGTCTGCGGCGACAAAACTAATGTCGAAACTGAAACTTGATCTTCAACTGTGCCAAGGTAAATATCATGCCAACGTTTAGCCCAATATTCATCCCACTTTGGTGCTGCAACGCCGTTTTCAAAAACCGTTACAGGGCTACGGTGACCATGAGCAATACGCTGACAGTTACCATCGTGCTTCTTTAAGCCATGGCTATAATGATAATAAGGCGCATCGTGCAGTTCATTTCTAAGTGTTAACGAGATCCCTTCTACATTGTCGGGCAACACTTCTTTTAACGCTTGCCGCAAAAATTTATTCACGCTTTCAAAATCAATGAGTTCACTAGGAATAAGAGCGAAAGCTTGTGACGGACACGCAAGATGAATATCACCTTGTTGACTTGAAAAGTCCATCCATACGCGATCGCCTTTTTGTTGCCAACGCGCTTCACTGCAGGCGGTTGGGATCAACAATCGATGATCTGCCACATCATCAATGGTGTTTTTTATGGTGCGTTTTACTTTAGCAAAGTCAAGCACCATGTTTTGCTCGTCTAAACCACCATCAAGTAATACATCAACAATCCAGCTTTCACCTACCATACCTCTGATCGGACACAGGTAAGAAAAATCAATCACGGTCAAATCTTTAACGAACAGTTGCATTTTTGCTCCTAGGTAGAAAAACAGTCTACCAGTCATAGTCCATACAGCAGTGGCCGCAGGATGAATAAGGTTTAACGCAGACAGAACGAAGCTGCGTTGAGTATTGCAGTAGCTTACAATGAACAGCGCTAACATTCGACTTTTTTAATGCTGATTGCAGTGTTTTAAAGCAGAGGTTACATACAATAACAAGCGATTTGATTGTAGAGCTTTATATCCCTTGATGCAGAAATTACTGCGCTAAAATAAATATCATAATCGCTCATAAAAAAACCGAGCACTATGGCTCGGTATTTTTAGTAAAGCAATGGCGCATCATGCACTCGCTATAATGTAGTGACGAGGCAATATGAATGGGCTTATCGCCACCGTTACTCGCCTTTTAAGCGACGATCTAACTGATCTTTTAGATTTGCAGGAACGCCTTTAATAATAATGGTATCTGACACTGGATCATAAATCACTCGTTCACCAAGATGCTGACCATCAAAGCTTAAGGTTACACCACCGCCGGTACCAGAGAACTTTTTCAACTGTCTAAGTGTTGGTTTGTCACCTGGGAATTCTTCTTCCAAGTCGTATGAACCGCCTTGAGCAAAATCGTAAAACGAATCCATTCCTTGGTCAGCTAATTCATCAGCCAGATCTTTAATTTGAATTGATGAACCTTCATCACAACGCTCTGTACAATAGTCAAATACACGCTCACGCGCTTGTTGACGTTCATCTTTAGTCAACTCGCTATTACCAACGAAGTCTTCAACCGCATTCATTAGTGACTTGTTTTGCGCCTTAGTATTTACGCCTTCAACACAGCCCATGAAATCGAGGAAAAAGTCAGCGACTTTTCGTCCGGCACGTCCACGCACAAACGAGATATACTTCTTTGAATCCGGTTCTGCTTGCCACTCAGTTAAATCGATACGTGCAGCAAGCTGCACATTATTTAAATCAAGGTGAGTGTTTTGCGACAGTTCCATATCATCAAGTACTGTCATTGATGATTTAGCATTCAATAAAGACACAAACAAATAATCACTTGTCATGTAGGTGTAGCAAGATAGGAGTAAAAAACCACCCGTGCTAAAGTCATATTTAGACAGTTCTTCTTGAAGCAAGGTACCGGCAATGCCAGAAAACTCGACAAAGCCAAGATCACCACTACGGTAAGTCGTTAACGCTTCTTTGAATTTGGTGTTTGCTTCGCCGTCTTCGCCATTAATACCAAAATGACCAAATCCTTTACCCGCTTTAGTAGTATAGGTTTGGTGTAACTCTTCTAGCATCGCCTCAACTGCTTGGCTATTAAGCAAAGGTTGTGGACGCAATCGACAACTTAGTTGACCTTCACCATCTTGTGAAATGAAGTGGATAATTGCTTGTTCGACGTTAATACTCATTGAGCCTCGATAAAATTTGGCAAGGAGAGTCAGCTTTAGGCTCACGCTCAGTTGTATAGAATTGGTGTTCAGCAATCACCTGAATAATATTATTAGTCATTATTTTCGGCCCGCTGTAATGCTGGCTTATCATACCAGAGAGAGCCAATAAATCCATATATGTTAAGACGAGAACTTAACGAATATTAAGCGTTATCCTTGCTCAATACATTGACCGGCAGGCACCGAACTTTTCTTCATAAACCTTTAAATTACATTAATATTTTACAACTTATAGTACTAAGCAATGCCCTTACCTATAATTTAGCAGCAGTCGTTCGCCTTAAAATTTTACCCAATCCAATCAAGCCTCAAGCCTGTTTCACTGTAAACTCTATAAAAAGTACGATAAAAAGTGCGGAGCTTCGATAAAAAATCCGTTATTATATGCCGTTAATTAAGATTTAAAGTGAAACTTTATCAATATGGCTATTCAATCTAAATATTCTAATGCTCAAGTTGAGTCAATTATTGCAGAATTACTTGCAGTACTTGCTAAGCACCAATCACCAACAGACCTAAGCCTAATGGCACTAGGTAACTGTGTGACTCACTTATTGCAAAACAAAGTACCAGCTGAAGCGCGTGAAGTTGTGGCAGAGCAATTTGCTAAGGCCTTATCGCAATCAGTAAAATCTAACTAAGATAGAGATATCTGAACAGAATAAAGGCTAGAAATGCTAGCCTTTAATAAAGCTAAACAATAAATGGGTCAACATGGTCGAGCGACAAAAACAAATTGGACGTGATCGCGTTTCACGCTTAGTAAGCTGGGGGCATTGGTTTGCCTTTATTAATGGATTACTCGCCATTATTGTTGGCTATCGGTACCTCGACACCATAGGCCTGCCAGACACATTTATAGGCTGGGGATACTTAGTCATTAGCACCATAGGTCATTTTAGCTTTTTAGCTTTTATGGTTTATTTAGTGCTCATTTTCCCCATCACCTTGCTATTACCTTATTCAAAAATCCTTCGAGGTTATGCCGCTTTAGTCGCAACCTTGAGCTTATGTTTACTGCTATACGATACTGTCATTTATGACGATTATGGATTGCATTTAAGTCCATTTGTATTTGATCTAGCCTGGGCAGATTTAAATGCCTTGTTGCGCGGCACCTCTTATATCATTACGCCGATGGCGATTTTAGCAATAGAGTTAACACTGGCTAATTTTTTATGGAAACGCGTAGAGAAAATCCGTAAACGTAATATTGGCAATAAAGTTGTCGCTGTTGTGGGGATCTGTTTTGTTGCTAGTCACCTCATCCATATTTGGGGAGATGCTGCAGAAGTGACTGAAATAACTCACTTTGATGACGCATATCCGCTCTCTTATCCAGCAACGGCAAAGAGCTTAATGGAAAGTTATGGTATTGAAGGTACCCAAAACCGTAAAGATCAAACACCACCAAAAACAAGCCTTAAGTACCCACTAGCAAAAATGCAATGTATGGCTGACACCCAGCCCAATATTTTAATCATTGCCGTTGATAGCTTACGTGCAGATTTAATTGACGCCTCAACCATGCCATTTTTGGCCTCTTACGCCAAAGATAACATGAATTTCACCCAGCATTTAAGCGGTGGCAATCAGTTTAACAGTGGTATTTTTAGCCTGCTTTACGGCTTACAAGGTAGTTATGCTGACGCCGTCGATTTACACTTTCAAAGCCCAGTATTAACCCAAGAGCTAACAAGCCAAGGCTACCAACTCGCGCTATTTAGTACACAAGATACATTGGCAATCCCCCAAGGGATTTTTAACGATTTTGAACGTATTGACGCTGAGCACACAGATAGTTTTGCCCATTCAGATCTTCAGTCGGTCGCGAATTGGCAACAATGGAGTAAAGCCGCCACAAAGCCTTGGTTTAGCCTGCTTAACCTGAAATCACCAGAAAGCTACGACACCCCAATAGGCTTTTTAGGGATTAAAACGGTTAAAGCAGCTACAGAATTAAAGCCTGCGCAAAAAGTGCTATTTAACCAATATCGTCAGTCACTTAACTTTGTCGACAAACAACTTGAGCAAGTGATCAGCACCTTGCCCTCTGAGACTTTAGTGGTCATTACTGGTGTCAATGGTAAAGTCTTTACCAGTAATTCAAATGAAGCCAGCGTCAACTTATCGCCAGCGAGTATTCATGTACCTATGATTATTCACTGGCCGAACGAAACTTCAGGTAAGCAAGTTAACTATCGTACAACTCACAATGGTTTAGTTCCGGCCATTATGACTCAAACATTAGGCTGCACTAATCCTGCTTCTGATTACAGCTCAGATCAAAGCCTAATGCAGCCAAGTGACAAAAGTTGGGTATATGTCGGTGACCATCGTATTTTTGCGATTTATCAAGAATCTGAAATCACGGTTATTGATCGCCACGGCAAATACCGAATTTACGACAACGACTATCGCAAGCGCCTAAAGAAAAAGCTCAGTGCGCCAGAGCTGATTGAAGTAATGCGTGAAGGTCGCCGGCTCTACGTACACTAGAGATTATAAACTAAGCAATTGAATACTATAGCTCCATGAAGAGCTTGCGCTAGTTATTATGACTTGATAAAGTGCTTGCTCTTCAGAATTCTTCTCGTTTAAAAAGCGAGTTATAAATGCTTCTGATGAATATCTCGGGATATGGCCTAGTCCGGTAAGGCGCTTGTCTGGGGGACAAGAGATCACAGGTTCAAATCCTGTTATCCCGACCAAATACTAAAAAAGCCAGCTTATTAGCTGGCTTTTTTGCAACTATAGATTACCTAGCAACAAAAAAGCACTGCCTTAGCAGTGCTTTCTTAATCACAACGATATTACTCGTGGCAATCAGCACACTCTTTCATTGTTAGATCTGGCGTGTGAATTTCTTTGTCTAATTCGTGAGCGCTACCCATGTCGTGACAATCATTACAAGTTGCAATGGTTGCTTCCATTTCGGTGTGCTCTTCTACGTTAATTGTTTCGTGACAATCAGTACAATTAACGGCCATAGCAGATGCAGAAAACGCTAGAGCAGCAACTAAAGTTAAATATTTCATATGCATTCCTTAAAATCGGAGTTATCGCACTTAATAGCTGTGATGTCACAGTACTGTTAAGGCTTATTTTTGTTAAAGCTGTTTGAAAAATTAATCACTTAAAGTCTCTGCAGCCCTTAATTAACTATGATATGAATGAACCTTAATTGAAACTTAAATTCGCAGTTATAGTTGAACAAATGCTGAATGGCGCCACGATGACTTTCAAAGGATGTGAGCAAGGTCTGACATATGCTTTTAATTACAATTTTATTTTTCAAAATATCTAAAAGCTTAACCCGACTTATTTTTGTCAAAGCTTAAGATCTAAAGCAATGATATTTTTAAACAAGTAATCGCATAAAGGCGTAAAATAGTTGCCAGTAACTGTTAAAGTTAATAAATTGTAAATAACGGTTTAGACCGCCAACTTCGACATAGCGTGATACGTCGACAAGTAACGGCAACCCAATAAGGTTGATTGCTTTTGCACAGAATAGATAAAAACAAGTTGCTGTTTGCAACCGTAATTGGATTAATTGGCCTAGTCGTCAACCTCTACCCAATTCACTTATTTGCCAATATTCAGCTCGTACTGGGTAATGTGGCCTATGTTATTAGTGCCATACTGCTGGGTCCTTGGTATGCGCTTTACACAGCCCTCATTGCTGTTAGCGGTCTAATGCTAGCTTGGGATAGCTTACATGTTTACATCTTGTTTGGTGTTGAAGCCATCGTTTTAGGCTTTGCCCGACGCCGTGACATATACGCTCTTTATGCAAGTTTTGGTTTCTGGTTACTGCTAGGGATGCCTTTATTTTATTTATACATTTACCTGTTTACCGATCTCCCAGGTAGCCATATTGCATTTGTTAGCCTAAAACAAGGCATTAATGGTCTTGTATACGCAAGTATTGCTTCATTAATCATCATTCTTACGCCCTCTTTCTGGCACTTTACAAGCAAAGTAAA
Source organism: Shewanella sairae (assembly GCF_023283535.1). Taxonomy (GTDB): domain Bacteria; phylum Pseudomonadota; class Gammaproteobacteria; order Enterobacterales; family Shewanellaceae; genus Shewanella; species Shewanella sairae. The sequence goes on along the minus strand of NZ_JAKILT010000012.1, from coordinate 21,820 downwards.
AGACCGCCAACGACGTACCTTTAACAATCAGCTCACCTACTCGTTCACCTTAGTGATTACGATTGCTTTGTTAATTGCAGCGATGATGTTTAATAACCAGTTTATCGAACGCCAGCAAAACTTGCTTTATAACAACATTAACCATTCGGCGAGCCACTTAGCGTCCTCAACACAAGCCTATTTAGACTTTCACACTCAAGCGATTAATAATGCTGCTCAATGGCTTAGCCTTAATAAGCATTCTATTGCTGAAGAACAAATACTCTTGTCGCAACTGCATGCTAGCTATCCAGGTTTTGTGACTATGTTACTTGCTGATAATAAAGCCAATGTAATCGCCGCAAGTCCCGCATCTTTGCTCTCTAAAGTGTCCGGCGCTCAAAAGCTAAATATCGCTGAGCGAGATTACTTTATTGAAGCCTTTATTAATCAGCGCACCTATATGTCGCCACTTTTTGTAGGTAAAGGTTTTGGTAATGATCCTATTGTTGCTGTGAGTGCCCCACTGTATTACCCCAGCGAACCGCACAAGCCAATCGGAATTATTGAAGGCTCTTTAGACCTAAACGCTTTCAAAGCGATTGATGACATTGATACCCATAGTGAAAATCAATCTATGCTGTTAATTGATGAAAAGGGGCGAGTTATCTATGCCTCTAAAAATCTAAAGCTAACGACCTTGTCTGAATTTAGCTATTCACAGCCTAATGTTAATTACATCAGTCCTTTCCCAATGCTGAATATCAATCAACAAACGGATATGGCACCGGAGTATGTCTATGCCAGCGTCACATTAGAAAACGGCTGGAAACTGTTTATACTCAACCCATTTAGACCCATTGTTGAGTTGGTCGAAGACATGTATTTAGCAACGTTTGCCATATTAGTATTATCACTATTGATAACCTTATATGTCTCTCGAATAATCAGTAGCAGATTGACACTACCTCTTGAAAATATCGCCAATAAATTTAGCACCAATAAAAATGGTAGCGGTGTTGACTATGCGGTTGATGAAGAGTCACCGCAAGAGATCTATACCCTATTTAAACGACTGCAGCAAAGTAAAAGGCAACTTATTGGTTACCAACTTGAGTTAGAAGAAAAAGTTGCCATAAGGACCGTTGAGTTGGAACATGCCAATAGCCAGCTGCAAGCCTTAGCAGAAAGAGACTCGCTAACAGGGTTGTATAACCGACGTTATGCGGAAGATAAGTTCCGTGAAGTCCAAGACCTTTGCCAACGCACTGATGAAGTGATTGCCATAGCCTTGCTGGATCTGGATAAATTCAAGTTTATTAACGATACCTATGGCCATCATAGCGGGGATTTAACGTTAAAAACGGTCGCAGAGCAGCTTAAAACAGACTTCAAGCGTACCTCAGACATTGTCGTGAGATATGGCGGTGAAGAGTTTTTATTGATCATGCCACAGTGTAATGCATTAAAGATTGAGCAACATTTAGAAAGCTTTAGAGAGAGGCTATCACAGCTTGTTATTGATGATCGTGAAGATAACCACCAATTTAATGTGACCACCAGCATTGGCGCGGTATTAGGCAGTGGGACTTACAGTCAATCACTTGAAGACTGGGTTAAATTGGCTGATAAAAACCTCTATCAAGCTAAACATTCAGGGCGCAATAAACTGGTATTTACCACCTTAGTTGAAGCAAAAGACTCACCTACTGAGCCACTATAACCTCATCCATTTTGTTGAGCATATAGGAGTGGAAAGGATTCCACTTCTGCCGCATCATTTCACTCGCCGGAACGGTAAGCACGCCGCGCTCCCCTCTTGAGGCTGCAATACCGATTTGAATATGTGGCTTACTGTCATCTCCAACTGGTCCATATAAAGGGTCTGATTTCGGAAAGGGCAGCGCGACATGAGACAAGGAATATACCTGTTTAGGCCAACTCAGTGGTAGCCTCTCAACTCGACTATCGTTAATTCGACGGGCTTGTATTTTTTTTGTTTTAGGGCTTTGGTTTTCAATCAGCGTAAATGTGTAATCGAAGCTTTCTTGAGTTAATACAGGTTCAAATGGCAATAATGGGTCATTAAGTATCAGGCTCAAGTTTACCTCGTTGCGATTAATATCAAACAAAACCAACTCATGCCCAGCTTGCGGTAATTTTTGATACAAACGCTCAACCACAGCGCGAGTGTCAACGGTATCATCGGTTAAGGATTGAAACGTGAGTATTGGCGGTAAACCAGTAAGTCGATCTTTACCTAGTTGGTTAATGAGAGCCAAATTATGCTCCGATAAACGATATACAACATCGCCAGCATTAACCGCAAAAGAACCATACTTAAATGGATCATATTCTGACTGAATGCTGTTCCAACTGAGCTTGTCTAAACCTAATACCAACCCCAGCCTTGCTTGCCATTTTGCCCCTGCGGCGACAGGCGTTAGCCCAATTGCAGGAGACAAGAGTACCATCGCGGCATAATCGCGCTCCTTATTGCTGTTAATCCGCTCAAGCTCATGATTTAGCGCTAATGCAGCACCTGTAGAGTAACCTACAACATATAAAGGTTTATCGCCGAGAACTTGCTTCATATGCTCAGTGGCCAAAGCAACTGCGCCAGCCATGTCCTGCCAAGAAACGCGTGTGAGTGCCGACGGCAGCGTGCCATGCCCCGGTAGCCGTAAACCTAAAACATAAGCATTTTTTTGGTAATGTTTGGCGAAGTGAGACATCGCATAAGGTGAGTCTGACATACCATGTAGCAAAATCACGCCGAATTCAGCATTGGCTTGCGGCCATTCAAAACTGCGATTCCAATCTTGAGAAAAATAACTAGGGTCAGAATAACTGCCTTTGACATAACGATTAAGAATATCGAAATATTGCGGCTGAGTCTGATTTTGGTGAAGTTTCTGGTCTAACTCTGCAAATAACTGATCTTCAAGCGCAAGGTAATCAGCAAAGCTATTGACCTCTGAGCGAACGTTATATTCTGATGTTAAGTCTGTCGTATGCCAAGATGACAGATCGGGTCTTGAATTGAGGTACCATACTGCCATAGCAACCAGCGCAATCGCCGTACCGACAGAAGAATAAAACACAGCGAAGGCAAGATGCTTGGTCGAACCGATGATAATGGTTTTCATAAATGTCGCTATTCATCCTAAATACGCTATCAGTTTAGTGTTAACTTACACGTTTTTGGCTAAGGCAGTAAATATGAGGACTTACTTTGCATAAAAATAATCGCATTATCGGTCAATCTGCGGCGAGCCGTTGTTTTTATCTTCCTACCGCACCTAAATTAGATGCTAGTTGGTGTGCACAAGGTAGTGATGCTGTGGAACAGTTAATAAAAGCTAATGGTAATCACTGGCGTAAAATTATGACCATCATGGCCAAACTTTCGGTATGGAATACTGACTGGAAAACCTATCGCGACCTGCAACTATTAAAACAAAACGAATCAATTGCTATCGAGGCGATAAAGCTTAACGCCCATTCCCAATTGCATTTTGTTTGTGGTCAACAAAGTGCCCAGCGTCTGCAGCTTAATCTGGAGGAGTTTAAACCGTTAATCGGTACCGAAGCGCTGATCCGTAAACATATTAATCAGCCCATATATTTATGTCCTTACCTTGATTACCGCCAGTTTCCTAACCGTTATATCGATACCGTAAGACAAAGCGTTGGCCTACCGCTTTTATCCTAACAGCTCAATAACTCGTGAAGTCAATACTCTCGCGTTAGTGCTAAACATCAAGTTAGCGCTTAGACATCAAAAAGGCGCCGAAGCGCCTTTTGTATCAATAACACATGCCTAAACCAAGGGTTAATCGTAAATAGTCGGGATTGGCGCACGCTTATGCTGCGTCATGCGGTAGATCCCAACTAGCTTATCATTAACAAAGTCGCTGACCTCTTTCCCTTCAAGAAAGTCATCAATTTGCTCATAAGTTAGCCCCAGGGCAACTTCATCTTCTAGCTGAGGTTTACCCTCTTCTAAATCGGCTGTTGGTGCCTTAATCACTAAACGTTCTGGTGCACCTAAAAAGGCGGCAAGCTGACGAACCTGACGCTTATTAAGGCCAAATAACGGCGCTAAGTCGCAAGCTCCATCGCCCCATTTAGTATAAAAACCAGTAATGTTTTCAGCGCTGTGATCGGTACCGACCACTAAGCCGCCCACTAAACCGGCAATTTCGTATTGGGCAACCATACGCATTCTGGCTTTGACGTTACCTTTGACAAAGTCGACTTTATCACTATCAGGGAGTGCAATTCCTGCCAACTCGAGCGCACTTATTGTTTCGTTATGTACGCCATTTACGCCTTGTTTAACATTCACTGTAACTTGCTTAGACGGCTGAATAAACTGACACGCCATTTGCGCTTCATCTTCATCTTTTTGCACATCATAAGGTAAACGTACAGCAATAAACTGATATTGAGTCGACTCAGAATCCTTATTGAGTTCATCAATCGCCAGTTGACATAATCGACCAGCTAATGAAGAGTCAACGCCACCACTGATCCCTAACACTAACGAGGTGGTGCTCGCTTGCTTAAGCTTTGACTTAATAAAAGCAACTCGTCTTTGTATTTCAAAAGTTGGGTCAATTGCCTTAAGCACTTTCATTTCTCTTAAGATCTGTCCTTTCACGTTCTACTCTCCAATGACTATAGGCATAAAATCGGATTCTATTATGGGTGAATTCTGTCAATTATTCACGGGCTGATTGATAACAATCGTGTTAATTTATCAGCCACAAGAAAGTGCAGCTTAAAAATAATCCGAACTAAGTGGCATAAATAACTCTCTGGACTTTTAATGGAATCACAATTACTCATCTCTCTGGCAATCATTCATATTGTTGCACTCGCCAGCCCGGGTCCTGACTTTGCTTTAGTCGTCAGACTGGCAACTCAGGAGTCCCGTGCAGCTGCTGTTGCTTCTGCATTAGGAATTGCAGTCGCCATTCTTGGACATACGTTACTGAGTTTAACGGGGGTTAGCTTAATTATTCAAAGCTCAGCTATTCTTTTTAGTATTGTACAACTTGCTGGTGCGAGTTATTTGGCATGGATGGGTATTGGTGCAATAAAAGCTGCTGTTGTGCATTGGCAAGATCCCGTCATTCTTGAACAAACAACCCACCATACTGGCGTGTCCGCACGACAAGGTTTTTTACAGGGTCTCTATACCAATATATTAAACCCTAAGGCATTAGTGTTTTTTATTACCCTGTTCTCCACTTTGATCACCCCACAAGTCACCATAATGACCAAGACGCTTGCGGCAACTTTACTATTTAGCTTATCGTTTTTATGGTTTAGCTTTATCGCAGTGGTGTTATCTCAACCTAATATCCAGCTTAAGATGAAAAAAGCCAGCCCTGTTATAAACTTTATCACTGGAGTGGTGTTTATTAGTGTTGCAACAGTCATCATTATCGGGTTAATCGCAAGCCATTCAGCTTAGCTATAACATTCGTTAAATTCGCTGCCATACGTTTTCATCCGTGCTTCTGCTAGACTAGCTCTGACTATTGTTTAACTTAAGACTTGTCCATGACACAACGCCCGCCACTTCGCCAAGCTAAGACTATCGAAAACGTATTTAATAGCGCTTACTGGCACCTTGGCCAACAAGATTTTACGATTAATGAAATGCGCAGCAAACTTGAGCGTAAAACCGATAACCAAACATGGATAGATACCGTACTGGCAAGGTTAATTGAAGCTGGTTATTTAAAAACTGACTTTGCATTCTCAGTGCGTTTTTGTGAGCTCGCCTTTAGTCATCAACTAGGCGCGATAGCGATAAAACGAAAGCTACAGCTTCGTGGCGTTGCCGTTGCCGATATAGAAAACGCCTTAGAACAGGTCTCTGACGAATTAGCCATCGACAGTTACGCCATGGCGACAGAACGCTTGCTAAGCAAATATGAAAACTTTCAGGCAACCAATAAAGAAAAAGTTTATACCCAGATGACCAACAAGGGCTTTTCCAAACAAGAGATTGAGTATGCCCTTGAGCAACATCCAGCAAAAGATACCTTACGTTGTAAACTTGCAGTCAAAGCCGATAAAGCCGATTTAGCTACTGAAATCATTAAACTCTTTAATAAAGGCAAAGGAGAAACACTGATTTTTCAAGAGTTAAAACAGCGTTTAATCGATGTCAGTGATTTTGAACAAACCTTATATCAACTTAGCATAGAGGGACGGGTCGATTTTTATCAAAGCTGCCAAGCAGAATTAAATAAAAAACGTTACGATTTATCTGACTATAAACAAAAATCTAACGCTTACGCTTATCTCTGCCGCAAAGGCTTTAGTAGTGATGAAATAAAACAAGCCATGAGTAATGACGAAGAGTAAGCGCAGTACCTACTTTGCAGCTCTTTGTAATTAACAAATGACCAAATATCATTATTGTGAAGCCACCTATAGAATACCCCTTATACTTTCGCGTAAGCTTTAAACATAATCAGCAATACTCTTTCTAAGGTAAAGTCTTATGTGGTGGCGGATCGTTCTTATTTGTTTAGCGTATCTTCTTATTGGTGCACACTTTTTACGTTTTGGCCAAACTGAAGCTTGTATTGCTTTTGCCATTAGCCCTCTCCTGCTGTTCATAAAAACCAATTGGGCCACAAGATTACTGCAACTAGGCTTGGTCGCTTCAGCATTTTTAGTTTGGGGTGTAAGCAGTTTTGAATATATTCAGCTGCGGATCTTAGCAGAGGCGCCATGGTACCGATTAAGTGCAATTATGGCAGGCGTTTTTACCTTTACGCTATTAGCAGCCTGGTGCGGGAATGGCATTATTAACCTTCGTAACAAACGTAAGATTTTTAGCTAGTCATTGAACTGTTAATTTAATCAGTAAACCTTGAATAGCCTGTTAGAAAAGCGATAGCGCTTATCACCTCTGACAGGCTGATAGCGCTTTCTTATTCAGTACAACATCAGCAAGTCCGCTGCGATTTGACGCCAATAAACTTGCCTGCAACACTTTGCGACTAGCAATATCAACTGCAATATTTATCAATGCTGCCACCAGCATTAGCAGTAGTGCTCCATTAAAACGAATCTCTGCAAAATTACTGTCGATATAAAACCCTAGAGTCGCGACTCCTAGCATGCCTAAAATAGCCGTTTCACGTAAGATAACTTCAAAACGATAAAACAGTAGCGCCATTGCATTTGGATAAATAACCGGTAATACCTCATAAGCATAACCATCGAGTCTGCCATTAAAATGACGAGAGGCCTCAACCCCATCAGCTTGACGTAGACTAAGATACGCAATCAGAGCGCCATTATGTAAAGCTAAGGCAAGCATGGCGGGTAACATTGAGGGGCCAAGTAACAGCATAAAAATAAAAGCTAAAATATACTCAGGAACAGAGCGTAAAATCAGTAACAAAAACCGATTCCCCCTTGCCAACCATTTGCCGCTAAATCGCTTGTCACTCAAAGCACAACCGACAACAGCCAAGATATGACTCATACCCAGTGCGGTGAGCGCCAGCAGCAACATACCAACAACGCCAGGCAAGGCTTGTTCATAAAGCAAGCCTGCAACCCAAGTTGAACACTCGTAAAGCAGGTCGCTAACGGCAGTAAAGTTATCTGCCGATAACGCTTGTTGTAGTTGTTGCCCCTGCAACATAGGCGGCAATATGTCTTGGCTCAGAAAACGCCCAATCAGTGCGCTATCAACAACAGGAATGCTTGGCAAAGCCCAAATAGCTAAAATAAAATACACCGGCAATAGCTTTACCCGCCCCCAATAAGGAATAGTGCCTATCAGTGCGATAAACAACATCAGTAAAGCTGCACCTTGTTGATAATGCCCTTGTCGAAAGGCCGACTCTAAATAAAAGCCAAGCGTCGGCATCCCCACAAAGCCCAAAACAGCACTGCTTCTTAATGCACATTCAAATCGGTAACGAATATAAGCCTTGATGGGCACCAAAACGTGAACAACTTTACCGTATATATAACGACTTACCCGATCGACATTATGGGGTAAGGTCTGCATTGTTGTCGCAGGAGCCTGTTGCAGATTATCACTAAATACCCGCGCAAACGTGGCGCCATAAGGTAAACCAATCGCCAAAATCCCTGTTAATGGTGAAAGCCCAAATATTTGTAAGAATAATAAAGCCCAAAAAATCTCATGAATTGATCGAATAAATGCACACACAGAAGCGACAAAAGGCTTGTGATATACCAAAGATAAAGGAGTACCGATAAGTAAAGCTAAGCAGCATCCTAAAAGCGCAAAGCTAACGGTTTGCCACAGTGCATAAAGCAAGTATTCTGTGGCAAAAAAATCAGGAGTGATAAAGCCTTTAGCAATCAACAACAACTCATGCCAAGGGTCAAGCGCGATAATTTCGGTATCTGCAAAGTAAAAACACAAACACGCAACAGACCAGAGTACTAGAGTGACTTTTTGCCAATAACCAACAAAGCAGAATTTAGCGATAAAAGAAGCAAGTTGAGCTGGCAAAATTAAACGTTCTTAGCCAGGTCTAGCTCGGATGAATACTCCGCGGTTAAGTTCTGTTGACAGGAACCCGCTTGTTGATAGAAATCTTGTAAGGTCTCAAAATTAAGCTCGTCGACAGGGCAATCTAGGATTTTCTGTCCTGCTTGCAAGCCAATGATTCGGTCAAAGTTCTCGAGCGCCATATTCACATCATGTAACACCATAATGACCGTATCATGCGCAGACAATACTTCTGCTAGCAAACGCTGTCCCATAATAGGATCTAATGCTGAAAATGGCTCATCACCGATAAATACCGCTTGCTGCTGAAACAACGCCCGCCCCAAGGCAACTCGTTGCCGCTGACCACCAGACAAACTCGCCGTGGGTTGTGTTAAAGGGCAACTTAGCTCTAACCGATCCATAATCTGACCAATTTCATTTAGTGGCTGTTTAAAGGGCAAAGCGAGATTGATTAAATTGTAAAACCAAGAATGGCGATTAAGTGCCCCCATAAAAATATTATGATAAACACTTAAGTTTTCGACTAACCCCTGCCTTTGTGAGCAAAGCGCTGCGCTTGGGCGCAGTAACTCATATATATGATGAACTAACGTTGACTTGCCGCTACCTGATGGGCCCACTATAGCGACTTTCTCGCCAGCCTTAATACTTAAACTAGCAATATTTAACGCCTCTTTACCATCAAAATGGATAACGACATTGCTCAGGGCTAACATGGGATTAATCTATCAAGCCTATCGCTTTCGCCACGTCTTCTATTGGCTCATAATCTTGGTTGTCAGCAGGGACAAACGATTGTCTTGGAAAGCTGTTAAGTAATTTGGGATCTGTCATACCAATCAATGCCGCTTCGACCTTTTTGCTGAAGCCTTTACCAAAGCTTGCATCGACATCCCCTCTAACCGTCCACTGATAATCTGGGTAGGCAGGACTTTCCCAAATGACATTCACTTTGTTTAAATCAACTTTGCCATTCGCAACCGCACTCTCCCACACTTTGTAATTAACCGCGCCAACTTGATAAACACCGGCTTGTACTTGAGTAATTGTGCGGCTGTGATCGCCCGAATAACCAATACGCTTAAACACATCTTTACTGTTTTTACCTAAATTACGCTCAATAAAAAACTGCGGCATTAAGCGACCTGACGTAGAGTTTTTTGAGCCAAACGTAAATGTGTAGCCATTTAGATTTGGAAAACTGTCGCTAGGAACGATTTCAGTCGATGCATGTGCAATAAAGTAACTTTTAAAAACTGATCTTCATAACCTTGAGCAATGGCCTTAGAACCATCGACTAAGCGCCTTGCTTGCACGCCAGACAAACCTCCAAACCAAGCTAACTGCACTTGATTGTTACGAAATGCCGTAACAGCGGCAGAATATGACTTTACCGGTACGTATTTCACTTCAACACCTAGCTCTGTTTGCAAGTAGTCAGCCACTTTATCAAAGCGGGTTCTTAGCTGACGTTCATCTTCGTCAGGAATGGCAGTAAATGTAAACGTTTGAGCCATTACGCTCGGCACCACTAATAACATAGCTAAAACAGCTAATCGCTTAACAACTGACATATTTCAACCCTTCAATCGGTAAAATTTTACGTAACCTTAACGAAAAAGCAGCAATAAACCTAGAAATAACCGTACAAAATAACGTTCACCCCCGAAATTGATTAAATCTATAGAGGAACATCGCTAATTTGGCTATAAAAAGCGCAATAAAAACCTTAAAAGACAAAGTTCAGCCGTTGTTAAGTTTATAGGGCGTAAACTCTTTAATAGTAAAAACACATAGTTGGCAGTCACGATAATTCTGCGTAAACTAATCTGTATTGAATTCAAGGATATTTTGATTATGCGAATATTAGTTGTTGAAGATGATCCCATCCTATCTCACCACCTTAAAGTGCAACTGAGTGAGTTAGGCAATCAAGTTCAAGTAGCATTAACAGCTAAAGAAGGATTTTACCAAGCGACTAATTACCCCATTGATGTCGCTATTGTCGATTTAGGCTTGCCCGACCAAGACGGTATAAGCTTGATCCAAAGCCTGCGTGATCAAGGCCTTAAAGCGCCTGTACTCATATTAACTGCGCGTGTTAATTGGCAAGATAAAGTCGAAGGTCTCAATGCTGGTGCCGATGACTACCTTGTAAAGCCATTTCAAAAAGAAGAGCTAGTTGCTCGTCTAGATGCACTTGTTCGTCGCAGCGCTGGTTTTGTAAAACCGCAAATTACTAGCGGTCCACTTGAAATTGATCTTGCTGCAAAACAAGTCACCTTGCATGAGCAGCCAATGGAGGTCACTGCGTTTGAGTACCTTATTCTTGAGTACCTTATGCGCCATTGTCATGAAGTCGTAGCCAAACAACGTTTACTTGATGTTATCTATGGCGATAAAGAAGGGGATCCAAATACGATTGAAGTAATGGTAAGCCGCTTACGTAAAAAACTCACTAAAGATGGTCTTGAAAACCCTATCGCGACGATTCGTGGTCAAGGCTATAAATTTAATTTGCCATGCAGTTAAGGTTCAAGCCAAAGAAACGTCTGCTAACGCGGATGTTTCTAACATCTTTATCCATTATCGCACTTGTGGGCTTCGGGCTAGCCTGGATGGTGAATATTCTTCATGCGCAAAATAGCTACAATGAAGAAACGGCAGAATTGATAGCCGAAATCCCTCAAGTTGCCGCAGAGCTTAGGGAGCATGATCTCATCCCTGATAATAGCGATGAATGGTTAGAAGATAATAATGCAACACAACGTTATATCATAGCCAGTTGCGACCACACTTTTAACCAAGTTTGGACTTCATCGTTAGCCGTAGATAGAGGCTTGTTTGATACCTGCGAACGCTTTAATGAAATCAGAAATACCTCTCCGCCCTATTACCTTTCTTTGGCTGATAATAAAGGCTATTTTGTCTACCTATTAGCGTTAGAAATAGCCAACAAAAAATATAATTTGCTCGTACTCAAGGATGCTGAAAAGCTTGAGCAAGAATACAGTAAATTCAGTCGTCTCACTTATATCCGCCTTGCCTTTGTACTCGCGTTAGCACTGGTTTTACTGATTAGTGCCGCCTATTGGGGGATGCGTCCTTTAGTTCGCCTCAGAAACGAGTTGCAATCGGTCAATAGCGGTAAGTCAAAATCACTTTCAGAAGGTTACCCTGTTGAATTGGAAGGTGTCACCCAAGCACTAAACCAATTGCTCGTCCAATCAAGTGCTCAGCAACAGCGCTACCAAAACGCCATGAATGATCTTGCACATAGCCTTAAAACACGCTTGGCTGCAGTGCACGCTATTACAGATGATAAAACATTAGATAAAGACGCTTGCAGTGAGAAAATCATGGAGCAAGTCAGTCAAATGGACCAACTAGTAAAATATCAGCTTAAACGCGCTATGCTCGGCCGCAAGGGATTAAAACAGGAACAAACTCAGATTTCGCCATTAGTTGAGCAGCTCTCGCAAATGCTATTTAAAGTTTACCGTGATAAACAAGTAGAGTTTGAATCCGTTATCCCCGAGGAACACGTATTTCCCGGCGATAAAGGCGATTTGATGGAGCTTTGCGGTAACTTAATGGAAAATGCATTTAAGCTATGCATCACTAAAGTTAGAGTGTCATCTTACTACAATGATGCTGGCGAATTTGAATTACTCGTTGAAGATGACGGCCCTGGTGTTGAAGAGAGCATTCGCCAAAATATCATCCAACGCGGGGTACGCGCAGACACCCAAAAAGCCGGCCAAGGTATTGGTCTAGCAGTATGTAATGAAATCGTGATTAGCTATGGCGGTCGACTCAGTATAGAAACATCCGACCTTGAAGGCGCCTGTTTTAGGATTTCTATCCCTATCTAGCGCTTATTAAAAATGGCTTTAGTTTCTGAGGTTTTCCTTTGATACTAAAGCCACAGCTACATTGATAGTGCTACTTGGTGGCTTGGTATAACTGTTCAGCCCGGTTAAACATTATCCAAGACGTCGCAATATATTTATCATTACTTTGAGGAACATTTCCCCGATGTGAATGCGTAAAGCCTGCGGGTGCTATAACCATGGTGCCCTTTTTAGGCTTGATCGATTTATTTTGGTAATAAAACTCTGTTTCACCTCCCTCTTCTACATCATTGAGATAAAACATATACAGCACAACTCGATGCAGCGCCTCGTTATGCCCTTGCTGTGGAAACTGTTCAGAATGCCAATGAGGGTATCCGCCCTTTCCTTTTGAGTACTTTTGTATATTAATGGTACCACTACGGTATAAATACTTCACGAGAGCTTCAGCTCTACCTTTGCCAAGCTGCTGATAGTTATCTGGTGTTAGCGTCAGTGACTCACCATCATCACCAGCAACATTAACAGCCACTGCGCCCATTAATGCCATTGAATACTTATCAAAATATTGAGTAGCATGAGTAAGCGTATACCCAAGCAGCCGATTCTTAAGATCTGCCAAGTCACGGTGAGAATCAAGCATTAAGTCTAAGCTCGTCTTTTTCGCCTTATCGACTCCATTACCCGTTTCACCAGGTCTGATACCAGAATGCTGCTCAAACCGATGAATAAGCTCATCACAAAACGCATCCGGAAGTGCATTAGGGTAAAGCTCAATAAAGTCCATTTATCCACCTTTGAGTTACGTTAGAGATCCAATTTATTACAGTTAAGTAATTGTAAATTATAAAAGCTAAGGTAATATAACAGATCTTAAATGCGCTAAAATAGTAATCATGACAAATAGTAGTAAAGTCGCCGTGGGCCAGCTTCAAGTCGGTAATTTTGTCCAGTTACCCCTTGCATGGAAAGACCATCCATTTATCTTTAATAGCTTCAAAATAAAACAGCAAGCTCAAATAGAGATAATCAAGAATCTAGGTATTGAATATGTTGTCGTTCAACCTGAACGAAGTGACACCGCCCCCATGTCTGCGGTAGAAACGAACAAAAATACCCGCATTATAGACAATAATCTTGATCAGTTGTCGAATAAACTCAGCGAACAAAAAACGAAAAGCATTGAAGCCCAACAAGCTTTAAGAAGGCACTTACAAAAAACGGAAAAACAGTTCGTTCGTAATGTCGCTATGATGCGTAACTTAATGAATAAGTTACGTAATCGCCCACTTGCTGCAGTGACTGAAGCACAAGAGTTAGTTCATGATATATGCAACCAATTACTCACTGATGACAAACTTGTACTGCATTTAATGGCAGATGCAAAAGGTGACGAGAGTATCTACTACCACTCTTTAAACATCGCCGTGCTTTCAATGCTTATTGCAAAAGAATTAGGTTGGAGTCGTACAGAAATTGAACTTCTTGGCATGGGCGCGTTATTTCATGATATCGGAAAATTAAAAATCCCCACCCAGTTATTACGCAAATCAGAACCATTTACTCAAGCAGAGCAAAACTACTTTAATCAACATCCTTCGATGGCTGTTGAATTGCTCACTGTTGCCGACAATTTTCCAGCAGAAGCCTTACCCATTATTGTAAACCACCATGAATTTTTAGACGGGAGCGGAACACCTAAAGGGCGCAAAGAGAGTGAATTGGATAAATTAAGTCAATTGGTATGTGCTGTAAATACCTACGATAACTTATGCCACTCTGATCGTAGTAGAAAAAGCAGAACCCCATATGCTGCGCTAGGATACCTATATAAAAACTACAAAACAAAACTTAATCAACAAGTTATTGGTAGATTAGTAAAAATGCTAGGTGTCTATCCTCCGGGAAGTATTGTTGAATTAACCTCAGGCCAATTTGCCATGGTCATGTCTGTAAACTTAAGCCAATTGCTACTTCCAAGAGTGTTAGTTTACGACCCGCACGTACCTAAAGATCAAGCTCCTATCGTAGATCTCGCATCTGAAGGATTGACGATTGTCCGCTGCCTCCCGGTGGCAGGCTTACCTGAAAAGATCGTCAAATACCTAAACCCTAGAGATAAAATTAGTTACTTTTTTGGTGTAGAAAAATAGACCAAAACGCCGATAAAGAACAAATTAACAGCACGAAACCCTATATCGATAGTTAAATTCTTGCAGTAACTCCTCTGACTAACTAACTTTAATAGTACTAAAGTTGTTTTGTAAGAGGAGGCGCGCATGACAGAGCTGCCTAACTTTGACAAATTATTATGGCTCGCAAAAAATAACCCCCATCAACTTGATGAGTTACAGCAAAAATGTAATCAAGAAGCGATAGCTCAAAGCAGTAAAGCAAACCGAGCAAGCCTCACTTCTTTACTCGACCATTTAAATAAACGTTTAGCATTGTGCAAGACTCCCTACCAGCGCTGTGAAGTGACGAGCCTGTTAATGTTTGAAAAATTAGCCGTGCTTAATCAAGTCTATAGCCAACCAAACGCATTTTTTCAACATAAAGCGCAGGTAATGCCAATTCAAAAAAATGCGCAAAAGAAACAAAGTACTTAGCATAAAAAAACTCGCTTGTGCGAGCTTTTCTTTGTTAGTTTGAAACTATTATTTACAGCCAGTTTTTTCTTTTAAAGAAAAAGTATGTCCCCGCGGCACTACCAAACATCATGGCTATTGCCATGGGGTAACCAAAACGCCAATCAAGCTCGGGCATATTAACAAAGTTCATTCCGTAAGCACTGGCTATTACTGTTGGCGGTAAGAAAACAACCGCAGCAACCGAGAAAATCTTAATGATCTTATTTTGCTGTAATCCGCTAAAGCCCATCGCAGCATCAAGTAAAAAGTTCAACTTATCAAAAATAAACTGGCTATGAGGCATCAGTGACTCAATATCTGACAACATCTCTCGTAGATCTTTAAACTCTTCATCCGACAACTGACCACGATAGTACTTTTGCATAAATCGCAAAGAGCGCTGTGTATCGAGCAAACTTAAGCGGATCTTACCATTCGAGTCTTCTTGACGAGTGATAAGCTTAAATACATTGTCTAGTTCTTCGTTTTTAAAAACCTCTTCACTGACATTTTCAAGAACTGTGTACACATCCTCAATCAAGTCTGAAAGGTAATCGACTTTTAAATTAAACAACTCCAGTAATAATGCAACCGGTGTACTCGCTTCAATCTTACCTAATCGCAAGTAGTTACGTAGCAAACGAATAAGGCCAACATCTTCGTCTCTCAGAGTGAGTAAATAGTTTTGACGTAGATTAAATGAAACGTTAACCCCTTTTACATCTTGTCCTGCACGCTGCGGAAAAAGAGAGTTAATATGTAAACCATCGTTATTTTGATAAAAACGAGCAGACGCTTCAATCTCATTAATATCTTCCTCATCAGGTACATCTTCAACAGAGAAATTGCTCAACCATTCACGCTCTTGCTCATCTGGCTTGTATAGATCTAACCAAATTATACCGGGAGGGATAGTGTCCTTTATGCTCAATTCAAAAATCGTCAGTTTACGATCCTTATAGGCATAGGCAGTAATCATAGCTCCTCCTTTTAAGCGCGTGTAGCAACAAATAGTCTAGATATAAAACGTGCGCCATTCTAACGCATAAAGCGATATTACAAAGGGGAAAGCGTAAAAAAGAGCGTAAATATTATTCATTTACAGGATTTGCAACGATAATTCGCTCTTGATTCGATAATCTGATGCGAATACCGTTAATAGTTGTTATTTCATTGCTAGTAATATCTTTCTTTCTTACTTGATAAACAACCGACTCATCACTAACTGGTGACACTATAGTTACACTGACAACCTGACGGCTATCATTCCAATCCCAATACCAATATGCAGCAGTAGCAATAAGTGATAGTGCAATTAAAATATAGCCTACAACCCGTAATTTGATATTACTTGCCAGCTCTTTAGTATTAACCCGCGTGCTTTGACTTTGCTCTTTAGGTCTTCGGATATAAAGCATAGCAGCTACAATAACCAGCACGGTAATCAGTATTTTAGTTAGCACTCAAGTTCCCTCATTAGCATTTGTACTGATTATACTCACAAAATAATTAATAAACTGTTATTAAGCTCCAAGCATTTGCATGCGAGGTTGCAATATAGGCTTCTCGCCATGCAAGTTTGATGTCATTCTGCTATAAAGAGATCATTACTCTTAGTTAGGATCCCTAATGAATCGTTATATCGCTGCCTTATGCAGTTCTGTATTACTTTTTAATACCTATGCTGTTGCCGAGGTAACGCTTGATCTGCCTTCAAATCTCGATCTTGTGTTAGTTAACGGCAACGATAGTAGTGGCAATGACACACTCAAACTTAATAATGGCACCAATCAAATCGCTTTTCGCTATATTGGGCGCTATCAACAACATGGTACTCAAGCACAGTTTAAATCTGACATTATTATTCTCAAATTCGATGAGCAAAACAGCGAGATCCGCCTTTCTTTGCCAAGGATCCGTTCAAACAGTGCCGCAGACAACTTTAATAAAAACCCGCAGATCACCTTAGTCGACAGCAATGATCAAAGCGTTCATTTTGAGCAAGACAAGCTACTGAAAGAAGGCTTACAACTAGGTCGAGATTACGAACAAGAAATTGCTGCCTACAACTTAACGTCTCAAAACGCTTCACTGCAGCTTACACCTTCAACAGGAATGAACAATGCAATGGTCGCGGTCCCCGCCATCGCTGTGGTGAATGTTACTGCTCCAGCCAAAACTCAGCAGGTGAGCGCTACTCAAGCAGCAAAGACTAACCAGCAAGTTAATGTTGGCCAAATGCTCGACTTTTGGTATCAGCAAGCTGATGAAGAAACTCGGAAAGCTTTTAAAGAACGGATAAATAACTAAAAACCGTTTAAAAAGTCTGCAGTTAGGCAGGCTTTTTAAAATATTGCCACTAGAAAAATAGCTATAATTTATATAACGTGATTAACGCTTTCATTATTCATAAAAAGATGAATTGAGCGAATAAGTGAGTGCTTTTCTGGCGTAATCTTTTGCGGATTATATACTGCACAAATATGAGCATTGATTTGCTGCTTTAACGCTACAAACCGAATATGCTGCCAACCTTGACGACTAAAACTCTGTGGCACAATAGAGATACCTTCTCGGCTTTCAATCACATTCATTAATGTCATTGGCTCTACCACTTCTTGCACTAGCCTTGGTATAAAACCCGCTTTAATACAATGATTGACCACCAGTTGCGCTGAGGCAGAGTTTTTTTGGCTCATCATGACAAAGTGCTCTTTAGCCAGCTCTGTCAAACATAACTGCTTGTGTTGACTTAATGGATGCTTATCCGATAGTGCCACACACATAGGTTCGCAATATAAGTTGCATGATTCTAATGGAGCAATATCTAACGTATCTGCGTAACGAACAAAACCAATATCAATTTCATTATTAAACAACGCCACCTTTTGTTGTTGTGGTGACTGCTCGATGAACTCGAATTGAAATTTCGGAAACTCTTGTTTCAACTGCTGACAAGCATGGCCAAATCCCGCCCAGAATACTGAGCTGACTATGCCAAGCCTTAATAATCCTTGGCTGTGCCGCGCATATTGGGTTACTTGATTAATCGAACTTTCCATCACATTAAAAATCGATTGGCATTGCTCACGAAGCAACAAACCTGCTTCTGTTAGCTGGATACTTCTTTGTTCACGATTGAACAACTTTACCCCTAATACAGACTCGAGCTCTCGCATTTGCGCGCTAAGCGGCGACTTAGAAATATGCAATTGCTCAGCAGCCTGCGTCAAACTTTGACAGTGACTGGCGACATAGAAATAGCGCAGCATTTTCATACTGATCCGCTCAGCCCAATACAGGCTTTTGAGATCTAACGCACTTTTAGTTTGGTCTTTGTTCACAAATTTAGTACCCAATATTTTCGTGCCATTAATCTGTTTTGATTATACCGTAATCAAAATTCTGCATTAGTCGATGTTTTAATTATCAGATCGACTAGCGCTACTTTTAAAGGCCACAAATGTACCGAAAAACAGCACAATAGCGTCATTTTTAGCGATTTTAATCAAATTAGCTTAGGAATATCGTGAGGCCAATAACAAAGTCCATCTTAGGAATATAAAAATGTCTCTGTACGATCCTGTCCCAAATGCTGTTGCCACCATAGAGAAATACAAACCAGGGTTTAAACCGCAAATCGCTATGATCTTAGGTTCAGGCCTAGGTGTCCTTGCTGATACGCTTGAAGACAAAGTCAGCATTGGTTATGAGGAACTTGATGGCTTCCCAGTCAGCACAGTTGAAGGCCACAGTGGTGAACTTGTATTAGGTTACTTAAACGGCGTTCCTGTTGCGTGCATGAAGGGCCGTGGTCACTTTTACGAACATGAGTCGATGAAAGTAATGACTCCGCCAGTGCGCACTTTCAAAACCTTAGGTTGTGAAATGCTGCTTGTGACAAACGCGGCTGGCTCACTTCGCCCTGAGCGCATTGACGTAGGGTCACTAGTCGTATTCTCTGATCATATCAATACTATGCCTAGTACGCCTATGACGGGCCCAAATGACGACAAATATGGCCCTCGATTCTTTAGTCTTGCTAATGCATACGATAAAGATCTACGTGAACAAGCACTCGCTATTGCTAAAACAGAAGACATTGCAGTCAATGAAGGTGTATTTGTATCCTACCCTGGCCCATGTTTCGAAACTGCTGCAGAGATCCGCATGATGCAAATCATCGGTGGTGATGTCGTGGGTATGTCAGTTGTTCCTGAAGTTATCTCAGCAGCACATTGCGGTCTACCAGTACTAGCAATATGTGCTATCACCAATATGGCTGAAGGTCTAGGTGATGTAAAGCTGTCACACGAACAAACACTAAAATGCGCCAAGCTCGCTGAAAGTGACTTCCTAAAACTCATTAATGCGTTCGTTAGCAGCGTAAAGAAATAAAGGGCAACCGATATGATGTTCATGGGATTTGTTGGCATGCTAGTGCTTTTAGGCATTGGTGTTGCGTGTTCTGTAAGTCGAAAATCTATTAAATTACGCACTGTTGGTGCAGCACTAGGTCTTCAGGTATTAATAGGTGCATTTGTACTGTATGTGCCACTAGGTCGACAAGCTCTAGAGTCAATGTCACACGGTGTGCACGTTGTTTTAGATAGTGGTAAAGCAGGTATTCGCTTCCTGTTTGGCAACCTGGTGAACTTCTCTGTAGAGGGAATAGGTTTTGTCTTTGCATTAAACGTATTGCCACTTGTAGTGTTCTTCTCTGCACTTATTGCTGTTCTATACTACCTAGGCATTATGCAGTTTATCATTCGCATCATCGGTGGCGGCATGGCAAAAGTACTTGGTACTTCGCAGCCAGAATCAATGTCAGCAGTATCAAACATCTTTGTTGGTCAAAGTGAAGCACCACTGGTGATTAAACCTTACATGGCAAAAATGACCGACTCTGAATTTTTCGCCGTAATGTGTGGTGGTATGGCATCTGTATCAGGCACGGTATTGGCTGGCTACGCGATGATGGGCGTTGATATGGAATACCTATTAGCCGCATCATTCATGGCAGCCCCTGGTGGTGTGTTGTTTGCTAAGTTGATTCTGCCTGAAACAACAACACCGACATACACAATGGATAATAAAATCCAATTCGATGAAAAACCGCCGGTAAACGTACTTGCAGCAGCAGGTGAAGGCGCCGCAAGTGGCCTTAAGCTAGCAGCTGCAATTGGTGCAATGCTAATCGCCATGATTGGCCTTGTTACTCTTGCCAACAACCTACTCGGTAGCCTTGGTGACGTCATCGGCATGCAGCTTTCACTTGAAGGGATCTTAGGATGGATTTTTGCTCCTCTTGCATTCTTACTGGGTGTTCCAGCTGCAGACATGGCAATTGCTGGCTCTATGATAGGTAAAAAACTTATTGTTAACGAGTTTGTTGCTTATAGCGATTTAGCACCGTACTTAAAAGATAACGCCCAAGTAACAGCAGCGGGTCTGCAAGTATTACAAGAGAAGAGTAAAGTGATTATCAGCTTTGCACTATGTGGTTTTGCGAACCTAGCCTCAATGGGCATTTTAATCGGTGGTCTTGGTACGCTGTGTCCATCAAGAACTGATTTCATTGCAAAATACGGACTACGTACCGTCGTTGCAGCAACCTGTTCAAACCTTATGAGCGCTGCAATTGCGGGGATATTCTTTTCTCTAGCAGTCTAATCTAGCAATAACTTATCTCACGCGGGATACAGATTACGATTTACACAAGGAGCCTAATGGCTCCTTTTTTTATCACTCGAAGATTAGATATTACTTATGGGATTTTTCTATCTCATCAATTGATTTTACCAATTATACAAGTTGCAAAATAAAGCATAGATTAGCCTTATCAATTTCCACAAACTAACTAACTTGTTATGCCACCAAATATCGCAGCCAAAGCGACAGAGACAAAAAACTTAATGAACAATACTCCTATTTCGCACACCGCATTAGTTGCTGAAGGGGGTGGGCACCGTGGAATTTTTACTGCAGGAATCTTAGATGCTTGGTTAGAGCAGAAATTTAACCCTTTTAAGTTATTAATAGGTACGTCCGCAGGCGCGCAAAACTTATCGAGTTACATCACTCAACAGAAAGGCTTTGCGAATCGATCCATTACTGAGTTTTCGAGTTCGCCTAAATTCTTCAGTTTAAGCCGCCCGCTTAAGGGACAAAGTACTGTCGACTTAGACTGGTACTTTGACCAAGTGGCTATCGAGTCAGCGGACAATTCAGTAACGCATCAACTGGATCTACAAAAAGGGCTAACACAACTAGAACATCGGCAATTACTGATTTCGACCACTAATAGCTCTAACTATCAAGCAAGCTTTTTTAACCCAAACCAGGAAAATTGGCTAACCTTATTAAAGGCCTCTAGCGCCCTACCGCTCCTTTATCGAGAAGGTGTAAAAATCAACGATGATTTTCAAGTCGATGGCGGTTTATCTGCACCACTTCCGGTTGAAGAAGCCTATAAACGTGGCGCACGTAAAATTGTTGTCCTACGTACTCTGCCAAAACAGTACGCTGCGCACACCCCGTGGGTAAACCGCTTAAAGTCCTGGGTTTGCTCTTCTAAGCAATGCCCTAAAGCAATGTAAGCGATCAATATAAGACGGATTCCTTGAGGGGCAACGTTTAGATAATCTCAGAACAAATCCCATTCTGAGAACATCCTATGACTACGTATCGTCCCCGCCTCACCACTAACCAGAAACGAGCGGTCTTAGAACGGTGGAGTGCCAGCTCGCTCTCGCAAGCCGAATTCTGCCGGCAGGAGAATATTTCACCATCCGCATTTCATCACTGGCGTAACCAGTTATCAA
>NZ_JAKILT010000011.1 GCF_023283535.1 Shewanella sairae | reverse complement strand
GGTTTTGATTTACGGGTCATTTGTTCACCTTGTGTTTAGATGGGGATTATACCCCTTACATCTTGGTGTCCAAATTCACTATGCCACTACACCTTGAAGAAAATGGCATTAAAGTCGAATAAGGAAGATTGATGAGTATGAGATGTCCAGGATGCGCAAGTGATGAAATGCGAGTGTCTTTTTTCCATGGTCAAGAGGTCGATAGTTGTACCGCTTGTGGTGGGATTTGGTTTGATAGTGGTGAGCTTAATGGCGCGCTTTCAGCGGCCGACAACGGCAATGATAGCGTTGGCATAGAAAGTTCTCTCGGTTGCCACAAAGGCGAGTCGACAAGAAGCTGTAGCCATTGTGAAACCAAGCTTCAACATTACCATTTAATGGATGATTTTCACGTTGAAGTGGATGTTTGCCACACTTGTACCGGTGTATGGATTGATGAGCATGAACGTGAAAAGGTCGTTCAATCACCACAAATTCAAGTTGCATTGGAAGAGCTAAATAAAAAAGTAAACGTTAAAACTTGGTTGTTCCAATTTTTGATGCAAATGCCAACGGAATATAACTTAAAGCCTAAGACCACACCTTGGGTGACCTATACCCTGCTCGCAATCAATACGTTTATCTTTATTGCTACTGTATTGCAGCCCAATGCCACTGAGTGGATCTACGACACGTTTGCACTCAAGCCTGTTGATCTAATGCAAGGGCAGAATATCACGGGATTAGTTAGCCACATGTTTATGCATGGCGGTTGGATGCACCTGATTGGCAATATGTACTTCTTATATGTGGTGGGTGACAACTTAGAAGATGCGCTGGGGCATAAGCGTTTCTTAGCCTTGTACCTGGTGTGCGGTTTTGCTGCAGCGGCAGCTCATATCATCTCTGAGCCGAGCTCATCGATTTATATGGTTGGCGCAAGTGGCGCGATTGCTGGATTATTCGGTATGTACCTGCTGTGGTTTAGACATGCGAGCTTGACCTTTATGTTCATTATTTATCAAAAGAAATTGTCACCGATGGCGTTTTTTGCGATTTGGTTAGCGATGAACCTATTCGGTGCCTATATCGGCGGCGGTGGCGTTGCTTACTGGGCTCATATAGGCGGTTTTGTTGCAGGTCTAGTTATTGGTATTGCTCTGAAGAAACAGGTTATGCGTGATAACCCAATATTAAGCATGTTGAACTCGCAAGAGTTAAAGGTTGCTCGTTAATTTTGACTAAGCTCTGATCAAAAAGGCCGCATTTGCGGCCTTTTTTACTATGATAACGGCGTTAGAAATGCCATTGCAAATAGACGCTTTGATAGTTACTGCCGCCACTGATGCGACCAAAAGCAGAGCTAGATTCAAAAATACCTGAGCGATGGTGAATGCTATAACCCAACCACATATTGTCGAGTTTAGATGAGTTGAAAATATCACCTAGGTTGACATCGAGTGAGAAGTCTAAGTAGTTAAGCAGTTTTGAAGGTTTATAGCCTTTGATATCAAGTTCAGACCCTTCAATATGGGTCACACTGCTGACATAAGACAAGCCTTCGGCAACACCTAATCTAAAGCGCGGGCCGAGCTCAAAGGTATAGAAAGCCTTTATGGCAATGACGGCTTCGGCAATATCGTCTTGCACCTCTGAGCTGTAATGCCAAACCACACCCGGAGTCAGGTAGAGATCTATCGGCAAATTAAACAAACTGTCGGTTAGCTGAGTACCGTAAAATACTGAGCTCATCTGGTTATTGTAGGGATCAGTTTTGGTTTGCCACTTTAAGATGGCATTGAGGTTTGATGGCGTAGCCCAACCATGGGCGACACGTAGATATTCACTGCCAGCTTTACGCTGCTTTTGTACTGGTTGTGCTGAGTACTTTTTGCTGTTCGGCTCAGGAAAAAAGCCAAAGCCTAAGAATGATTCATACTGGAAGCGGTTGTTAATGGTTGGCAAGTGGTAAACATCATCCTCTAAGCGACCAACACCAAATTGGCCGAGTAGGTAAAGATTACTCGCAACATGGTAGCGGGCTTTTACCCCTGCATTAAAGGCTATTCCACCGCCCACTTGATGTTGATCTAAGCCGTAGTAATAATCATTAAAGTCGGCACTTTTCCACTGAAATTCAGCATAAGGCTTTATCTTCCAATCACCCGCTTGCCAGTTATATTGGGTACGACTGTAACCATAGCTGCGTTTATTAGAGTCCGATAAAAAGGCGATATCAAAATCCCACTCATCTTTAACAAAGCGGTACTGCAGGCCAAAGTCAAAGGCTTGTGATTGGGATTCATTTTGCAACTCTTTAGGGATATCGACAAAGCGAAAACGAGTGTAGAGGTTAATCTGATGATTGTCGTTTTTCCAAATATGGCCAGCCGCCTCCATACCATTAATGTAGAAGTAATCATTTTCAAAATAGATTAACGGCAGGGTGTCGTAGACTTCATCTTGCTCGGTGGCGTAAGGAATATCACCACGGCGCATACCAATACCTATGCCCCAGTTATCATGCCATTGTGGCGTGCTTGCTTGAGCTAACTCAACCGGTGGCGGTGGCATTTTTGTTTGGGTATCGTTTTCTGCCGCCTGTAAGCTGCCAAATGGCATGAGAAAGCCAATACAGAGGGGAGAAAGGGCTTTTAGTGTCATATTATTTTCTTTTTAGCGCTGGGTACTAGAGATAAGAGTACTGCTTTTTAACCATCAAGCACATAATTTTAACAACAGTGAGTTAACTAGGGCTTAAACATCGAATTAAAGCCGAGTGTTTTAGCTGATAAAAATTGGCAATAAAAAAGGCCGCATTCGCGACCTTTTAAAGGATTATCAACTCAGGATTAATCAGCTTCTTTTAAGCTTTGAGTTAGCTCAACAATGGCTTTTTTACCATCGCCAAACAGCATCAAGGAGTTATCCATGGCGAATAGCGGGTTAGGTAAACCGGCAAAGCCAGGGCTTAATGAGCGTTTAACCACAACAACAGTTTTGGCTTTATCGACGTTTAGAATTGGCATACCGTAAATCGGGCTACCTTTATCTTCACGCGCCATAGGGTTGGTTACATCGTTTGCACCAATCACAATCGCTACGTCGGTTTGTTCAAACTGTGGATTGATTTCATCCATCTCAATAAGCTGCTCATAAGGCACTTCAGCTTCAGCTAGCAATACGTTCATATGACCCGGCATACGACCTGCTACTGGGTGGATTGCGTACAATACTTGAGTTCCGCGTGCTTCCATCACTGAGGCTAGCTCGCGCACGGCATGCTGGGCTTGCGCCATAGCCAAACCATAACCTGGCACAATGACAACGCGCTCTGCTGTTTCTAGTAGCATTGCCACTTCTTCTGGTGAAGAAGAGGTTACCTTACCAGCGTAAACTTCATCAGCATCAACGGTTTCACCGCCTTCAGCCATAACGCCAAAGAGTACGTTAAACAGCGAACGGTTCATGGCTTTACACATGATTTGCGTCAGAATAATACCCGATGCACCCACTAGCGATCCCGATACAATCAATACCGTGTTGCCAGTGATAAAGCCTGTGGTTGCTGCTGCAATACCTGAGTAAGAGTTAAGTAGCGCAATCACAACTGGCATATCGGCGCCACCAATAGGCACAACTAGCAGTAGACCTAATACTAGCGATACAGCAACCAAAGCGTAGATAAGGTTGGTGTTGCTAGGATCCATTACGATAGCAATACCAAGGCCGATAGCACTGATTAGCAAAATAGCGTTAAGGAGTTTGTTACCAGGCACTTTAATCGGGTTACCAGAGATCAACTCTTGTAGCTTAGCAAACGCCACAAAAGAACCTGACAAGGTCACCGCACCAATAATCACGGTCGCTGCAATCGAGACGAGTGCAACAGTGTGGGTTGCTGAGCTTGGATCAAGGAAGTTAGCTAGCGCGATAAATAGCGATGCTCCACCACCAAAACCGTTAAGCATAGCCACCATTTGTGGCATTGAGGTCACTTGAATTTTGGTTGCCATCACAGCACCAATGGCACCACCAAGTAGCACACCGGCAATAATCCATTCATAGCTTAAAATGTTTTGGTCAAACAGAGTCACGACCACGGCGATAAACATACCGAGGGCTGAAAGCTGGTTACCGCGGACTGCGGTTCTTGGCTTAGTGAGTCCTTTAATACCTAAAATAAATAGGCTGGCTGCCACTAAGTAGGCAAGGTAAATAAACGTCATACTCATAGTGGCTTATTTCCTTTTAAACATAGCTAGCATGCGGTTAGTTACCATGTAACCACCGACAACGTTAATCGTGGCAAGTACTACGGCAATAAAGCCCAGTACGTTGACCCAAATACCGGCGCCAGAACCGGCCGACAACAGTGCGCCCACTAATGAGATGCCAGAGATCGCATTTGAGCCTGACATTAATGGCGTGTGCAGCGTTGGTGGCACTTTGGTGATCATCTCGACACCTAAGAACACCGCGACCACAAATAGGGTTAATAGCAGTAAAATTTCCATTATTTTGCCTCCGCTGCAGTAGAGTCTGTGCTGACAACCTGAAGTGCTGGTAGACCTAACAGATCGCGTAGACGTTCACTGGCTACTTCACCTTGATAAGCCACTACTGTGTCTTTAACGATTTCATCTTCAAAGTCGAGGTTAAGCTCACCGTCTTTTGTCACCAGTAACTTAAGTAAGTTTTCAATGTTAGTGCCATACATTTGGCTGGCATGGTTAGCGGCTGAGCCCGGTACATTTGATGGACCAAGAATGGTGACGCCATTGTAAACCACTTCTTTATCAAGCTCTGTTAGCTCACAGTTACCACCGGTTTCAGCAGCGAGATCGACAATAATCGTGCCGCTCTTCATGCCATCAACCATTTCTTTGGTGATAAGAATTGGTGCTTTACGGCCAGGAATCGCTGCGGTTGTGATAACGATATCTTGCTGAGCTAATACGTTAGCCATCGCTTGTTGCTGACGTTTTAAGAAGTCATCAGACTGCTCTGCTGCATAACCACCTTTGGTTTCAGTATTCTCAGCTTCAAGATCAAGTTCAACTGGCTTAGCGCCAACAGAAATGATCTGTTCACGTGCCGCAGGGCGAATATCGTAAGCCTCAACGACTGCACCTAAACGCTTTGCTGTAGCACAAGCCTGTAGACCCGCAACACCCACGCCCATGATAAAGGCGCGTGCTGGTTTTAGTGTGCCAGCAGCTGTCATCATCATCGGGAATAAACGCGGCGCTTTATGGGCGGCAAGTAATACCGCCTTGTAACCGGCAATGGTTGCCATGGATGATAAAATATCCATGCTTTGTGCACGCGTAATTCGTGGCACAAGTTCTAACGCAATGGCGGTAGCCCCCGTTTCTGCAAGCGCTTGGGCATTTTCTGGATGAGCCAGTGGGTCCATCATACCAATCACAATTTGCTGTGGTTTGATAACCGACTTTAGCTCTGCAAGTTGCTCATCTTTAGCGTTTACGACAGTGATAATATCAGCATCACTGAACAGTTGTTCGCGGGACACAATTGATGCGCCTGCCTGAAGATAATCTTCATCGGTAAAGCCAGCATTGCTACCAGCGCCACTTTCAACAAGAACTTGTAGATTATTTTTAAGTAGTCGAGCCACATTGGCTGGGATAATCGCAACACGACTTTCTCCAGCGTGACTTTCTTTCGGTAGACCTAGCTTCACAAAGGTAAACCTCTCAGTTGAGGACATTAGTAGGACAGATGTCATTAATTTGTCAGGGTGCTTATTGTGGCGACTCTAAAGCTAGACACAAGCGCATATTTTTCAATATCCCATATTCTGTACTGGTCAGACTGAAAAGTTTGCGCTAGTCCACACTTTTAAGTGGAAGTTTGCAGTAGAAAACGCTGTTGCCAATAGGTTTATTGATTCGCCCTATACTTTTGTAGCTCAATTTTTGTGCTTTGCATATTCCTAAATCGAATTAAAAATTATCTTTTATTCTTTTTTCTTTATCTAACGAGGGGCTAAGCTGACCAACAATATACTGATACAGGGCCGTTTCCATGTTGTTAAAAGAGCTTTCATCACTCGCTTCACCGCTTTCTGCTGGTCAAGTGGATAAGTTAAAGCAGCTCACTGCAGAGCTGAGTGCCGTTCAACTTGCTTGGGTTAGCGGCTATCTTGCTGCAACGTCTGAACAAGGGGTGGCAGGTGTACCTCAAGTTGCGGGAAGCAATGAGGCGGGTACTGAGCAAGTTATTACCATTCTTTATGGAAGCCAAACGGGTAATGGTCGTGGTGTGGCAACTGAGCTAGCTGAAAAAGCACAAGCTCAAGGCTATGCTGTGAACCTGACTTCTATGGGGGATTATAAAACTCGCCAGTTGAAACAAGAAAGCTTGTTGCTGCTAGTGGTGAGTACCCATGGAGAAGGTGATGCGCCGGATGATGCAATTGAGCTACACAAGTTTTTAAGCTCTAAGCGTGCCCCTAAACTGGATAACCTAAACTATTCGATATTGGCATTGGGGGATTCAAGTTACGAATTTTTCTGCCAAACCGGTAAAGATTTTGACTCTCGTCTAAGTGCATTAGGGGCAAAAGCCATTACCCCAATTGTTGAGTGCGATGTTGATTATCAAGAGCAAGCTGAACAGTGGCAAGCGGATGTGTTAGAAGCGGTTAAGCCACTCGTTCAAAGTGCTGGTGCCAGCGTGGTGTCGATTGCTAGCAGCCAAGTGGCAACATCAAATTTCACCAAGCAAAAACCTTACACTGCAGAATTACTGGTTAGCCAAAAGCTAACAGGGCGTGATTCTGATCGTGATGTACGCCATGTGGAAATTGAGTTGGGCGAATCTGGTATTCAGTACCAAGCGGGTGATGCCCTAGGTGTATGGTTTAGCAATTCACAAGAGCTGGTTTCAGAGTTGATTGAAGCATTAGAGCTTGATGAAAATGAGCAGGTTACAGTATCTAAAGAGTCGCTTGCTTTACGCGATGCACTCACTCATAAAAAAGAGCTGACACAGCTTTATCCTGGTTTAGTCAGTGGTTGGGCAGAGCTAAGCAAGAATGCTGACTTACTTACATTAAGCGCTGATAAGGCGTTGACTCGCGAGTTTGTGAATAACCATCAAGTCGCTGATCTCGTTCGTTTGTACCCTGCAAAAGTCACCGCCGAGCAGTTTGTTGGCTTGCTCCGCGGCATTACGCCAAGACTTTACTCAATCGCATCGAGCCAAGCTGAAGTTGAGTCAGAAGTGCACTTAACCGTGGCATTAGTTGAAGATGAGCGTGATGGCGTAGCTCGTTTTGGCGGCGCATCGCAGTTCCTTGCCAGCGCTGAAGAAGGTCAAGCAGTGCAGGTGTATGTTGAGCCTAACAATCACTTCCGTTTACCAGAAAATCCAGACACACCAGTGATTATGGTTGGTCCGGGTACCGGGGTCGCGCCATTTAGAGCCTTTATGCAAGAGCGTGCAGCGCAAGGCGTAGAAGGTAAAGCGTGGCTATTTTTTGGTAACCCACATTTTGAACAAGATTTCCTGTATCAAACTGAGTGGCAGCAATACCTGCAAAGCGGTGAGCTATCACGTATCGACTTAGCATTCTCTCGCGATCAACAACATAAGGTTTATGTGCAGCACAAGCTTGCTGAGCAAGGTGAGCAATTGTGGCAGTGGCTCGAAGACGGCGCGCATTTCTATATCTGTGGTGACGCAGAGCGCATGGCCAAAGATGTGCATCAAGCTCTGCTAGATGTAGCGGTTAAGTTTGGTCATAAAACGCCTGAGCAAGCCGAGCAATATTTAGAAGGTTTAAGAGCAGCTAAACGCTACCAAAAAGACGTTTATTAAGGCCAGCTTGTAGCTGAAGCGCAATGATGAGTGACGCCATGCAAAAGCGGGCGCAATACAAAAAGAATTTTAAGAGAGTACCTTGCTATGAGTGAGCAAAAGTTAGCAGTAAACGAATATTTAAAAACCGATAGTGATTACCTGCGCGGCACAATTCAAGAAGGCTTAGATACTGCCGTGACGGGTGCTTTTAGTGAAGGCGATCAGCAGTTAATTAAGTTCCACGGGTTTTATCAGCAAGATGACCGCGATTTACGTAATGAGCGTAAAGAGCAAAAACTAGAGCCATTATATAGCTTCATGTTGCGTGCCCGTGTTGCTGGTGGCGTATGTTCGCCAGAGCAGTGGTTAGCAGTTGATAAAATTGCCTCAAACCTTACTAGTTCAAACAGTATTCGTTTAACCACCCGTCAAACGTTTCAGTACCATGGCATTCCAAAGCGTAACCTGAAAACCATTATTCAAGATCTTGACCGTGAAGCACTGGATTCAATTGCCGCATGTGGTGACGTTAACCGTAACGTAATGTGTAACCCAAACCCGGTTGAATCCAAGCTACATCAGCAAGCTTATGCTTACGCAAAGCAGCTGTCAGACAATATGCTACCGCACACAAAGGCCTACGCAGAGATCTGGTTAGACGATGAAAAGTTGGTGACTACCGAAGGGGAAGAAGTTGAGCCTGTATATGGTAAAACTTACCTGCCACGTAAGTTTAAAATGGCCGTTGCTGTGCCGCCAGATAACGATGTTGACGTTTACACTAACGACCTTGGTTTTGTCGCTGTTGCTGACGGTGATGAGTTAATTGGCTTTAACTTAGTCGCTGGTGGCGGTATGGGCTCGACCCATGGTGAGGTGGCTACCTTCCCGCGTTTAGCCGATGACTTTGGTTATATAAAAGCTGAAGATACCCTCAAATTTGCTGAAGCCGTTATGACCATTCAGCGTGACTGGGGTAACCGTGAAAACCGTAAACTGTCGCGCTTAAAGTACACCATAGTTAAACATGGTTTTGATAAGTTTAAAGCGGAAATTGAAGCGCGTACTGGGATTAAGTTTGAACCTAAGCGTGATGTAGTTATTGGCGATCGTGGCGATCGTTATGGCTGGAAGCAAGGTGTCGATGATAACTGGCACTTAACCTTATTTATTGAAGGTGGCCGGGTTAAAGATTTACCGGGTCAACCGCTGCAAACGGGTTTACGAGAAATAGCCAAGATCCATAAAGGTGATTTCCGTATGACCTCCAACCAAAACATTATTATTGCTGGCGTACCCGCTGCCGATAAAGAACAAGTTGAAGCATTAGCAAGGCAGCATGGTTTTATGGGCAAACTCATTACGGAAACCCGCGGTCATTCAATTGCTTGTGTAGCACTGCCGACTTGTGCGTTGGCTATGGCTGAAGCTGAGCGTTATTTCCCAGACTTTTTAACTAAAGTTGAAGCGCTACAAGATAAGCATGGCTTCTTGGACCAAGGCATCGTTATCCGTATGACCGGGTGCCCGAATGGTTGCGCGAGACCTTTCGCTGCGGAAATCGGTCTAGTGGGCAAAGCACCGGGTCGCTATAACCTGTATTTAGGCGCGAGTTTTGAAGGCACACGTTTGAATAAACTGTACCGCGAGAATATCCAAGAAGCGGAGATCCTTGCGGAGTTAGATACCTTGTTTGCGCTATATGTAAAAGAGCGTCAAACAGGTGAAACTTTTGGTAATTACACTGTACGAAGTGGTGTGGTTGCAGCTGTAAATGACGCAGCTAAGGAATTTCATGGTTAATACCTTTGAATCAGTGATTAGTGCTGATGAACTGCACGCATTGCTTAGCGCACCTAAAGTGGAACAGCAGGCTGAATTGGCTAGAGTTAATACTTTTTTAGAAGCATTAACGCCAGTCGAGCGAGTGAAGTGGGCACTAGAGTATCTGCCGGGTAACCATGCGTTATCGTCAAGCTTTGGTATTCAAGCAGCTGTGATGTTGCATATGGTGAGTCAGGAAAAATCAGACATTCCTGTGTTGCTAACCGATACTGGCTACTTGTTCAGTGAAACTTATCAATTTATTGATGAATTGACTGAACGCTTAAGCTTAAACCTTAAAGTGTATTCGTCGCCGTTTAGTTCTGCTTGGCAAGAAGCGCGATTTGGAAAGCTGTGGGAGCAAGATATTGATGGCTTAGATAAATATAACCAAATTAATAAAGTTGAGCCGATGCAGCGTGCTTTAACAGAGCAACAGGTAGGCACTTGGTTTGCAGGTCTTAGACGCTCACAGTCAAGCACACGGGAAGACTTACCTGTATTAGCTATTCATGGGCAACGTTATAAAATTTTGCCGATTATCGATTGGAGTAATAAGCAAGTACACGAGTACCTGACTCAATTTGAGCTGCCCTACCACCCTTTATGGGAGCAAGGTTATGTGTCGGTTGGCGATACCCATTCGAGTAAACCGCTAGAGTTAGGTATGAGCGAAGAAGAGACTCGTTTTAATGGCTTAAAGCGAGAGTGTGGTTTGCACTTTGATATTTAGCGACTTAATGGGTAAATGCACTCATGTATAATTAATGCGCTACTTTTTGGCGATAGAGTTCTTCTTTAACATTATGTATTAAATAGCCTTTAGTCATTTAGTATTAAATGTTGGGTGTTTTTTGTACATTTTTGCTAACAGGGTTATGCACAGTTGGTTTTTTAGACTATAGTTCAAAGTTCCCGTAGATGGTTTTAGGAAACTGTTCTGTATCAGGTCTAAATAGACTCGGTGATTTGTAGTCTTCCACTGATTAAGTTACATAATCTTAATCAGCTATAAATTACAGGCAGAGCTGTCAGTATCGAATAAACCAAGTTTGATTGTAAACGTGATATTTTGGCTTTAACCAAACGTTATAATTGAACAAATTGATTGGCTTGCTAGCGCTAGCTTATCAAGTGGTATAACCCCAGGTAACGCTATTAGATTGCGTTATCTGGGGTTTTATATTTCTAGTGGTCAATTGTCTTTATCTCTTCTATTGCCTCCATCCATTTTATGCATCCCCTAAAAACATGTGTCCCACTACATAAGCGGTCACTTAAGTTTGTGTTGTAAAGTATGATTGATTGGCTTGCTTGAATGCTGTTTTGTTAAGTTAGCTAAGAAGGGTTTGGTTGGTATTGTGTGTTAATAATGTTGTAGAATTGCGTCGCACCAATAGATTGGTGTGTATTTGTGGGACTAATTAAATCATTAAATGGAGTTTTAAATGAATAAGATACTTATTGCTGCGGCGGTTGTTGCAGTGGGTGCGGGTGGATACTGGTATAGCCAGCAATCAACCTCTCTATCGACAACTGATAGCGCTGTTCTGAGTTATGTCCCTGCAGATACGCCTTTGTTCTCTGCGCAATTGAACCCTTTTCCAATTAAAGACTATATCAATTCTTTATCAGATGCTTATAGACAGTTCCCTCCAGGAAGTTTTGATGAGCTTGAGCAAGAGAGTGACCAGCGTGCTCAGTTTTTTGTTAGCTTGTTGAAGTCATACGCCGACTCTATGAAAGATGGTGACACTTTTATAACGACGTTCGGCTTAGC
Organism: Shewanella sairae; assembly: GCF_023283535.1. Classification (GTDB taxonomy): domain Bacteria; phylum Pseudomonadota; class Gammaproteobacteria; order Enterobacterales; family Shewanellaceae; genus Shewanella; species Shewanella sairae. The sequence continues at coordinate 107,792 of NZ_JAKILT010000011.1, read as the reverse complement.
AGCTGAAGTGCGTAGTTATGTTTATACCCTTGGTGCAGTGCCAGTTTTTAAAATTGAAGTTGAAAACGCTGATGCTATTTGGGCAATACTGGACAAAGCTGAAGCACAAAGCGGTCTAACGCATACTCCCGCCAATCTAAAAGGGGTTGATTATCGCAGTTATCAGCTAACTGACGCCGAAGAAAAAGAGCAGGTTAGTTTGGTGTTTGCGGTACATGATGGTTTGTTTACCGCCACGTTGAGCACATCGTTTACTGAAGCGACGCTACTAGAAACGGCGCTGGGTGTGACCTCTGTTGATAATTCAATTGCTGATGCGAATATTGTTGAAGAGATAATCACTAAGCATGGCTTTACTAATGAAGGGGTGAGCTTTGTTAATCATAAAGAGATCATTACGGCTTTAACCAGCACTGATGGTAATCAGCTAGCGGGTCAGTTATCTAAGCTCTATGAGATTATGGGCGAAGATCCTATGGCAGAGTTAAAGACACCTGCTTGTAGTTCTGAGCTGGCAGCTATCGCTAATAACTGGCCGCGGACAGTTGCGGGCTACGATGAGTTAACTGTGACGGATAGTCACAGCGCGTTTGGTTTTAGAACTGTGATAGAAAGTGAAAACCAAGTGTTGCTCGGCGCCTACCAGAAGCTACGTGGCTACTTGCCTAGTTACACTCAATATATTGATAATAGCGTGTTCAGTCTTGGGCTAGGTATTGATGTTAACCAAATGGTGCCTGCATTAACGGGTATTTGGGATGATATGCTTACGCCTGAATATCAGTGCGGTCCATTGGCTGAGATGCAAATGCAGATGAGTCAGCAAAGCCCGGCGATGTTAGGCATGTTCACTGGCATGGCTAATGGAGTGAAGGGGCTTGGTGTATCACTGATAGATTACAAGATTAGTGAGGATACTCAATCACCTCAGCTTGATAGCTTAGATGCAGTTGTTACCCTTTCTGCAGATAACCCTGCAACGCTGTTTAATATGGCTAAATCTTTTGTTCCTGAGTTGGCTAATCTTCAACTACCTGAAAATGGTGATGCTATTGAGCTGAGCAGTGTGGTTCCTATTCCTGCTGAGCTAAACATCACGCCTAAATTGGCGCTTAAAGGTAATCATCTAGTGCTGTTCTCGGGTGAAAAGGGCGCTGCGATAGCTGACAAACTCGAAAAAGAACCAGTCACAAGTAATGGCTTATTCGTGGTATCAGCGGATTACATGAAGATGTTTGATCCACTGCTAACCTTTATCGAAATGACCGGTGAGCCTATCCCTGAAGAATTAGAAGGGATGAAGCATTACGATATGCGGACTCAATTTACGCTAGATATTGATCAGCAAGGTTTTGAAATTGATACGCACATGGACTCTCGTGCAACAAAATAAGCGTCATGTGTCATAATGACTGAATCCAAACGCCAGCCATTTAGGTTGGCGTTTTATTTTAAGACGCAAAGCTGCGCTCTTGATTGGTAGTAGGGTCAGAAAAAGGCAGAGTGAAGATGAGTGAGCAAGTTGTTTGTGGCGTATTTTTAAAAGCAAACGAAGTTAGAGTAGTGACGTTAGCAGGTATTCGAGATTCTCATCAGCTTATTGCACCTAAGGCGAATAAGTTTACTTTAGTGAAAAATCCAAGCCAGTCTGAAGTTAGCTGTTTTGTTGAGCAGCTGCAGAGCTATATTAACCAGCATAAAGTGACAAAGGTGGTGTTAAACCGTCGAGCAACCACAGGACAAGGCGCTGGTGGTGCGGGCACTTTTTTAATGGAGGGGGCGATTTTAGCTTCTGTTGCAACAGAAATTGAGTTTGTGCATCCGGCAACATTAAGGGCGACAGATAAACGTTGTGCAGAACTTAAGATTGATAAACCTAAGACGGTCGATCTTGGTAAAGCTTATGATTTAGCGTTTGAATGTTTAGTGTAGAAGATGAGTTTATGCCGATTGTATTGATCTTTTCCGGCGCTAAATCGTATGTGTAAACAAGTAATTTTTTGCTTGGCTTTATTTGCTTAACTTTAATAGTCTAATAATAATTTGATAAGGCGACAAAACAATGATTAAACAGCTTTCAAAACTAGGTTTTATGGTACTGCTATTATTGCCACTTACAGCGGCTGCGACAGATTTAAAAGTCGGCGATGTAGCGCCTGACTTTAAGTTGCAAGCAACCGATGGGCATTTTTACCAGTTGAGTGATTACAAAGGTAAGCAAAATCTTGTATTGGCCTGGTATCCAATGGCGAATACCCGAGGCTGTACTTTGGAATGTAAATCTTTGGTAGAAAAAGGTCACCTTATTCGCGAGTACAATGCCGTTTACATGATGGCAAGTGTGGATGACTTAGAAGACAATCAGGCCTTTGCGCGCGAGCAAAAAGCAGACTTTCCTATGCTTAGTGATCCGAGCAAGGAAACAGCCAAAGCTTATGATGTACTGAACTTAGTCCGTGTTGCCAGTCGAGTGACTTTTTATATTGGTAAAGACGGCAAGATCTTAAAGATAGATGAAGATATTAATGCCAAGACGGCGGCTGAAGATATTGCTGCCACTCTGGCAGAGCTCAATGTAGAGAAAGCTAAGCAGGATTCGCCTGCAAACCACAGTGAAACTGCTCAAGTAGAATAAGTTTTCAAGTTCATTGCTTGTCGTTCACATTGAAAAGCCCCGCAATATTGCTATTGCGGGGCTTTCTACTGATGGGTATTCGTTTCTCTTTTTCCGACTAATACTCGTCTTCTGTTTCGCCTTGAATACGGGCTTTACGTTCTTGATCTTCTTCAAATGCAGCTTGGATTTCAGCTAACACTGCATCGATATCTGCGCTTTGCTCACTTTCAATAAACTCGCCTGTTAATTCTGTATCAGGGGTTAATGTTCCTGATTCAAACTTAAGCCACATCTCTTGAGCATATTTAGTGTTCAGCAGTGCTGGTGCAAATTGACCATAATATTGGGTCATATTATTAACATCGCGCAGCAACATGCGCTTGGCATTATTGTTTGCCGCAGCGTCAACTGCTTGAGGTAAATCAATAATCACTGGGCCTGTATGGTCCAATAGCACGTTAAACTCTGATAAATCGCCGTGGATAAGGCCTGCACATAGCATACGCTTAACGTCTTTCATTACTAAAGCATGATGGGCTGTCGCCATTTCAGCTGTTAACGTGACATCGTTAAGTCGCGGTGCAACGTAACCGGCTTCATCGGTGATAAGCTCCATCAGTAATACGCCATCGAAACACCCATAAGGGGTAGGAACTCTAACTCCGGCATAAGCTAGTTTAAACAGTGCATCCACTTCGGCGCTTTGCCAGGCTTGTTCTTGTTCCTGACGGCCGTAATTTGAGCCTTTCTCCATCGCCCTTGTTCGGCGAGAGTTGCGGCTTTTACGACCCTCACGATATTCAACGGCTTTCTTAAAGCTGCGTTTATCCGCCTCTTTATAAATTTTTGCGCAGCGCACATCGTCGCCACATCTAACTATGTATACATCGGCCTCTTTGCCGCTCATTAATGGACGAATCACTTCGTCAATTAGTCCTTCATCAACCAGAGGTTGGAGTCGTTTTGGGGTTTTCATAGCGCTCTTATACCTTAGTTAGCCCGGCGATGGAATGGATAGGATTATTATCGCTGAAAAAAATCACATTTAGCTGGTTGCTATGAGTAAGAACTAGCGTTTTTCAGCGTTAGCATTGGCAACAGTGCCTTTTAACGGGGCAAGAGAACGAATTAACTTTTGCGCAGCAATTAGCTCGGTAACGCGATGGTTTTCGAAGGCGAGTTGATTAATTTGCATGGCGGGAGCCAGACCTATTCCTGATATGAGTTGGCCATTAGGGTCGTAGATAACACCTTGGCTAAATTGCAATCTTATCCCGCTATTAGGCAGTGTTGTTTGGTAACGCGGGCTTAGGCTGCCACGGGTTTTTTCTCCAATAAGTTCAACCTCTGGCCATTGTTGTGAGGCTAACGCTAGCCATTCACACTCTTGCTCGCAGCTTGAATCAACGAGCAGTGTAAGCTTGGGTTTAGTTGAGGCTTTTGGCTGGATAACGACTTGGGCGCTATTGTGTTGACGCACTAAATAGTCGCTTAATGCGAGGTTTTGATTGAGGTGGTTTTCAAAACCTTTATCTGTAAGTTGAGTTTGCTCAAAAAAGCTTAATTGCTTTAACGGCATGTAATCTTTGGCAATATGGTCGGCTCTTGATGTGGGGTAGCGTTTGTAGCGTAACACCCCGATGGTTCGACCTTGCTGCGCAGCAAAATGAGTTTGTAGCCAATTCATTAAGGCTGGTTGAGCTTGTTTGATCGCGCGGATATCTAATGCTAGAGGCATAGTGGCTGAAATTTTATTTTGCTTTGTGCGCGCAGCCAATAACAGAGAAAGTCGCGCTATTGTTGTTTCGTCGATTTGGTCATCAAGGCGCACTAAGGCTTGGTTTGGCGGGGTATTCTTGATCAAGGTTGAGGCTAAGTCGGTAGCGTCACCTGCTGTTGATACGGTTAACGGCAAGGTGACTTGCTTGCTAACTTCGCCATTACTAAAAGTGACGGTTACATTGTCCTTGGCTGCTAGGCCTATATCTTGACGCAGCCTTACTATCTGAGTTAGCCCACTAGCTTGGGCTTGAGGGGATAGTTTCAGAGGATCAGCAAGGTACGCTTGGCTTGCCTTCACCCAGCGCCCCATAGGAATGCCATCTATATGGGTTAAATAAGGTAGCTCCTCGCTAATGGACAGAGTATTGGTCGTAAAGCCATGCCAATGTTGGCCGTCAAAGCGTAATGTTAATGGCAGTTCTTGAAGTGAGCTTTGCGTGCTTATAGGTAGGTATACGCTGGCTGCAGGGTCATTGAGTCGACTGGCTATTAGCTGTAATTGCTGCTCTAGTTGCGCAGCTGAATGACGCTTATTGGCTGAGCCAGCAAGTTGCTGGCTGGCCGTCTCTAGTTGCTGTAAATTTTGCGGATTTAGCACCGCAAAAGCGGAATGCTGCTTAATAGCATCAATAAAGTACTGAATGTCTTGCTGATATTGTTCGCGATTTAACTGTGAGCTATAGCTATGAGGGTAAAAGGAAAGATAGGCTAATTGAGCAATACTCACCAAAATGAGTATTGCAAAAGTAGCAATCGCGCCCCTAAAACTCAAAATCATAAACCATCCTTATAACGTAAGCTTGGTCTAGCTTAAGCTTGCTTTAGATGTGTTTTGGTATCGAGCTTTTTGGCTGCGCTAAAATGATTATTACAAACTGACGATAACTGCTGACTACAGAATATCGTTAATTGAAACCCCGATACCTATTCGTTGGTTATGTACATTGTAGTCGATTAAACTTTCACCGTAGCCATTAAAGTATTGGGTATACACTCTTAAGTTACCTAAAATCGGGTAGCTCCAAGTAAACTCAACTGCACCATAGTTGGGCTTTTGAATATAGTTACGCAGCATTAATGTAAATCTATGCTCGTCTAAGCCATATACGCCGGTGAACTCAATATTGCCCATGTAATCAGTAATGTCTGGATTATCGTCCCCACGTGGAGATTCTGGTGTTTCTTTTTCATCTTCAGGAATACGCCACCAGGCTTTAGCCTCTAATGCGAACGGGCCATTATCAAATACCATCATGCCGTACAGTCTATTCCAACTGCGAGAGCGCGAACCAGACTGACCGTTAGATTGGTGCACAGCACCTAGGCCCCAAAAAGAGTTGGTTAATGGCCCCAGTTGCCAATCGTTAGTGAACACCATAAATATCTCTGGTTCATGGTTGGTTTCTCGAAAAGGAGAGGAGATGTCTTTGTTGTAAACCTGCCAATAAGACTGATTGGTATAAGCTGCAAATAGGTGGCCGTTGTCGCCAAAAACGTTATGCCAAAGTGGGAATTTAAAGCTGATTTGAAACTTTGCTTCCATATTATCTAACGTAAATGGTTGCTCCTCTTGTTGTTGCTCAAAAGGCGCCATATTAGGCGATTTACTGTAAGTCACTGGTAGAATGTAATTTACTTTATGTGGCGTGATGACATAGGGAAGATCGCCAGTGGCTTTTTCATCAGAGATCCGTTCATCCACCAAAGACTGCTGTTTTTTAGGGATAACTTCTATTTCGGTCTCGGTTGGGGCTGGTTTAGTTTGAGCTTGCAGGTTAAATGCGCAGCTTAAGCCTACTACAGATAAGAGTGCAGCTAATTTATTCATAACATTCCCTGAAATGGTTACATAATTTGAAGCTTTTATTGTTTGAGAAAGATTCTACCTAGCAACTAAGTGCTTTAACAGTGATTACGCAACTTAGTAACAATGGCTGTTTGGCTCTATGTAACCAGAATGCCAATTTTGGTGGCTTTGAGCTTTATCACACTGACTATTTGACTAGATTGAAATGCCATAACTTAGTGCAAAAAACACAATGCGGATAACAGTTGTTGGCAAACGAATATGTTAAGTGGTCGTTAAGGCTATACATTTCAGTTGCTTAGCGGGATTGTTTGACACTTGCACTCTTGGTATTGAATAGCTAAATAACAAAAAGTTATAACAGGTAATAATTTTCTATTTATTATGGAATAAGCAGGCAGCTATATTTCACTCTAACGAATAAGAGTGAGGAAGCGTTATGGAGATTGTAGCTTTACCCGGTCAAGCCGCGACAGGAAAAGTATGGCTGGTAGGTGCGGGACCTGGTGATGTCGATCTACTTACAGTAAAGGCCCACAGAATCTTGCAAAGCGCTGATGCTGTGCTTTATGACGCCTTGGTCAGTGATGAGATCCTCGCGCTTATTCCAAAACATGCAGAAAAGATTGCAGTAGGTAAGCGAGCGGGTAAGCACAGTGCTGCCCAGAGCGAAATTAACCAACTGCTGGTGACCAAAGCTTACACCCGAAAAAATGTGGTGCGCTTAAAAGGTGGCGATCCATTTATCTTTGGCCGTGGCGGTGAAGAGCTTGAAACGATTGTTGCCGCAGGCGTTGAGTTTGAAGTGATCCCAGGCATCACGGCGGCTAGCGGTACAGCCGCTTACGCGGGGATCCCGCTAACTCATAGAGATTATGCTCAAGGGGTGAGTTTTATTACTGGGCATTGCAAGCTAGAAAGCCGCCCGATGGACTGGCAGGCTTACGCTAACCCTAATAATACCTTAGTGGTGTATATGGGGATCCTCAATGCCGATTTGATTAAGCAAGGATTGATGGGGGCTGGGCGAAGTGCTCAGACTCCTGTTGCTATCGTATCGAAAGCGACAACACCGGATCAGCAAACCTTTGTTGGCACATTAGATAACATTGACGAGCTTGCTAAGCATCCAGACCTAGTGATGCCAGCCTTGATGGTTATTGGTGAGGTTGTAGAGCTTGCCGGTAGTCTAAATTGGTTTACCCCAGATAATAGCCAACTCATTGATTCTGAGTTAGCCGCACAACTTAAATAATTGATTGAAGAACACGGAGAACTAGCATGGGCGCAAAAGAGTTAAGCCATTTGCAACAACTGGAAGCTGAGAGCATTCAAATTATTCGCGAAGTGGCGGCTGAATTTGATAATCCTGTGATGATGTATTCCATCGGTAAGGACTCTTCTGTGATGCTTCATCTAGCTCGCAAAGCATTCTACCCAGGAAAAATTCCATTTCCTTTGTTGCATGTAGATACAGATTGGAAGTTTAAAGAGATGATCGCGTTTCGCGATGAGCAAGCGAAAGAGTTTGGTTTTGATCTGTTAGTACATAAAAACCCTGAAGGTCTAGAAATGGGGATTAACCCATTTGATCACGGCAGCGCGAAGCACACTGACATTATGAAGACTCAAGGGCTTAAGCAAGCATTGAACAAGTATGGCTTTGATGCAGCATTTGGTGGCGCACGCCGCGATGAAGAAAAGTCGCGTGCTAAAGAACGCGTATATTCATTCCGCGATAAGCACCATACATGGGATCCAAAGAATCAACGTCCCGAGTTATGGCGTACCTATAATGGCGCCGTAAATAAAGGCGAAAGCATTCGTGTATTTCCGCTATCTAACTGGACAGAGCTTGATATTTGGCAGTACATCTATCAAGAAAATATCAAACTTGTGCCACTGTATTTTGCCCAAGAACGCCCAGTGGTTGAGCGCGACGGCATGATGATTATGGTTGATGATGACAGATTACCGCTTGCTGATGGCGAGCAGCCTAAGCAAGAGTTAGTACGTTTTAGAACGCTAGGTTGTTACCCATTAACTGCAGCGATGCATTCAGAAGCTGACACGCTCGAAAAGATTATCGAAGAGATGTTATTGACTCGTTCAAGTGAGCGACAAGGGCGACTTATCGATTCAGACCAAAGTGCATCGATGGAACTTAAAAAACGTCAGGGGTATTTCTAACGCCTGTTGAGGGTGTGGATTAAGAATTCTAAGGGATCATTATGAATCAAGCAGTAACTAATAACGCTCGACTGGCGGCAGAACTTGAAGATTTAGGTGTAAAAGAGTACCTGTCATTGCAGCAGAACAAAGGTTTATTACGCTTTTTAACTTGCGGCAGTGTCGACGATGGTAAAAGTACCTTAATTGGCCGTCTATTACACGATAGCGCCCAAATTTATGAAGACCAGTTGGCGAGCTTAAAAAGTGATAGCGCCAAGCTAGGTACCACAGGTGAAGAAGTTGACTTAGCTCTGTTAGTTGATGGTTTACAAGCTGAGCGTGAGCAAGGTATTACCATTGATGTTGCTTACCGTTACTTCTCAAGTGATAAGCGTAAATTCATTATTGCCGATACCCCAGGTCACGAGCAGTACACGCGTAATATGGCAACCGGAGCTTCAACTTGTGACTTAGCTGTTATTTTAGTTGATGCGCGTTATGGCGTACAAACCCAGACTCGTCGCCATGCTTTTATTGCTTCACAACTGGGTATTCGCCACTTTGTTGTAGCGGTAAACAAAATGGATTTACTTGGCTTTGATGAAAAAGTCTTTAATGACATTCAAGCTGAATTTGCTGAGTTTGCCGAGCAGTTAGGTGATTTGGATATTCATTATGTGCCGCTATCAGCACTTAAAGGCGACAATATTGTTGATACCAGCGAACACACATCTTGGTATGACGGTGGAACACTATTACACCTGCTAGAAACCATAGATACTCGCCGCGAGCTTACCAGTTTACCTGTGCGTTTCCCGGTGCAATATGTTCAGCGTCCTGATCTAGATTTTCGTGGCTTTTCAGGCACGTTAGCATCGGGTGTGATTAATGTTGGTGACGAGTTGGTGGCACTGCCATCAGGTAAACGCAGCAAAGTGGCGCGTATTGTGACTTTTGACGGCGATCTTGAGCAAGCGATAGCAGGGCAAGCTGTGACCCTAACCCTTGAAGATGAGATTGATATTTCAAGAGGCGATTTACTATCACAAGTAGAAAATGCACCTGAGCTAGCCAATCAAGTGACGGCTGACATTGCCTGGATGGATGAAAAGCCATTACAACTAGGCCAACTTTACGATTTAAAAGTGGCCGGTAAAAAGCTACAGGCAAGCGTGGCAAAAGTTGAGTATGTTGTTGATATAAATACGCTTGAGCGTAATCAAAACAATAGTATTGGTTTGAATGATATGGCGCGAGTAACGCTTGAGCTTAATGAGTCAATTGCAATTGACCCATATACTTTAGTGCGTGATACCGGCGGCATGATCCTTATTGATCGTTTATCAAACGCGACAGTTGCTGCCGTTATGGCTGTATCTAGTGCGAGAGAGCAAAGCAACGCTCAGCAATACAGTGATTTTGAGTTAGAACTCAATGCGCTGATTCGTAAGCAGTATCCGCACTGGCAAGCAATTGATATCAGTAAGGTTAGCCGTTAATCATGGCTGATTTGTGGGTGTTATCGTGCATTTTATTTGCCTTAGTCGCCGCCTTAATGGCGGGGCTATGGACACCTGCAGCTTTGTTTTTTATCGCTTCATTAACGACTTACTTACTTGGCATGGTAGAGCTGGAAACTGCGCTTGCAAGCTTTACCAACGCCAGTTTAGTTACCTTAGTGCTGCTAATTATGTCGACAGCGGCACTGGAAAAAACCTCTTTATTAGGTAAATTAAGCCAAATGGTTGGGCGTGGCTCATTGGCATCAACTATGGCGAAGTTGGGTCTTTCAACGGCATTACTATCGTCCTTTACCAATAATACAGCGGTGGTGGCGTCGCTTATTGGTGTGGTGCGGCGTAATCAAGCTCATGCGCCAGCCAAGTTACTATTGCCGCTGTCTTATGCGGCGATTTTAGGTGGCACGCTAACCTTGATTGGCACCTCAACTAACCTAATCGTTAACTCTTTTGTTGAAAACGCTGGCCTTGTGCCATTGGGCTTTTTTGAGTTCTCGATGATAGGCATAGTGATCGTCACGTCAGGTGTGGGCTTATTGGTGTTATTGGCCAACTGGCTGCCGGATAGACGCGAAGAGACGGCCGATGAGACTTTGCCTTACTTACTTGAAGCGAGAGTGGCTAAAGAGTCTCTACTGATTGGTCACAGCGTGCAAGATAACCGTTTGCGCGCACTGAAGAAGTTGTACCTTGTAGAGCTTGAGCGCAGCGGCATTCGTATTTGCCCAGTGCCGCCACACTTAGTGCTACAAAGCGAAGATGTGTTGCGCTTTAGTGGTGCGGTAGAGTCTGTTGAGCTATTACATCAATTTGACGGCTTAGAGTGGTTTGGTAAGCAGCAAGCTAAAGGTCAAAACTTGATTGAAGCTGTGCTGGCACCAAGCTCTAGCCTTGTTGGTCGCTCGTTAAAAGAGTCGACTTTTAGAGAGAAATTTGATGGTGCAGTATTGGCTATTCGTCGAGGACACCATCCGCTGAAAGGCGGCTTAGGCGATATAGAGCTGCAAGCGGGAGATGTATTACTTATTACCCCTGGTGATAGCTTTAGCCGTAATACTAAGTTGGCATCTGAATTTGCCGCAGTAAGCGGTTTAGACTTAAGTGTCAGGCTAGATCCCCGCCGCAGTAAATGGGTTCTCGGTGGTTTCCTTATTACCATTTTGGCAAGTTTGACTGGTGTTTTACCGCTGGTTAAAGGACTTATTTTGCTGCTGATGAGCTATATTTCGATTGGTGCGGTCAGCTTGTCAGAGCTTAAGCGGCGTTTTCCGTTTGAGCTAGTGGTCATTGTTGGCAGTGCGTTGAGTTTAGCTAATTTGATGTTATCGACGGGGCTGGCTGATGATATTGCGACATTTATTCTTGGCTCAATAAATGGCTACGGCGTGTTTGCTGCGTTTGTCGCTGTGTATTTAATGACGTTATTGTTAACTGAGCTCATTACCAATAACGCCGCCGCAGCGCTGTCTTTTCCTGTCGCCTATGCAATTGCAATGAGTTATGGCGTCGATACTAGACCATTTATTTTAGCTGTTGTTTTTGGTGCGAGTGCGAGTTTTATTTCACCCTACGGTTACCAAACGAATTTAATGGTGTATAACGCGGGCAATTACCGATTTAGTGATTTTGTTAGGGTAGGGTTGCCGTTATCGCTGCTTTATTCTGCGATTGTATTGTTATTGGTTCCGGTGTTTTTTCCTTTTTAGTTAATGCTAGGCAGGGCTAAGTTGAATTGAGTAGAAATTGATATTTTGAATATTGAACTTAGCAAATTTTACCGCTGTATTTATAGATAGAATTTTGGGAGTTTTTATGTCTGATATTGTTTGGCACCAACATAGTATCGATAAGCAATCGCGTGCGGAGCAAAAAGGGCAGAACCCTATTTTGTTATGGTTTACAGGTCTTTCAGGTTCTGGCAAGTCGACCTTAGCAGGCGCACTGGAGCGTGCACTATTTGATGCTGGTTTTCATACTTACCTGCTCGATGGCGACAATGTGCGCCATGGTTTGTGCAAAGATCTTGGCTTTAGCTCGGATGACCGAGATGAGAATTTACGCCGTGTCGGTGAAGTGGCAAAATTGATGGTCGATGCTGGGCTGGTGGTGTTATCTGCCTTTATCTCTCCGACTCGCGAAGAACGTGAGCGAGTGCGAGCATTATTTGAAGCTGGCCAGTTTATTGAAGTGCATGTGTCTACTCCAATTGAAGTGTGCGAAGCGCGTGATCCAAAAGGGTTATACAGTAAAGCGCGCGCTGGCGAGATTAAAGATTTTACTGGGATCTCTGCACCTTATGAAGTGCCTACTGCAGCCGAATTAACGATAGATACCAGTAAAGGTGATTTGGCTAATCAAGTACGAGCCTTACTGGACTATTTAGCGGCGATTCAAGTGATTGATTCTGAGAAGCTAAAAGCGGTAGTTTAGACGGCGACTTATAGACGTTAAAAAATGGGCTGCATTTTGCAGCCCATTTTTATGTTAAAAGGCTGACAGTAAATCGAGATTATTCAATCTTAAAGTCCTGTGAAAATAGCGCCTTCATTGCTTTGATATAGCTTTTATCGGTATTGAAATGAATAAGCTGCGCTAGTTCATCGCCAATTGGGGTAAAGCGATAATAGCTAAAAAACAACTGCCCGCTTTTGGGCGTTAGCTTGAGCTTGGTATCACCAAGGGCAAAGTGGATTGGGGTTTTACTGCTAAGTAGACCAGTTTCGAGTTCACTACGGTGCAAAACCCCCGCTTCAACTAAAGTCAGTATGTTGGAGTAGGGTAAGCCGAATTGCGATAAACCTATGTTTCTGGCAGCAGCTTTCTTAAATATTTGTCCAATGCCACCAGTATGTTTACAGCCAATAATCAGTTTTAAGCGGGTTTCGTTGTTAACCAGAACCGAGATACTCAGTGCTTTTTCTAGTATCTGCGCTTCTTTGTGAGTTAACTGTTTCAGCGTGCTTAAGGTACGTAAGCTAAAATTGCCCGGCGAGGTGATTTCATGAGCTAAAATCCGTCCCCATAGCTCTTGCATTTTGCGGTTATGAATTTGTTCTGCTAGCTGAAAAAATTGATGCGCCCAGTCCGGATCAAGATCGACGCCGGTAACATCTGACGGTGTATGGCTAATGGCAATTTTATATATGGTTTCTAAGTTCTCTTGATATTGGCACGCAAGTTTTTGCGCGCGAAAACTCGCCCGCTCAGCAATGGATGCATTGCTCGCACGGTAGTCATCTTCACTCGCTAACCCTAGCATTCGCCCAAGCAGTAATGCTTTTTTCCGGGCTGATGCATCAGTGGCTTTGTTATTGTCTTTTGTCGCATGCGCGACCGCACTATCTGTTGCTGTTTCAACCATGAAGACATTCGCCATTATCAAAGGTTATTACTGTTTATTAAACCCATTTTATTGACTTTTGAACAGTTAAATAAGGGTTATTATTCTAGTTATCGGCCTTAATTGCTAATTATTGATGCTAGGCAGGTAGCAATGTTCTCTAAAAGAACCTAGCAAATGAGGGCTTAGATAAAAGTGATGCCTAACTGTAATAGAGTAGTGATACATTAAATTTGGCCATTTAATTAGCTCAATTTAGATAGGTGAATAAATGCTGGAAAATATACATACACTTGCACTTACACTGTAAAAAAATCCCCACCAGAATACGGGTAGGGATTATCTTGTGTCTGCAGGAAGATTCAGTATTGCTTATTAAGCTGTAAATTAGATTTTAAACTTAATGCCAATATTTATAGCGTCTTCTGAATAAGTATCTTTAAACAGTGCAGGTTCTTCTCCGTAGAATGCCCCCTCAACAAAGAAAGATAAGTTTTCATCATAGTTATAATTAACACTTGCTATTAATAAAGACTGATCGGCATTATCTGTCGTATCTTGGTAAGTCTTATGCTGATATGACACGCCAAAGTCAACAGAGGAATATTGATACTTAACTGCGCCAACATAAGTATTCTCAGACTTGTTAAATGAGTCTTCGTTAACTTCTACCATGCTAGCAAGTGTTAAACTACTGAACTTATAATCAGCACCAATAGAGTAGCGTTTGTAGTCATCATCAGCTTTATTAGCTGGGAATTTTTTATCTACCTGAACGTAGCCAATGGCCGCATTGAAGTTAGCTGAGTTATAAACAAGACGGGCTGAAATTACATCGTCATTGCTACCGTTGTCCTCCTTAGGTGTAATAACCGAGCCTACAAGCTTTAGCTTACCTTTACCTACAGCCAGTGACGGTGTCGCATAAGCTAAAATGTTTTTGGCGTAAGTGGCCTGTTCCCATAACATCTTATTACGGCTAGAGAGTTCAGCGTTGTTTGATTGGTGAATGTCTACACGCTTATAAACATCACTATAAACACCAGAGTAACCATGACCAACGATAGCGGCACCAAATTTACTCGCAAAAATTATACGTGCTGTGTTTAGCTCGAAATCATCTAGGCCGCGTTTAGCGAAGTTATCAGAGTATTGCACCTCTGCTTCATAGATAATTTTAAAGTCATCTGTTTTATAAACCCCTTTATTACCAATGGCAACGAGCTGGGCTTGTGTTTGGAAGTCTTTACCGTCTTGCCAACTTAATTGACCTTGAGCTTTACCGTATACGGTATTACTGACAGTAGCAGCCTGAGCGCCAGTAGAGGCAAGCAGAATAGAAAGAGCTAAATACTTAATTTTCATTTTTAATACTCTATAAAAGAAAAAGCCACCCTACTTTTTAAGGTGGCTTAGGCTATTACTGATTACTTGATTGTTTTGTTCGGGTCGATAATCACTGCGCGGTAGCCTGTACTGCGTGGCATTGGTGATGTTACGTGTAGTTCGACTTTAACGTCATGAGTACCATCTTTAACTTCGTTTAGGATACCAACGGTAAGTTCTTTAGGATCAGACATTTTAGTGTTAGCTGAATACATGAACATTGTGTCGCGGTCTTTCTCGTAGCTAATGTTAGAAGTCACAACAGAATACCACTCGAAGCCACGCTCTTGGCCATACTGCCAACGCTGTTCAACGGTCATATCATCTTCGTTGATTAGGAACTCAACACCGCGAGAATACTTGTCTGTTGGGAAAGCTGGTTGCTCGTAGAAACGACCATCACCGTTGTCGAATGAAACGATAGAGACTTCGTCATCTCCCTCTTCTTTACCGGTTAACCAAGTCGTGTGCTGTGTATATGTAAAGTCAAACTTGCTTGGGTCTTCACATAAACCTTTTTCAGTACACTGGATTTCATCACCGTTGCTATCTACGGGCTGGAGCACCTTCTTGGCTAGGTCGCCTGTCCAGCCCTCACGTGGAGAAAGAATCCACTTAACTTCTTTATCTCGACCAATCTTCACGTTGCCTTGGTGACGTAGAGATAAGATGATAGAGTCATCAGCAGGATCATATTCAACGCTGTTTACGTGTGCCCAGTTACGTCCAGCACCAACACCTGGGATATCACCGTAAGGAGCGTCAGGCTCAATCTTCGCCTTTTGCCCCATTTTTTCATCGTCAATGTTTAGGCAAACTGCGCCAGCATCTAAGGCTACAAGATGTGCATCACGCATGTTATCTAGAATCTTGTTCAAGTCCCAAACTTCAACAAGCTTACCAGTTGGGTCAATTTCAAGGATCTGGTCACGTACTGTGTGAACGCGCTTACCATCTTCACGTAGGTAGCTGGTCTTAGCTGCACGAACGAGGTAGTTGCCATTTTCCATCAATTGCATGTCATGAGAGAAATCTTGGTAGCCGCGCGGTAAGTTCCATTCAAAAACAGTTTCACCCATCATTGTCATACGGAATATTTTCATTCCTTGACCGAAGATGATGTCGCCGTTGTCCATCTGATGTATACCCATCACGATACCGCGCTTGTCTAAGTGCTTAACATCGTGGATATCAGACACATCTAAAGACCAACGTGTTTCACCTTGAGTATCGGTGATGAATGTAACAGGGTGACGATCCCACTCAAGAGCGCCCATACCACCCGCCCAAGTTACAGCTGTAGAGCCTTCAACTGGCATGATGTAGTTGATTAGATATAGACGGTCTTTAAATTCTTCATCAACCTTGATTGGCGTAACTTCTGGAAAGTTAAGCTTCATACCGTTAACTGATGCACCGCCGGTTCTTGGTTGAGTGTAGATTGAATAATCTTCAACTACATGCTTACCATTCTTCTTATAAGTAAGAGTGACTTTGTTGTCGAAGTTTGCGTATAGGCCAAATACCGGAATACCGTTATGATCTAGGATAGTTTCACGGCTTACATCATACTCGATATCAACACCATCTTTACCTTTACCATGAACAACAACCTTAGCCGAATTAACTTCGTAACCGCCTAAGTCAACGATTGCTGTTTGTGGTGATGTGCCATAAGGGTTAACCACTACAGAGCCTAATTGACCTTGTGCTGCTGGGGCTGATATGGCGTTAAATTTAGCAGCCATGGTTGGTGCTGATACGATCACAGCAAGGGCAAACGCAATTTTTGTAAGTTTCATTAGTTGTAAATCTCCGAATTATTATTACTTTCTTTTAAACAACTGTACTAACCAAGCTGCTGTTAAAGGCGCAGCCGCTAAACCAAATACTGAATAGATAACCATGCACCAATGGGCCATACCGCCACCTAGGAAAGTCCAATCATCTTCACCACAACCACCAGTAGGCATGAACTCAAATGGTAGCCACTCATCTAAAGGCAGGTTTAGAGGGAATCTTGGCTCAGTGGAGCAGGCGGCTCCCGCTGCATCGCCAGCGGCGGCAAAAAAGTCCATCGACTCGTCTACAACCATGTGAGCTGCATTGTGAATACCCATTAGTTCGTATGACCACATGAAGCCTTGAATCACACCGTACCAAGCTAACAGTAGGCCTAGGCCTTTCAGGATATGGTTACGTGGGTCAATTAAAATGATAAGTCCAGCAATAACAATACAGCACTGGCTAAAGCGGATATAAACGCATAATTCGCATGGGTCCATTGCCATAAATAGCTGGAAGTACAAGATTGCAGAAAGGATGGCGAACATCGCTCCACCAATCATCACCGCCCAAATAGGGCGTTGGCTTTGCATTGTTACTAAGCCATTCATAGGGTCGGACTTAAAGCCCTCCCAAAAGTCTTTAATAGCGCTCATTACTTAGCGCTCAATTCAGCGATAAGGTCTTTAAGCATGTTCATAGACTTAATAGACTTGGTGTTGATGAGGTATTTACCATTAACAGTAATAGCGGGAACACCTTGGATATTAGCTACGGCAACACCTTTATCCCACTCAGCGATTAATGCTTTAACTTTAGGATTTTCAGCATGTTTATCAAACTCTGCACGAGTCATATTTAAATCGTCTAATGCGAAGTTAATGGTCGCATCCGATGATTTAAACTTAACTTTCTTAACGTGGTACTGGTTGTAGTATTCAGCTTTAACCTGTTTAAATACTTTGTCGCCTTTGATTTCTTTGGCGATAGCGAGTGCTGTCGACTTCTCCATACCGAAAGGTGGCTTAGGGGAAATATGGTATTGTTCAAGCTTGCTACCAGCTGGGAGAATCTTGTCATTCGGGATCCCTGCTTTTTCATACTTAAAGCAGAAAGGGCAGTTAATCGAGTAGATTTTAGTAACGGTATTCGGGGCATCAAACTGAGCTGATGCTGGTAATACTTGATACTCAACGCCTTCTGTTGCTGCTTGAGCGCTGAATGATAAAAATAGGGCAGCAGCGATACATGTGAGTGATTTTTTCATAATGTTGATCTTCTCTTTAAGTATTGGATATAGAGCTAAATAAGTGAGAGCTATACTTGATTTAATGTTTAGGTTATTGAGCGAAAGCTTATTAAGGACGAATATCGGTTGAGCGATACACAGTCTTTTTTGGTGATGTAGTCTCGATATGCATTTCTACGTTACTATTCTTTTGTGTGAGTCGTTCTGCTAATAAAAAACACATCATCATTAAAGTTTCTTAAGTTACTCCGTTTTCACTTAATAAATTAATTACATATAAGGAGTCTTGTTGTGACAAGGATCACTCAATTATGTGGTGATAAATTCCAGTGTTAATTATTATGATTGGCGTATTGTTTGGTAATGTAAAAATCAAAAATTAGTTTTTATACCTAGATATTTTGAATTTGTCATAAAGTATGTGTTGTTGTTCAATGTTTTTGTGATTGTAAAGTTTTGGTCGCAAATTTAGATTCGAAATGCAATATTTAAAATCGATCGTGTTATATTTGATTTTTAGATGTAGTAGTGAATTGTTTTTTGCTTGAACTTGTTTTGTTCTTGCGTTCTAGGGAGGGCTAGTGAACGATCTAAATGAAATGAAATACGGTACTTTAAAGATATTTAAACTGTTGTATGAAGAATTATCAATTCTTAATACTGCAAAGCTTCTCCAGGAGTCTCAGTCAAAAGTAAGCTATGAGTTGAAGCGACTAAGAGAAATATTTAACGATCCTTTATTTATACGCTGTAAAACTGGTTTGCTAGCCAGTGAGCGAGCGACAGAAATTTATAAGAAACTACCAGAGACCTTACTGAGTATGGAGAGTCTCTACAATATTACACCAGACTTTACTCCATCAATATATCAAGGTCAGGTGAGTATTGCAGTTTTAGAACCTATAGCAGTGAGTTTGATACCTATTCTTTATCATAGATTAGCGATAGAGTGTCCTCATGTTCAACTGAGTATAAGTGTTTGGAATGAAAATACTTTAGACATGATTCGCAAAGAAAAGATTGATATTGCTTTAACGGTGCAGTCACTTGATTCTGATTATGTGAAAAGTGAATTAATTTGTCCTTCATTAAGAATGCTTGCATGCCGATATAACCACCCTATTTTAAAAAGCAAAAATGAAATTACACTTATTGATATGTGTAATTATCCTATAATTTTACAAAGCATTCCTTGCTGGAATGAGTATGGTTCTTCATTAATTGAATTGGCATGCAGAGATAAAGGCATTACCCCCAATATCACAGCTAAAATAGCTTACCTTCCTGCTATTGTTTCAATACTAAAATCAAGTAATAGCCTTTGTTATTCTTCAGCTGCGGGGTTAATGGCACAGGGAGATTCAATTAAGCTAATTAAGGCACCAAGAGAGTTAGATACTCATTTAAATTACTATAGTATCTACTCTCGGAGTAGAGGTAATACATTGTTCAATAAATGGCTTAGAGATGTGTTGAAAAGCGAAGTTATTAAACTAATGGGGGAATGTAGTCATCATTGGAAAGAGAAATAGTTGGTTGGAAAGGGGAGGTCATATTGGAGTTTCCTAATAATATTAGGATGTTGTTAAGCTGGGTAGGGAAGCTCATAAATGATGATAAAATTGTATTTCGTTATTGAAGTTTTTATATGTAGTTACTTTGTAATTTATATGATGTTATTGTTGAGAATGGCTAAATAGGAAGTGTTGGGTAGGTAATTAATGATTACATTGTTTAAATTGGTGAGTTTTTAAGTTTTAAATAAATTTATATTAAATGACTATCGGCCTTAATTGTTAATTCTTGATAGTATACGCTTGCCAGCAGATATTAATACTAGCAAGTGTAAACTCGTATTCCAATCCGACTAATCTTGACCGAAATCAACTCGTAGAATCTTGATTTACTTTACCAAAATAGGCTACTTCTTCGCCTTGCTTTGGGTGGCGCGGTACATTTAATGCTAACACCAATGAGCAAACTGCAAATCCTGCTCCGATATAAAACACCATTTGTGGCGAGCTTAACCATAGCAGGCCCAATAGTGCAGGGATCACCACTGCTGCAATGTGGTTAATGGTAAAGCTAACCGACATGGTTGCGGCAATGTCTTTTGGGTCGGCAATCTTCTGAAAATAGGTTTTCATTGCTATCGCCATGCCAAAGAGCAAATGATCTATCACGTATAGCGCTGCTGCAAATTCGGCTTGCTCAACGAGAGCATAGCTAATAAATACCGCGGTAAGTCCTATATACTCAATAGTTAATGCATTCCGCTCTCCAATACGTCCAATAAAACGACCGATTGCAGGAGCAAATAACAGGTTCACCACATAATTTATTAAAAACAGGGAAGTAATTTGAGTGACACTATAGCCGAACTTTTCAACCATCATGAACCCTGCAAATACCATGAATATTTGCCGTCTTGCGCCAGAAAAGAAAGTCAGTAGGTAATAAAGCCAATAGCGCTTTTTAACGATGAGCTTTTTATGCTGCATTTCACCTTGGTTAAAATTAGGAAAGTAATAGCTGATGGTGATCACCATTAATAAGCCTAGGCTGCCGATAATGGCGTACATCCATTGATAATCTAGTTTTAGCCTGCTCATAATTAACCAAATACTGGCGTAGCCACCAAGGGCGGCAGCGCTGCGCCAAGCTAAAGCCTTGCCCATAAATGCTGCCGCTTCTTGTTTGTCGACCCACTGTAAGGTAAGAGATTGGTTAACGGTTTCAAAGTAATGAAATCCGACGGACATCAACACCGTGGTGATATATAAGCCCAGAACTTGTGGGAAAAATCCGGTAATTGCGACTCCGATACACAGTACGGCCAGCGACAATAAAGCAAAGGCTTGTTCCCGGATCAGTAATAAAACAAAAATAGCAGTAAAAGCAAGAAAGCCTGGAACCTCACGCAAGCTTTGTAAAATGCCAATTTCTGCACCGGTAAATTGTGCTCGTTCAATGACAAAGTTATTTAATAATGCCTGCCATACAGCAAACACTAGTGACATGATGAAAGTCATCCATAGGAGTAGTTTTTGAGGATCGTTTCTCATTGGAGGTCCTATCAGTCACTTGTAAACCGGTTGATTTCAGTGCTGCTTTTTCTTAGTGATTTAGGCGAAATAGCAGTATACATGATGGTCTTTTATTATTAGACCTGAGTCGCAAAGAAGCGGGTGGCAATAGTAACAATTTGCGCACCAGTTGTTTGATTCCCCTTTTTATAAGCTAAATAGAAAGACCCTCACGGTTTGAAATATTGCGCTATCTAGCTCTTCTCCTTATTTAATCATTGATTGTTACTGAGCTTGAATTGTTGCCTGCTCTGCTACCTAAGTAGCACCTTGGTGCTAAATGTAAGTTTTCTGTAAATGATAATGTAAGTCATTCTCATTGAGTGTAGTTTGTCTGCGAATTTAGGGGGAGCTGTTCAAGTTGGTTGATAGAGTGCTGAGAACGCCTGAAAGTATAAGTACTACTTTACTTTCAATGCTTTATTAATTGATTTGCAGCGCAGAATCAAAATGAGAGACGTCTATGAAGTCCATTTCGAAGCATACCAAGCTGAATATGCTAGCGTTAGCTATTGCCAGCGTATTTAGCTCAAGCGCGTTATCAGCAAGCGATCCTGAAGCGTTAGCTGCAGCGATTGCCAAACAAGAAGCAGAGCTTTCGGCCTTGAAAATCCAGTTGCAACAATTGGCGCAGCAACAAAAGCAGCAAGCAATTGAAGTTCAACAACAGAAAAACGAGCATCAACAAGCGTCACAAACTGTTAAATCAACAGCAAGTCAGTGGGATAAATTTTCATTCAAGTCCTATGGTAGTGCGATTTATACCAGTGATGAATACTTCGATAACGTGCAAGACACTTCGCCTGAGCGCCGCAGTCGCTTTGACCTAGAACGTATTGTGACTGAGTTTGGCTATCAGTTTAATGATGAATGGGACATGGAAGTTGAAATTGAATACGAACATGGTGGTACTGGCAGCTCGTTAGAATATGACGGATTTGATGAATTTGGCGAGTTTGAGGCTGAGGTTGAAGCCGGTGGTGAGGTGATGATCGAAAAAGCCGAGATCCGCTATCGCCCAAGCGAAGCCTTTGGCGTTAAGTTCGGTAATATTCACCTTCCTGTCGGTCTGAGTAGTACGCTACACAAACCCAGTCAATACCTTACGGTGCAACGCCATAAGAGTGAAGCTGCCATGCTACCAGCTGTATGGAATGAAAATGGTATTGGGATCTTCGGTGAAGTCGCGGATTTTCATTATCAAGCCCAGGTTGTTAGTGGCTTAAACTCTGAGTACTTCCGAACCTATGACTGGGTGGCATCTGGTCATCAAAAGCGTTTTGAACATGTGAATGCTGATGACCTTGCTTACGTTGTTCGCCTTGATTATGGCAACTTCAAAACAGGCTCTGCGTTAGGAGCATCTTATTATTACGGTAATACCAGCGGTAATCGTCATAAGACCAATAAGCTCAGTGCAAATGGCACGGTAGAAATTCTGTCTCTGGCTGGCGCTTTTGTGGAAGGGCCGTGGATCCTACGCGGACAATACCTATATGGAACGCTTAGTGACAGCGATGCCATCACTCAGGCGAATAAAACCACTCCAGGTCTTAAGCCGGGCAACTTCGCTCAAGTCGGATCTAAATCTGAGGCTTTCTTTGTTGAAGCGGGTGTCGACCTCGGGCAGTTCACCGCTATTCCTATTACAGTATTTGCCAATATCGATTACTCCAATCCTTTAAAAGAAGTGGAAACCGGTGTGGCAACCAAGCGCTATGAGAACACTTGGATAAGTGCTGGTATTAACTATTTCCCTATTCCGGAGATTGTCATCAAGGCTGAAGCTGGTGTGCATCAAGTCGCAGTGGCCGCTATTCCAGACACTAACTTCTTTGCGCTAGGCGTTGGTTACCAATTTTCACTTTAAATAATAAGACATAAATAAATGGAGTTTTTATGAAACACTTTACTCATTCTGCGTTAGCGATTGCTCTTGTCACAGCCCTTTCTGCTTGTGGTGGCTCAGGATCTGACGATACACCAGTAGTATTACCTGAAACGGGCTTTACTTTCGACGCCACTGAAATGGTGACCAACCTAACTGATGATGTAATCGTTGCTGGTTATTCAAATTTAGCCGCGACTGGCGAAGCTATGCTGCAAGCGACTCAAACCTTAGTTAATACGCCTACACAAGCCAATCTGCTCGCTGCGCAACAAGCGTGGAAAGCGGCGCGCGAACCATGGGAGCAAGGTGAGTCGCATATTTTTGGTCCGGTAGACTCTTTAGGCATCGATCCGCATTTAGATAGCTGGCCGCTAAATACCACTGATTTAACCACTGTTTTAGCTAACAATACTGGTTTTGATGCTGACACGATCAAGGGCTGGAATGATGATGTGCAAGGTTTTCACACTATGGAATATCTGCTATTTGGCGATGGTGTCGATGATAATAGTAAAGACATTTCAGAACTAACGGCTAATGAGCGTGATTACCTTATGGGGCTTGCTGAAGTATTCCGTGATTATACCAAAACACTCGATGATGCATGGCTAATCAGCCATGACGGTCAAAGTGGTAAAGCATACGCCGAACTGTTGAAAAACTCAGGTGTTGACGGCAATACATTTTATAGCTCAGAGGTAGGTGTCGTTGAAGAGCTGGTAAACGGCATGATTGGTATTGTTGATGAGGTTGGTAACGGCAAGATTGCTGATCCATTTGGTGAGTCGCTTGATAAAGCCGATACCTCAAAGGTTGAGTCGCAGTATTCGTGGAATTCGTTAACGGACTTTAGCGATAACATCATTGGTGTGCGCAATGTCTATTTAGGTGAGTTTGACGGCGCTGCTGATAAGCAAGGAATTATTGATTTTGTTAATGCTGCCAATCCAGAGCTAGCTACCCGGGTAAAAGCTGAAATCGATGATGCTATTAGTAAGATTCAAGCGATAGCAGGCGATAATGATATGCCATTTCGTCAAGCGATTAGCGACGCAGATGGCCGTGTGCGTATTCAAACCGCTGTTGATTCACTTACAACACTGCAAGCAAGTCTAGAGTCAGATGTATTGCCACTGTTGAAAGATTGGAACATCTAACGAGTTAACAAGTTAGGAGGTCCAGTGGACCTCCTTTTTTCTCACTAAATACCCATAAATTATAAGTGGTTAAATGCTTTAGTTAGTGAGAAAAACGAATATTGAATAAGTGTGTGGAACAGCATATGGCAAGCGAACCTAATAAAACAAAGATAATAAACCAGTACCATAGAGGTATGAAGAAAAGCTTACTTAACAGCTTAGTATTAGTGGCGATGGTAAGTTTAACCGCATGTGGTGGTTCTGGTGACGATGAAGCACCAAAGCCGCAAGAGAAAGTTTACCCTAGTTATACAGATATGAAGGCAAGTGGTGGTGAAACCACAACATTTGATGCTTCAGAATCTGGGCATGGTTTTTCAACGCCAGCACCTAACCTAACCGCGGATGAATTAACTCTACACTTAGAAGGCGATTTGGGTTTTGAAACGGCGTTTACCACGGCGCCTAATCCAGCTCACCCTGAGCTTGATGGATTAGGGCCAGTATTTAATAACGCTGACTGTAACTCTTGTCATCAAAGAGATGGTCGTAATTCAACGCCTATTATTCCTGCTGGAAAAAGTCGAGTAAAACTGGGTTCTGACGCCGGGCTATTCTTAAGGATTAGCCTGGCGCCTAACGAACCTTGTGTGACTGCTACTGCAGCTAATGATTACTGCGCACCGATCCCCGTTCCAGACTTTGGTGGACAACTATTTCATCGAGGAGTGCTACAAGCACGCCCTGATTGGCAGCAAAATCAGTTTATTGGCCAAGCAGATGTTTATTTGTCCTATGAAACTAAAGTTATTACCTACGAGGATGGCACAAGTGTCACCCTGAAAAAGCCGTTATTCGCAGTGGAAAACCCCTATGATGCGCCGGGGGAGACTAAATCAAGCAGCAACCTAACCTCAAATTTACTCCAAGATAATGTATTAATGGGCTGGCGCAATGGCATGCCGGTATTTGGTTTAGGATTACTCGAGGCAATACCAGAAGCGGATATCCTTGCCAATGTTGATACTCACGATGTCGACAATGACGGTATATCAGGCCGCGCCAACTATGTGTTTGATGCGGTTAAAGCCCAAGCGGGCGAAGCAACGCCAGTATCCTTAGGGCGCTTTGGCTGGAAGGCGAATACGCCGAGTGTTAGGGTGCAGTCACTTGGCGCACTGCGAGGCGATATTGGGATCACTAATCCGTTATTCCCTGAAGAAAGCATAGCGGGGACGGCGCTGCATGATTCTTACCTTACGCGCACAGGCTTTGTTGATACAGGCAGTGATGTAAATGGCGAACCAGAAGCTGATGCGGCATTTAGTGACTCTGTGGTGTTTTATGCAGAAACGCTTGCTGTACCAGCAAGACGAAACATCGATGATCCGAGTGTGCGTGAAGGCGCAAGGCTATTTGAACAAATCAATTGTACTGGTTGCCACAGTCCAAGCTTTGTAACCAAAGCATCCGGTGATTTGGGCGGCGCTATGATGAGCGATAGTCATAAAAATCAGACTATTTATCCCTTCACTGATCTGCTGTTGCACGATATGGGCGACGAACTTGCTGATGGCAGACCTGACTTTTTGGCTGATGGAAACGAGTGGCGTACTCGTCCGTTGTGGGGCATAGGTTTAACGCAAACGGTTAATCCACAAGCCGGATTTTTGCATGATGGCCGTGCGGCAACATTAGAGGAAGCGATTTTATGGCACGGTGGCGAAGCGCAAAAGAGTCAACAAGATTTTATGGCGTTATCGGCTGAAGAACGCTCGCAAGTTATTGATTTCTTGATGTCACTGTAATCGAAATCTGCATAACTGAAACTGCCGTCCTCGGCTATAAAAACAGCGGGACTACCTCTTTTGGGGAGTCCCGCTGTTAATTTTGTGAAGTAGATAAAGCTAATTTGGATTATTCCCCCCCTCCTCGTGATCTGTTTCATGTAATCTTTTAACTAAATCACCTATGATTTATTTATTAAATTCATTCACTTTAAAAACCTAGTTTAGGGAGATGTCTGGTGAGCAAAATCGTTATTGTTTATTCCAGTGTACATGGCCAGACGCGCAAAATTAGTGCTTATTTAGAAGATAAGCTAACGGCTGCTGGTAATAGCGTTACCGCAGTAAGTCTTGCCGACAAGGTGAATTTAGCAGAGTTTGATAAAATAATTATCGGTGCCAGTATTCGTCATGGTAAGCATAATCCAGCAGTTTATGATTTTATTGAAGCAAACCAAGCGTTATTAGAGCAAAAGCCAAGTAGCTTTTTTTCGGTGAGTTTAGTCGCCCGTAAACCGTTAAAGAATACCGCTGAAACAAACCCTTATATGCGTGCTTTTCTTGAAAAATCGCCATGGGCACCCAAATTGGCCGAAGTCTTTGGTGGCAATTTAAATTACCCAAGCTACGGAGCAATGGATAGAAATATCATTCGCTTTATTATGTGGATCACTAAAGGTCCTACCGCTGCTGATACCAATATTGAATATACAGATTGGCAAAAGGTCGATGCTTACGCTGATAGCATCAACTTGTTAACGGCTTAAATTAAAAGGCAGAGTATATGGCGCAGTCTATGTTTAAACGCTTGGCGAGAAAATATATTGATTTGCAACATGTTTTAATCATTATCACCTCTGCCTACTTGATATTTACTAGCAGCTGGATCCTCATTGGTCGTAGTCTGCGTACCCATGCCAGCTTCTGGGACACCAGTCATGTTTACCTTGGGTTAGTGGGGGCATTCTTATCCATTAGCTTTCTAATCACAACTTGCCTAAAGGGCAAGTGGCGCCAGTATTTTCCTTGGTTGGTCGCTGATTTTTCACAATTAAAAGCGGATCTCATTGGTCTAACTAAAGGTAAAATTCCGATAGCTGGTGGCAGAGGATTATTTAGTATTACCGAAGGGATGGGTATGTTGCTGTTTTTTGCCGTTGGTGTGACAGGCTTACTTTGGTTTGCCACTCAAGGCACCAGTGCAGCGCTTATGTGGCGTGGTTATCATATCGATGCTGCACATGGGTTTATCGGTTTTATTGTATTGCATGCTATTTTTGCCTGTTTGCACCTGCTGGACTTTATTCGTAATTGATCTGTATTTGGGCAAAACAATTCTTTTAAATTGGCTGTAATGTCTTTAACTTAATAGGTAAGGGATTAAAGTTAAGGAGTTGCTTTGCGGCCAAAGGTAGTGCATTTAATCGATGATACTAAACTCGGCGGCGTTAATTTAGCGCTGGAGAGTCTTGCTGCGTCCACATTGCAACAATCGTTTAGTTTTAAGCTTCTATACCGCCAATTCAATTCTTGTTCCTTCCAGCGTTACCAAGCCGATGTTATTGTTGTACATGCTGCAGCAAGTTGGCGAAAACTCCCCGCATTTATTGCCCTTAAGCTTGCCAATATCGGTACGCCAATTCTTTATCAAGAACACCATTATAGCCGTGAGTTTGTGCGCCACTGTGTGCAGGAGCCTCGTCGTTTCATTTTAATGTTAAAACTAACTTATAGGCTGATGGATAAGGTACTACTGGTGTCTGAGTCGCAGCGACACTGGTTAGCTGAACTGGAGATAACGACTGCCGCTAAAATGGTACTGGTAGGCCAAGGTAAAGAGCTCGCTGCTTTTACTGCATTGCCGAGCAAAACCTATACGCCATCGTCAGTAGAGCCATTAAAGTTGTTAGCATACGGGCGTTTAAGCGAGCAGAAAGGTTTTGATTTATTGATTAGGGCAATGGCTAAGTTACCTGCCGAAAAAGTGCAACTGGCTATTGCTGGTGAGGGGGATCAGCAAGCAGAACTGGTGAAGCTTGCGAATGGGCTTAGCCATGTTGAATTTGTGGGCGAAGTGCAAGATGTGGCTAATTTTTTAGCGGCAGGCGATATTGTTATTATCCCTTCTCGCTGGGAGCCTTTTGGTCTGACTTGTATTGAGGCTATAGCGGCAGGTAAAGCGGTAATAGTGGCTAATCTTGACGGCTTAGCTGATCAAACGGCTGCTTTGGCGTCATCGCAACCAAAAGAGCCTCAAGCATTTAAATTACTAAATGAGTTATCGGTTACGGGGATTGAGATAGCGCTAAAGCAAGTCGTCGAAGGAGAGCGTTTGCAAGTCTCGGATGCACACCGAGTAAGTTGTGAGGGAGTATGGCTATCAGTGTTAAATAACTGGCAGCAGCTATTAACTCAGATCACAGCTAAGCGTTGAACCTTTACAAAATGGCATTAAAAAAGGCGCTTAATTAGCGCCTTTTTAGTTCAACTTTCTCAAGCGTATAGCTTGCTAGCAAATTGATAAATAAAGGTTACTTATGCTCTAGTGCTAGGTAGTTCATTAGATCAATCAATTCACCTAAAGTGCGGATTGAACCCATGTTGATTTGGTATTTATCGTTAACAATGAATGAAGGTACGCTTTGTACTTTGAATTCACGTTGCTGAGTGCGCCATAGTGCTAGCTTAGCATCAGTCTCTTTGCTGTCAGCGACTTTGTCGTATTGCGCAGAATCAACGCCAAACTTAGCAAATACTGCTTTGATATCGTCACGGCTCTTAACTGGCTCATCATGCTTATGACCCGGAGCGCTATGGTCATGTTTCTCACCGTTTTCGCCTTGGATAACTTTAAACATTGCGTCAGTTAATGGCTTTTGATTCTTTAAAGATTGAATCACAGCAAGTGAACGCATTACTTCAGTGTTGATTTCAGTATTTGCAAAATCTACGTGCTTGCTGTCAAAAGTAACCTGCTTGTCTAGGTTTGCTTTGATGTCTGCTATGTACATCTTTTCCATATTGAAGCAGTTGCCACAATAGAAAGAGTAGAATTCAGTTAGCTTTGGTTCGCTACTTGGGGCTTTATCTGAAACAACAGTGAAGTGTTTACCTTCAACAAATTGTGCTGCAAAGCTGCTCAGTGGAGCAACGGCTAGTGTTAACGCTAAAGCAATATGTTTAATCAAACTTTTGTCCTCAAAGTGACGTCTGTATAAGTAGTCAAGCGATAACGAATAATACAAATATTATTCATCCGTTACAGCAAATTACATTGTTGTTAAGAATAAAACTAGATGCTTAATTATGACTGAAATTAGCGATTAATACATACCTTAGAGTGTGACCGATATAATGCTTTTAAGCGGAAACACAGGTTTTCATTTTAAACTTTGTCGCACTTCACAATCTGACTTTAAAAACACGCACCTCGGGAACTTTTGTTAATTTGCCTAGTGTACTGACTTAATGCAATCGAGTTTAACCGTTGTCAGTCAGTAAATAAAAATGCGACCGTTAAATATAACGGCCGCAACACGGGCTAGGAAGGCGAGGTTTGTTATTTTGTTTTGCCTATGGAGCCATCACAAAGTCATCTAATAGAATTACATCGAATGCGCCACTGGTAGTGCTATCTACCGCGGCAATACCATATACGCCACCGTTTTCAAGCGTGATAGACAGTGGACCTATGGCGACGGTTTTCGTATCTGCTACCGTAACACTTACTACATAGTCACCAGCAGGCACGCTTAGGCTGCCAGATGTCGCCCTGAAAGGGACATCTGTGAGTACCGGTGTTGCGTCTGAAATATCACTGGTTGCTGTTAGATAAACATCGACTTCAGGCGCAGAGTAGGCGGTGTGTGATACCGTTAATTTTGCCTCAGTTGCGACCATGCGTGGCTGTTCCATAATGACCCAAGGTTGAATGTCACTGTCTGATAGTGAGCCTGTTGCGAAAATTGAATAGCTTGAACCTAGGGCTAACTCAAAAGGCGCTTTATCGATAACAACCACATTATTATCTGCGCTCGCCGCAACTGTCGCTGTGTGCTCACCCTCTGGGATATTGACGTAACCGGCAATGCCTTTAAACATTAAGTCAGTGATAGCGGCTGTGTTGCTTTCATCTAAAAATACATCTACCGCAGGGGCGTCCGCGACGGCATGAATGACACGAATATCACTACCGCTGCTTTTGTCATTCAGTAGTAGTTGTCCCTCTGGAAGCGCGACTAATAAAGCTACCGGTGAAGCGCCAGACCAAGTATTGGGAATGGCTGAGATAAAGTAATCCCCTTCATCAGTTAAGGGAACGGTACCAGAGTCAAACACGACATCTTTGGCACCTGACGCAGTGATGCGAATTTGGTAATCGGCAGCGGGAACTTCAAGTTGTGGGCTGGCATCCATATAGTTGGCTGATAAGGTTGGTTGCATCATACTGATATCCGCATCAGGTTCAGTCACATATACATCAACAAGGCCCACTGCTGGAGAGGCGTGCAATACCTGAACCCGAGCGTAATTATCGGCAATATCTTGTTCAGGGTTTTCAATCAGTTTTAGCATCAAACTATTATCTGCAACGTTACCGATAGCAACGGCTGTATACTCCATATCTTCAGCCGCAGCTAAGTCAGCACTTAACACAGTTGTTGTCGTACCGTCAGGCAGTTGTGCATCGACAGTGACAGAATAACTACCGGCATCGACCGTTGCTAAGCCGCTAGACATTGCATAGTCAACGTCATCAATAAAACTGCTGTCATTAGCCATCACGTTCACCAGCGGTGCATCACTACCGGCATGAATCACGCGGATCTCAGCGTCTGCGACTTCAATCGGCGGAACGGGAATAGGTTGGCTAATATTGTCGTCATCATCACTACATGCGGTGAGACCTAATACTGAGATAGCAGCAACGGAAAAATAACGGGTAATTGGGGTTGAAAATGTCATCTGGATTATTCCTTGATATTTAATTTCAACAGCCACTACGTTATCGAAATTTTATGAGATCAAAAAATAAACATATTTTTTACATTCTTTGAGTTTGATGCTCGTCACTCAGTTGAGTCACGTCCTCTAAAGCCCGTACCAGAAGGCAACGGGCACATAGAGGGATAATCAGAAGCGCCAATTATGGGCTTTTAAAGGCAAAACCGAGTTTGGTTAATGCTGATTATTGAGAGTAGCATTTTCTCTATGTTGTTTAATTAAGCGTCGTTCGATAATGCTGGAGGCGATAAACATACTGACATAGCCAAACCCCAAGGCCAAGATCACCGCTACAACGTTATCGGTAAACAGACGTAAGATATAAAACATCGCCAATAATGTGCCCACGCCTAAGATACGGATCATTAAACTTTGCAAAAAGTGGCCGTGGGATTTGATATAGGCAATTTGATAGGCATTGAGCATCATAAAGCCAAAAAATAGCGCAAAATGCAACAATATAGGCGCTGCATTGGCATAAGTTTCTGGAAACACAATAGCCACGAGTTCATCGCTAAATAGCACTAGGCTAATAATAAAAGCGCCACTCACTGCAAAGCTAAACCTGAAAAACCAACGCCGAATTAAGGCTATTTGTTGATGCTCTTGATTGCGGATACATTGAGCCAGTTCCGGCAAAATATAGCGATAAACAGGAAATACAAATAACATTGTAAAATAAGCCAATATTGGACGAACCACCACTTGGAAGTCACCTAATTCATCAATGGTGAAGTAGCCAATAGTCAGCAGTACTGTAATGTAAACCATCAGAATACTGGCTCCCATTTCAAGTGATGACATCACGCTTTTTTTGACAAAGTTTCGCATATCCGGGTCGAGTTGAACCGGTCCTAACGGGGTTGTGGCGATCTGTTTTCTGCGCTGAATAAACATAAAACTTGCGACTGCAAAGTTAGACAGGATTAAACTGTAAAACAAAGATGCCATAGCTGTCTGAGCCAATAAGTAGTAACAAACCAAGAAAAGTAATACCTGCACCAAAGGCTCAATCCAGGTGGTTTTATTGGCGATGTCGTACAGCCGGTACATGCCAATTTGATTGGTGAAGTATACCTTGAAGCCCATTCCCAAAATAACACCGACTAACTGAATATATTCAACATCAATATTGAGCTGATGTTTAATATAGGGCAGTACTAATCCCCAAGTGAATAATACCATAGTGATCAGTGAATAACGGAAAATATTGGTGATATCTGCATCGTTTTTAGTTTGTGAGAAACTCACTACCATAGAGGCTCGAAAGCCGCTGAGCAGGATCAGTGACATGGAAATGATATCGACGACAGTGTGATACAAGGCAAGATCGCTTTTTGCGACCCACTGCGCTAACCAAATCTTGAATGCTAGTCCTAAGGATACGCTGGCAAGCGTTGCCCAAATAGCTTTAATAAAAGCATCTTTTGCACGATTAAAAGAAGGCTCTGTCATTGTGCTTTATTCTCAAAAAAAGCGTTGTCGTTTATGGCGACAAATAGTAACCAGTTCTTTCTAATCTGTCAGGTTTGTTGATAAAAGCTGTGAACTTGCAAGCTAATGAATAGCAAATGAAAACAGATAATGGCAATGAATGTTTTAGGTATCATGGGTTATTCATTGCTATTATCGGCAGCTATTTACGCTTACTTTTGATTATTTGCGGAGCCCCAATGGCACTACGTTTTAATGTGTTTGCCTTACCTGATGAGCATATCCAGTTTTTGCAACTTTATCCGTTGAGCATTGAGGCTTATCTTCTTGGTAAGCAACCAAGCGCCAATTTACTAAAGGCACCCGCAAAGCAAGCATGGCGATTAAGGTTAGCGCGGCTTATTAACGGCAAAAAAAGCCAACAAATTCCTGTTAGTTGGCCCAGCGCTAGTGTTGAAATGATCGGCCCTAATGTCAGTCATCGTAATGTCGATATTTATCATTATATCCTCAACAATACTGAAAACCGGGTAAAAGGCGCTGGCAGCTTGTTTCAAACCTGGATAGACATCAATGATCACGATGCGATAAAAATGGCTGCCGATGGCGAGTCTTTTGCATTTAAAAGCCATGATTTATGCAGTTTACAGCCACTACTGACGGCTTTAAATGCGCAAACAATTAGGAGTCGATTTGATGCTTGGCTGTTAATACATAACCCTGATTATGTTCCGCAAGAAAGTGAGTACCAAGAGATAACAAGCGGCATAGCGACTTTTAGCCGCAAGGTCACAGAAGCAATAGATAAAAAACTCGGGTTAATGTGGGTAACTCAATGATTTTTACAATACTTGATTGCTAGCCACTTGGCATTCAAAGCCCTGGTGCGCGTTAGCACTGTAGCTATGATGATTTTTCTTTATGATGTTTGAATATAGAGTAACGGTATGAGTTTATTTAAATTTGGCCTTGCAGCTGACAAAGCTGCACTTATCCGACGTGAGCTAGGTAAAGACGCTGCTGCGTATTTTGCTGCAATGCAAATCGCAGAGGCTGCGTTTTTCCGTTCGGTCACAACAGAACAAAACCAATTACAGCTACATTGGCTACAAATGCGAACGGGCTTAATTACCCGAGTCGATGATAGTGAATTAGCGAAGTTAAATGACTATAGTATTGAGCACGCTCAAGCTAGCGATATAGAGGGCAATAAAGCTTTGCGCCGTATTTCGGTGGTGACACAAGCATCACTGCATGCAGCCATGACTGATATTAGTTCGCAGGCTTGGTTGGGTTTTGACACTGAAACCGCCGCGACCTTTGAAAAGGGCAGACGCAATAGTAACCCTATTTCACTTATCCAGATTGCTACCGCGAGTCACTGTTATCTGTTTAGAATGATTGATGACAATATTGCGCCTTTTCAGGCAGCTTTACAGCCTATATTGAGTAGTGATAAACAGCTCAAAGTTGGTATTGGGCTGCGAGGCGATATTAACGCGATGAAGCGTGATTTTGAGATTAACATGACGCATATATTGGACCTCAATTGGCTAATGAATCAATTGGGTGCACCTAAGCAAATGGGAACTCAGCAGATAGCTGCAAGCGTGTTAAAGCTTAAGCTACCCAAGAGTAAAAAGGTCACGTTATCTAACTGGGCAAAGCCGTTATCAGAACCATTATCTGAGTTGCAACTGCAGTATGCTGCAGCAGATACCTTGGTTGCACTAGATATTTTGCATCAGTTAATCAACCTGCTCAGACCTTATCAAGCCTTATGTCCGCAGTCATTACAACAACGACTTGCTGAATGCAAAAAGGTAACCGCTTGCTTTATGGCTGATACCGGTCAATAACCATTGCCACCACGCTGAGCAGGTTATGAAAATCTACTCAGTTTACTAATGATAACAGTTTGAGCTGCACCGATATCAAAGTAACAGTGCATAATGTTGTCAATAATGAAGTCGTCAACAACACAAGCATGAATGTAGGGATATAAAATAATGGATGAAAACCCCACGCCGCCTGAGGTCGCTTCTTCGCACCGCAAAGTTATTCAAGGCGTATTAATGCGCATCGTGATTATGTTAATTGCATTGGCGATAGCGAGCTTTGTTTATAACCGTGCAGTTGCCGCCACCGAGCATACTGCCATGGCTGCCGCCGCTGGTGTAATGGCGAGTGATGAAATAGGCGCAGGCAAGATTAAGCAGGCATTTGAACAACAAAGTAACCTTCAAATACAAGCTGCTGGAACCGTGACTCGAGTTTTAGCTGATGACAATAAGGGCAGTCGTCATCAAAGGTTTATACTGACATTAGCCAATGGCCAAACGGTTCTCGTTGCGCATAATATTGATTTAGCCCAGCGCATCGCAGGTTTGCAAGAGGGCGATGAAGTTGAGTTTTACGGTGAATACGAATGGAACAAATGGGGTGGGGTTATTCACTGGACCCATCATGATCCGCGCGGCAAGCATATTGGTGGCTGGCTTAAGCACCAGGGGAAAACATATCAATAAAGCAACGGCGAGCACATAGGCTCGCCGTTGTTTTATGAGCAGTTAAAATCTGGCTTAACAGCTATGACGGGTTGGCACTATTTGCTGATTTGGGTTGCCAAAACAGTTTTAATAAACGCTGACCAAATTGGTATAGGGCGAGGCCGCTTAATACAAAGCCTGCACCTAATATCAAAGACGGGCTCAAGGTTTCATTATTCAATTGTGCGCCTAGAAGCATGGCAAATACAGGCGTAATTAATGTCACGAGTGCCACAGTGCTTGGGGCAAGGTGCTGTAAAACGTAGAAGTAAGCAATGAAGCCGAGTAAAGATCCAAATACTCCTAAATAAACCACAGCTAATATAGAGCGACTTTGCCACGTCTCTATGGCGAGGTTGCCATCAAAGATTAGCCAAGCCAAGCCAATGCAAACAATGGCGTTGAAAACAATAGCGCTCCTACAGTGCTTGCTAGTGGGTGGATATTGATCTTAACCGTTTTGATTAATACGCCACTTAAGCTAAATAGCACCACAGCAATGAGTACTAATAACAGCCCTATCCAACTATCACCGTCAATTGATAACTTAGAAGAACAAACAATGGCTAGCCCAGTAAATGACATTGCAAAGGCAAGTATTCGTGTCACTCCAAAGTGACCTTCGCCAAGTAAGCGCTGAGCTATTAAGCCTGAGAGTAGTGGCGACAGCCCAAAAATAAGTGACATAGTGCCTGACGCAAGATACTTAGCCGCAAAATAGCTGAGCAACATGCCACCAACAATACCAATAGCTGAAAATGAATAAAGTTTACAAGCCGCTGATGTCCAAGGCAGTCGAATACGTGCTAATAATAAAATTATCACTCCAAAGACTAGCGCAATTAGCATGCGCAGCAATACTGCCATGGTGGGGTGAATGCTTTCGCTACTCCAAACAATGCCTAACGGGGTGGTAGACCAAACTAACACAACGGTTAAGAACGCTATTGGAACTAATCTAGGTAACGCGGCGGTAGACATATTATCCTCCTTGCAATGCTCAAGCTTAATCGTCCATGAGCGGCTCACATTCGTATACAGACAAAGGCTGTAACTGAATGACGACTTTAGTTAAACCGAAAGGGAGCAAGGCGGAAGAGGGAGAGACCATACCGCGTTGTGACACTTTGCGGTATGAATTCGAGAACTAACTAAATGACTCTTACCTTACCGCGAATAAACATAGCCAAAGCACACAGCGATTAAGTCGCAGTGCTAGATTTTGTTTTAGCGAATTAGCGGTAATGAATAATGTCATTTAAAGGTGTTGTAGCCTTGAGTTATCGAATCGTCATAGTCTAATTCTTATGCAATATAGTCAATAAGTAATCGCTAAATAAGCTTGATTTTTATTCAGGATAAGTCAGCAGGAAGCTAGTGATGTGTTTGCAGGTTAATAACCAGAGAGGTATGTCGGTATTAATAAACAATAAGTGGCAATTGCAGATAGTCAAAAGGGGCAAAGCCCTTCAGCTTTTGCCCCTTTTGTTGTTTGCGGTTGTACGACCCTTTGCCTTTTTTCGGCTTTTCCGTTCGGGTTCGAAATAGTGAACTGGTAACGATAGCCTTTAAAGCGTTATCTTTTATGACGCCGCGACCACTTTCATGTTCAATCGCCGTATCGGTTTGATGTTTAGCCATCAATATCTCCTTGTGTAAACTGCTTCAATTAAAATAAAAAGCACTACCTTAATTATCGTTATTAATAACGTTGTTAAGATAGTGCGATTATACGCCGTTTTTATCGGGCGACTAGCAATTTGTGGCATCATTTTTCAGCGTTTTATTGCTGTAGTTGATGCTTAGCTGAGATTAAAATATTAGCGTATATAGGTAACCAGCTGCGATTGCCATACCTAAAATTACTGCTAAAAATGCCGCTATCATTTGATTCTTAAAGATAGATTTCAGCAAAATAACTTCAGTTAAACTTGCACCCGCACTACCAATAATCAGTGCCATTACTGAGCCTAACGCCATACCTTTAGCCACTAATGCTGAACTTAAAGGGATCACAGCCTCTGCACGAATGTAGAGCGGGATACCAATCACAGCAGCAATCGGAATGGCATACCATGTGCCTTCACCAGCGTACTTAGCAATTAAATCTGTTGGAATAAATCCGTAGATAAATGAGCCCAGTAAAATACCAATCATTAAGTAAGGCAGTACTTGTTTAAAGTCTTTCCAGGTTGAGCGCCATACTCGCATCCAGCGGCTATCCTCTTTCACTACAAGGCTTGAATCACAGCAACTTGTAGTGGCTTCAACTTTTGGTACGTTGCAGCTTGTCGCTGCGGCAACGGCTGCAGCGTCTAGTTTAGCCTCTTGTTTAGGTGCCGTGCAGCAACTGGTTTGTGCTTTTACTGCTACTTTTGCTGTATCACCGCAACTCGTGCCACAGCTTGACGGTTCAGCAGCTTCATAAGCTTCAGGTTTTACATAACGCTCAAAACCAAGCTTTTCAAGCACGTAACCCGCTGTTACAGATACCGCCATAGCCACAACAAAGTAAAACAGTGCGACTTTAAAGCCAAAGGTCACGATAAACAGACCTATGATAATTGGGTTTAATAGTGGGCTTGAGAACAAGAACACCATCATAGGGCCAAAACCTGCCTTGGCTCGCAATAATCCTTTTAAGAAAGGGATGGTTGAGCAAGAACAAAATGGCGTAATAGAGCCCAGTAACGCGGCAATGATGTAGCCTTTACCTTTTTTTGAACTCAGAATTGACTGAATTTTTTCTGGCGGAATATATTCTTGCAGTATGCCAACAATATAGCTAATCGCTAGAAATAGTAGCGTCAATTCTGCAGCAAGAAACAAAAACATGCCGGCAGTATCTTTGGCCATAGCCATGATTTCAGGAGTCATAATAGTTACCTCAAAATTTTCTATTTGTTATTTCTGGAATTATCGAAATAACGAAGTTGGGTAGATAATAGTCCGATTTAAGAAACTGTCAACTATTATTTCGAATAATGTGGAAATAATTTAAAGATTTTGTTTTGTTGAGTTGGCAATCGTGATTCGGCTGTTTAGGGGCCTGATAAGTAAATGAGCAAGTCGATGCTCAATCTTGTTGTTATCTTTAATCTTCTCTATGATTAAAAAAATATGAAATAGAGAGAGTTATCATGCTTGACGCAATATGCTTGTTCGATGAATCGAACCCTATTACGTATTCAGTTTTTAAATTTCAAAAACTCGATGAGCTGGATATTGAAAAATATCGGCAAGTTTTGGTGTGCCCAGTTTGTGCGGGTAAAGCCTATTATCGTAAAGCATCCAAAGATGGTAAGGCCGCCTGTTTTGGCTCGCGTTATCATCAATCCGACTGTCGTGAGTTTAAGCCTTCTGCCGCAAAAGTGCGTGAAGAGCAGCATGCAATCGAGGTCAATCAGCTATTAGTTGATAGTGACGCCATGATTATTGATTTTAGCCGCAGGCCAAGTATTGCCAGTACTCAAGCGGATAAGTCTAAAAAAACTGTCGTTGCTAAGGTCACTGATAATAAGCCCGCTGCAAATAAGCACGTTGAGGCTAAGGCTTTAAAGCCTGAGCAACAAGAGGCTCATCAGCCAGCATCGGCGCTGCAGGTTGAAGAGCAAACTCAAGCTAGTCCAGAAAAGCGCATTGCTAAAGAAGGGCTTGAGAAAATTTTGCATAGCCTGATGCGCGGCAGTGATCTCGCCAGTTCAGATCTTTGGGTGTATACCGATGAAAAGTATCGTTGGCGCGCTAAAAATCTATTCGTAAATTTTGCTGACGCTGTTCCAACCGATAATGGCTCTCCTAGAATGTACTGGGGCACCATTTCTCATACCGATAAAGAAGGGCTTTGGCTAAACCCGGCAGATAGCCAAGATGTAGGTATCCCAATAGAAGGCATAAAAGCTGATTTACAACAACGTTTCGGCCTAGATGAACGGCGTGATTTTGAAGGCGCTGGGATAATTCTGCTAGGAAAGTGCTTTTGGAATAAAGCTAAAAACCGCAAAATTATTCAGTTGTGGGGTCAAGACTTGAATCGTATTTTTATTTCTAAGTCGGAAGATAGCGAATAGCGGTTAATCACAAATCAACCAAGCTGATTAATTCTTGCTGAGATTTTGCTGTTTTTCAGTCAAAAACGTCTACAATTTGTTGTTGAGTTTAATGATATTTAAGTTAATGTTTTCATGTGTTTGGGCTTTTATTTCAAGCTAGGGCTATAAAAATTCACTCCCAGGGGATATTTATTATTGACTCAGGGGCAAATGGGGATTATTTTCTGCGCGATGTTTTTACTAGGGCGCTAAATATTGCCCGTAAAATTCAAGGTATCGGCAGGTATCTCAACGGTAGAGCAGCAATTAAACTTCGCAAATAATTGTGTAAGTTTGGTGATTAATTGCCATTTTGGCACTTTATTATAAGGACATTAGCGCATGTCAGAACCGACAGCCTTAAGTCTTATACCACCAGTGGTGGTATTGGTGTTAGCAATTGTGCTACGCCGCCCAATTCTCTCTTTGATTATCGGAGCATTAGTTGGCTTGGTCATGTATGACCCGCAGAATTTGCTAACTAATTTCGCAGATACCTCTTTGTCGGTGATGGCCGATGAAACCATCGGTTGGCTGATTCTAGTTTGTGGTGGCTTTGGTGCCTTGATTGCTCTACTTGTGCGTACAGGTGGCTCAATGGCGTTTGGTCGTTATGCGCTAAAATTTGCCAATGGGCAAAAATCATCGCTGTTTATGACCTTTATTTTAGGCGCGATTATCTTTATTGATGACTACCTCAATGCGTTAACCGTTGGTTCAACCATGAAGCGAGTAACCGATAAGTTTAAGGTATCACGTGAGATGCTAGCTTATGTGGTCGACTCAACAGCTGCACCAGTTTGTGTGCTGGTTCCTTTATCGACCTGGGCAGTATTCTTTGGTGGTTTGTTAGTTGATAACGGCATTGCAGCCGAAGGCCAAGGCATTGCTGTTTATATGCAGGCTATTCCGTACATGCTTTACGCATGGCTTGCCGTTGCTATGGTATTGCTGGTTATTTTGGGCATAGTGCCTGCGTTTGGTCCAATGAAAAAAGCGCAGCTGGCCGCAGCTCAAGGTGAACCAGCAATTAAACAAGTGGACTTAGATGAAGTACAAACTTCAGATGAATATGCGCTTAAAGCCATTGAAGATGAGTTTAAACACGCTGAAACGGGCGGTAAGCTACATAACTTCTTTGTACCCATCTTGTTATTGGTTGGCTTTACTGTTTATTTTGATATCGACGTTCTCAAAGGTTTGATTGCCACATTAGCGGTGACTTTGCCTTACTACGGTTTACAAAAGCTGATGCCTTTGTCAGAGATGATGGAGCAAATGATTGATGGCTTTAAGAATATGTTGCCAGCAATCGGTACCGTTATCGCTGCCTTCATCTTTAAAGATGTATGCGATAAATTAATGCTGCCGCAGTACGTGATTGAGAGCTTAAGTCCGTTTATGACGCCGCAATTATTACCTGCAGTGGTTTTCCTGAGTATGTCGATTTTGGCATTCGCAACGGGTTCAAGCTGGGGTATTTTTGCAGTATCAATTCCGATTGTTATGCCGTTGGCGCAATCTGTTGATGCTAATATTCCGTTGGTGATTGGTGCGTTATTGTCGGCATCATCATTTGGTAGTCAGGCGTGTTTCTACTCCGACTCTACGGTATTAGCCGCTCAAGGCTCTGGCTGTAACTTAGTTAGCCATGCGGTGACTCAATTACCATACGCATTGCTTGCGGCGGGTATGACATTTGTCGGCTTCTTACTAATGGCATAATGCTGTAAAGACTTAATAATTTATTGCTTTAAAGGGCCGCACGGATCTCAGTGCGGCCTTTTTTTTGATTGATTCTATTACTTAAGGCTTTGTTTATATGGATGTTGCTAATTAATGGTGATTTGAATCGAGCTTAAAGCTTTATCTATAAGTTTGCGCTGAAACTTATGTTGGTATTTGTTTTTTGAATTGAAACAAAATGTTGACTGAGTAGTAATAAAGTTGTAATTTTGTTGCTGAATTTAGCTGGGGTATCTGGTTAAAAAGAAACTCAATCAAAAGAAATTGGGTTCTTAATCAACAAAGGGAATGTTAATAATGACGTCAATAAGCAGTTTATCTAATGCTGTAAGAGTTGCATTGATTGCAACCTCTAGCGCAGCGTTAATGACAAGTGCCGTAGCTTATGCTGAAGAACAGTCAGGTGATGGTATTGAAAGAATCGAAGTAACAGGTTCTAAAATTAAGCGAATAGGGGAGTTATCTCCTACACCAGTTACTGTTATTACTGGTGCAGAAATGATGGATATGGGTATTACTAACGTAGCCGATATCTTGAATAAACTTCCATCATCAACAGTAGGTATCTCTCCAGAAACCTCTAATAATACTATTTTTGCTAATGGACTAAACAAAACCGATTTACGTGGTTTAGGTTCAGACCGTACACTTGTTCTCGTGAATGGCCGTCGTTTTGTTGCTGGTTCTAATGGTGATTCTGCTGTCGACTTAAATACTATCCCAACCGCTATGGTTGCCCGTATGGAAGTGATTACTGGTGGTGCATCAGCTGTATATGGTTCTGATGCGATTGCTGGTGTAATTAACATTATTACTCGTAAAGATATTCAAGGTGTTGAGCTTGATGCTTCCTACACTCAGCCTGAGCAAAGCGGCGGTGAAGAAAGTCAGTTCTCACTTACTGCAGGTGGTAACTTCTTAGATGATAAATTATCTACGATATTTAACTTCACCTATGCAGAACAAAAAGAGTTACGCAATACTGACCGCGACTTTTTAGATAACCCTGTTACCAGTATTTATAATCCTGATACTTCTGAAGGTGCACCTGCACGTATTCCTTATGAAGGCCGTAAGCCACTATCTTGGCTTAATGAAGCCGGAACATTCTTTGCTGGAGATGGCGGTCAGTACACTTTCGATAAAAACGGTGCCATGAAAGAGTTTGACTATGGTGAAGGTCTAATTGAAGGTCCTGGTACTAATGGCAACTATTGTGGTCCTAGCTGTGAAGGTTATGATCCAGTGGATTACGGTCTAGTGCGTACCCCACTCGATCGTATGGTATTTACCTTAAATACCGACTATGAACTCAATGATGACCATAAGTTGTTTAGTGAAATTACCTATGTAGATTACTCATCTAATGGTGAAAGCACACCGGTATTCCACACTCGTAATTATATTCAGGCT
Source organism: Shewanella sairae (assembly GCF_023283535.1). Classification (GTDB taxonomy): domain Bacteria; phylum Pseudomonadota; class Gammaproteobacteria; order Enterobacterales; family Shewanellaceae; genus Shewanella; species Shewanella sairae. Next base: position 65,994 of record NZ_JAKILT010000011.1, on the reverse strand, counting down.
GATAACGCATTTTTACCTGAAGAAACAAAGCAGCTAATGGCTGAAACGGGCATGGATCAGTTTAACCTCTACCGTATCGATAGAGAGTTTGGTAACCGTACCTATAATCAAGACCGTGAAACTATGCGTTTCCTTGTCGGGATTGAAGGTGTGATTAGTGATGATTGGGATTATTCTTTCCATGCGCAGCGCGGTCAATTAAAAGAAACGACTGTGTGGGGCGGCGAGATTTGGGGCGATCGTTATGATCAAGCTAAAGATGCAATTTTTGCAGACGATGGCAGCATAGTATGTCGTGATGCCGATGCTCGCGCAGCAGGCTGTGTGCCACTAAACCTTTTAGGCGAGAATCAAGCTAGCCAAGAAGCAATTAACTGGGTTAGCACAAGTGCAGGTCAAACAGCTAAAACAACCCAAACTAGTGCGGGTCTAGTTGTTAGTGGTGCTTTATTTGATTTACCAGCAGGTTATGTAAGCGCTGCATTCAGTGCGGATTACCGTAAAGAAGAGTCTGAAACTAACCCAGATCAAGCGTTAGTTGACGGTACTATTTTTGGTAACACAGCTAACCCAATGCGTGGTGAATATGATGTTAGTGAGTTTGCAGCTGAATTTAGCATTCCTCTCTTATCAGATCAGTTCCTAGCTTACGATTTAGCTTTAGATCTTGCTTATCGCTGGATGGATTACAGCACTGCTGGTCAAGACGATGCTTGGAAAATCGGCCTAAACTGGGCACCAATTGAAGATTTACGTTTACGTGCGACTAAGTCTAAATCAGTACGTGCACCTAACATTGGTGAATTGTTTAGTCCTGCAGGTCAAACTTTTGCTAGCTTTACCGATGTTTGTGACAATATTAACGTAGAGCTTGGTCCAGATGATAACCGTAAGAAAAACTGTCAAGCTTCAGGTTTACCTGCTGGCTGGAACCCTAGTGATTCTTGGTATTTAAGCAACCACCCTGGATATAACGCAGGTAACCCTGATCTAACACCTGAAACCTCAAATGACTATACAATTGGTGCTGTTTATACACCTAACTATCTTGAAGGTTTCTCAATTACCGTTGATTACTGGGCATTTGAAATCACTGAGGCAATTGAATACGTTCAAGTGGGTACTGCAGTACGCTATTGCTACGACTCAGAGTCGCTAGATAATCCATATTGTGATCTATTTACTCGTGATGCAGCGACTGGCGATATCATAGACTTCGTACAGAGCCCTATTAACTCAGCTTCATTTGACGTTAAAGGTCTAGATATTGAAAGTCAGTACAACATTCCAACTGACAGCTTTGGTGATTTCCGTGTTCATTTAATCGCGACTTACCTAGAACAGTGGGAGAAAAACCCAACAGGTTTTGCTGACGATCTACAAGTTGATGTAGGTGAGTATGAAAACCCACGTTGGAAGGCGATGTTTAGCTTAGGTTGGAAGTATGATGCGCTTAGCTTAGAAGCGAGATCTAACTACCGTCATTCAGCTGTTGCTGATAACGAGTGGAAGCCAGAGAACAACAACTATAACGATATTCCATCGCACACAGTTTGGGACTTCACTGGTTCTTATGCCTTTAACGATGACTTCTCTCTACGTTTCGGTGTGAAGAATGCGTTTGATAAAGCACCACCACGTAACCCATATGTTTACGATGGCGACGGCTACTACGACACTAACGGTCGTGCATTCTTCCTCGGCGCTAACTACAAGCTTTAATTTAAGCGAGTACTAGCTCACTTGTATAAGTATGAAGAGTGATAAAAACCAGTAGCATTGCTACTGGTTTTTTTTCGTCTATGAATAGTCGTTTAAGGTTTAAGGTTTGTTTGATATAAGCCAATCAATATAAAAATTGCTTCACTCTATTTAGCGAATATTATTCTCGCTGAAGGTCTCTCTGAGTAACTTAATTAATGCGCGGCTCTTTTCTGGCAAAAATTGCTTAGAAGGGTAGATGAGTGTCAGCTTTATCTCTGGAAGTTTTTCGTGAATCAGTATTGCTTCAAGCTCGCCTGATTGCAGCGCATCTTTGACTAAGATGGTCGGTAGTAAGGCTACACCTTTGCCTGTGGTCGCCATATGCTGAATTAAACGTAGATCATCGGAGCATAATCTCAGGGTGAGGTTATCAGGTAGAGATGCCTGATTATAACGACTAACCATCAGTGGGTGATGAGTAAGCTCGCTAAGCTCTGTGATACTTGGATGACTTTGCAGGTATTGCTGTGAGGCAATTAAACTGCTGGGAAAACGCAGCAGTGTTTGCTGCACATAGTCCTCGTTCTGCACTTTTACCCCATCGGGTAAGATCTGAATATCGACATTTTGTCTCTTAAGATCAATGCTCTCTTGGCAATGCAGAACCTCTAGCTGTACGTCTGCAAATTGCTCAAGGTACTTTTCTAATAAGAGAGCGAACATATTTGAGGTAATAAGTGCGGCAGGTACCGCCACTCTTAACACGCCTTGTACTGACTTTTGTTGATTACTGAGTAACTTGGCTGCTTGGGCGACACCCGTTAAAGGTTGATTGATTTGCTGATACAGTAAACGGCCATTTTCAGTGAGCTCTATCTTACGTGTGGTGCGAATGAGTAGCTGGCAACCTAATGACTTTTCTAGCTCTTGTAAGCGTCTGCTGACTTTTGAACGTTGTAAGGATTGCTGTTTAGCTGCGGCGCTGATCCCGCCATGCTGCACAGTCAGTACAAATAGCTGTAAGTCATCCATACTAATATTCATTGTCCTACCTGTAGGTTGTAAGCGGCCTATTTATCATTCTATTTAATCTAATTAGTAATATCTATACTACGCAGCCCTCAGATTGACCTTGGATTTATTCATGCAAACCGCAGAACATGCTTTTCGTCGTTGGATGCAAAGCCTCATTATTCTTTTTGTTATTTTGGTCGGCTATATCGTAATTGCAGATCGTTATGCGCCGTTAACCACTGAAAGCAGGGTGCAGGGCTATGTGATTCAATTGGCTTCTGAGGTCACTGGTACGGTTGTTGCTGTGCAGATTGAGAATAATCAACAGGTCAGTAAGGGCGATAAGCTCTTTAGCATCGATAAACAAAAATACCAGCTAGCTGTCGAGAAAGCGCAGCTCACACTGGAACAAGCTTTTGAGCAAGAGCAGGCCATGTACGCAAAAGTCGCTGCAGCAACAGCCAATGTGGCAACCAGTAAAGCGGTGTTTGATAATGCCAATAGCGAGTACTTACGTATTAGTCAGTTAGCTAAGCGGCAGTTGGTGTCTGTTTCTATGTTAGATAACGCCTTAGCCGATAATAATGCCTCACGTTCAAGCCTCGATGCTGCTAAGCAAGAATTGCTGGCTCTTAAGGTGCAGCTTGGTCGTGCGCCGGGACAGAGTAACGGCGTTCGTGCGGCGCAAAATGCACTCAAGCAGGCCAAGCTAGATCTTGTTCATACACAAGTGTTTGCGCCAAGTGATGGGGTGGTGACTAACCTGCAGCTTGAAGTCGGCAGTACAGCCAACGCAAACATGCCTCTACTGACTTTCATTCCTAACGATTCGTTGTGGGTAGCGGCTGACTTTCGAGAAAAGGCTGTGGCTAAGATCAACAAGCAGTCAAAAGGGTTAGTGGCATTTGATGCTTTTCCGGGGGAGGTATTTATTTTTAATGTGCAAAGTCGAGACTTTGGCGTAGCGGCGGCGCAGCAAAGCCCAAATGGGCAATTGACTCAGGTAGAGGTCAATAATCGTTGGGTCAGAGATGCTCAGCGAGTCAGAATTAACCTTGCTAGCGAGCATGCGTTACCTAAGCCACTATTTGTCGGCTCCCGCGCGACGGTAGTGCTGTACCCTAGTGAAAACTGGCTATGGGGCTTGCTTGCAAAAGCCCAAATTCACCTTGTTAGCCTGCTGCACTATATCTATTAAATCCATTGCTTAATCTAATGATTTTTAGCTGAAGAAGGAGATTGTTGTGCAGCAAGAAACCTTATTAAAGACTCAACGGATCTGGTTTGGTACTGTGCTTGGGCTCGCTGTCACTTTAGTGTTTGGCTGGTCAAATGGCATGTTTGCTGCATTGCTGCCTATGTTTGTGTTAACTCAAATTGATAGGTGGAATAGCGGCTTAATAGCGCAGTTAGTGATTGCTGTTATTTGGGTTTGTATCCAAGTGACCTTCATCATAGGTTTCTTTCAGCCGTACCCCTTGTTAATGACGCTAGTGGTAGCAATTATGCTGCTGTGTAAGTGCATCGCTATGACCCATAAAAGCAGCTATCTGTTTGGTTATGTTGGGTTACTGATGGGCTCAATCCTGCTCAACTATGGCAGTTATCAGGGCTTTGATTTAGAAGACTTTGTGATGGGGCTGGTGGCATCTGCATTGTTAACTGGGCCCGTTGTCGCACTGGCATTTTACCTGTTTCCAGAGCCTTGCAATCCTCAGCCTTTGTCGCATTTAGCAAACCAAAATCAAGCGAAAACCCATAATGACAATCAACGTAAAGATCATTTAGGCATGGTCAGGCAAGCGGCGCTTGGTTGGATAGTTGCCATGGCGGCATTTATTTTGTTTCAGGTAGCCGATCTAAATGACTCGCTATCAGCGCAAGCGTCAATATTGATAGTGTTAGCGCCAATGACGTTTATCGGCTCTATGGCTGTGGCCAAAATTAGAATCCTAGGCACTTTTCTAGGCTGTTTAGCTGGGATGATATTACAGCTGACTTTATATAGCCTAGCGAACAATATGATTTTGTTTTTGTTGGGCTTTGCTATTGCTGCGGCTATTTTTTGTCGTTGGCTGGCGATGGGTGGCATAAAAGCGGGAATTGGCTTTTCGGCAATGTCTGCACTTACGGTGCCGTTAACCAGTAGTTTTGTGCCTGAGCAACAAGATGCCTTTTTCTCAATCTGTTATCGCTTTAGCTCTATTGTTGTGGCTGTGGTGGTGACTTCACTATTGATATGGCTGGTGCACCACTTTTTAGTACGGGTGGTCAGGTTTAAGTCATTAGCCGCTTGTTCGGTAACACGATAAGCGGCTAATACTTTGTGATAAATCAGACCTCATTAACCACTAGCTTGCTGTTTGCTTTAGGTTCGACAGCCCAAATACTATTGGGCTCTCCCTGTGTACTGCGGAGCTGTGCTTTTGTTGCTGCTAAGTAAAAGATCCCAGCAAACAGTAAAGCCATTAGCTCAATTAATCCTCCACTAAAGTCAGCTGGCGCCCAAGAAGTTAGTCCCGGCACCCATAGGGTTAATAGCGAGCTTATTGGGATTAACAGGCAGCTCAGTGCCAGCAGTTTGAGTAGGTGAATTGCTGCAACGGCAGCCCCTCGTGCAAAGCTATAGATAAGCGCGGCAAAGAAAACCAGGTAATAACAGCTTAAATAGTGTTGGTTAATCTGCTCATTGAACAAATACAACCATTTAGTTGCAAGGATTGCGCTACTCACTCCAAGCATGGAGCCTAAACAGATGCCAATGGTGAGTGATGCCATAAAGCGTACTGAGCGTTTTTGCTGCGGCTGTTTTTGACGTCGCTTTTCAAGCCAAAGTAGGTTGCCACTGTAAAATAAAAATGCCCCTAGCAAACCAAGACTGAAGTAAACCCAACGGGTAAATCCGCCGCCATAATTACCAAAGTGCAGTGCAAAAAAGCTATTAACGATATCGCCATATGGACCGTCTTTTGCTTGATGAACAGTGCTAAATTCAATTTTGTAGGTATAGGGGTTTAGATAAATGTAATCGCTATAGCCACCACGCATCACTCGGTCATTGGCAACCACTTCCACCGCAAGCGAGGGCGTGGTGCTAGATAACTTATCGTATTCCATGCTCTTGATTCGGTAATCACTTGCTAGCTGATTAACCCATTCGATATGCTCATTAATTGAAGGTAACTGAGTGACGGAATACTCTATATCTGACTTTGCTCTTGGCTCAAACATAGCTTGCTCGCCATAAACCTGCTGCAGCCCACCATAAAAAGGGTCATGAAAAGCAAACACCACTACAGTCCAGGCTATGATGAGGTGAAATGGCAAGCTAACCACACCAACGAGGTTGTGGCTATCTAACCAAAAGCGGTTGGCACCTTTATGTTGTCGTAACGCAAATAAGCTTTTGACTAATGTTGGCAGTAATACAATGACCCCAGATACTAAAGCAATAAAGTAAAGCAGCGCCGCTAGGCCTAAAATCAACACGCCAATGTCTTCATGACCAAGCTTGCCGGGGATCGCCGCGGTGCGATGTAGCTGATCGATAAGCTCGCCTAACTCATTGGTAGTACTGAGTTGAGTCGTAATATTGCCGTCATCATCTAATGTTGCATGGCGTAAACTATCATCGAGTCTAAAGCCGCGTCCGCCGCCTTTCTCAAACCATGTGAGTGGCGATAAATCTGCAGTAAAATTGACCTTAAAACCATCGGCGGCCTTGTCGTATTGATTAACGGCTTTGCTAATTAATTGATCGTAATCTTGCTGTGCGATTGGGCTTAGCTGAGTGTGCGGTGGGGTTGCCCATTGTTCAATTTGCGGCTTGAACATGGTGAGTGCACCGGCGAAAAAGGCGATGAATAATAGCAGTCCTGTGGTGATCCCTGTCCAAGTATGAATCGATTGATAAGTTCGCAATACATCTGAGCGAATTTTCATTGTAACCACCACAAAAAAGCAAAAATTGAATAAACCAGTGCATTCGCACCTAATAAGGTTATAAAAGCGCTTTTAGCACTGCGAAATAGAAATACGCCAGCCAAAATTGGCAACCAGATCAAGCTAATCATCCACATATTGAACTGCACCTTGACCGGTGCATCGATACCACCTGGGCCGAACCATGCAAACAGGGCAACGCTTCCGTAAGCAAAACCTAAGCCTAAAAAGAGGGCTATAAAGCTCTTGCGCCACCAATGAGGCTGAATTTTGTGTTGCTGAACACTTGGCATTAGCACTCTTCTCGGCTATCAAATAAGGTGGAAAGCGGCAGAGCGATTAACAAGGTCATGGCTGTAAATAGCCAAGTAAAGATTGCGGCCGTGGGGGTAAGTAGTTGCCACCAACTTAATAGTGCAAATAACAGCAGGCAAGCGCCTAACCAAGCTAACACCTTAGGTTGAGGTTTTCGTAGCAAGCGCTGATGTTTGCTAGTGGCGTAAATCAGTCCACTACCAATGATTGTCAGAATAACCGCGGCTAGTTGAAACCCTTCCATTTGTTTCCTCTCTTGTGATCAATATTTCAGATTTGTGTAAATGGTAATGTAAATGTGAACTGTTCGCAATTGCGAGTCATTATCATTTACTGTAAATTGTTGCCGCAACAAATTGATACTAACTGTAACTAGAGGTAACCCATGGAATTAAGGGTGTATAGAAGAAATCTTGTTGTCACTGCTATTTTATGTAGTCCTATTTTTACGCCAGCTTATGCTGACAATATGGTGCCTGATGCAGGGATTGAAGTGATTACTGTATATGGTGAAAAGGTTGAGCGTAGCCTAAAAGATACCACTTCATCAGTTGCGGTTATTGATAAGGAGACCTTAGATAGTGGTCAATATCAGTCTGTTTCAGCTGCGTTGTCAGAAGTGCCGAACATAGTGGTCACCACTGGTGCGGTTCCTGATGTTCGTGGTGTAACGGGTAATGGTAGCGCGACAGGTTTTAACTCTTTTACTGGTGGTGCTAAAGCTCGTGTTTCGACCTTAGTTGATGGCGTAGCAGAGCCTTTTGTTGCTGACCTTACTGGTGATACAGGTCTTTGGGATATTGAGCAAATTGAAGTATTTCGCGGCCCACAATCAACCATTAATGGTCGCAATAGCATTGGTGGCACGGTATTTATTAAAACCGCCGATCCAACCTTTGACTGGCAGGGAGCGGCGCGCATAGGCTATCGTGACCAAGATAGCTTTGTCGATAGCGCAGTGATGTTGTCGGGCCCGATTCTGGACGACCAATTAGCATTTCGTATCACTGGCCAAAATGTAACGGGTAACACCTACAATAAAGGTGAAGTTTACTCAACCAACCCAAAAACCTTCGACCAAAATGAATTAGATACCAATCGCTGGCGCAGCAAGCTGTTGTGGCAACCAGCAGGGCTTGAAGACTTAAGCATTCAATACAGTTTTGCTTATAACGATGAACGTGGCGACTCTGGGCGTAACTACTTTAAAGGTGACGACCCTTGGGCTTATGAGCCAATTTTTCAACGTTATATTAAAACCAAATCAAGTACTCATTCAGTCAACTTTGATTACCAGCTTAGCGAGGGCCAAGCATTAGATCTGCTGGTCGCTTATATGGATTACGATTGGGGCTTTGACTCTTACGAGCCCATTGCCACAGACGAAGCTACAGTGGCAATGAATGATAAAAGCTACACGGTTGATGGTAAGTACAGCTTTGGTTTAAACGATAGAGATTTCAATGGTTTTGTTGGCCTTGCTTATTACAAGCGGGAACAAGATTTTAGCAGTGTCGGCGGCTTTAGTTATGGTGGTGACGACAGCAGCACTTCATCATCGGTTTATGGTGAGCTGACCTATGCATTGGCTGACAAGTGGTGGTTAACCGCGGGTGGTCGGGTGATGCGCGACGAGCAAACTCGAAACTTTGCCATGCAGTTTCGTGGCAGCGCCGTTGATGAGCTCCTAGATAAAGCCAAAACCGTTGCTTTACCTAAGCTTGTGCTGCAATACGGTTTGAGTGAGAGCACAACGTTAGCCTTAAGTGGTCGCCAAGGCTATAACGCTGGTGGTGGTGCACTAGCGCTGACGCCGGGTGGTGGTGATTACTACTATTACGATGAAGAGTCGGTTGATACCTATGAGCTCAGTTCACGTAGTAGTTTCGATAATAGTAACGTTAGCTTAAATGCTAACTTGTTCTATAACGGCTATGACGGTTACCAAGCTTCAAACAGCCTTCGCCGGATCACTAACATTGATAAAGCCGTCACCTATGGTTTAGAGCTAGAGTTTATTGCGATGTTGGGCAGTGACTGGCAGTTAGTATCTGGTGCGGGTTGGTTAGAGTCTGAGATCAAACAAGCCGATCCAAGCTATGGTGACATTATTGGCAATGAGCTAAATTCAGCGCCCAATTTTACCGCTAACTTAGGACTAAAATATTGGTTTAATGATGAAATAACCTTTGGTGTATCAGGCAATTATGTTGATGAGTATTTTGCGGATATTGCCAATACGCCTGAGCGAGTTGCAGGTGATTACATCGTAAGCCGCTTAAATATTGATTACCAAACAGAACAATGGCGTATAAGTGCCTTTGTAAACAACCTGTTTGATGAAAAAGCACTGACAGTCAACGAGCCGCCGGGGCGTGGTTATGATCATGGTTACGCAGCTGTCGTTGACCCTCGCAATATTGGTGTGTCAGTGATGTATAGCTTTTAATCGCTAATTTATTGTTAAAAAAAGGAAGCCTCGGCTTCCTTTTTTATTGCTGTAAAAGCATAAAATCTACGAGAGGCTTTCGGATGCAGCTAACGATAGCGGTTCTTCGCATGAGGTAATGACCTCATCTTTTGCCGCGAGCCAGGCAAAACCGCCCCAAAATAAACTGCATACCGCGCAAATCATTAAAGGGAGTTGCCAGCTAGCCGTTTGCTCATGAATCTCACCCATTATCATTGGGCCAGTCGCTGCAACCAGATAGCCTATGAACTGCGCCATGCCTGACAATGTTGCAGCCTGATAGGCGCTTGACGTACGTAGACTAATTAAAGCAAGTGCAACAATAAAACCGCCGCCAGCCCCAAAGCCAAACAACATTCCCCAGATCATTGCCTGAGATGGTATCAGCAACAGCCCGATGATGCCGACACACGCCATAAGAGTTAGAGCTAAAGTAAGCAAGCGCTTATCTTTAATTCTTCCCATAAACGGAATAAGCACTAAAGCGGGAACGGCAGTAAATAGCTGTAATACACCATGGATAACGCCTGCCTGATGATGACTATAGCCTTTGTCGACCAAAATCGTTGGCAGCCAGCTAATAAAGATATACATCAGGAACGAATTCAGAGCTAAAAAGAGGGTTATTTGCCATGCGCTGCTGTTTCGCCAAAGGTAACTATGGCTTTCCAGTTTCTGAGTGTCTTTGCTTGGTGATGTATGACGTTTTAACTGTGGTAGCCATACAAGCATCGCAATAATAGGAAATATGACTAGGCTCGCCAGTGCAAGGGCCCAACTAGGGATCACATTAATCGACAAGCGTTCAGCAAATCCTGTTAGTGGAATAGCTAAGCTGGCGCTGATAGCAGAACCTGCCCCCATCATTAACACATATATTGAGGTGATGGTGGTAATTTGGGTTGGGAAGTCGCGCTTAATTAGGCTAGGTAACAGCACATTAGCAAAGGCAATACCGGCACCAATAATAACGGTACCAAGAAACAATGCGCTAGAAGAACCAAATGAACGCACGCACAGTCCACTTGCGACAAATAGTAATGACAGCATTAATGCTTGCTCGAGGCCTAATTTGCCGCCTAACTTTGACGCCACAGGTGAGAAAAAAGCAAAAGCTAATAGTGGTAAAGTGGTTAACATGCCGGCCTGTGTTGCCGAGAGGTGTAGTTCAGCTCTTATGGCATCAAGTAGTGGTCCAACACCGGTAATAGGGCTACGTAAGCTGATAGCGATGAGCAATATGCCGAATAGTAAAAAACCAGTGCTAGCAAAGCGAGCAGGATGCGCTGAAGTCATATTAGGTCTCATGATTATAATAAAGTGCGCTAGCTTACGCTTCTAACTGCTTACTGTATTGAGCTATAGTGACTCTATATTGCTAAAAACGGTCAAGTTTTCATGCTAGATACCTCATCATCCATCAATTTTGACTCCGATGATTATCCGCAAGCTGTGGTTGCTACTCGCTTTGTTGCTGAACAAGAATATGCTGAAACGCCAGTTCATCAGCATCATAAGTGTCAGTTGGTGCTTGCCCTCAATGGTTATGTAAAGTGTAAAATTGCAGATGCAATCTGGATAGTACCGCCTAATTGTGCCGTGTGGATCCCAAGTCAGGTTCCTCACAGTAATCAAGTTTCTAAAAATGCCAATGTGTGCATGTTGTTTGTCGATCCAGCTATTGAGGGGATGCCCGCATCAAGTTGCACCTTATCTGTCACACCACTGCTGAGAGAGTTGATTGCCCATTTAACTGAGGTTGAGCAAAACTACCTCAAACACAGTGCGACCGATAAGTTGGTTGATGTGTTGATTGAGCAATTACGCTCTATGCCAACCGAGCATTTCGATTTTCCTCTTCCTGCAGAACCTAGATTAAAAGCGATAGCGAATCGCTTATTATCAGCGCCAGAAGATAGGCGGACAGTAGGGCAATGGGCAAGTGAGTTTGCCATGAGTGAGCGGACACTATCTCGATTGGTTAAGAATGAAATTGGCCTGACATTTGGCCGCTGGCGAGGACAGTTGCATATCGTCCTTGCGCTGCAAAAGCTTTCCACTGGCGATTCGGTGCAGCGCATTGCCGATGAGCTAGGTTATGAGTCTGTAAGCGCTTTCATTACGTTTTTTAAGAAAACCTTAGGTAAATCACCAAAACAATATATGAAGCTTAAAGAACCATAACTTTAGCCCAATGAGTTATCAGGTTTTACAGCTTGATGGTTTCTTTATAGCTGCCGCAGTGAGGCAGACCGCACATTTCATCGTAGGCCGTTTGATACTCAAGCTCTGCGGTTTGATACTGATGATTTCTAAGTAACTGATTAGCTTGAGCGAGTGACGATACACATTGAATACTCGACTCTTCATTGAGTTCGATAAAGTTGTTATTGCCATCTACACTGCCAACTAAATAGTGAGTGGCATCTGCTACACCAATGATTTTAGGTTGGGCGTTTAAAGATGCTAAAGATTGCGTAACCTGAGGACTATTCATACTTTGCTCCTTGTCGTTTTTGTGCACTACGCCTCTGATTATTAAATGGTTCAATAATTCAGCAGATTGTTTTCTCTAGTGAAGATTAATAAAGTTTAAAAGTCAGTGTTTGAAGAACTAGGTATACTCAGCATCATGGCAGGTTAGCCATTGATTTGTTGGAGAATATAAATGCAGTTTAAGACGGTTATGGTTCCAGTAGCTTTAGCGATTGGCTTAAGTGGTTGTGGTTATTTTGGTGGCGATGAAAAGCAGCAATTAGAGCAAGCTTGGTTAGCAAAAGATGAGCAGCTGCAGCAGGTTATTGAACAGATCCGTAGCCAAGGCATTGAAGCCGTAGCTAAAGGTGCTGATGCTGGCAGTGTTGCAGCTTGTGTAGCGGGAAAACTTGAGATGGATCCGCTAGGTGAGCTAGTAAACGTTGAAGGCGCTTTAGTTGAGTCGGCAAAGGTCGCTGAGTTAATGAGTGAGCTTGAAGGGCTTATGGAGCAAGATTTTAGCTTAGAGAATATGTCGAGCTTAATGCAAAAAGGCGCAGATGCCGCTGCGTACGCCAAGCAGATTATTGCCGATCAAGGCATTGAAAAAGGCCTTGAACACTTGCAAAAAATGGCCACGGCTAGCGAAGAGTTTGCTAGCCAAGATCTAGGCGCACATTTCCAGCAGCTATTAAGCGAGTGTCAGACAAAGTAAGCGTTTGCAATCACCATGCAGACCCATTTATGTTGTTGACCAGCGGCGTAAAAGGTTTGCATGGGTTTTAGTGATTAAATCGAATTCTTGATTTTTTCCATGTTGCTGCATAATGGATTTTCTGGCGCAATCAAGATCATACAGCATCTCTCTTTGCTCACAGCCTGAAACAAAGCTTTCAATCCAAGTCAAGGCAACAAGGCGCTGACCCTGTGATACAGGGTTTACTCTGTGTAATGTGGTGCTTGGATAAATTATCGCATCGCCAGCATTGAGCTTGTACGGCAACTCAACTACCCCAAGACTCATAACTAGCTCACCGCCTTCATAATCTTCAGGTTCACTAAGAAAAATAGTGCAAGATATATCGGTTCTGACCATCTGCTCACCGTGCATTAAGGCATCATCAATATGATTGCCATAACCACCATTATCAGTTGATTGGCTGACAATAAATGGCATCATTTTTTTTGCATAGGTTAGCGCACTAAATTGTGGATGCTGGGTGAGGTGTTGCAATAAATTCAGCTGTAATTCCTCGTTCACTTCGGCTGCCGCTTGCCATTGCAGGTTGTTTTTTACTCCCTGGGCATGCCAGCCAGCGGTCTGCTTACCACAATAAAACTCGCCTAGAGCGATAGTCTGTTTCAAGCGATTGATTTGTTCTGCACTCAATACATTATTAATTATTTGGATCATAAGTTTTACCCAATAAAGCCCATCAAATGATGGGCTTGTTATCGTCAGTACAAATTACTGTTAGAAGGTGTAATTGACGCTAAGGTTTAATGCACGCGGTGTATTAGGCTGCACGGTAACCCAGTTAGCACCTGCTTCAACTCGGTTTTTGTCCAGTGCATTGTTAAGCACCATAGCAAAGCGCCATTGGTCTAGCTTGTAGTAAGCGCCGACATCAAACTCAACATAACTCGGTAAATTGAACTCACGTTCGTTACCATCAGTTTTGTCTGACTCGTAACGAATACCTAAGCTAAACGACAGCATGTCGTTTACGTTAAAGTTGTTCCACAGTGCTGCAGCATGTTTTGGGGTGTTGTTAACTTGTACGTCTTTAAACTCACCAATAGTATTGTGCGCGTCTGTGTAAGCGTAACTTAAGGTGACGTCGTAATGGTCGTTAAGGTAATAAGTTGAATCTATTTCGACACCTTGCGACTCGAAGCTTTTACCAGTGTTTTGCAGTAGTTGCCACTGGTCGTCAACTCTAACGAACTCGGTACTATTCTCTCTTTCTAGACTGAATAAGGTTAGCGCAGCGGTAAAGTCACCGTTGAGTAAATCTGCTTTGGCACCCACTTCATAGTTAAAGCCTTCAACCTGTAAATACTCAGTGCCATCAACACCATATTGGCTAATATAACGAGCACTGACAGGCTCGTAAGCACGGCTCATAGTGGCAAATAAGTTGATATCTTTAGTGATGGCTTGGACAACACCAAGATCCCAAATCATATCGTCATACTTCTTGTTATAGGTTTCGCCACTACGCTGCTCAGTTTGTTCTTGCGCTATATAGCCAAGACCGGCGACAAAGGTAGTACTGCTGGTGAGCTTTATGCGATCTTTAAAGTAGATATTGGTATCAGTTTGATTTTTATCTCTGGCATTGACCTCAAATAGACTTGCTGGGATCTCGCCGACTAACTGGTTTTCAGGGTTAGCAACTGAAATGATATTTTTACCTAGTGCGTCATCATTCTTTTGGAAGTTACGCACAAAGTTAACTTTCATATCACGGTAGTTGTAACCAAGCAGCACGTGGTGCTCCATACCGAGTAGCTGTGAGCGACCTTGTAAACTGATATCAAACAAGTGATAGCTATCATTACCAGCGCTGTAAACCCACTTACGGTCGATAAACTCATCACCAATTTCATTGTCTAGGCCTGAACTGTCTGAAATATACAGATCAAGCGCGTTAGATTTGGTTTTGTTGTAACGATATTGGCCAGCTAGTGCCCATTCAGAATTAAAGGCATGGTCGACTTTGAGGCTAAAGCTCTGTGAGTTGTTGTCACCGTTATCTTTTTCACTACCATAGTATTGGCCGCGGTTCATCGGCTCACCATATTCACTTAGATCACCGCTAAAATAGTTACTGGTAAACACACCGTCAGCGTAGCCACTGCCACCGGTTAGTTGGCGATCGGCATATTCAAATCGCGGCGTAATGCGGGTGTTTTCGCTAGCAACCCAAGTAAAGGCGAGATCCGCTAAGGTCTCTGTTTGCTCACGGCGCTCTTGGAAGTGATCACCTGATGGGGTGTATTTGGCGAGTAAGCGATACAAGTAATCGCTGTTGTCGGCAATTGAACCTGTAGTATCTAAATTAAAGCTGGTGTCGTTACGTTCAAAATAACCCGTGTCGTCAGATAAATAGCTTTTGTTTCTAACGCCAATGGTAGTTTCATTAAACTCCTGCGGCTTTTTGGTAATGATATTGATGATACCGCCACCCACGCCAGCGCCGTACAGTAAGGCTTCTGGGCCGCGCAAGAAGGTGACACTCTCGGCATTAAATGTGGTTGGTAAGCGCGAGCCTGTACCGCCTTCACCACCTTGTAAAGAGCGCATACCATCGACCATAACCGTATCGATTTTAGTGCTTACACCGCGAGCGTTATAGGTGCGATCGGCGGGGCCATTACCTCTAAAACCCGCGACATAATTGAATGCCTGTTTAACATCTTCAATAGCGCGCAGTTCAAGATCTTTAGCATCGAGAATGGTCACCGAGCGACCAACATCTTTTAGATCAACATCCATCTTAGTAACGGTTTGATCTTGGCGATTCATTTTGTTGGCGCGCTGACCATGAACCTTAATTCGCTCGATATTGCCATTAGCTGAGGCTTTTTCGGCAGCAGATGCTTGCTCTGCGGCGAAAGCGGGGGCGGAGATCAGCATTGATGAAACTAACGCACTATGCAGCAAATGTTGTTTGTTGGCTTTGGGTCGGGGCATGGTTTTTAAACTCTTTAATTATGAAATATTTGTTAACCTTTTGTTGGGGTGCGAATGATAATTATTAGCAATAAGTGCGTCAATCAAATAACCTTGCTTTACACATTGTTTACATCTAGGGTGGTAAGGCTATGTATTTAATAAATTTATGTTTTACTTTGAGCTGTAAAATAGTGGTTCACACTGTAACTTTGCCAAGTGATATGAAATGTTTTATGCGGGTTTATAGAAAGAAGAGAAGGCGGGCTGAATGTCCCACCTTCATTTGTTTAGTTTTTACTTCTTGCGACCTAGTACTTTTACGCCAGCTTTTGAACCGTCAGAGTTACCAAATACTTCAAGCTTTTTAACGCAGCGTGGGTAAGCGAATTTACGCCAGTCGGTGTATTTGTTTTTCTTTAGGTCACGGTAGAAGTGGATAGTCTTAGTTTGACCATTGTTGAAGGTCACTTTGATTTTTTCTAAATTTAGATCACGCTCGGCTTTTACGCGGATAGCATCTGTTTTACGGCAAATAAGTAATGGGATTTTTGCGCCGTGATCGCCGCTGCCTAATAAGATAGTGCGACCTAAAGTAATTTGCTCATCAGCCATAGCTGTATTGCTGATAGTTAGCATACTTAAAGCCATCATAAGGCTAGCGATAAAGGTTTTCATATTCATATATTGATAAGTGATTTTAAAGGGCGGCTAAATTAGTGCTTTGTTTGCTTTAGCGCTAGCTTATCTTGAATGAATTTTGATCTTGCTAGCAGTTTTTGGCGTTTGATACTGATCTTTCAGTTTGGATTGTGAGTGAACAGTGCTTTGTGTAAACAGGGCTCAAGATGGTCTTGTTGCTACTTCTTATATTTAATGCGATTTAACTGTGAATTGGCATTGCTAATGCTGTTGCTTATTTTTGTTTGGCCAGTTAAATCAACTGATTTTTGTCATAAAATTGAATTTATTCAACGTGACTTAGGTCATGTTTTGCGTCAACATATGATCATTAAAGCAGTGAACGTTAAATTAGTATCAAGCTCTATTGCAGCCATCGTGGACCAAGATAGTAGCTCCTTGTGAGGAATCAAATAATGAGATCGGCAAATCCAAAAATTGTGATTGTTGGTGGTGGTGCTGGTGGTTTGGAATTGGCGACCCAATTGGGTCATAAACTGGGGAAAAAGAACCTAGCCCAGATTATTTTAGTCGACAGAAATCGAACTCATATTTGGAAGCCTTTATTGCATGAGGTCGCCACAGGTTCACTTGATTCTGCGCTAGATGGCGTGGTTTATTCAGCTCATGCAGCCAAACATGGTTATCAATTTCAGCTTGGTACCTTTTGCGGCTTAGATGAGACTACTCAGTCAATTTCGGTCGCGCCGATAGTTGATGAAGCGGGTAAGGTCATGTTACCTGAGCGCCAAATTCAGTATGACAAATTAGTGATTGCTATCGGTAGTGTCAGTAATGACTTTAATACTCCGGGGGTTAAAGAGAACAGCTTCTTCTTAGACTCACACCAGCAAGCTAACCGTTTTCATAATGCACTTTTAGATAGTTTTACTCGTGTACACCAATCAGAAAGTATCAATGAGCTTAATATTGCCATTGTGGGCGGTGGTGCAACCGGTGTTGAATTGTCGGCTGAGCTCTATCATGTAACTGACATGCTTAAAGTTTACGGCTTAAGTAAGATGACCGCCGATAAGCTTAATATTCACTTGATTGAAGCGGGTGAGCGTATTTTACCGGCATTACCTGAGCGAATAGCCACTTCAGCTAGAGTTGAACTGAGCAAGCTTGGCGTGAATGTGATGGAAAATACCCGCATTAGCGAGGCGACAGCCGCAGGCTTTGTGACTTCTGAGGGGAAGCTGATTGAAGCCAATATTATGCTTTGGGCTGCAGGGGTAAAAGCACCTGACTTTATTAAAGATATCGGATTATTTGAGTTAAACCGTGCCAACCAAATCATGGTTAAACCAAACCTGTTAAGTACGGTTAGCGACGATATTTATGTCATCGGTGATTGCTGCGCTTGCCAACAAGCTGATGGTAGCTTTGTGCCGCCGCGTGCGCAGTCTGCACACCAAATGGCCGAGTGTGTTGAAAAAAATATTCTCAATGAGCTTAAAGCTGAGCCGTTAATCGACTATGTGTATGTTGATCATGGTTCATTAGTAAACTTATCACGTTACAGCACTGTGGGTAGCTTGATGGGGAACTTAACTAAAAGCAGTATGTTTGTTGAGGGCAAGATTGCACGTTTGGTGTATATCTCGCTATATCGTATGCATCAGCAAGCGATTCACGGTACCTTTAAGACTATTGCGCTGTGGTGCGCTGAAAAGGTAATGCGCGTGGTGCGCCCACGAATGAAATTACATTAATGTGTAATAAGTTAAAGTAATAAAAAGGGAAGTTAGTTTAACTTCCCTTTTTATTTACTGTTTTAGCTCGATTTTTACCAAGCTAAGTTTGCAGGGCTTTAGTTGCTCGATGCTGAGCCGTCTTCGTCGGTATCAAATGTCGCTTCAATTTGCTGCAACTCTTGCTCTTGTCTAAGTTTAAGCTTTTCTTCTGCTGATAATTTTACTTCATTGAGCAGTGCAGCTTGTCTTTGCTTAAGCTCGTATCTCTCTGGTTTAGTCAGAAACTTATAGGCTTTTGCATTGGAAAGTGCGTAAGCAACAACATCTTCGCCCTTGGTTCTGCGTTCATCTACCCGTTGTGCAAAGCGTTCGTTATCTCGAGCCTTGCGTTGTTCTGCGTTTAATTTTTTCATATCTTTTATCCTCATAAGTTTATTTCGGTAGGATTTGACTACCTTCAGTCAAACAAATGAGATCTATTACACATTCATAAAGCTGATGGGGGATTTTAGCATA
Organism: Shewanella sairae; assembly: GCF_023283535.1. GTDB lineage: Bacteria > Pseudomonadota > Gammaproteobacteria > Enterobacterales > Shewanellaceae > Shewanella > Shewanella sairae. Next base: position 47,498 of record NZ_JAKILT010000011.1, on the reverse strand, counting down.
ATACGTGCTGTGAACCCCACGTATTATGCTTTAGTTAGGTTTTTGGCTTACAGTAATAAATGGCTAAGTTTTGGTGTTTTTGATTTAGTCATTTATTTAGTCACTTGATTTCATTGCTTTTGACTTGTAACTTATTATATTGAGTATCGTCAGTGAGCTGTCCCTCATAAGCGATACTGATATAACTCAAATTTGACGTTTTCATCTAGCACGCCCGCAACCTCTTTAGTGAGTCTATAACCCCATGAAAAAAATACTGATTATAGCCAGTTTTACGGCAGCTTTGCTGTTGTCTGCTTGCAGTGATACCTCCCACTCCTATTGAGTGTGACACCTTCAATTCTTGTTTCAATTTAAGCTTGGGGTTGGCAGAGAAAGAGACACAGGCTAATCCCGAATTCAGCCAATTAAAAGTGGTTGTGGCGGTGGATTATGACACGGGCAGCAAGATGCACACTAAGGTGAGCGAGTCGAGCGGGTCACCAGAGTTTGACGCCATAGCCACAGAGCAGTTACAGCGTTCGATGGAAGCGCTACTTGTGGTTATGGAGACTTTGCCTGAATCGGAGCGTGAAAGAGGCGAGAGTATTCATATTAACGTTGCCATCAAAACTGCAGACTTTCCGGTACCTCCTAAGGTAAAACCTAAGCCAGTGTTAGAAGAGAACTTTTATGAAAATGGTCAGCTGCAGAGTCGGGGCTATAAGCTTGATGGCGATAAGGTGGGCCATTGGCAGATATTTTTTGATGACGGCAGCTTACGATTCTATTCTCACCATCCTAGTGGTGTGCAAAAGATGTTTTCTGAAGATGGCCTGCTCCTAGAAGAGGGGTATTTTGAAGATGGGGTAAAGCAGGGGACATTTAAGAGCTATGACTTCGATGGTCACTTGGACACTTTGCGCAATTACTTAGATGGCGAGTTGATTGGTGTGAATGAGCGCTATTTTAAAGATGGCGGGCTGCAAGAAAAGACACTGCTTGATGAAAATGGTAATGGCATGCATCAGGAGTTTTGGCCTAACGGGGCACTTAAGTGGGAGACGACAGTGGCTGCTAGGCAACCTACTGGAGAGCAAAAATATTTCGCCCAAAATGGTGAACTCATTGCTGAAAAGGCTCTAATTGAAGCTAAGGTTATGCAGCAGTCTATTATCGATAAGGACTATGACACTTATATGCGCTTTGCCTTTAGCTACGTGATTGAGTATGCCGGCGGTGAAGCTGCATTTAAAAGAGGAATGGCTGCTTTATCGCAGCAGTTGTTGAGTGAAGGTATTAAGCGGGTCTCGACGATATTCAACGAACCGACAAAAATGTTTCTGCAAGAGGAGGAGGTGGACGAGTATTACGTTTACTTGCCTATTGAGATCAATATGAGCTCGCCTATAGGCGATGCTGTTGCAGAGACGGCTTTGATTGGGCTCTCTAAAGATATCGGTCAAACCTGGAAATTTGTAGAGGCTTCCATTGGTCGCGAGGAAGTGCTTGTTTTGCTACCAAACCTGCCGGATGCGCTTGAAATCCCGGTTTTCCCTGAGCCTAGATTGATTAATGATAGACCGATTAACTAGTATTGGAATGATAAAAAGCGCTAGCAAAAATGGACTAGCGCTTTTTGGTTACATCATTGAAGTGGTAAAACTCATTCGTTTAAGGATTTTATCTAAGTGGATTAGCTCAATGCAGCCTCAACCTTGTCTCGGATCTTGCGTGACTTCTCTTTAGCGAACAAAGTCATAAACTCATTTCCACCTGCTTGCTTGGCTAAGATATCCACTAACTCTGCTTTAGATTCGATACGCAAAAATGGCAGTAAAGGTTTAATTTCATCACGTTGTGCCATGGCGATGATGTATTGTCCCATGCATGGCTGGTAGTGTTTGATCATATATAGTAAGAGAAGTTCAGGCTTTACATTATGGCTAAACAGCCAATCAAGCAGTACTTGATAAGCAGCCTCTTCATAATCATCCTCATCGCATTCTAAGCGAGTCGCTAAGTCCATCTTACCTTGTAGGGCAAGCATGTCCATATAACCTGTTACTAACCCGTCTGTAATCACTTTATAAGCGCGATAACTGTGATTTGCTAATAACTTAACTAAGCGACCGCAACGTTCATCATCCAGTAGCCATACATATTGGCTCAGTGAGTGGCTGCGATATTCTTTTAGACTGACAGTAGTTTCATAGCTCACATACTGGTTAAACTGCGGCGCAAACTCAGCATAATCGAGTTCGCCTTGCAGATACGCCCATAGGTTTTGGTTAACTTGGTTTTGGCGCTCTTCTGGAGTAGCTAGGTTTTTTACCGCGTCAATCACGTTTTGGGCGTCTAATTTGTCATTGAGGATCACAACTTGGCCGCCAACGTAAAAATTTCCGTCTTTAAAAGCGTCTTTGTCTGCCACAAGTACTAGTAACTCGTCGCCAACCTGCTGCAAGATCTCAGTATATATCCAATCCATTCTATCGTTTTTACGGCTTTGGCTTAGATCGGCGTTAGGGTGCAATTTGACCTGAAAGCGCAATTTTTTAGGCAGTTCAGCCTCGTCAGTGACAAAGTCAGAGAAGATCACATTGTCGCTAAACTTGCTTGCAATCACCTCTTCCCAGGAGTTTTGATTAAGCTTAATAAAGTCGGCTAGACATTGCTTTAGTTCGTTATCAAGCGCAAAAGGCATACTTGGGAAGCGCATCGCCACATGTTTATGAAACTCGAGCTTTGTTGGTTGGTAGCTGAAATCTAATCCGCGCAGTAACGCCTTAGCATCATTGCGTCTTGCTGCAGCCATCATGCCTTGCTGCTCATTATCTAACTCACCCATTAGCTCGACTAAGTTCAGATAATCTTCAGTGCGAGATGAGCTAGAGCTAAATTGCTCAACTTGATAGGCCAAAGTAAAGGCTTTATCTATGCCATGGCTGTTGAGCATATCGAAGAAGTTACGTTCATCGACAGCTGAGTCAAATCTCAACTTGCGGCTATGTTCGCTATAGGCCTTTGCAATAATGTGCACGACTCTGATAGGAGCCATAGTGATAAGTAGCTGCCAAATACGCTTAGCATTAATGGCTTCTGGAATGTCGAGTTGTTTTAACCATAAGCAAATGAGTACCACTCGCTGATAGTCATCATTATAGTCATCTAAAAACTTATAGCTTTTTTGCATTGGGCTAATTTTAGGGAAATATAAAAATGCTTGGCGGCAGATATCTTGACCATAAAGATGTTGGTTTAATAGCTCAATCATCTGCAGTTGATTTAGCTCAGGCGTTGCCTCGGTAAAGTAAGCTTTGACTTGTGCCTGTTCACCGTCGTTTAAGCCTTTTTCATCAAAGGGGCCGTCGCCTAAAATATCGGTATTTTCTAGCATCAAGTTAACGGCTCGCTCGAATACGCCATTTAGCCTTACATGTAACGCTTGGGTGTAATCATCATTGATATTGTTCAGCGTATCTTGCAACAGCAAGTAGGCGCAAAGCGCATCGATGCCGAGTTCATCCTCGGACCAGTCTTGGCAGTTTAGGCAGGCGCGATTAGCAAATAGCTTATCGGTGTGCTTAAGCATCTCGGCAGTGACAGGGGTGTATTCTATGTCAGTATATTCACCGAGCAGACTTTCAAGCGCTTTTTGCTCTGCTCGACTTACACCGGAGTCAAGTTTTGGTGTTGCGTCGATAGGCATAAAGCGAGCGTAATAGTCTTCAACACTGATAATTGCCTGATATACCGACTCTCCTGTAAGCATATCGCATAGCTCGTCATCAAAAGGTTGATGGCCGAATAAACGATAGAAAATATCAACAAAACGCAGCATAGTTTGTGCGCTACGCACTTGGCTTTCAGGCTGGGTGTTAGCCTGCATGGCTTCAATATCAGCGCAGGCTTTATCAGAACCTGAACTAACTCTAATTATAAAGCCATACATTGCCTCTGCACCCATCTCATCGTCTAAATCTTGCTGTAGGTCTTTAGCGAGATAGTGCAGAGGCTCGTGGAAACTGTTGCGCACAGAATTAAAGTTACCTAACTCCCAGCAGGTTTCGTCGATAGTTTCGAACAGTGATAATGCATGCTGTTGGCAGTGCTTAATAAAGTTAAAGGGTTGAATCTCATCAAGTACCTCAGAATTTTTACCTGTTGAGATGTAAGCAAGCAGGGCATGGCTATTATCAAGGCTATGAATAAATTCATTGAACATTTGCAGCCCGCCAAGATACTCGTCGCGAGCTTCTTCGCGTTCACTGCGCTGAGTTTGGATTTTTTGTTGGTGTGCAATACTGCCAGCATAACAACACAGTGGTTTATTTAGCTCTAGTTTGAGTTGGTTTTGCAGCTCTATGGCTTCATTTTCGAGGGAGTCATTAATAAAGTGCTCTGCTAGTTCTTGGTCCCTATCCTCACTATATTGGCCGCAACAATCAGCTAACAGGGTGATATAAATGTCCAGAACAGGATTTTGCTTATAAAGTGGTTCATCAGCGCTATAAACTAACACCGGCAAGGAGTTAAAGCGTTGTTTTATCAATTCAATAAAACGCGGGTATTTATCTGGGTTCGCTTTTAAATAATCCCCAAGCGGTTGGTACCTTGGTGCAGGTTGTTCCCAATCACTGCCGTAAAAGGCAAATCTGAAGTGCGGGTTGTCACACCAGATAAAGGCGTTAATCATCGCCTCACACCAGCCATGTTGCTTTACCAAGTTAAGGAGCATGTCTCCATAGCCTACTGCATGTTCATCGTCCCAGTATGGGATAAAAAACTGTGCTAAATAAACCACATCGTTAGCGTCTTTAGCCGCCATCATATACAGGGGTTCTGCACCAAATACCCGAGTATGATCGAGCCACATCTTACTGGTGTCGTTTTCAAAGCGGGCATGGTTGACCATGGCTTGTGCAGTTTTACGTAGCTGTGGGGTGAGTGGCTCATGCTCAAGGGCGAGGGCAAATAGTAGGGTTTCAGATAAGTGCAGTTGACGTTCATCACTCACCACATAGCTACTTAAGTGGCCGCCATCAGGATTGAGTGAGAGTGCTGCCATTACTAGTTGCTGATCTTGTAGCATGTCCAACTGCAGGTGCTCACGCGTGCCATTGCTGTTATCCATAAACATCAAGTTTAATCGACCACCTCTATCAAAGGCTTGATGCGCTTCTAATTGAGCTTGATAGCTTTGCAAAGCTTGCTCGATACTGGCAGGGCTGTGGCGATTAAACTCGATAACTTGTAGTTGGCTAAATGTATCCATACTGCAGTCCTATAAACATTGGATTGATCCCTAGCATGTTGGGCTCACTACTAGGTTTTTACCGCAGAATAACTGATCACTCTAATCAGATCAGTTATTTAGCTAATGAATTTTATGATGGACTGGAAATCTGTGATAACAGAGGCATAAATGCCTAAAGTATCGGTTGTTATTAATTATGCTTGTTTGGTGATTAAAGCAATTGCAACTACAAGAGGTTAAGTTAAAAACTTACAGCTATATACTTAAAATAGTCTCCCCTAATTGAGCTTATACCTATATAATCTCGCGCCGAATTTAAGCCCTGCTAAGGTTCTGCAGCAGTCTAATTCCTTAATCTATATCTAACTTTTAAACCTCAATACTGATGCAAGCTGCGGGGATTGAGTGTTGTTATTTGAATACGAGTCATGATGAAAAAAGCGTTATTAATTTCGTTTGCAGTGAGTGCATTAACCGCGTGTGGCGGTGGTGGAAGTGAGTCAGAGCCATCTGGCGGCCAAGTGTTGGGTTCTGTGGTTGCAGATGCCTATTTGTTTGATGATAAGGCGCTTGCGAGAGTTAACTCGCGTCGCGGTACCAATTACAGTGCTGAAAACGGCGAGCAAGGTGAAGCTGAGTTAGCTACTTGGCATGTATGTGGCGATGCTTATAACAGCTTGGTTAATCCGAGCTTATATAACCAAGATTACAATAACGACGGTGTTGCAGATACCAACCTAACTGACGATAAAGGTAATCTTTACTTCAATATCGACCTTAATGGCGACAAGTTAGCAGAGTTAAACACACTGACCTCTCGTGAGGGGATTTACCTAAACGTTGATATGACTTGTGACGCCAAAGCAGACATAAATATCGATAAAGATTTTGATGGTATTAGTGATTTAAATATCGATGTTGATGGCGACATGGTCGCAGATCGGTTAATCGACATCGATGGTGATGGCGAGCCAGATTTCTCCTATACCGATAGCGATGGTGTATCGCTTGCCGGCGTGAAGGTTCTACTGCAAGGCAAGTATGGTGAGTTTGAAACTGTAACTGATGATAACGGCAAATTCTCATTTGAGCGCATTCCAACTGGCAGTTACACCTTAAAAGCGGACGATGTCGCCCTAGATGGCTCTAATATTTGGACTCGCACTATTGTTGAAATTGAAGAATTTGATGATTCGATTGGCGCGTTCAGAATGCACCAAGATCCGATCATTACGCAGGTTAATGTCAATAATGAATCCCATCAAAAAGGTTTCTGGCAGGACTTCTCTTGGTATTCGAGCGACATTGAAACTGAATATGCGGTAGGTGATAGTGTATGGGTAGAAGTGACGGTTGAAGATCCTAATAATCGTCCTGTCGTTGGTAAGTTTAGCGTTGATTCTGATCTTGGTACTGAAGAAGTTGTTACCGGAAGTGGAGTTTATCAATACCAGCATACGATTACCGCAAAAGACGCCGATGAATACATGGTGTCTATTATGGCTGAGTTAAGTAACGATGACGGCTTTTTTGGCTTAAACGGCATGACTGATGTTATGTTTGGTGCTCAGTTTATGATGGCGGATTACGTCGAAGCTGAAGAGCTAGAAGTGGAAACGGTTACCGTTGGTGAAGAAGTGTTTGATAACCCACCAGACTCTACTTATATGCTAGTTGAAGTGCAAAAACCGATTGCCATTGATGGTAGCGTACATATTGATATTGATGTCACAGGGCCAGATGAACGCTTAGCAGAGTTTTATGTGGTGGGAAGAAAAGATCTGTTTGATGATGTCCCTACTGGCGATAGCTACTTATTTGATGCTAGTGCCGCTTATCCTCAGTATGTTTATGAAGTTCAGTATGTTACTTACATCGATTATTTAGATGAGCGTGAAGAGGTGGTGATTAGAATCCCACTAGATACAGAGCGTAAGCCTGCAATGGTTGATAACTTATTAATTGATGGTGTCGTGGCAACGGATGTAATGGCTCGAGTTGGCCATACTTATCAACTTAAGGCGCTTTATAGCGACCCTCAAAATGATGTGGTTGAGTGCCGTTTTGAAAAGGGTGGTAACCATAGTGCGTTAGATAGCGTGATTAGCGATTGGGGTGTTTGTGAGGTTGACTACACCTTTAAAGCGGAAGATGCCGTTGACCAGTTTAATATTACTGCGCTAGTGCGTAATAGTGACGGTATTGTGACTTGGGATAACCATGATGATGCCAAATGGTATGATGTAAGTGTTACTAAATAAGTCGATTTAGACAATAGAAAAGGCTGCCAATAGGCAGCCTTTTTTGTGTTGCTAATAGCTTATTTTAAATGGATTAACGTCCGCCAGGCTCAGCAAAACGTGTCATCCAATCTTCTACTTGGTTGTACCAATAGATAGAGTTGTTTGGCTTCATGATCCAGTGGTTCTCATCAGGGAAGTAGATCATCTTTGATTCAACGCCGCGGGTTTGCAGAGTACGGAATAGCTCAAAACCTTGACCAACTGGCACGCGGTAATCAAGCTGACCGTGGATCACTAACGTTGGCGTATTAAAGTTCTCTGCAAAGTAGTGCGGAGAAATTGACTTGTAGATCTCAGGCTTTTCCCAGTAGCTGCCAAAACGGGTGCTGTGAACCGAGAAATCAGCCGCCATTTGCGAGTACATGTTGTATACCGCTGCGTGGATCATTAGCGCATTAAACGGATGCTCTTGACCCAAGATAATCGAGGTTAAATAGCCGCCATAACTTGCACCACCAGCAACCATACGCTCGCTGTCTATCCAATCTTTTTGCTCAAACCAGTCAGCCGCTTTAAGCACATCTTCAAGTGACTTGTTCTTCCAGTCAGGGTTGATGCTGTCAGCAAATTCTTGACCAAAGCCGCTTGAACCGTGGAAGTTAGGCCATGCAGTTACATAACCCCAAGAAGCAAATGTCTGCGCGTTCCAGCGGTAGTGGAAACCATCAGAGATCGCATTGTGTGGACCACCGTGGATAAGCATCATCAATGGGTACTTCTTGCTGCGATCAAACCCTGGAGGGTAGTGTACCCACATCTGAATGTCTTGGTCGTTATAGCCTTTGTAGGTTACCGACTCATAAGTGCCCATATCAACGTCAGCAAGAATGTCGTCGTTAAAACTATCTAGACGGGTGGTTTTGCCGTTACGTGGGTTAATGGTCACCAAACGTGCTGGATATAAGAAGCTGTCGTTAGTGGCAACGATAGTGCCGTCTTCTGCCATCACCGGCTTACCAAAGTTAGTGTCTTTGGTAATCGCTTTTACTTTGCCGTTTTTAGCATTGATGTGGTAAATACGGCTAGTGGCGGCATCATCAATAGCGGCGTAAAAACCTTTGCTGTCTTTAGTCCAGCCAAAGCGCGATACCGAGCGATCCCAAGTGTCGTTAATCACTTTAGGCTGACGCTTTTTCATGTCCATCAATACTAGACGTGAGGTATCAGCGTAAAAACCATGAATTAACTGTTGAGTAAAAGCTAAGGTTTTGCCGTTAGGGCTAAACTGTGGATTACTATTTGGCGCTTCGTTATCTGGAGTTAAGTTTTCAGCTTTACCACTACCGATTTTTGCTAAGAAGATATCAATCTTAGGATCAACTTCGCGGGTCTTCTTTGCTTGCTCCCAGCCGTTGGCAGTAAAGGCAATCCACTGCTCGTTTGGCGCAATATCATAGCTTGAGGCGCTTTGTGATGAACGTGGTAATTGCTGACTCAATGGTTGAGTGATGGCTTCGATTTCACCGCCAGTAGCTGGGATACGAAATACATGTGCCTGACGGTCTTCATCAATCCAGTGGTCAAAGCTTGAGTAAGGCAGCTCGGTCCATTGGTGAGCTGAAACCTTAGTGTCTTTATCGGCTTTTAGTTGCTCAGTCATCTCATCCCAGTTCTTACCCGGGAAAATACGGCTGATAAAGTAGATGTGTTTACCCACCCACTTCATGCCATATACGCCGCCTGGCACATCAGTAAGCTTTTGCGCTTCCCCTGGTCCCGTCATTGGCAGTAGGTATACCTGACCGGCTTTATCGTCATCACGCTTGCTGATAAACGCTAAAGTTTTACCATCAGGTGAGAAGGTGGCTTCGCTTGCACGCATGCCTTTAGCTGTCAGCGCTTGCTGGCTATCGCCATCTTTATCAAACAACCAAAGCTGGGTTGAGCCTTTGTCTTCTGGCACATCATATTGGGTCACAGGCGCAACGACTTTGTCGCCGTCCGGTGAAATAATTGGACTGCCTATACGGTTTAGTTGCCACAGCACATCAACCGAAAGGGGTTTAGTTGATTCTGCATATGCACTTGCCATAGGCATTAGCATAGACAGTAACAGGATCCCGGCTTTCTTCACGAGTGGTTCTCCTTGGGAGCAATTTGTTGAGTTTTTATTGGTTTTTTAGCCAGCTTGTAACTGGCGAAGCTAGTATAGCCGCGAATATTACAAAAAGGATATCAATATCAAAAGGCTGTTGCAGATGGTTGCATAACTGCTTTAAACAAAGATTAATTGCTGGGAATAGATGCAGAATTAAGAAGAGAGTGAGGTTGAAATAAAAATGGCGGCTGAACCTTGAGTTCAGCCGCCATTAGTTTGTGTGGTTTTAGCTATGATGCTAGCTGCGATTAAGCGAGATTAAAAATCTTCGTCGTCGCCACCGAAATCACCGAAACCGCCGTCATCAAAGCCGCCGAAGCTTTCATCACCGCCAAAGCCAGTATTAGCAAAAGTGTCTTCGCTAGCGTACTCAGAAGCAAAACCTGAGTTGTCATCTAAGAAGCTTGAACCAGTGTCTTCAGGTGCTGCGGTATCAGCAGCAGCAGCAGTTTCAGTTGGCGCTTCTGCCTCTGCAGGCGCTTCTGGAGCAACTTCAGGTGTCGCTTCCGCTGTTGCAGGTGCTTCGTCACCAAATAGTGCGTTGCTGATAAGGTTACCGGCAACCATACCCGCTGCAACACCTGCTGCAGTTTGCATAAAGCTACCAAACGCACTTGGCTGACGTACAGGTTGTGGTTGAACTGGTGCAGGGTTAGCACCGCCCATCATACGGCTTAGTGCGCCACGCTCAGATTCTTTTCTGAAGTGATCAACTTGAGTCTGTAAAAAGTCGCTCTTTGACTTAAGTTCCTTAAGTGCCATCTCTTGTACAAGTACCGCTTGAGTTAACTTGTAAACGATATCTTCTTGAGAAGCGATCTCTTGGCTGATTAGGCTTTCCGCTTCAGCATCTTTTGGCTTGTTAGGGCTAGCTTTTAGTTTGTCGGCTACGTTTTGAATCAGTTCTTGTTCTTGCGGAGTCATTGTCAAATTCCTAAATGTAAGGATACGTCTTTACGTATTTGACGCGCATCCTAGCCTAAGGTTCACAGAGTGCGTATAACTAATAATTAATGAGCTAATCAACAGCTTAAATAACTATCAGTTAACAACAATTAACAAACAAGCAGCTTTAAAAACTTACAAAGATTAAGAGAGTTTTATCTAAAATTGTTCAGGATTCAATCAGTATAGAGAAGGGAAATAAGGAATCGAGGAAGCTAGGAAAAGTTAAGATATGCTAAGTGGTAAAAAAGTGCTTACCCTATCACAGGGTAAGCACTTTCAGTTGGTCAGTTATGGTCTTAGAAAGACATAAATAGACCGACAACCGTAGCTGATAGTAAGTTAGCTAAAGTCGCTGCTAACAGTACTTTCATACCAACAGATGCGATGTAGCTAGACTTATTTGGGATCATGGTACTTAACGCTGCAACCACCATAGATACTGATCCGATGTTAGCAAAGCCACATAGCGCAACAGTGATGATAGCCACTGATTTTGGTGACATCACTTCGCCAGTCGCTGCAACAACCATGTCACCAGAAATGTATGGTGCAAAGCCTGCGTAAGCAACAAACTCGTTAAGTACTAGCTTTTGCGCAATAAAGTTACCAGCGATGTTAGCTTCTGCCCAAGGTACACCAATTAACCAAGCGATAGGTGAGAATGCATAACCCATCAATAGTTCAAGGGTAATGTCGGCATAACCAAATAAGCCACCAGCCCAACCAATTAAGCTGTTTAGCATTGCCATTAAACCGATACAGGCGATAAGAATTGCACCCACTACTGCCGCAATTTGCATACCGGCAATAGCACCTTTAGCAATAGCATCAATAAAGTTTGATGGCTTTTCATCATCTGGTAGTGCAGGCGCATCGTTAACAGGTTGCTCAGTTTCTGGGATCATTAACTTAGCAAATAGTAGACCGGCTGGCGCACTCATAAAACACGCCATAACCAAGTAGCGAACTTCAACGCCCATACCAGCAAGACCTGCTAATACAGAGCCCGCGATAGAGGCTAAGCCGCCCACCATGATGGCAAAAATTTCAGATTTAGTTAGGTGTTGGTGCCAAGGCTTAACAAAGAGTGGCGCTTCAGTTTGACCGCATACTGTGTTAGCAATGGCGTTCATTGATTCCGCTTTAGATGAACCAATCAGCTTTTGTAGACCACCGCCTAGCACTTTTACCACAAAGCCCATAATGCCCATGTAGTGCAGTAAGCTTACAAGTGACGCAGTAAAGATAATTGCTGGTAGTACTTGGAAAGCAAAGATAAAACCTAGGTTTTCAACTTGGAAAGTCACTAGGTTACCGAATACAAAGCTAATACCTTTAGACGCAAAGCCTAAAACGTTAGCAACGCCGTTAGATAAAGACAATAATACGCTTTCACCAAAACTGGTGGCCAATACAAAGCCTGCAATGGTTAATTGGATGATCAGCGCGCCACCGACGGTACGCCAGTTAACTTGCTTTTTCGCGTTACAAAAAAGGTAGCCCACTACAAGTAGCGCTACGATACCTAATATGGATTGAAACATAATAGTTATAACCTATTGTTTATTTGATAAATTAAGCAGGTTTGCTCAGTTAGTTGAGTAAATGGGTTAAGCGCTCTACATGTTGTTGAGCTAATTGCATAACGGTGTTTTGATCGCCGCCTTCATCAGGTGTTGAATTCATCTCGAAGGTGATAACCGTATCGACAATGTCCATTTGTGCGGCCTTAACGGGATGCATAGCGGCTTGTAAATACTGCTCAATAGGCAAGAAGTTAAACTCACCTGGTTGATAGGAGTTTTCGGTTGCACCACAGGTAATCGATAAGATCACTTTTTTGCCTTTTAGCTTGTCGCCGTTAGGACCAAAGGCAAAGTTGTAGGTAAATACTTCATCAAACCACAGCTTCATCAATGCCGGATAGGTTGACCAGTACAGTGGAAACTGGAAAATAATCGTATCGGCTTGAGTCAGTAAGGCTTGTTCAGCGGGGACATCAATTTGAAAGCCTTGGCAGGCCTCATCGAGTTTATGGATCTTAATCTGGCTAGTTGTCGCTAGCAGGTTAAGTATTTCGCTATTAGCAATTGAGCGCTGAAGATCTGGGTGGCCCGAGATCAGTAGCACATTGCTGTTGGTGTCATTCATTTTGTTTACACTTAAAGTCGTCTAAAAGTCATAAATAAGTGCGCGCAGTCGACCTCAAAACCGTTGTTTTTGAGGTTAATATTAGTTTTATAAAGTTGACCTTTTATCAGGTCTAGATCTACGGCGCGCTAATATTGCACAGACGCCTATTAATGTGGATTAACTTGATAGGATATTGGCGGGCGAGTCACACTTACCTTGTGGCTCTTGCCTGATTGTTAGGCTGTTTGCGGTGTATTTAGCCAGCAGCATAATATTGCTAGCACTAAAACGATTATCAGCTCATTTATCTAAGGCTGTTTTACTGCTTATTTAGTAGGGAGCTTTTGGCTAACTTCTATCTTGGATTGCGTCTTAGTGAAATATCGCCACTAATAATTTCGACTTGCTCACCAGTTAAACTCACCAACTTAGCTTCAATATGCATCGACATCGGAAACTGACTATCGGGTTGCTTAATGATCACTTCAGCATAGGTTCTGACTCGATTAGATAAAAAGTAATAGCGGCCATCCCAGGTACAGTCAAAGTAGAAGTTTTTCTCGCTAAGATTAATGTTCTCTAGCCGATTTTTAGAGTGCCTTAGATAATTGTCGGTGGTGATAATGCTGCAAGTGTTCTTGTTACTGCCATTGGCGTTAGTAAATTTAAAATTGAGCGCTGACTTATTATTAAGTTTGCCTTCTGTGCCGCCTAAGTACTTATTGAGCGTAATTGTGGTCATTGGGGTTTTATTATCTGGCTTATTTGAATCAGTTGCGTTAGCTGAATTTGTTGCCGGTGTCATTACAGTTGTTTGCGTTAGGCTCTTTGCCGTCGCTTGGGTTTTTAGTGATAACAGCAGCAAACTTACCGCAACACACATGGCCGCGAACCAAAGTAGAATACGCATGTAGCCTCCCTTGCTATTTCGTTTGATTAATCAAATGATGCACATCGCATTTTGATTAAATCATGCACTGGAATGTGAACTGGAGCAAGTTTGGCTAAGTAATTAAGGTTTTGAAAATTAAGCAATTAAACCTTAAGTATTTGCGAATGTTATTTTTAATTGATCGTTGCGAGACAATAAAAAAGCAGCCTAAAAGGCTGCTTTTGAGTCATGCTAATTAATTTACAGCGCTGCTATGGCGCTTGATTAACCTTAAACAAACTAACTTATACTTAACTACTGCACTTTTTGTGCACTTAGCTCAGTGGTCGACTCTACCGCTGCGGCAATATCACTTTCATTAAACAAGAAAGGACGGAATTGCTTGCTTGTAGAGTAACGCTCAGTTTGGTCGTTAAAATACGGGCTCAATCTATTGGTTGATTGTGAGTAGGTTAAAATGCCTTTAGCAACAGGGCCGTTGTCAGTAAAGCTCACTGCCATCATCCAACTTGAACCATAGCGGATAGCGTAACCCTGATCTGATAAACCCGATGCTAATGGCTTACCGGTTACAGCGTCCATAACCGCGGGGTAGCTATGCTGCGGCACTAACGTATCGTCACCACTTAAGCTGGTTGAGAACACGTTAAAACCCCCTTCAGCGTTATGGGTACCCGGCCATGGTTGCTTGTTACCTGATGGCATGCCGTCTGGCAGTGATTTTTCAACAAACTGCACTGTACCCATGGCTGCATCAACGGCAAAACCAGCTGCTTCAACGTTTAATGCCGCTTTGGCTAAGGCAACGAGTGCACTGCCGTCAGTGGCTAAGGTATTTGGAGTTGTTGCAGCTTGCTCAAAATCAAATGGCACAGTTAGCATGCTATTTTGATCAAATTGATGTGCAAACTCACGGATTAATGCTCCGCCAATGCTGTCGTTATCTTGCTTACCATTCCACTGTTTTAGTGCGGCGCAGGCAGCGCTGATATCTTTAGATTGGTTAGCGCTTACCATTACAGGGGTATCACCTTGAGCTTCACACTGGGCGATCAAATCATCAAAGATTAGACTATCAAGATAAATATCATTGCCAAGCGCTGCAGCTTCTAACTCATCAAGATTAAACTTGCCATCTTCACCGCCAGCCTCAGCGATTAACTTTAATGCCATACGAGTACGTAGAGATTGTTGTCCACGCTCTGGGCCATACATGGCAGAGTAGCCTTCAAGTGGTGCGTCAAGGTTAGTTGACCAGAATGAGTTATTAGAGTTTTGCACAAAGTCAGTACGTTCAAGCTTAGGCGCATACTCGTAAGCGAGCGGCGCGTCGTAAGCAAACATAGAGGTGTTACCTGGCAAAATGGTAAAGCCAGCTTGCTGGCGGGCAGCAATAATATCCGGGTTGGTTTTCAGTAAGCTAATGGCAATACCTGATAACCCCGGTACCGTCGAGTCATCAATATAGAAGGCGTTACCTTCTTTATCGGCATACATGGTGTTATTGAAAATCACCCCGTCAAAGTCTTTAAAGGCTTGCTGGAATTCGTCTTTATTGGTTGCACGGTTCATGGCGAGCCAGTGATCGATAGGATCTTTGTTAGCCATATTGGCATCTTGCAGCATATAGGCTTGACCATCATCCCAACCAAATGGTGCCTGACTCGCAGGTGCTTCAGCGATTGGACCTTTTGCAGTGGTGTAGATATCTTTTTCTGCTACCAGCATGCCAGCAGGGCCACCATTCACTAAGATCTGTACCGTTTCTTTAGTGATTGGCATGGCTTCGCCATCAAACAAGTATTGCATGCGGTCGCCACTGACCAGCTCTAGGTTATAAAGCACAAAGTGCTCCGCGGTTGAGAAGGTATGGGTCCAAGCCACATCTTTGTTGAAACCAATATTAATCGCGCCCGGCATACCTACCAATGAGCCGCCCATCACATCAATATGACCTGGAATAGTTAAGTGAGACTGCCAAAAGCGCAGGTTACCTGTGTGTGGGAAATGCGGATTACCCAGCACCATACCTTTGCCGTTTTCGGTTTTGTCTTTACCCAGGCCCCAGCCGTTTGAGCCGAGATTGCGTGGATTGGTTTCTGGGGTAGTAATGGCATTTTGGAAAGCGACAAACTTGCTATTCACATCTTGGATAAAGGCGGTTTGTGCCTCGGTTGCAGCTTGAGTCGGAGCTGGACCAATAATGCGTGGCAAATACTCTTGGCCATCTCCAGGGTTGGCGTAAAAAATCAGGTCAAGGAAATTAGCTGCGCCAGGCAGCAGGGCGATGGAAAATAGATAGTTGGCAACATCGACACCATCAACAGGCTTTACCCAAGGTTGGCCTGCACAAAATGGATCGCCGTTTTGTGTGCCGGCTTCAACATCGGCCAAATATTGGTTATAACCGGCACTAAAGCCTTCCATTAATGCACGGGAGTTATAACTAAAGCTTGGGTATTGTGCTTCCGCTTTTTCACGAATTTTAAGGGCTTTATAGGAAAAATCTGAGATTAAGTTACCGTTATCTTCAGCGGTCGGCAAGCCTGTGGTGAAATCTAGCGAGGCGTGAGGACCAAAGTACATTGAGCGTTCAGAGTTGGCTTTAATAAAGCCATCGGCGAGGATACATAGATTGTCTTGAGCTTGAGCGTAACCACTACCAAAACCTAAGCTTTCAAGGTTATCAGCCTTAATGTGCGGCACACCATAGCTGGTTCGGCGAATTTGTGCATTGAGCTTTCCATCTGGAGCAAATACTTGTAGTGGGGGAATAACTTCAGGTGTGGGCTCTGGCACAAATAGTGAGTCACTATTGTCGGTTTCATCATAGCCACAACCTACTAAGGTAACTGTTGAAGCTATCCCTAAAGCGAGCACTAACTTATTTAGGCGCATTAAAAGATCCTTTTTATTTGTTGTTCCACCAATCAATGTTGATGGATACTTTTATTATGTCGGATGTCCTAATTTTGATAGTAAAACATATACTTATTGAGCTATTGCACCAATAAGTACCCAAAATGTTTTTATCAAATACAGCAAGGGCATGGCTGTTAGTTAATCAGTCATTTAAACGTTTGTCTACATACATGCAATATTTGCTAATACTTAATGCTTAGTAAGCAATGACTCGACTGCCAAAGAGCAAATCAGTGGTATAAATGGCTAGAGTTAGCGGGATTTTCGGTGAGATTGAAGGGCGAATGTGTTCAACTGTTTCTGCAAGCGCTGTTAATGCAGGCATAAAGCTAAAACCTTTACTGGGACTGACTAAACTAAAAAAGACAGCGTAAGCTGTCTTTTTATGTATTTGTGCATTGTGCTTTAACATTATGCCGCTGGTTTAAGCGCTTGGTAGTGTTGCGACCTAAAACCCTTGTGACACACGCTTACAGTAGCGCTGTTCAAAATGAAATGGCGTCATTCTTAGGGTGCGGAAGGCATCTACCCAGCCTACTACCATAGGCACAAGTGTCCAGCTGAATGCCAGATATAAACTGCCTTTTAGGTGTTGTCCTAGGTAGAACTTGTGCAGGCCTAAACCGCCAAGTAGCAAGCTGAACCAGATAGCCAGTCTCTGGTTTTTAATGCGAATATCAGGATCTACGCCGGATAGAGAATCAAAACCTTGTGCAGCATGACATTGAGGACAAGTAACTACATTAAGGTCGATCTTATGGTTGCACTGTGGGCAATCTAGGGTTTGCATTACGGACTCCAATTGTCAATTTGCGATAGAGCCATTATGTGTACAAGTGTGCGCTGAAAAATAGGTGCGCAGCTCACAAAATGAAAATAAAGCAATTTGAAACCGCACAGGGATCACGGTTAGTTGAGCAAGGTTAGTATCCATGAGTAAGCAAGAACCATGATTGAATAGTTAGGTTTTGCAACGCCAAACTTTGCAATGGTGGGGCGTTGGATAGCTTACATGGCTTATGGGCAGTTTTATCATAAGGCTATTGCAGAATCAGCCCCAATTCGCGGGGAGCATGTTATTGGCTGGTTATTTCATTATCTGATAGGTATTGCGCTTGCGGCATTATTAATTGGTTTATGGGGGCAGACGTGGATTGAAAACCCAACACTTGGACCCGCACTTATCGTCGGGGTCGCCACCGTAGTTGCCCCTTTTTTGGTAATGCAGCCAGGCATGGGGGCGGGAATTGCAACTTCTAAAACGCCAAAGCCTGCCATTACTCGACTACACAGTGTTATTGCTCACGCTGTGTTTGGGCTGGGCTTATATCTTTCAGGTTTGGCAGTAAAGTTACTCACTTAAGGTGGTCCCTGTCTTAACCTTTTACTTTACAAGTTAGCCATCTAAATAACTGAAGTTAAATTAAAAAATATAGTTTACACTCGCATCAATGAGCGATAAAAGCCACTAATGGTTTGCTGTTGTCAAAGAGTGATTATGAAGTTTTTAATTTTATTAATGGTTTTCTTACTGGCTGGGTGTGCAAGTTCAGAGCAAGGCCCAGCCCTTGCTTTTGAGAGTTATCGCAAAGCGGCTGAACAAGGTGATGTCTATGCGCAATACGAGCTGGCACGCTTTTATGATTTTGGGAGCGGTACAGTGAAGGATAAACAGAAAGCGATTGAGTGGTATCAAACCGCGGCAACGCAAGGTCATGCTGATGCGCAGTATACACTCGGTACCTTTTATGATTATGGGCTTGGCGTGCCTGAAAATAGGCAACAGGCATTGCATTGGTATTATCAAGCGGCAGAGCAAGGGCATATCGATGCGCTTTATGCCATCGGAATGATATTTCACTCAACTAAGCAAAATTATCCACAAGCCATTTATTGGATCAGAAAAGCGGCAGTTAAAGGCCTTGATGAAGCTCAGTATGATATGGCTAGAATGCTAACTTTTGGTGTTGGAATTGAAGAAGACAGACAGCAAGCATTTACTTGGTATATGAAAGCCGCAGAGCAAGGCCATGTAGCCTCTTTATTTTATATTGGTTCAGCCTATGACTTTGGCCAAGGCGTGGCTGCAGATCCGGTTAAGGCTTTTGCTTGGTATCAAAAGGCGGCGAATAACGGCCATGCCAAAGCGCAGTTTTACCTAGGTTCAATGTTTGAGCAAGGTCAAGGCACTCAGGTTGACAAAGTACAGGCAATTAAATGGTATTTAAAAGCGGCAGAGCAAGGGAACACTGGTGCGCAATATAGCCTTGGGGTGATATTTGAACTGGGTGATGGTGTGGCTCAAAACATACCTGAAGCGATAACCTGGTATACAGCCGCTGCTAAGCAAGGCGATGCAGAGTCGCAATATGTTTTGGGCACCTTATATGAATCGGATAAAAGCGACCCGCAAAACTTACAGAACGCTGAAAAGTGGTATCTAGAGGCTGCGGCGCAGGGACATCAAAAAGCCTTAGAAGCATTAATGTCGAGCGCTAGCAAACCGCAGTTCGTACACTGATTTAGAAAGTTCGGTGCCTCAAGCTTAGTAACTCAAGCTCAGTAACTCAGGCTCAGTTATTCAAGCTAATTAATGTAAGCCGAACGAGATGTATTGCTTGGGGCTGGAGTCTTCACCTTACTTTTAAAAGATAACGCCGCCTCTTAAAGAGGCGGCAATTTGGGGTGACAATCTTGCTCAAATGCCAGCAACATAGCGGTTAAGCTTATCGTAGTACTTTACTTAAAAACTCTTGAGTTCTGGCCTCTTTAGGCTTGCTAAATAAGGCTTCAGGTTCGCTTTGCTCGACGATATAACCACCATCCATAAAGATCACTCTATCGGATACGTCCCGTGCAAAACCCATTTCATGGGTAACAATCACCATTGTCATGCCATCTTCCGCGAGTGATTTCATCACATCGAGTACATCGCCAACCATCTCAGGGTCGAGTGCTGATGTTGGTTCGTCAAATAACATAAGCTCTGGCTTCATGGCTAACGCTCTTGCAATGGCAACACGCTGCTTTTGCCCGCCAGATAAGCTTGATGGATAGGCATCGGCTTTGTCTTTTAAGCCCACTAGGGTTAGCAATCTATCGGCTTCTGCGCCCGCTTGTTGCTGGTTCATCACACCTAACTTCACTGGAGCTAGCATGATGTTTTGTTTAACTGTTTTATGAGGGAACAGATTAAAGTTTTGAAACACCATACCGACTTTTTGTCTTAACTTGTCAACGCAAGCCCCTGCGGCGGTAATGGATTGACCATCAATGAAAATATCACCTTGAGTTGGTTGCTCTAGTAAGTTGATACAACGTAAAAAGGTACTTTTACCGCTCCCAGATGGACCAATAACGCTGACTACTTCGCCTTTATTAATTTGCTCGCTAATGCCTTTGAGTACTTGGTTGTCGCCAAAGCTTTTATGTAAGTTATTTATTTTAATCACTTTGTTTTAGCCTCGTTTCGAATCTAGATAGCATAAAGGTGAAGATATACGTCAGTAGCAAGTAAATAATGGCACAGGTAAATAGCGGTACGCTGTCTTCAAAGGTACGGCTACGGATAATTTCACCTGCCCGCATTAAGTCGACACCGCCGATAAAGCCAATAACCGCAGTCTCTTTGAGCAATACAATAAACTCGTTACCTAGCGATGGCAGAATGTTCTTAATCGCTTGGGGTAAAATCACTTCTTTCATGGTTGACCAATGCGATAAACCGAGTGATCTCGCCGCCTCCATTTGGCCTTTGTCTACAGCTTGGATCCCGGCTCTGATGATTTCAGAGATATACGCACCACTGTTAAGGCCAAAGGCTATAATAGCTGCAGTGATTTTATCTACATCGAGTGATGCCAGTACGATGAAGTAAAGGATCACTAACTGCACAACCACTGGTGTACCGCGTATCACGCTTACATATAAATTGGCTGGCCAGCTAAAATACCACTTTGATGACATCTTCATTAAGGTGGTGGCAACGCCGAGTACAGAACCCATTATCATGGCAAAGAAGGTAACGATTAACGTGACTTTCAAGCCGTTTAAGATGAGATAGATCCCGATTAAACCGTCTGAGCCAATGGGCGTAAATAAAGAAGAGTTTATTGCATCAATCATCAGTTGCTCACTTCATGTATTTGGTCACAAGGGCATCGTACTCGCCATTGCTTTTCATGGATTTAAGGGTGGTGTTGATACTATTTAATAGCTCTGTTTTGCCTTTAGGTACTGCTAAGCCATAAAACTCGGCATCAAAGTCCAACTTCACCATTTTCAATTGTGGGTTTTTATTCAAAAAGCTTATCGCCGGCTCGCTATCAAATAGTACTAAATCGACTTTATTATTTTTCAGTTCCATTACCGCTTCAAAACCTGTGTTGAAAGCAGTGACGTTCTGGCTATAGGTCTTTGCCATAATGTCGCCAGTTGAGCCAAGTTGTACTGCAATATGCTTATCTTTTAGATCATCAGTGCTGTTGATACTGGTGTTATCTTTATTCACCAACACCAGTTGGGTTGCTTCGTAATATGGTGCTGAGAAGTCAACACTTGCTTGACGCTCAGGTGTGATAGTCATACCTGAGGCGATAAAATCAATTTTGCCCGCGTTTAATGCAACGATGAGTGAGTCAAAGTTCATATTTTCAACTTTGAGGGTCTTACCTGCATCTTTAGCAATTTGCTTAGCTAAGTCGATGTCAAAACCTTTAATCTCATCGCCGCTTACACCACCCACATATTCAAAAGGCGGGAAGGTGGCATTAGTGCCTACTACAAGTACATCATCGCTCTTGCCACAGCCAGCCAATAATAGAACGCTTGCTAACCCTAAACTTACTAAACCTGTCACTGACCGCTTCATCTCAAACTCTCTTAATCAAATTACTTAACTGGTGACGACTATAAACTGACACCAAAATAAATCAATAGTTATTCATAAGTAATGACTAAAAATTCAGTGTGATTTGTTTTTATGGTTAAGGTTTGAACGTTTAGATGCTGCTGTTAACTAGGTATTAACAAAGGTTATGGCTTTGATTTACAGTTTGAGCTGTTGATTAGAATATCAGTAGAAATGAATATTTAGTGAGTTGAGCTGATGCATGTTTTTATCAAGCGCTAGCAATAGTTAGTGAAAACTAAAAAGGGGATTAAGTGGGCGGGATAAGTCAGTAGAGTAACTTATGGTTTAGCCCCTAATAAACCGCTCACGATAATAGGGGCTAACTTCGACTTGGCTAACAATGTGTGCCGAGCGAGGGTTAAATTTTTACACAGGTAAAAATAGCATTACCTGAATGGCCATCCCAAGCCAGAATTTTTTCATAATCATGCTCAAACATATGCACCTCAAAGTAGGGGGCAAGAAGTTGTTTAAGCTCTGCAAAGCTGACGGCAACCATAGGGTGCTCGTCTTGCCATGACTGACTAATGAGATCGGTGGTTTTCTCAATGCTCACTTTGAGTGATTGCCTTTCGCCTTCGCCGCAATAGTCCCAACCTGAGCTAAAGGTAAACTGGCTATTTTCATGTTCTAGTTGATATTGGGCAAACGAGTTGTTCACAATCATGCTTTTTTCGACAACGTTAAAGCAAAAAACACCACCCATGTTGAGTGCTTGATGTGCGCTAGCAATACACTGTTTTAGCTTTTCAATTCCATCGCTATAGTGAATGGAGTATAGAAAACAGGTAATCAAATCCAGTTTTTCATCGACCTTAAAATCACACATATCTTGCAGGCTAAACTCAGCTTCTGGGCAATGTAACTTGGCAATATCAAGCATAGGTTGGTTAATATCTAACCCTTGGCTTTGATAACCATTATCGATGAAATGCCTTACATGTGGACCTGTGCCGCAAGCAAGATCTAAATGACGTTTGCCACCATTACCAAAGAGCTGATGATGTCTGCGAATACACTCGCTTTGTGCAAGATAGTCGATATCAGCACACATTAAATTGTAGTAACTCGATAAGTCAGTATATAACGCGTTGGTTGTTGCAGTTTGCAAGGAAGGTGACCAGTAAATTGGGGTGCGGCATTTTATAGCAATAAGGCGTTTTAGCGATGAGTAATTAAGCGATTTGCGATCTAAATCTCGCTATATTTGTCACTGAAATGGGTTGTTGATGAGTCCTAGGGAGGGAGGGTTTAGCGAGCACATAGTTGTACTCGCTAAAGGGCTAGCAATTTGCTAATGAAGCTTACGCAACAAACTGTAATAGATGTTGTTTTACAGCATCAGATGCGAATGAGTTGTTCGCGCTGATTTTGTAGATAGCCATGTAATCTTGTTCGGTTAAGTTAAATTTCTCTACTGCAAGCTGAAGTTCTTTAGTCATGGTGGTGTCAGACACTGTACGGTTATCTGTGTTAATAGTAACCAGTAAGCCATCACGGTAGAAATCACCAAACGGGTGGCTTTCTAGATTCTCAACCGCCTTAGTTTGCACATTACTGCTTGGGCAGGTTTCTAACGCAACGGCTTCAGCACGCACTAAATCGTACGCTTGTTTGTGGCTGTTAATATGAATACCGTGTCCAATACGTTCAGCGCCTAGTAACGCAATGGCGTCATACACGTTTTGACCTACACCTTGCTCACCGGCATGAATTGTAATGCGGTAGCCTTTTTCTAACGCGTACTTAGCGTAAGGAATGTACTCATGGCAAAAGCCTGGCTCTTCACTTGCTGCTAAGTCGAATGCAACGACACCGTTATCAAGGAACTTAGCACCAGCGTCAATCACATCATTGATGTCATCTTTTGGTAGCACCTTAATAATCGATAGGATGTAGTTACCCTTAATGTTGTATTGGGCTTCAGCTCTGCGCATACCTTTGACAACGCTGCCAATGATCTGCTCAAAGTTAAGGCCTTGCTTACGATGTAATTGTGGGCCAAAACGGACTTCTAGGTACTTCACGTTTTCTTTTGCTGCGTCTTCAAATAGCTCAAACGAAATACGCTCTAATGCCGCTTCTGTTTGCATAACCGATACCGGCAGTGCAAAGCGAGTTAGATATTCATCGAGGTTTGGGCAAGATTCAGGCGCCACCATTAGCGCTTTTATCTCGTCAACGTTATCGCTAGGAATAGCTGTGCCTTGGATTTTAGCAAGGTCGATAACCGTTTGCGGACGTACGCTACCGTCTAGGTGGCAATGAAGATCAATTTTAGGTAGCTGTAGAAAATTCATGAAGCTCTCCTTTATTAAGTGGTTATACCAACTATAGGCAAATAATCATTTATACCTTGCAGCGCAAAATATAAGCAATATTACATAGTTAGCATTACATAAAGTAAAGTCTTCATAATCAAGAGTTTAGGGCTCTTGGTAGAAACTCTCAAACCATATCATTGAGATTATACGAAGTGTTAACGGTCAATATTAGCACTCATTAAGCTAGTTGCGAAAGAGCCTAACAACAAATAAGACCAGAGGATTCATTGGCTGCCTAACACAAAATCTGCCTTAAGCACGTATTTTCTAGCTATTTCGTACGCAGTTGTTTAACCCTAAAGGTCACTAGGCTGAGTTTAGTGGCAATAAGAGATGATTAGAAAAAGATTTTAAAGCCAAAAAGTTAGCGTTACTGCCTTTTGGCTTATTTTTGACTGTTATATGCAGAGCTGAATGCGCTCGGTATTTTTCAAAAATTTGTTACTTCGATTCGCTATGGTGGGCTTGAAGCTTATGGAATAAAACATCTTTTAAGTTAGCGCGTTGTACTTTGAGTTGGTGCATATGTTCGTCATCGGTAGGGCTACCGGCGATTTCTAACTGACGAATATCATAATCGAGTAGGTGGTATTGCTTGGAAAGCTTGTCGAACTCTTGGTCGGTATAGTTCAAATAAACAATGTCTTGTTTAAATTCTGGAAAGTCGAAAATAAGCGCGTGATTTTCATTTAACATAGTTGCTCCTAGACCTACTGAATTGAAATACTGGGATATTCTATTTAAATCTTTTTGACTTACTCATTTGACTATAGCACTGCAATTTAGCACAAAATGAGATCTCTGCAGCTTTTAGCGATGACAATGTTAAAAGCCTAGTATTGATTGTTAACGGTAGGAGTCACTGTTCAATTTCGCTGTTCTTTACAGTCCCCCCCTTGACTATTTTTTGGCTAAATCAGGTTCTATGCTGATGTTCTGTTATCATGCTTGGCATAATAAAAATAAAACATATGCAGTTGGAAATTATGAAAGAATTTATCATTATCGGCGCGGGTCAGTCTGGCTTGTCTATGGCCTATAACTTATCGCAGCATAAAAAAGACTACCTTATTTTAGATGCCAACGAGCATATCGGTGCGCCTTGGCTAAAGCGTTGGGACTCATTGAAACTGTTTACCCCAACCGAATATAACCACTTACCGGGCATGCCGTTTCCGTTCCCAAAAGGCTATTACCCTAATAAATATGAAGTGGCGGATTACTTAAAAAGTTATGCCGATAAGTTTTCGATACCGATTGAATTTAATCAAAAAATCATCTCGGTAAAGAAAGTGAATGGCATCTTTGAGATCACTAGTGCGACGGCAAATTATCAAGCTAAGCAGCTTATTATCGCCACCGGCCCGTTCCATACTCCGTATACACCTCCTTGTCATGCGGACATCGCTAAAGATGTGAAGCAAATTCATAGTGAGAACTATAAAAGTCCGGCTCAACTGCAAGAGGGCGATTGCTTAGTTGTTGGCGCGGGCGATTCCGGCGTGCAAATTTTATCGGAAATCGCCGATACCGGACGCAAAGTACACTTTTCCGGTACGGATAAAATCCCTGCTATTCCGCAGACCTTTTTAGGTAAAACCCTTTGGTGGTGGTTTACTAAGATAGGCTTTTTGTCGGTTAACCGTTATAGCAAAATCGGTCAGTGGTTAAGTAAAGGCGTACAACCGGTAATAGGCACTGATGTGAAGTCTTTGCTGGCAAAAGACAATGTGCTGCATATGGGCAGGACCCTGTCAGCTGATGATTGCAGTATCAAGTTTCAAAAAGGCAGTGTAAGCAGCATTAAGAATATTATATGGGCGACAGGTTTTAAGCCTAACTTTTTTTGGATTGAAGACATCTCGTTCGATGAAATGAACTACCCAAGTAATTATCGCGGTGTGAGTAAAGATATCGATGGCTTGTTTTTTATTGGTTTACCTTGGTTATATACCCGTGGCTCGGCAACGTTAGGCGGGGTTTGGAAAGATGCGAATTACTTAATGACGCATATTTTAGCAAAGCAAGCTGCGTGATTGCTATCAACTGACCTTATCGAACCATTAACAGCATAAACAGTTAATGGATTAAGCGTATTTAGGCTTATGCTTTTTATATTATTACACAAGGGTAATATTGGGTTATTTTGCTTTGAATTCCTCGGAAATACAAAGATTGCCGCTCATTTGGTAATAATCTTTTACCTCTAAGTGGACTTATCAAGATTTTATATCTGCATATAATTGCTCGCACTCAAGCCCGTTGTTCAAGAGTCGAGCTCACAAGGTATATGTTTATATCGCATTTTGATTGAGCGTCTAAATAAACATTTAGAAATCGATAGTTCAACGATTCAAGTTACCCAAATACCTATTTATGTTGATTATGATTTCTAAATTATTGAGTTTATTTAAAAGTAAAAAAACCGTTAAAGTTCTTATTCACCCTGCAGTGGATAATGGCATTTTTACCGAATTACCTGTTTTTACAGGAGGGACATTAACCTGTCACTGTAAGAGTAAGCCGGTAAAAGTAAAGTTGGCCTCCCAAACAGCACATAACCATGTATGCGGCTGTTCTAAGTGCTGGAAGCCAAAAGAGGCGTTGTTTTCACAAGTCGCTGTAATTTCGCGTGATAATCTAGAAGTTATTGCGAATGAAACTAAGCTTAAAGTTGTTGATTCTGAGGCGGCTATTAATCGCTATGCCTGTAAAGATTGTGGCGTCCACATGTATGGCCGTATACATAATGAAGCCCACCCTTTCTTCGGTCTTGATTTTGTTCATACCGAATTAAGCAAGCAGGCAGGTTGGGCTGAGCCAAAATTTGCTGCGTTTGTATCATCTATTATTGAGTCGGGAACAGAGATTGAAAGTATGCCTGCTATTCGTGAGCGTCTAACGACGCTTGGCTTAGAGCCTTACGACTGCTTATCCCCAGATCTTATGGATGCTATCGCAACCCATGTAGCTAAAAAGGACTAACTCTCCTATCATCGCCATACCTATGACAATTTTGGTTGTAGGTATGGTTTTTATCTGCAATCTTGCCCATAAGTTGTTTTTTATCTGACAACGGGTTTTACAGTCAAATATATAGAACCTATAGTTAATGGGTATTGAGTTAACTAAGTGTGTTGCCTGTATGCCTTTTTGACTTAATAAGCAATTGATAAAAAAGTTTTATTTTACAGGTAACCGCAGCTATAAGTGGGGTTGTCTATGACTTCTTATAAAAGTAAGGCGCAGTTATTTCCTTCGTTTCATTTACTGGATGATTTTAACCAGTTTCAACTGCAAGGCGGGTTTATCAAAACCTTAGCCGAAAAAGATTTACGCCTGCACGCACCTACGTCTGTCGATACCGATACATTATTAAATGCCCCCTGCGTGAGTATTTATGATGCGCCAGCCCATATTACATCAGCTGATTTACAGCAGCACTTTTGTGGTAAAAGTCTTGATGATGAGTCCATCAGCCATCAAATATTTAAGAGCCTTGTACCCGTTAGTCACCTTTCAGAAAGTCGACATCAAAGACATTATCAACTAGTCGCTTTTTTAGAAGAGCAGCAACAAACCCCAATCGCTTTTGTCACCTTTAATATAGGCCTACTTGATTCTTGGTATGCCGATGGCAATACCTGTGATGATCGGCATGTGGGCGTGTGTTGTTACTTACTTTATGCTTATGTGGTACCAGAAATGCGACACAAGGGGATCAGCAGCTGTTTGTTTCATCTTATCTCTAATTTATTCTGGTCACAGTTGCAGTTTGTCGATGCTCAGGCTCAGGCGCATAATCTAACTATGGTGCCTTTAGTATATGAAAGTACAGCGGCTAAAGGCGCTGAAGGATTAATGCTGCAACTTGAAAGAAATATAAATCAGTATAAGGCGTTATTGCTGAGTGGTGATGACGCCACAGGCATGATTAAACCTTGTATGAGTAATGTGAGCTAGGGCTGTGAATTTAGCCTTTGAGATTCGCTTTTGAGTTTAGGTTAAGCTTACTAAACTGAACAGGTAAGCTGCCTAGCAAACTACGTTGTTTTCTATGTTAAGCCCCTTATTCAGGGGCTTAATTTTTGCTTTAATTACTCTGGATTCAATTACTCTGGGTCATAGTCCAACACTGGCATTAGCCAGCGCTCGGTTTCCTCTATGCTCATGCCTTTACGGGCGGCATAATCTTCGACTTGATCACGACCAATATTAGTTACGCCAAAATAGCGCGACTTAGGATGAGCAAAGTACCAACCAGAAACCGCAGCCGTTGGGAACATGGCGTAGCTTTCGGTGATATTAAGGCCGATAGTTTCATCAGGCTTTAATAAGTCCCACAGCAGGCCTTTTTCAGTGTGATCTGGGCATGCTGGGTAACCAGGAGCTGGGCGAATACCTTTATATTTTTCACGAATAAGTGCTTCGTTATCCAGTGCTTCATCGGCTGCGTAACCCCAAAACTCTTTACGTACGCGTTCATGCATACGCTCGGCAAAGGCTTCGGCTAAACGGTCGGCTAAACACTTAAGCATAATCGCGCTGTAGTCATCGTGGTCAGCTTCAAAACGAGCTACATGCTCATCAATGCCATGACCCGCTGTGACTGCAAAGCCGCCCATGTAATCGGCCACACCACTGTCTTTTGGCGCAACAAAGTCGGCTAAACAGAAGTTGTCGTTACCAACACGTTCAATCTGCATCCGTAGGTGATGAGTCGTCAATTCAAGTTCGCTGCGGCTTTCATCTGTGTACAGTTCAATATCGTCATGGTTAACGGTGTTAGCTGGGAACAAGCCAATAACCGCTTTCGCAGTAAGCCATTTTTCACTGATGATTTTGTCTAGCATGGCTTTGCCGTCGCTAAACAGCTTACGCGCCTCAATGCCCACCACTTCATCTTCTAGAATTCTTGGGAAGTGACCATGCAGCTCCCAGCTTCTAAAAAATGGTGTCCAGTCGATACGTTCAACTAAGTCTTCTAGCGGGTAGTCATCAAACACTTGGCGGCCAAGTTGATTAGGCACAAATGGGCTGTAGTTTTGCCAGTCGTGCTGGCAGCGGTTTTCACGCGCGGCTTCAATCGAGGTGATCTCTTTGCGCTTGGTTTGCGACAAACGTTTTTCGCGCATCATATCGTATTCGGCATAAGCCTCATCGATAGTCGCTTGGCGAGTGTCGTTATTGATGAGTTTAGATACCATAGGCACGGCGCGCGAAGCATCGGCAATGTAGATAGCACCTTCTGGTGAGTGTGGTGCAATCTTGACTGCGGTATGAATTTTAGAGCAGGTAGCGCCGCCAATAATCGATGGAATGGTTAAGCCTGCTTTATGGAAGCTCTTAACGTTATGCACCATTTCATCAAGGCTTGGGGTAATGAGGCCTGACATACCGATAATATCGACGTTTTCTGCAGTAGCGACTTCAATGATTTTCTCAACTGGTACCATTACGCCTAAATCGATGACTTCGTAACCGTTACAAGCGAGTACTACGCCAACAATGTTTTTACCAATATCGTGCACATCGCCTTTTACGGTGACCATTAAGATCTTACCGTTTGACTGACCCGCAACTTTTTCTAGTTCAATGTATGGGTTTAAGTAAGCCACGGCTTTTTTCATCACTCGAGCTGATTTAACCACCTGAGGTAGGAACATTTTGCCTGAGCCAAAGAGATCGCCAACTATGTTCATGCCGTCCATTAACGGCCCTTCAATTACATCTAGTGGGCGCGTTGCCTGTTGGCGCGCTTCTTCGGTATCTGCATCGATATAGTCGGTAATGCCTTTTACTAACGCATGGGCTAAGCGCTCATTAACCGGCTTAGTACGCCATTCTAAATCTTCTTTTTTGACGGTTTGGCTACCATCACCACGGAATTTTTCGGCAACTTCTAATAGCAGTTCGGTGTTGTTGGTATCGGCCACAGTGCACGGTAAGTTTTGCACAATGGCTTCAACGCGCGCTTTTAGCTCTGGGTCGATATCGTCATAAATGGCCAGCTGACCGGCGTTAACAATACCCATGTCCATGCCAGCTTGAATCGCGTGATACAGGAATACCGCGTGGATTGCTTCACGCACCGGGTTGTTACCGCGGAACGAGAACGACACGTTTGATACGCCGCCTGAGATCATCGCGTGTGGCAAAGTGCGTTTTATCTCTGCGGTGGCTTCAATAAAATCCACGGCGTAGTTATCGTGTTCCTCGATACCGGTAGCAATGGCAAAGATGTTTGGATCGAAAATGATGTCTTCTGGCGGGAAGCCGACTTTATCGACCAATACATTATAAGCGCGGGTACAGATCTCGACTTTACGCGCTTTAGTATCAGCTTGGCCGACTTCATCGAATGCCATCACAATGGCAGCGGCGCCATAGCGTTTTACTAAGGTCGCTTGTTCGATGAACTTCTCTTCGCCTTCTTTTAGCGAAATTGAGTTAACGATGCCCTTACCTTGAATACACTTAAGGCCTGCTTCAATCACCTCCCATTTAGAGGAGTCGATCATAATTGGTACGCGTGAGATATCAGGCTCTGAAGCGATTAAGTTAAGAAACTTGTGCATGGTTTCAGCGCCATCGAGCATGCCTTCATCCATGTTGATATCGATGATTTGTGCGCCGCTCTCAACTTGCTCACGGGCAACTGACAGCGCTTCTTCATATTCGCCGGTTTTAATTAGGCGCAAAAACTTAGCCGAACCAGTGACGTTGGTACGTTCACCCACGTTTAAAAATAGCGAGTTGGCATCAATAGTTAGCGGCTCAAGCCCTGATAGACGGCAAGCAACAGGAATGTCTGGCAGCACACGGGCTGAGTGCTTAATTACCGCTTCACGAATAACGCGGATGTGATCAGGCGTGGTACCACAGCAGCCACCAATAATGTTTAAAAAGCCTTCTTCGGCCCATTCTTGAATGACTTCTGCCATCTGCTCTGGCGTTTCATCGTAGCCACCAAATTCGTTAGGCAGGCCAGCGTTAGGGTGGGCAGAGACATAACATTCAGAAATCTTAGATAGCTCTTCAACATAAGGGCGCAGCTCGGTTGGCCCTAATGCACAGTTAAGGCCGATAGATAAAGGCTTAACGTGGCGCAAAGAATTATAAAACGCTTCAGTTGTTTGGCCGGTAAGGGTACGACCTGAGGCATCAGTAATGGTGCCAGAGATCATAATCGGCAGGCGGAAACCTTGCTGATCAAATACGGTTTCTATGGCAAACAGTGCCGCTTTAGCATTAAGGGTATCGAAAATGGTTTCAACCATAATTAAATCTGCGCCACCAGCAATCAACGCATTAATCGATTCAATGTAGGCTTCAACTAGCTCATCAAAACTGACGTTACGATAACCTGGATCATTAACATCTGGGCTGATTGAACAGGTACGGTTGGTCGGACCCAGAACACCTGCTACATAGCATTGACGACCGGTTTCGGCTTCGACTTCATTTGCCGCTTCGCGGGCAAGACGGGCACCGGCTAAGTTAATCTCGGCAGAGTGCGCCTGCATGTCGTAATCGGCCATGGCGATACGCGTGGCGTTAAAGGTGTTGGTCTCAATAATGTCTGAGCCGGCGAGTAGATAATCTTTATGGATCTGCTTAATCGCCTCAGGTTGCGTCAGCACCAACATATCGTTGTTGCCTTTTACATCGCAATGCCAATCTTTAAATGGTTCGCCACGAAAGTCTTGCTCTTCAAATTTGCGATCTTGGATCATGGTGCCCATAGCACCATCGAGAATAAGGATCCCTGCTTGAAGCTTTTGGGTAAGTACTGCTAACACCTTTTCGGCAGTGTCTTGAGTGTGTGCTACTGCGCTCAAGGCATGTGTTGGGGTACAGGTTGCCATAGATAATTCCTACCAGTTCGCAAATCGTTATTTTTGTAATTTATGCATCATGCCCATTATTTTTGATTAAATCGCCTGTTGATTTAAGCGATACCTTATTTGTTTGGACATTTATACGTATAGACGTCCATAATACGTGAGGCTTACTCTAAAGTGCAAGTGCTAAAGCATGATACTTTTTCAGTATTAAAAGCCCGTTAAGATTTGTAAGTGCATGATTAATAATGAGGATGATTTAACGCCATGCAAACCACTAGGGTTACTCTATTACGCCATGGTCAATGTGAAGGCGGTAATATTTTGCGCGGTCAAGTGAATGTAAGCTTGAGTGAGCAAGGTAAGTTACAGATGCAAAACGCATTTTTTGAGCTATTTTTAGTCGCAGAACCCACGCTTAGTGATTCTCCTCTAGTAGTAATTAGCTCGCCACTTATTCGCTGTGCAGCCCCAGCTAAAGCATTCGCTACATCGCATCAGTTGCCCTTATTTATAGACGATGGCTTTAAAGAGCTGAACTTTGGCGATTGGGATGGAAAAACATTTGATGCGTTGTATCAGTCAGATGCAGCCGCGTTAGATAGCTACTGGGCTAACCCTTGGCAAGCTTCGCCGCCTAATGGTGAATCGATGCAAGCATTTGAATTGCGCATAGAGCAAGCTTGGCAAAGCATGATTGAACAGCACCAAGGTAAACAGATATTACTGGTTACTCATGGTGGCGTGATGCGCTATTTAATGAGTAAAGCGCTTGGTGTTAGCCAAGTCGCGGGTTTTTACACGGCATTAAAACTGCCTTATGCCGCTAAGGTACCAATAGACATACTACACGACGGCGATACACTGCATTTGAGTTTAAACTGGGCGTAAATAAAGCGAATCGATGGCTTACTGCTGTATTGAACAACTTCTCATACTGATTGGTATTCGCTGTAAACGTATGATGGTAAACTGCAACGTTAGTATTATCCTCGCTAAGAAAGCGTGGCATAAGTAACAAATAAAGTTAGGTGCTTAAATAGCATAAAGGGAACCGGAGGTCGTAGTTGTTATCAAGATTTAGTCCGGACTGTACCCGCAACTGTATGAAGACCGCTTTATTAATGCGGATTCAAGTCAGATACCTGCCTAGCTTAATCGAACATGCTTATCAAAAATCGGTATTGATAAAGTAAACGTGCACTTATTTTAGCGGCACATAAACTCGAGCGGGCGACTCGAGGGAGATAATAAAATGATCCTATTGATTTGGTACACAGCCACTTATGGCTAAACCAGATTCCAAACTACAGACAAATCTTGTTCTGTCAGTCACAGATCTAACTTGGCAATTACACGACAAGATGATTTTGTCGGCAGTTAACTTTGGTCTTGCTGAAGGGAAAATGCTCGGCATTATTGGGCCAAATGGCGCCGGTAAGTCTAGTCTGCTGCGCTGCTTATATCGCTTTGTTAAGCCAACCTCGGGCAGCATAGAACTATTTGGTGAGCAAGTTGACACCCTATCGGCTAAGCGCTTTGCGCAGCAAGTTGCGGTGGTACTGCAAGATACTCCACATCATTTTGAAATGACGACCGCGCAATTAATTTCACTAGGTCTGACCCCACATAAAAATGCTTTTGAATTCACGACTAAGCAAGACCGAGAACAAGTCACCAGTGCGCTGTTAAAGGTTGGCTTACAAGATAAGGCGAATCAAGCATATGAAAGCCTATCTGGCGGTGAAAAGCAGCGCGCACTGATTGCCCGCGCGATAGTGCAGCGGCCAAAGCTACTTATTCTTGATGAGCCAACTAATCACTTAGATATCCGCTACCAAATTCAAACTTTGGAACTGCTACGTACCCTCAATATTACGGTTATCACATCGATTCATGATCTAAACCTTGCCAGCGCATTGTGTGATGAATTACTGCTACTCGATGGCGGCCGCTGTATTGCAAAAGGTTCACCTAAAGCTGTACTTACCGAGCAAACTATTGCCGAGGTATTTGATGTGTGCTGTGAAATAAGGCCGCACCCTCAGCATGGCAATCCACTTATTAGTTACTTTTACGGTTATGAGTCGGCAACTGATTTAGCCAATAAAGTTCAAGGAGGCGAGGGTGAGTAATTCCGCTATTGGGCAGGTTAATGGTTTAACCTTGCAGCGACGCCCAATTGAATATTTATTGTTTGGTGTACTCGCCTTACTTACCTTATCGACGCCATTTGCGGCGACCAGTTTTGGCGCAGCTAGCATTAGTGTTATTGATGTATTTAGTGTGCTGAGTCATAAACTATTCAATGTGGGTGAGTCACTTGGTGTACGAGAACGCATTATTTGGGAGCTGCGTTTACCACGGGTATTGCTTGCTTTTATCGCGGGAGCCGGCTTATCTATCGCCGGTAGTGTGCTGCAAACAGTCACTCGCAACCCGTTAGCCGACCCATACCTATTCGGTATTTCATCAGGCGCATCCTTTGGCGCCGTGGTCGCTCTAACCCTATTTAGTCAAAGCATTCTATGGTTGAGCTTGCCCTTAGGTGCCTTTATTGGTGCCAGTCTATCGGTTGTTATGGTGTTGGCTTTATGTGGGCGAAATTTATCGACTCAGGTTGAGCGTATGCTCTTATCTGGGGTGGCGATTTCGTTTATGTTTGGTGCTATGGCCAGCTTGATGTTGTATTTCTCAAGTCCACAAGCTGCGGCGTCGGTGTTGTTTTGGACTTTAGGTAGCTTCGCTAAAGCCAGTTGGCAAGGTTTGTGGTTACCCGCCAGCGTTGTGTTTATTTGTACACTCATCATTTTATTATATAAACGCCAGATTGTGGCGATGCGTGCAGGTGATGAAACCGCGCATACATTGGGGATAGACGTCGCTCACCTACGGTTAAGTATGCTGTTGCTGTGTTCGCTTATTACAGCGATTCTAGTGGCAAACTGCGGCGGTATTGGCTTTATCGGTTTAATGGTTCCTCACACCGTGCGCTTGTTATTTCCTGGGCGCTATCCATTGTTATTGACTGCGCTGGTGGGCGGATTATTTATGGTGTGGGTGGACGTACTCGCGCGAACTTTGTTGAGTTATCAAGAGCTCCCTGTGGGGATAATAACCTCTGTGATGGGCAGTATCTTCTTTTTATTTATTTTAGGCAGTCGAGGCGCCAAGCGCATTTAGCGATGGCCCCAAGTTGAGTGGGCAAGGGAAGTTAATGTTTGATATAAAACCAGTTAATACTGAATTTAATACTGAAATTCAGCACAAAATAGACACCAAAACTAAGCCTCTGGGCGCGTTAGGAGATTTAGAAACGCTAGCGCTACAAATTGCTCAAGTGTTAGGTAAAGATAAACCTGCAATTACGAATCCTAAGATGATGGTATTTGCTGCTGACCATGGTATTGCTGATTCTGGTGTGTCGATTGCGCCGAGCGAAGTGACGACCCAAATGGTGGCTAACTTTATGCGTGGTGGCGCGGCAATTAACGTATTTACTCGCCAAGTCGGTTTTGATTTAGAAGTCATCGATTGCGGCATTTTAAAGCCGTTAGACAATGTTGATGGGGTTATCGACCAGCGCTTAGGTGCGGGCACTGGCCCTATCCATAAACGCGCGGCGATGACGCTTGGTGCCGTTAAACAGGGCTTTGAAATGGCAAGGGCTCGAGTCGATTTACATCACCAAAATGGCTGTAATTTGATAGCGTTAGGCGAGATGGGCATTGGCAATACAACATCGGCTGCTGTGATGATGGCTGCGCTTACTGGCATGAAAGGTGAAGACTGCGTTGGCCGCGGCACGGGGATTGATGCCGCAACTTATAAGCGTAAGCAAATGCTAGTGGAACAAGCTCTACTATTACACCACAGCGAGCTTAACGATCCTATGCAGGTGCTTGCTTGTGTCGGTGGTTTTGAAATTGTACAGATGACAGGCGCTATGCTAGCTGCTGCTGAGCGCAATATGCTTATTGTAGTTGATGGCTTCATAGCCTCGGCTGCGGCACTCGCTGCGGTAAAGATTAATCCAAATGTACGCGACTACATGATTTTTGCCCATCAGTCGGGTGAAAAAGGTCACTACCTAATGCTGGAGTTTTTACAGGCGAAACCACTGCTAAAACTTGGTATGAAGCTCGGTGAAGGTACTGGCGCCGCATTGGCATTGCCACTGATTCAGGCCGCGGTGAATTTCTATAATGAAATGGCTAGCTTTGATGACGCAGGTATAGCGATTTGAGGCGCTAATTAGCTCAGACAGTATGAGCTAAGACGGAAAAGTCTAATTTTTCTGTAGGTTGGGCTTTAGCCCATCACCTTAGGTTTTACATATAAGTATTGTCGGCATAAATACCGACCTACGGGGTAACGCAGGTTTAGGCCAATCCCCTTCTGCTTTGTTTTATTGAGCAGTTAATCGTTTTAGCTTAAACCCGATATTTTAAGGACTGTTACATGCAAACTTGGCAAAAACAGCTCAATCTGTTTTTTATTGCGATGGGATTTTTTACGCGGATCCCTATGCCAAAATGGATCCAAGTTGATGCAGATAAACTCAATAAAGCGAGTCGTTACTTTGGTTTAGTGGGTTTGTTGGTCGGTGCAATTAGCGCATTGGTGTATAGCTTGATGCTGTATTGGGTATCACCGTCAATTGCAATTGTGTTGGCGATGATCACTAGCGTTTTGGTTACAGGTGGCTTTCATGAAGATGGTCTTGCCGATACCGCCGATGGCCTTGGTGGCGGCTGGACGGTAGAAGCTAAGCTGAGCATTATGAAAGACTCGCGCTTAGGCAGTTACGGCGCATTAGCACTGGTATTAGCCTTAATACTTAAATGGCAACTGCTGACGGAGTTGGCACTATTTGATCCTAGCAGTGTCAGTTTAGCTTTGCTGGTGGGACATTGTTTGAGCCGGGTTGTGGCTGCAAGTTTTATTTTTTCTGAAGAGTATGTCAGTGATGCGGACACCAGCAAAAGTAAGCCGTTGGCTCAGCAACAAGGGCTAAATGAGTTGTCTATTTTACTGGCGACAGGCTTATTGGCGCTGTTGTTAGTGGGGGTTATGCAAGCCTTAGTGTTAACGCTTGGTCTTATTATAGTGCGTTACGGTTTTGTTTGGCTGTTCAGAAAGCAAATAGGTGGCTATACCGGCGATACCTTAGGCGCTGCGCAACAAGGTTCAGAGCTGACTTGCTATCTGATGCTATTGATATTGGGAGTCAGCTGGTGATCCACTTTGTTTTAGGCGGCGCGCGTAGCGGTAAGAGCAGCTATGCAGAATCGCAGGTGCAGCAATATCTGCAGGCTACAGAGTCAAACAGGGCGATACATAGTTTCTATTTTGCTACCGCACAAGCATTAGACAGCGAAATGCATCAGCGTATTGAGCATCATCAAGCCCAGCGTCTAACAGATGCTATTGCCTGGCAAACCATTGAATGTCCAACTGAATTAACCCAAGCGTTAAGGTCCTATTCATCAACTGACAGCATTATATTAGTCGACTGTCTAACCCTATGGTTAACCAATCATCTTTTACGGACTGATGATAACTGGGCACAAGTAAAGCGTGAGTTTCTGCAAACCTTAGCTGACATCGAAGGGACGGTCATTCTTGTCAGTAATGAAGTAGGTTGCGGTATTGTGCCAATGGGCGAATTGAGCCGCCGTTTTGTAGATGAAGCCGGTTGGCTACACCAAGATATTGCAGCAATAGCAGATAAAGTTACTTTAGTGACTGCAGGTTTGCCTCTGCATTTAAAAGGTTAGGAGAGCGCTAAATTGACAGTAAAAGATAACAATAAAGTCAAAACAGAATGCAAAGTACTTATGGTGCAAGGCACCACTTCCGATGCAGGTAAAAGCACTTTAGTCGCTGGTTTGTGTCGCTTATTTGTTAGGCAAGGTATTAAAGTCGCACCCTTTAAACCACAAAATATGGCACTTAATAGTGCGGTAACGATTGATGGTGGCGAGATTGGCCGTGCACAAGCTTTGCAAGCCGTTGCTTGTAAGCTAGAGCCGCAGATCGATTTTAACCCTATCTTATTAAAACCTAGCTCAGATACAGGCTCGCAAGTCATTGTGCACGGTAAAGCCTTGATGAAAATGGAAGCTGAGGACTATTTTGGCAAAAACGCCAATGGTTACCGGGTTAAGGCGATGGCTGCGGTTAAAGCATCTTATCAGCGATTAACCAGTAATTACGACATGCTGTTGGTTGAAGGTGCGGGGAGCCCTGCAGAAATTAATCTGCGTGAAGGTGATATTGCTAACATGGGCTTTGCCGAAGAAGTTGATTGCCCAGTAATCATCATTGCTGATATCGATAAAGGTGGTGTGTTTGCCCATTTAGTGGGCACGCTTGCACTGCTAAGCGAGTCTGAACAAGCGCGTGTTAAAGGCTTTGTCATTAACCGCTTTCGCGGCGACATTAGCCTATTACAAGGCGGCTTAGATTGGTTAGAAGACTACACCCGAAAGCCAGTATTAGGCGTGTTACCGTATTTGCACGACCTGCATTTAGATGCTGAAGACGCATTGATCGCAGCGCCTGATAAATCCTCTGATACTAAACTTAAAGTCTTAGTATTAGTGCTGCCACGTATTAGTAATCATACTGATTTTGACCCGCTAAGATTACACCCGCAAATCGACTTTAATTATGTGTCATTACAAACCCAAGCACAGAACCCAAATAAGGGCGTAAATACGCTTCCACAAGCAGATTTAATCATTATCCCTGGCAGTAAGAATGTCCGCGCTGATCTCGACTTTTTGCGTGAGCAAGGCTGGGATAGTGCAATTGAAAAGCATCTGCGTTATGGCGGTAAAGTGCTGGGGATCTGCGGCGGTTATCAAATACTAGGGATGATTATTGATGATCCTCAAGGCGTTGAAGGTACCCCTGGCAATAGTGAAGGACTTGGCTTACTGCCGCTAGCGACCGAGCTAACGAGTCATAAGATTCTGCAACAAGTTGAGGGTAGTTTACATCTTCTTGATGAAAATGCTGCGCTGGTGGGTTATGAGATCCACTGCGGTCGTTCTCGCTCGTTAATGCCATTGACTCAGCCTTTGCAGTTACGGGCTAAAAACGACTCAGAACAAGAGGCGCACTCCACAATAGACCCTAGTGCAGATAATCAACAAGCGCCTACAGCGCCAGAGGGAATGCTATCTAGCGATGGTCAAATATTGGGTAGCTATGTGCACGGCTTATTTGACTCGCCTGCGGCATGTCAGTTGATTTTGAAGTGGGCTGGAATGCAACAGGCCGAAATGGTCGATGTTAATCAAGTACGCGAGCAGCAATTAGAACGATTGGCTGATGTGTTAGAGAAGCACCTAGATCTCGATCTTGTTAACAAGATCTGGGATCCAAGCTAAATAAACATTTAGTGCAGCAGCGGTGTAACGCATTAAAAATAGCCGTTGTGAGCAAAGGTTGAACTTTGTTTGAGCGTCAACTAAACAATTAAAATATGATACGCATTCATCATAATTCAAATCGCTTAAACCCTCGCCAATACTGAGGTTGGGCTTATATTGGCTTGCTACTAAATTGTTATTAAGTTGGTGGCTTTTGGGCTGCTTTGAATTTAAACAACCTGGTAGATGTGAGTTTAATAAAACAGGTTTTCAGGGACAAAATAGGAACGGAATAATGACTGATAATAAATCGGCGGATGCAGCAAAAGCAGAACGTCATAAAGCCCGTCAGCAAAGGATAAAAGAGGGCGTAGATGCCAAGATCGCACGCGCCCAAGAAGAAAAAGGCATTTTGCTGGTATTAACAGGCAACGGTAAAGGCAAATCAACCTCTGGTTTCGGTACCGTAGCCCGCGCAGTAGGCCATGGTAAAAAAGCGGCTGTTGTGCAGTTCATTAAGGGGAACTGGGACTGCGGTGAGCGCACGTTGCTCGAAGGTGCTGGCGTAGAATTCCACGTAATGGGAACAGGCTTTACTTGGGAAACTCAAGACCGTGAAAAAGATACGGCTGCCGCAGTTAAAGCCTGGGAAGCGACTGAAAAACTACTACAAGATGAAAGCATTGATTTAGTCATGCTCGATGAACTGACCTATATGGTGAGTTACCACTATCTAGAAGTAGAAAGAGTGATTGAAGCGTTAAAGAATCGCCCACCAATGCAGCATGTGATTGTCACGGGCAGAGCCTGTCACCGAGCAATCGTGGAGCTTGCCGATACTGTGAGCGAGGTGCAAGTCGTAAAACACGCATTTGAGGCAGGAATTAAAGCCCAGCCCGGCTTCGACTACTAAATTTCGTCCTGCTAGCTTCTGTAGCGTTATTGTCTGCACTGGTTGATTAGACAAGAGCTCACCCAATCAACTCGCTCTTAGAAAGAGTCGTATGCTCAAGAGTTGGTTGTTTTTTGGAAAGCTTGACGGCTTAGCTACAAAAGCGATCAGTTTGAAATTGCTTTCTTCGCCTTATTTGTTTTGGCGTTGCTGTCGGTGCAGGTTGAGTTTAGATAATAGTTAAACCAATCAAGCGGCTCTTAGAAAGAGTCGTATGCTCATGGGCTAGGCTTTTTATTCTGAGAAAGCTTGACGGCTTAGCTACAAAAGCGATCAGTTTGAAATTACTTTCTTCGCTTTCTTTGTTGTGGCGTTATTGTCGGTGCTGGTTAGGTTTAGATGATAGTCCACTCTATCAATCGGTTTTTAGAAAGAGACGTATGCTTTAGGCTAGCCATTTGGGATAAATTTAACGGCTCAGCCACAAGCTCGAATGCTATGAAGTATCGCTGTTAATTGCAGCTCATTTTAAAAGGATTTTATGAACATCTTGTATAAGTTATTACTGGCGATGAGCCTATTTGTTTCTGCTTCAACTTTTGCAGTTGAACCAGCTAAACGGATTGTTGCGCTTTCTCCACACTCGGTTGAGATGCTGTATGCCATTGGCGCTGGGGACTCTATTGTGGCAACCACTGAATATGCTGACTTTCCTGAGGCTGCACTTGATATTCCACGTATAGGTGGTTATCACGGCGTGCAGATTGAGCGTATTTTAGAGTTAAATCCTGATCTTGTCGTTGTATGGGCTAGCGGCAATAAGCTTGAAGATATTCAGCGGATTAAAGAATTAGGCTTTAAGGTGTTTGATAGCAACCCTAAGACTTTAGAGGCGGTAGCTGATGAGCTTGAGGCTTTAGGTGAGCTTACTGGTAATCAAGCTAAAGCTAAGCAAGCCGCTGATGATTATCGGGCTAAGTTGACTAAGCTACGTAGCGACAATTTTGCTAAGCCTGAAGTAAAGGTATTTTATCAACTGTGGTCTGCACCACTGCGTACAGTCGCTAAAAACAGTTGGATTCAACAGATCATTGCAGTGTGTCATGGCAATAATGTGTTTGTTGATGCGGCAAGTGATTATCCGCAAGTGAGCCTAGAAACCGTAGTATTAAAAAATCCAGATGTCATTTTGCAAAGCCAAGATGAGGGCAATATTATTGGGATAAACTGGAGCGACTGGCCAGAAATCCCAGCGGTTAAAAATCAGCATATTTATCAGCTCAATGCCGACCTTTTACACCGAGCAGCCCCAAGAGCATTGTTAGGTGTCGAAGCGCTTTGTCAGGCGTTAGATAAGGCGCGTTAATACTTATCAACTTAAACGGCAAGCGATAGTGAGGCTTGCCGCTGCATGTTTCCCCGTGCATAGTCAGCTGCGGCTGTTTGCAACGGTCTTCCTGTTGATTCGTTTTAGTGCGTAGTTCAAGTCAAAATCCCTCTCGCAAACTAGTTATATATCTAATGATGACCAATACTTAGGGCTGCAACTGGCTATCAATGAGCTAAAGACTAAGGAAGTGTTATGGAAAATCCTGTAAATGCGATGCTGAGTAAAGGGTGGAAGTGGTTTGTGATGGTTGGCGCTGTGGTGACGCTAGGCGGCATTT
Source organism: Shewanella sairae (assembly GCF_023283535.1). Lineage (GTDB taxonomy): Bacteria > Pseudomonadota > Gammaproteobacteria > Enterobacterales > Shewanellaceae > Shewanella > Shewanella sairae. The sequence goes on along the minus strand of NZ_JAKILT010000011.1, from coordinate 5,942 downwards.
TTGCCATAAGCTTGCCTGTGGCTGTGGGGGTTACAATTACTACGATTATTGGTGCTATCTTTTTGGTGTTGGGGATAGTGCAGCTGTATCACATCTTTAGCATTCCAAAGTGGAAATCCAGTTTTTGGTATGTCATCAGTGCACTGTTTTATCTGATTGGCGGCATCATGATTATCGCTGAGCCTTATGTCGGTTTGTTTACCATTACGGTAATGATGATAACCATTATGTTGTTTAATGGGGTGACGCGGATGTTCTTCGGTTTTAATAGCCGTAATAATTTGGCTGGATGGCGCTGGATTGTGGTCAGCGGCTTAGTGTCGACCGCGATTGCGGTTTATTTCTTTTCGTTAATGGGTAACCCAGAATTCTCGTTATCCATTTTGGGTGTATTTATTGGAGTATCGTTTCTGTTTGAAGGGCTTAGTTTTATCTTTATAGGCTTGCAGATGAAAAAGGCTGTTGCTAAATAATCGAGATGATTTCCAATGGTTTTGTTTGTGTGGCGCTACGGGGACTTTACCTGTAGCGCCTTTTCATGTTTTAGTGCTGACTTTAATAGCTTTGTTGGTGTAAGAGTTTTCAACTGGTGAACTCCAAATAACAATAAGAAAAGGACTTATCCATGACCACGTTACTTATCTGCCTATTTATTGCCATGTTGCTGCCTTATGTCGCTAAAGGCCCGGTTGCTGTGGCAATGGCAAAACTGGGTGGCTACGATAATAATCACCCGCGTGAGCAGCAATCTAAGCTCACTGGTTTTGGTGCGCGCGCGGTTGCTGGTCATCAAAATGCATTTGAATCTCTGCTTATTTTTGGTCTGTCGGTATTAGCCGTTATTGCGACAGGTAAAGTGAATGCCATTGCCGAAACCGCGGCCATAGTGCACGTGATTGCTCGGGTTTTTTATCACCTTTTATATTTAATGGATAAAGGAACGCTGCGTTCTTTATCTTGGTTTGTAGCCATTTTTGCCTCATTTACCGTGTTTTGGCAGGCGGTTTAAAGTAGGTTGGGCTTTAGCCCATCAAGATATACAATCACAGTTAACAAAAAGCCACGCTAAATAGTAGCGTGGCTTTTTACTGATCGAAGCTAAACTTATCGCTTCATATCTGGATATTCAAACTCATGACACTGGTTACAGTACACTTTGCTTTCTTTGTGCTCGATATGACAGTAAGTACAAGGCAGGTCTGTACCGTAATGTAGGCTGTCGTGTGGGTTAGGCTCAACATCGTGGCCGGCATCTGCAGGGCGTTTAGTTAGCTCAGCAACGTCTTCAACACTACCGTGGCAGCTTTCACATACACTGGCATCAGGGATGGTTTTACGTTTTGCATCGCCGTGACATGCGCTACATTCTACCTTGCCGTTATCACCCATCATGATCTCTTGGTGGTAATCTTTAATCTTCATTGCATTGGCATTTGGGATAGCCATCAGCATTAACATGCAGATAGTCGATAATACTTTTAACATCTTTAATCCTTGTTGGGCATAGCGCCCGATAACTTGTATAACATCTTGCTTAAATCGCTGCTGCGTTGTGACACTATTGCGACTTACTCAGCGCTACCAAAGGGAGCGGTATTGGTAACGCTGAGCAAGTGCAAAAGTATCTTGCGAGTGGTACTTATTGTGCTTAGTACTTACTCTTGGTACTAAAAGTTAGTACTGGGCGATAAATGCTTTTGATGCCTTAATATCTGGTGTAAATGGACGGTCGATTTCAACGAATGGCACTTGCTTACGGAAACCTTCATACATGGCTTTTGTTGCTTCGCCTTGCTTCAAGTTTTGGTTGGCAAGTTTGCGCAAATCGATTGCTTGAGTTGAGTGCATTAGCTCAAGACCGTACATAACGTTTGTGTTATCAACGATTTGAATTAGTCTCTCTGACGCAAGTTTTAAGTTAGTGAAGGTGTCTTCAATGTTACCTGCAATCGCAATACCGTCGAATGATACTGGATTAGCTAACGCCTTGTTGCGTACTTGCATATCAACAAATGTCTTTTGGATTGCACCAAAAGCATGGCCGTTGTTACCTGGTGCGCTTAGGAAGCGTGGTAAACGAGTAAAGTGGTCATCTGACAAGTGAATCGTACGCATAGCACTGTTGTGTGATACGTGAGTCAGCGCAATGGCTAACTGCTGTACTGCAAGTGCAACAGGTAATGGCTCAAAGTTAGTTGTTGGGAACACACCGCCCTTACCTTCAACTAAGTACTTAGATACTTGTGAGTTATTACCGTAATCCACACCTGCACCTACGATAACGCCAGGGTTGTCGTCTGAGTGGTTAATCTGAATATCAATCACTTGGTCAAGATCGGCCAGTGCCTTATAAGCGCTAGCAAAAGTGTAAGCGGTAGTGCGGTAGCTTAGTGGATCTTGTAGCGGACGCTCTGGGTTTGCATCCCATAAGTAGCTACCGGTTAAGTCGTTACGGATCTCGCTAGTCGCTTCTTTTAGGAATGGGAATGGGCGAATGTCGTTCGTTTGTGGCAAGAATGGCGAAACGTTACCGTTTAAGCCTTCAAGGCTTAAACTAAATACCGTTGGCGATACTTCTAGCAGGTGCTTAGCATCACGGTAGCCTTGCATTGCATAAGCTACGCCTACTGAGTTATTTGATAAAATAGACAGTGCATCTTTACCTACTGGGTCAAGGGCTTTAATACCGGCTTTTTTCATCGCGACGGCGCTGTTCATGCGCTCGCCTTTATAGATAACGTCCCATTCGCCAATCATGGCTAGACCAACGTGAGAAGCCAATAGAATGTCTGCTTCACCCACAGTACCTTTAGACGGGATAATTGGCGTAATATCGTTGTTCAGATAAGCTTGGTAGAGCTCGGCAACATAAGGTTGTACACCTGTGTGACCCGATAAAATCGTGTTTAAGCGTACAGCCAGTGCAACGCGAGTTAAGTTAACTGGCATCGCTTCGCCAACACCTGCGCTGTGAGCGCGTAGCGTGCTGTAGTTAAATGACTTCGATGCTTTCATCACTTCAGGGCTAAGTTCGCCGTTGGCATCAAATAGTTTGTGATCTTTGTTTAAACCAACACCTACTGTTAGGCCGTATACTGGCTTACCTAAACGCGCTGCTTCCATAAGCAGTTCGTGAGACTTAACTAGTGCTGTTGCTGATTGTGCAGCAATTTTTACTTTAGCGCCTTCGGCAATTTCCCATGCTTGATCTTGAGACAGGTTTTTACCGTCTAATACTACAGTATCTGCTGCCATTGCTTGGCCGGCAGTCAGTGCTAATGCGAGTGTAGTTAAAGCAACATTTTTAGTGGTTTTCATATTCATCATTCCTATAATTTTTTTATTAAATTTAGTAGCGACTAACTAGGCAAGTTTTAGGGTTACTGCTTGGCTTTCAGCGCAGTGACGACCTGCATTTCTGCCGGTTACAACACCCTCTGCCACAGCACATGCGCCTAAGCGGCTGGCACCGTGAATACCGCCAGTTGCTTCACCGGCAGCGTAAAGACCTGGGATAGGTTTATTGGTCACTAGGTGTAGTACTTCTGATGCGGTGTTTACTTTTACACCGCCCATGCAGTAGTGCACTTTTGGCCACATGCGTACGCCATACCAAGGACCTTTATCAAGTAACATCGCCTTTTGCATTGGGCGACCAAACTCGGTGTCATTGCCGTTAGTGACAGATTCATTCCAACGAGCAACCTGATCTTTCAGTGCTTTTGCTGGCATGTTGTAGATTTTTGCGAGCTCTTCTAGGGTGTCTGCTTTCTTAATTACGTTGTACTTCAGACCCCAATCTAAGGTTTGCGCGTCTTTTGCACCTTCGGCATTAGTAAAGCCAATTGGGTAAACAGGATTACCTTGGCCGTCTCGACGGGCCATAATCGCATCGGCGCGGGCTTTACGGTCGGCAAGCTCGTTAAAGAAACGCTCACCGGTGCGTACGTCAACTACAATGCCGCTTGGGTAAGTCGCGATAGTGTTAAACTGAGACGCAGTTCCAAACCCTTTTTCATCAGGAGATGCCCAAGGGCCTAACTGGATTTGGTCTAAGTGAATTGGGTTCGCGCCAAGTAACATCATCTGCTTTAGTGCTTCAGAGGTTGCACCTGCGTGGTTAGTTGAGTCCAGTTGATTGGTGTATTCAGGTTGTTGCATTTGGCGGTATTCAATATCGTTACCAAAGCCGCCTGTTGCCATGATGATGCCTTTACGAGCACCGATTTTGATCATTTTGCCAGTGCGTTCTTTAGGGAAGTAATAGCCTTGGCGCACGTCTAGACCGATAACGCGACCGTTTTCATCTTTAATAAAGCCTTCAAGCTTGGCTTGGTTGCGCATTTCAATGCCGCTTTTCTTTGCTGCTTTAATTAGTGGGCGAATAATGCCGGCGCCAGAGCTTTGTACGGTTTGTAGAACGCGAGGAATAGAATGACCACCAAAGTGCTGTACAAAAGGCTTCCATTCAACACCATGGTCGATAAGCCACTCACATGATTCTGCGGTGCCATTACACACTAGCTTAAGCATTTCGACATCGTTCATGCCACGGCCTGACTCAAGCATGTCAGCAACCATCACATCAACAGAATCTTCGATACCTTCTTTCTTTTGCAGAGGAGAGCCTGCAACTGCCATTGCGCCGCCGTTGATGGTTGAGTTGCCACCAAATACTGGCATCTTGTCAATAACCATTACGCTGGCGCCGTTTTCTCTTGCTTGCAGTGCTGCAGACATACCAGCAAAACCGCTACCGACCACGATAACATCAACCACTTCATCAAACTTCGCATCGTCTTGAGATACACAGGCGGCATTTGCCGATAGGGCGACGGTACTGCCTAGACCTGCAACAGCCATTGCAGCGCCACCTTTTAGAAGCTGGCGTCTGCCAAGGCTAACTAATTCTTTATCGTTCATCTCTCTTTCCTATCTGTATTTTTAATTATCTATCAGAGCGGTTGCTGCTCGATTTAATACAGGTAAAGTTGCAGTGACTATGCCAACTCGTGAATTTGTACTTTATTACTGGGGTTCTATGAACCGAATCATGTAACCACGAAATATCATGGTCTGGCGTCTTGATATTTCGTGGTCACCCCGAGATATCAATGAAGTTTTGCTTTTGTTTTAAAAAGTATGAAGCATCAATAATGGATAAAAAGAATGAGTAAAGTTGGTTTGCTATTGCTTTTAACCGCTTCTTAAACTCGATTTTTGATGGTTGAATAACAGTATTTAAAAATTATTGAACACAAATGTTACCTTTGATTTTTATTCGATAATTTAATTTTATGGAATTTGGGTTTTTATAGTTTTTTATTTGTAATTTATATCTGCCTATTATTGGTTTAATTTTCACACCAATAAATATTGCAATATTTTTTATTACAACCTTAGCTTGCATCCCCGAAGGTTAACGTTATCGCCAGCGCCGCTAAGTTTTTGTCGATAACCGCTTGGTGTTATAAGTGTTCCTAAGCCAGTCAACTTCAACTTTCTGTGATGGCGTGGGGGATTTTACTGATTTAATTCAGTGAGCATTATGTCTCAAGGCGTATTTTGTGACGTTAGCTTTAATCTTTTTTCGATTTTTTATGCGTAAACTTTCGAGCAGTTATTTTCTGCTTGTAAAATTTGATTTTTACTATTTAAATAGCTCACATATTTAAGATTACTTATAAATGATTCACAAATTTAAAATTAGTTTTATCAAACTCACATATTTATAGGGTTTTGTAAGACATACCCATTGAAAGGTTAAATTAGTATTGTTTAATAAGTAAGTTAAATAAGTGAATTTAATAACCAAGGTGGCTGCACTGTTATCTGTTTACAATAATGTATGAACTGTAGTGGCATAGTGAATTTGGACACCAAGATGTAAGGGGTATAATCCCCATCTAAACACAAGGTGAACAAATGACCCGTAAATCAAA
>NZ_JAKILT010000010.1 GCF_023283535.1 Shewanella sairae | reverse complement strand
GAGTTTTACGTGGTTTATTTGTTTTCATAAGTACCTCAATGGTGATTGTACTTACTTAGTGGAGTGTCTAAAAGTAGTGGCAGGGATCATTATATCCCGCTAAGTAAAATTTAATAGCATTTGAAGATTATTGCATATCTAGTTCTGCTGTGATTGTTACATTTACTATTGTTTGTGTTTATCAAGTAGATGCATATGTTACAAACTTATTTTATGGATTTAAATTCAGAAGGAATCAGTTAGATATATATCGACAAAAAGCATGCTGTACGTATAATGCACAGCTTCTTAAAGTTCGACTAAGTAGGTGGTTATATTGTCTAACTCGAGGATGTTTTTATATAGAGCTAAATTAGCTTTTGTTTAACCTTTCTAGTGGAACGTGGTTATGCTGAATAGATTCTTTGTCTTTATTTTTATTATGACACTAATACTAGTTTCTGAATTTATTGTTTACTCATTAGATAAAGTTAAAGATGAGAAGCGTTTATCCTTAGTCGTTGCAGAGTTAAATAAAGTAATGGGGGCTATTTTTAATGGCGCATTGATATCATCTGAAGTGCTAAAGGAGATGATTGAAGTATCAGATGAAAGTAACTTAACAGTTAGAGAATTTGACCGAATTGCAAAAGCGCTGCTAAAAGATTATGAGTTTGTAGATTCAATACTGTTACTGCCAAATGGTGTTGCCTCCTATGCTTATCCTTATGCTGATAATATAAAAGCTATTGGACATGATGTGTTAAGTGACCAGAATAGAAAGCTTGGTAGTTTGGAGGTCATCTTAAACAAGGAAGTTACAATAATTGGCCCAGTACAGTTAGTCCAAAATGACAAGCAAGCTTTTATTGTTAGAAGAACTATTCGAAATGGAAACGAATTTTGGGGGCTAACATCTTCAGTAGTTTATTTAGAATCTATACTTAGCAATATCGATGATGTACTAAGGCTCTATGGGATTAATGATTATGACTTATCCGGTTATAACCCTGATAGCAAAGTCCCTTACGATAAAATTATAAGTTCCCGGGGAATTATTGCGGGAGATAAACTGTCAGATACGGTTAGTGTTTTTAATACAAAATGGGAACTAACTATATCGAAAGGTAAGTCAGAAATATATATTAAGATATTTGTATTTATTTCATTGTTAGTACTATTTTTAGTGATTTTTACACCTTCATTTAGATATTTCAAAAAGTATAAAGGGAGTGAGAGAGAGAAGCTTATATTAGAAAATGAAGCCTATACTGATTATTTGACAGGTTTGGCTAACAGAAGAGGGTTTGAACACCGAATTAGTCATCTTGATAATTCAGTTACAAATGGCTCTGTTGCTATTTTTGATATTGATTTCTTTAAGAGAGTTAACGATACCTATGGTCATGATGTTGGTGATGGTGTCTTGGTAGGTTTTGCTAACCTTTGTAAAATGCACATTTCAGATAGCTTTGTCTTATCAAGAAGTGGAGGAGAAGAGTTTATATTGCTAATGCCTTTAACAAGCATTGAAGACGCAACAATTCAATGCGAGCTTTTAAAGACAATGATATCCAAGGAGCTCTTTATCGTAAACGCTTTAGAGCTGACGCTAACCATGAGCGTTGGTGTTGCATATTTTCACGATACGTGTGAGATGAAAACGGCACTAACACTAGCTGATAAAGCACTGTATAAAGCGAAACAACAAGGAAGAGATCGCGTTTGTGTTAGTTAATACCAATCAGTATAAGAGTGTAAGCTACTCAAAGTATGTTTTGGCGACTATGAGTCAGAGACTCTAAATAAACAAAGAGGGAGCTAAAGCGATAATAACTATGCTATTCACTCGCCTCAAGCAGAATGAATGTAGTAATGTCATTATCGCTGGAGTACTTAATCATCTTACCTCTAAGCCGCAACACTTTCACTGAGCGACCAAGTGTTTATACCGATTGGCATAATACCTAAATGGATGATGTTGAATCTAGTAGTGTGGAAAAAGTGGTTTTTAGAAAGCTATAGATACAAAAAAGCCGCTAAATCCACCTGGTTAGGATTTAGCGGCCTTTGAAGGTTATTGCTAACCTTGTGTTGGTGGAGGCGGCGGGGCTCGAACCCGCGTCCAAAAAGCCTACATCCAAGGCGCTACATGCTTAGTCTTTCTATTGGTTAACCAAGTACACTCCGAAAGACAGGATTGTAATTGGCGAGTCCAGTACTATTTCGCGGTTCACCCCTGAACGTGGTTCCCTCGCTATCAAATGTAAAGGTGACCATCTTATTACTCTGCCCATTTGAGAAACGTGAGCAAGATGGCTAGCTAGCCTAAGCTGCTAGAGCGTAGTTATCGTCGTTTGCAACTATAACTTTGCGGCTTTTTACGAGGCCAACCGCCCCTCGGCATGCTCCCAGGGTTTCGAGAATCTTGTCGAATCCAGAATCGCCCCCAAGTACAATTTGATTGTAACGCGTCATCTCTTGTTTTAACAAGAAGAAAAACCACATTACGAATCGATTGTTCGTTATACGACCATTATCAGTAAGAAGTTTGTGCTAACTTACTGTTGAACTGCCTTTTTCATTGTGCGAGATTTCTCAATCTGCCATTCACGGTCTTTGGTATCTTCACGTTTATCGTGATCTTTCTTACCTTTACCTAAACCAATTTGGATTTTAACCCATGCACCTTTTTGCCAATACATCGAAATCGGTACGATTGAGTAACCTTTACGGTCAACCAAACCTTGTAACTTATCGAGTTCTTTACGCTTCAATAGTAGCTTACGTGAACGCATAGGATCACAAACCACATGAGTTGATGCTGTATTGAGTGGTGCGATAGTGCAACCGTATAAGAAAGCTTCGCCTTCTCTGAGGAAAACGTAACTTTCAGACAAGTTAACCTTGCCCATACGAATAGACTTTACTTCCCATCCCATTAAAGACAGGCCGCCTTCTAGCTTCTCTTCAAACTTATAGTCGAAGTTAGCACGTTTATTACGTGCGATAGTCGCTGAATCGTTCTTTGAATTTTTTGCGTTTTTCTTAGCCATAGGACAGTCATTATACTCACGCCGGGTAAATATGGAATTGGCGATATCAATTTATTAGGTATTTTCTATTATAATTAGGCGAGTTTGTTTGCTTTTTAGTCGCTTAATGCTCGTCTATTGTATCAAAGATGCGTTTTTTTGTGTTCATGCTAAAATCGACTTTTCGAATTTAATTTATCGAGTATCTATCGTCAATGCCGCAAATTTCTCGCAGTGTCTTAGTTCGCTTTAGTGCGATGCAGATGTATGACTTAGTCAATGATGTTGAGTCTTATAAAGAGTTTTTACCTGGTTGCGTAGGTGGCAAGGTTATTGAGTTTGATGGTAAAACCATGGTTGCCTCGGTAGATGTCGCCAAAGCCGGGATAAGCAAGACCTTTACCACTCGTAACCAAGTGGTTCCGGGTAAGAGTATTCAATTACAGCTTGAAAATGGCCCTTTTAAAGAACTGTTCGGTGAGTGGAAGTTTACTGAATTAACCGACGATGCTTGTAAGGTTGAGTTTGAGCTGAGCTTTGAGTTTTCTAGCTCGATTGCTGATCTTGCGTTTGGAAAAGTGTTTAAAGAACTAATGGCGTCGATGGTAACGGCCTTTACGAATCGCGCAAAGGTGATCTACAAATGAGTAATGAACAAGCAGGTTTTTTGGTTGAAGTTATCTATGCTCTGCCTAAACAGCAAAAGCTTATCCAAGTTCATGTGCCGCCTGAAACGACGTGTATTGAAGCGGTAAGACTCAGCGATATGCAGCGTTATTTTCCTGAGATAGATTTAGATACGGTCAAGCTCGGGATATTTAGCCGATTAGTTAAACATGATGAAGTTCTGCAACCTGGGCAACGAGTAGAAATATATCGACCTTTGATTGCCGATCCTAAAGATGTGCGTCGTAAGCGTGCTGAAAAGGCAAAAGAGGATGGCCGGATAAACAAAATCACAGGCAGTAAACTTTAGTTATTTTTCATAAAAATGGCGGCACTTGTAAAAGAGCCGCCATTTTTTATTGTTCATTTTGTTTGAGTCAATTACTCAAATTTTTCAGAAAGCGTCTCTGGTTGAGTAGCTTTTTCTTCGATTAAAGGTTCAGCCTGTGGGCGCTGCTCTGGGATTAATGGGTCGCCTTCAGGCGTATTAATCTCTGGCAGTTTGCTTTCATTAAGCGGGACATCAAATTCAGGGCTGAGCTCATAGTCACCCGTTACTTCAGCAAGTATATCGCCATTAAAGTTAAGAATAAGCTCTTTATGGATAATGCTTGCATCACGACCACTTTTATAATGGTAAACGTAATACCATGTGTCATCAGAGAAACTATCTCTTAACACAGGTCGACCAAGTACATATTCTACTTGCTCTTTAGTCATATCGATGCGTAGCTTCTCGACTTGCTGTTTTTCCATATAGTTACCCTGAGGAATATCAGGCTTATAGATCAAATAGTCAAAAACACCACAAGAGCTAAGTGATAATGTGAGCGCAGCAGCGCCCAAAAGGGTAAGACTTTTCTTTTTAATTGTCATTGAATGCGCTACTTCATCAAAATCTGTCGGTCATAATACCCAAGCAATCCCCCTTATGACAAGGGCAATCGCGTTAAGGTGTGCTTGGAGCATGATTCTATACATTATTTACAAGATTGAACATCAATCTACATCCGCCACTATTATGGAGTCTAAATATGAAAAATAGTTCCAAACAATCGGGGGTGTTGTATTTGCATTTAGTGGTTTAGAAATGATGTCATGGGATATTTCAAACTAAAGTCTACTAGACTCCAGTATTGCTAAATTTTCCCTAGGTGCACAAAAAAGAAAGCACTTTTTATACATTGTAGCGCGTTAAAATAGCTGTTAGTTTCTGTTTTGGTTAGGCATTTATTGTGTTAACGTAATGTGATAATGCTTTGTCGTTGACGTAGCGAAGTAAATGCAATTGCTAGTCGCAATCATGATGAATAGGGTAATAGGCAGCTAATTAATGGAAGCAGGTAAAAAAGGCACGTTAGTGTGCGTAGGCACAGGCCTAAATTTGGCTGGACAAATTAGTGTATTAAGCAAAAGTTATATCGAACATGCTGATGTGGTTTTTTCGTTAGTGCCAGACGGATTTGCTCAACACTGGCTGGAGTCACTCAATCAAGATGTGCGTAGCCTTCAGCCTTATTACGCGCAAGAGGGCGAAGTGAAAAACCGCCGTGACACTTATAAACAGATGGTTGCGGCAATCTTGGACCAAGTGCGTTTAGGTAAAAAAGTGGTTTGTGCACTTTATGGTCACCCAGGTGTGTTTGCATGTGTTTCGCATTTTGCTATTGCGCAAGCGAAAGAAGAAGGCTATGCCGCCCAGATGGAGCCAGGTATTTCAGCAGAAGCGTGCCTTTGGGCCGATGTTGGTATTGATCCCGGTGCTTCTGGTCATCAAAGCTTCGAAGCTAGCCAGTTTATGTTTTATAAACATACGCCAGATCCAACAACACATCTCTTGTTGTGGCAAATAGGTATCGCCGGTGAGCACACTTTAACTGAATTTCATACTTCATCAGACAGGTTGCAGGTGTTAGTGGAGCAACTTAATGAGTGGTATCCGCTTGAACATGAAATAGTGCTTTATGAAGCGCCAAATTTACCGACTCAAACTCCAAGAATAGAGAGGATTGCGTTGAAAAAATTACCATTTGCGCAGCTTTCATCTATCACTACCTTGCTCATTCCGCCGTCGCGGGAGCTTGAGTTTAACCATGAGATATTGGCTAAACTTGGGATAACAGCTGAAGATTTAGGTTAACAGAGCTGCTAACCGTTAAACAAAAATTACCGCCAGCATGTGGATAAATATAACCAACCAATAATGTTCATTTAATTAAGGGAATAAAAATGTCAAAGTTTAATCAGTTTTTCGAGAAGTTAGGTTCTGATGCCAAGCTGCTAGAGGAGTATAAGCAAGATCCTCAAGGTGTGATGCAGGCTAATGGCCTAAATGATAATGAAGTTCAGGCGGTGCTTTCTGGTGATGGCGCAGAGCTTAAGCGCTTATCGGGCGAAAATAAAATCAAAGAATTCTTAGTTGTTTTTATCAACGACAAGTAACTAATTATGCATTTTATCATTGTCGCTTTCTTTTGTTTAGCTTTGTCTTCAGCATATGTGAATGCAGAGGAAAACGACTTTGATACAATTTTAGATGAGATAGTTTACTCTTTGACTGTTTCTCCCCAAAAATCGACGATTCTGATTGATGATATGTTGAGTCGTTGGTCAGCTCTTTCTGCAGAGCAAAAGTCGCGGGTTAAAGTGTATCAAGCGATCCTCAAAACTTATGATGCTGAGTATCAAGCATCTATACAATTATTGAGGGAAGCAGAACAGCTAAATTCAAGTGATGTAAGTCTTAATCAAATTTCCCAATATTTGGCTACAAATTATATTGCCTTAAAGAATTATCCTGCTGCACTGGAGCTAATGGAGAAAAATCTAGAACGTATCAGCGAAATTAGCGATGTGAGCATCAAGGTAGCCTCATATGTACGTTTGGCTAATCTCGCAATGGAACTTAGTGCTTACCAAGATATGAAGGCATATGCCGTAGAGGCCATGGTGCTTAGTCAGAATTTGGATACTAAACAGCATTGTTTTGCCCAGTTATTTGTCGCTGTCGCCGATTTGAAACAACAAGAATATGAAAAAGCGAAAAATGCTTTTCAACGTAGTAAAGTTTTTTGTGAAGGAAACCAGTTTCCTTTAATAGGGTTAATGTCACGAACGGGTTTAGCTTTAGTCGCCATAGAAACAGAAGAATTTAAGGGCTCAAGAAAGCTGTTGGAGCATGTACTAAAAGGCTATCAAGAGTTTAATTTTCAAACCGAAATCAATCATGTAAATGCATTATTGAGTCAAACTTATCTCGGTTTAGGTGATTACGCCCAAGCGGAAGAGTTTGCCAATAAGGTGATGGGTTTAAGTGACGAGCCCAGCCATATTAACTATAAAGCTATTGCAAGTAGAGTACTGTCTCAACTCTATCTAGAGTCAGAGCAATTTGAGCTTGCCTATGACTATTTAGAGTCTCACCAGCAATATAACACTTTAATTCTCGATGACACTAAAGCTAAGGCCAATGCCTATCAAATGGCGAAATTTAAGCATCAAGAACAGGCTCGCGAAATTGCACTTTTAAATCAAGAACGGCAATTAATGCAGACCCAAAAGGAGCTGGATCAGTCAGATCAAACTAATAGCTTAATGTTAGTCACTATGCTGATTGGCAGTATTTTTTTCCTATCATTGTTCTTACTTTCTAGCCACCGACAGAAAATACGTTACCGGAAGCTTGCGCTGACTGACAGGTTGACGGGTGTTTACAATCGTGGCGCAGGGCAGGATTTTGCTGAGAACGAATTTATCCAGATTAGTATGCGTAATGCTAACTTTTCGGTGGTATTATTTGATTTAGATTTTTTCAAAACACTCAATGACAGGTTCGGTCATGCAACAGGTGATTGGGCATTAAAGCATGTTGTTGCTGTTGTTAAACCCCTAATAAGGGATAGCGATATCTTTTGTCGTATGGGCGGAGAAGAGTTTGCACTGTTTTTGCCTTATTCAAATCAACGCGCTGCAATTGAGATTGCTGAACGCTGTAAAACTGCGATAGAAAATATTGATACCAAGTACTCAGGCCATACTTTTACTATCAATGCCAGTTTTGGCATATCGAGTAATATTGAAGAGGACTTGAGCTTAGATCCAATCCTTAAACGTGCCGATATTGCATTGTATAAGTCTAAAGGCAGTGGCCGTAATTGTGTCACAGTTTATAGTGAAGAGCTTGAGCACAAGGATCCTCTTAACGGGCTTGATAATGGTTTAAAGTTTAGCTAATTATCACGCAAGACACATTTTAGGTGAGTGTGTGGGAGAGCTTTAGTGAAGCCACATGCTCATTGCTTGGGTGCAAGATTGTTTAATTGGCTTTATTCATTCTGGTCATATTTATTAGCTTCATACTAATATAAATCAGGATAAAGACTTAGCGCTCTTCTGAAAGCTTAGCGATTTTAGGCAAGGTACATTTAGTACACGTCGGTAACAGCTCTTGGGTCATCCTATCTTCGGTAATTCTTCGTCTCGTATAATCATTAGCCGGGCGCTTTAAATAGCACTCACACATCTAATCTCCGGGGCTATAAACGTTCCTGCGCTTTGAGGACATTTCCCATGTTCCTATGGTCAGGGAAGGATACATTTAATGCCTGGCGCATACAAAGCCATGTGGCTTTTAACGAATACAGAAAATACTGAACGAGGTTTAAACTCGTTTACAGTGAATCGCAAGGGGTTAAATTCATCAAACTGAGGATTTTTCTGTTGTGTGCAGGCTAAACCTGCTTCACTGAGCACGGACATTTCCTATTAACTTACCTAATAAACAGCTATGCATCACAACATCGTCTTATTTAAGTGGTTAGATTAGCGCTATAAGCAAATAAAATGCTATTTAACCAATGTTTTTTGCAATGTTTGTCATCATTTATCATTGAGTGAGCAGCGAAGCTTACTTTTTGCTTTTTTACTTTTACGTTAACGTAATATTTAAACGCTTGTTTGATTCTTGTTTGTAAGCATAATTTATTAAGCTTATGTTTTTAATATACTTTTATCTATTCCCTTTCCGTCACTGCTAAACGTTGTTCTAAAATCTACTTTTCTTGCCCATAACGGTTTGATGTAATCAATTTGTTACATCTAGTTGTAAACTAACGAAGCTAAATCACCGCTCAATAGCTTGGTCAATTTGTCTGACTAATTGAAAAAATGTCGCTCCCTTGGGTGCGCTTAATATTATTTACCTATATATATCAATTGTATGCTGGTTTTTAGACGGGGTTTGTTTATGGTTTTTTTGTAACAGAACTACGGTATTTCTTGGCGCTGCATTCTAGGCGATTGCTTGCAACTGAAACGGTTAATCCGTAGCTTTTGTAGTAAATCAACATTAACTAAAGCACGATTAGAATGACTTTACTCATTCGTGGGCACGCCAATTAGCAAGTGTGTTTGCAGTGCTATCCAGCATGATGGATGTCGGTTCAGTGATTAGGAGAGCCAAGATGACAGAGCAAATAGCAAGATTACAAGAACCTGCAACACGGGCTGTAGTAACTATGACTGAGTCTGCATGTATGCAGATTTTGCCTAATAGCGTTGCGGGCCAGAATGAGGTTCTGTCTGATGGTGTTAAGTGTTTACTAAAAGCACTGTGCAAGCAATTTGCTGCCAAAGTACCCGTATTACTTGAAAAGCGTAAGCAAAAGCAGCTGCGTACCGATTTAGGTGAGCTACCTGACTTTCTACCTGAAACTGAGGATGTTCGTAAGCAAGATTGGCAGATCCGCGGGATCCCTCTGGATTTACAAGATAGACGAGTTGAGATTACAGCCCCTACAGAACGGAAAACAGTTATTAATGCCCTTAATGCTAACGCCAAGGTATTTATGGCTGATTTTGCAGACTCACTATCACCGACCTGGGATCAACTTATACAGGGGCAGCTAAATTTAAAAGATACGGTGAATGGTGATATTAATTATACCGACCCTGACACCGGGAAGTTCTGCGGCTTAAAAGACAACCCTGCAGTGCTTATCTGTCGGGTACGTGGTTTGCATATGCTTGAAAAGCATGTGCAGTACTCTAACAAGGCTATTCCGGCTTCACTTTTTGATTTCTGTGTTTATTTTTACAATAACTATCGGAAGTTATTAAGTAAAAATAGCGCACCTTATTTTTATATTCCAAAGATTGAAAGCCATTTGGAGGCAAGGTGGTGGGCAGAAGTGTTTGCGTTTGTTGAAGAACGTTTTTGCTTGCAGCCAGGTACAATAAAATGCACCTGCTTAATTGAGACTTTACCCGCGGTATTTGAAATGGAAGAGATCTTGTTCGAGTTAAGAGCAAATATTGTGGCGTTAAATAGCGGTAATTTATCAAGTGTTATGAGCGATGCTGAAGCGGTTGAAACACAAGCAGGCAAATCTGTTAGCCGCTTAAATACTGATAGTTCGAGTTTAGATGCATATGAACGTTTATTAATTAAAACCTGTCATAAGCGTGGCGCATTGGCGCTAGCCGGAACATCCACAGATGATCTCACTCAGATGACAGCGGTTAAAAATGCAGAATGCCTTAGCATCAATCCTGTTATGGAATTAAAAGCTCGTAGCGGTTTTGATGGTATCAATGTTAATTATGCGCAGCTTGTAGATACCGCAATGTCGGTATTTAACCGCTACATAGGTGAAGGCAATACTAATCAATTGCATATAACCCGAGACGTTGATGCACCCATTCGTGCCCAAGAGTTATTGGCTGTCGTTTAAGGTGATTAGCTTAACTCATGTGTCAGTTTAGAGCGTGATTAGACGCTACTAATTATTAACGTTAGTTGTTTATAGAAAGTGAAAGTTTGGCTACATTTTGTAGCTTGTGTCCCCCGCACGGTATCCCTACGTGCCGTGCGGGTTTTTATTTACGTTTGGTTTTCCTACCACTTACTTGCTTGTGATTAGCGACTCTTCGGAGTCGCGTTTTTTTAGGTTTAAGCAAACCTAAGCCCAATCTATTAAAATCAATTTCCCAGTTACTTTTACAACCAATAAAAGCGTTATTGGCTAGCTTTTATTTGCTTTGTTATCGATTTGGCTATCGAGTTGGGGATAGGAAAACTGAGATGATACTGGGCAATTTTCCATCCGAGATCAGTTTTTATTAATGTGCCAGTCCCTCTACTAACTCCGTAAGATGGACTGTGCAGGATTTCGTCAAACCAGATAACATCTCCGTGAAGCGTCATCTTTCGACTGGTTAAATCATAGCGCCAGCCTTTAGTTGGCCTCGCGTAGGATTCAAACTCTGCTTTGCTCCAGTGTTCGCTGACGTCTGTACCAATAAAAATCCCTTTATCGTCATATAGCGCAAAATAGTTATCCCAATCGGCAGTTGATGAATATTGATTTAAGGCGTCTAAAACTGCCGCGCCTTGTTGTTTATCATCAGTCGTTTCTGTAGCCATAAGTGGCGTTGAGAGTGCACTCAATAGCAGTAGAGTGCTGCATAACATCTTATTTTTAAACATGGTTATCCTTGTGCCAATATGGAGTTGGCTTTTATTGTTATTAATGCCAGTTTACCGGATCAAGCTGATAGAAAGAGCTGAGTTCATTATAAAGCGCAGTGTGTTGGCGAATAAACTCATGGGGCTGCTCAAAAAACACTTCACTGATCACCGCAAAAAACTCAGCTGGATTAGTTGCACCATAGTAGCTAAATAGTGAATAGCCTCCATGTTGTGCTGCACTGACTAACGACTGATATTCCTCCATTAACACTTTTGACCATGATTGGTAGTCAGCGGTGTTTTTTAGTATTGGTGCACCATTAGCATTGCCATCTTCTTGATCTAATTGGTGGGCAAACTCGTGGATAACAACATTATGTCCATCATCGGGAACAGCTGCGTCATGTTTTGTTGTCTGCCAAGATAATATCACCCGACCATGTTGCCATGACTCACCAGATAGGACTCGGCGCTGTTCATAAATAACCCCACCGCTATGCTGCTGTTGCCCTTCAACAATAAACACTGATGGGTAGATAAGAATTTCTTTTAAATTGGGGTAAAAGTTTGTGTTGCGATTAAGCAACAACAAGCAAGCTTGAGCTGCAACGGTAACGCGTATATCGTCGTCGATCTTGAGCCCATCACAACCGATGAAATGCTTTTCAGCGATAAAGATTTGAATATGTTTTTTGAGTTGTAGTTGCAGATCGGTTGGTAACGCTCTAAAAAAAGGAATACGTCGTTTTAGGATGTCACGCCATTCTCGGGGAAAAGGATGCTGGGTAATAGCTAACCGTCTACGTTTAGTTCGCCATGATGTGCTCGCTATCCAGCTAATAGCTGCAATACTCACGGCAAGTGTAAGTATAATTGCTAGCATAGTTCTCCTTTCGCTATTTATTTAAATTTAGATAATTCTGATATGCGGATGCAAAGGACAAAAATCAACCTTTATGTTTCTTTTGGAGGAAGTTTGATTAATACAATTGGTATAGTAAGAAAAATGCCAGCAGAGCAATACATTAGGGTGGGAGTTGCCCTGCTACTGCCAGCAAATGGAAGGGAAATGGTTATTCTACGATGATGCTATTTTGGGCTTGTTTTTTTTGCTCTGGGGTTAAATTAAAATAATGTTCAATCAAAAATCGCAGTAATTTTGATTTAGCAATATCGCAATCCTCTGCCAGCGTAGCCAAATGAGCAATGGCTGACTCAGTTAATGTGAATGTCGCTTTTCGCACCGGCACGCAGCCTTTTTTTACTCTGACAACGGCTGTATCTTGATGTTGCTTTAGGTTGCAAATGACGCTATCGCCTAGCGCCTCTTTTAAAGTGGAGGCTGCAATATGCTCATGAGCCTCTTTATTTAGGCTGCTTGTTTTCAGATTTTGTCCGAAGGCATAACGATTGGCATCGTTAATAAAATCTTCGACTAATTCGTCAACCTGCCAGTGTTTTTCTTCTGCGCTTTGATGGCTTAATTTTATGGGTGACTGATATGCGGTCTTAGACTGCGTAGAGTTTTTCTTGAGATCGGCCAGACCCATAATCACCTCGTCTTCTGTTATTATTTTTATCTGCTAGTCGGTTACGTAGCTCCATCGCATTTTCTATTTGCAGCATTTCGCAGGCGATAGTTCGGATCTCTGTCGCGGCTTTACCACTAGCGTCAATTTCAAATACGGATAAACCGGACTCTTCACTGTCATCATAAATATTACGACTATAAGTCACGGCATCAAGCACATTAATGTCGTAGGTTCGACACACTTCTTTTGCTTCAAGTATACGGTTAGCTTGGTTTGGCAGGCTAGGGCATTGGGTGATAACAAAACTTGCATGCATTTTGGGATTTATCATCATACAAGTCGCTACGATATCATCCATATGGCTGACGGTTTTTAAATCTCTACGTTTGGGTCTCAATGGCATAAGCACATAGGATGCTACCGACATGGTTGCACGTAAAGCCAAGTTATCTTGACCACCACAGTCGACAATAACAAAGTCATAGTGCTGCTCTAGACTTAGCAAGTCATTGCGTATTTTTCCATAGAGTTGCACGCAGTTAATACCTGATAAATCTGTATTATTACGGGCTTGAATCCAATCAGAAGTCGTTCGTTGAGGGTCGCAATCAACCATAATGACAGAAGCTTGGCATTCTGTAGTTAAAAATACAGAGATGTTTTGCGCTAAACAGCTTTTACCGCTTCCGCCTTTTTCTCCACCAATGAGTATGATCATATCTTGTCCTTTTGTACGCGGTTGATTGTTATTTTTATAGTCGAGAGTAAGGTAAGTAACAGTTTGCGTACGGCTTAGCTGCAGTTAATGATCCCAAATATTTAATGCGATTTTCTGTTACTGATAAATTTAATCTAGGTTGATATGTTTACTTGGTCAACTGTATGATTTTTGACACTATTAGGGTAATTTGCCTTTAGTCATTAATTTGGCGGGTAAGGTGTTTTTGGCGCTTTTTTGACAATGGCCTAGCTGAAAATCTGATTGCATTAACAACTACTGTTATATTAGGTGCTTAGTCTTTTTTAGAGTAAGTGATTTGTACTCTTTGGGACTAAACTTAACCAAAGGAACGTCACTTTTTTAGGTTGAAATAGCACAAGTATTACTTAATGCTATATTGGTTATTTTCTTAATACATAAACGGTATATATGAAATGCAGTATTATTAGGCTGCTTTACCTTTCATGCCGATACAAGCTCTGCAGTGTGTGATGCAATAATACTGATTACTAGTAGTATTAATTCATAAGTTTCAAGCTTAAAATAACAGCCTAATGGTTTAGCTATTGCTTCGGTCTGTGCAATGACGAGCATAGAGGTATGTGGGAATGGATGAAAAACTCTTAATTGAGGCGGTTACTCAAAAAATGCCATTTGGTAAGTATGCTGGACGCTACTTACTGGAACTGCCAGAGCCATACTTGGTGTGGTTTCACTCTAAGGGCTTCCCTGAAGGGAAGTTGGGGCAGCAATTGGCACTAATGTACGAAGTTAAGCTCAATGGATTAGAAGGCATGCTACAGCCCATATTAGTGCAAGCAAAACGTTGATAACAAGTTATGATTATTTGTGGCATAAATTAGCTGTAATTTACAAAGTTCCGTGATAGGTAGATAAATATTCGGTTCTGAGAGTTGGATCTAATAGTTGCTACGAATTAGAGATTTATAATCTATAGCGTGCTTTAATATTGATGAATTAAAAACTTTTAAAGGAAATGTCCGATGATAGCTAAATTAGTTAAATTGGCAGCGGCTGCAACGCTAGCACTAGGTATCTCAAGCGCATGGGCACAAGGTGTTATGCATGAGGGTACTGTTGTAGATACCATGAATGGTGGTGGTTACACTTACGTTCAAATTGAAGAAGCCGACAAAACTTTTTGGGCTGCTGGTCCACAAATTGAAGTGAAAAAAGGCGACACAGTTGTCGTTCAAGAGCAAATGTGGATGAGCGATTTTAACAGCAAAACGCTAAATCGCACTTTTGATAAGTTACTTTTTGTTGGTCGTATCGATAAGAAATAATGTTAACTGTTAGCGCTTATGGCGTGAGAGTTATTATTTGCTAAATTTCAATGGCGCAGACTCAGTCTGCGCCATTTTATTTTGTATTAGTCTAATACAATTTTTAATTGGGCTGAAAGAGTATGCGTAATGTATAAACTGATCCCGTATCAAAAAGACTACGCGGCGGATATCGCTGTTTTGAGCCACCTTGCTATCAGAAATATCGCCGATGACCAATATAGTGTTGAAGAAACATCTGCATGGTCTTTTGCGCCTAGATCTTCCTATCATTGGCATAAGCGTTTATCGCAGTCAAAGACCTGGTTGATGATCGATGAGCGTATTGAATATGCTGGTAAGCCTGTATGTTGTGGCTTTATTAATATTGAAACAGGGTTTGCGAGCAAAGGCTATATCGATAGCTTATATGTCCATCCAGACTACCAAGGGCAAGGGATAGCAAAACGTTTATATTTAGCTATTGAAGAATGGGCGCTAGCGCAGGGCTACCCGAGTTTGCTGGTCGATGCCTCTAAATTATCAAAACCTCTGTTTGAATCACAAGGTTTTAAGCTAAGGCACCGTAGTTACCAAGAAAAGCGCGCAGTCATTATTATGGGCTATTACATGGAAAAGACGTTATCACAAAGCTAATAGCACTTGGCTGATCAGCTTTGTAATAATCCAAATGATGAAATCGTGTTTAGCTGATGTTGAAACATTGTCATACCATTCTAGCCAACTAAGTAAGCCATAACACTACAGCTGTGGGTGATGGCTAGTATAATGAACCTGCGGCTCAATCATTTCATCTAAGGTGTGCACTTTACTGATAAAGCGGGTAAATGCTAGCGGCAGACTGATCCCATCAATATCCTTATGCCACTTAGCTTGTAAAATGGGGTAATAACCTTCTTTACCCGCCGCTGTGTACGAAGAGGACACACCTTTATAAAACATCTCAGGATTGACTGCTAGCCAGCAATCTGTGCCATCAATCTGTGTCAGAACTTCAAGCTTAATAATACGTTCACCTAATGGCTGCTTTCCATCATAGAAATATTTTAAACCATAAGTGTATGGGAAACTGCCTGCACCTGTGCCAATGACACTGTTATTGGTGGCTGCATTGATAGCAGACTCAAGCATTTGAAACAGATATATACCTTGGATTTCATAAGCAACCAGCGGAATATCAAAAGGTAAGATCCGGCCTAATACTTCCGCTAAACTGACATCACCTTTATCAAGAGATTGACGTACACCGCCTGCATTATGCAGAGCAAAGTCGACATTAATACCCAGCTCACGGGTTTCTTGATACATACTGCGGCTGACCCAAGGTGCTATTTCACTGCCGTGGGGTAAGGCTTTACTCGGTAAGCGAGTGTGGACTAGGTTCTTTGGCACAAAAGCTAATATCTTATGGTTAAGTGCATCTAAGCTTGGGCGATATTTGTGTGAAATCCTAGCTTGAACTTGGCTATCTTCTTCGTCCCATAAAATCAGTGGGTGTGTTTGCAGTTGCTCACGCACCTTAGCATAGTCTTGTGGGCTGACATCGTCTGACGCTTGTAGGATGAACTGCTGATCCAGCATAAAAAAATTACCGCCAGATAACTGAGTGACTTTACCTGCAGCATCAAAGGTAATATCGGCCATACCTAAGGTTTCAGCATATTTTCCCGCATGTAAAATTGCGGTGTGATTAATGCGTTCGCCATAGGGCATATTAGATAAGCCTAGCTCGCTAAAATCACCTTGCAGTGTATGTGAGTGCCCACCAACAATAAGGCTAATGCCATCAACTTCAGTTGCTAGCACTCTATCTTGATCGACGCCTAAATGACTTAAAACGATGATGTGCTCAATCCCTGCATCCTTTAACAGAGCGACAGTGCGCTTTGTTGTCGCAATCGCATTAACAAAATGCGTGTCTTCATCAGGCCCAGCAATTTCGCTCATTTGATCCAGTGTTATGCCAAATATTGCTATTTGCTTATCTGCGAGGGGTTTGAGCAGCACTTTGGCCGTTTGGGTGTCTGCAGCAAAATCGAGTAAATTTCGATGATTAGCCAGGCGGGCACTTTTTTCTGGGCATTCATGGCTAAGATCCATGTTGCCGGCCATTAGGGGAAACTGAATATCATTCAGAAAATCAAGCACGGGCTCGTTGCCAGCATCTATTTCATGATTTCCTAGCACCATTGCATCGGGCTTAAGCATATTGAGCAAGTCTGAGTTGGCTTTGCCTTTAAACTCATTGAAGTAAAGCGTGCCTTGGAAACTGTCACCGCCGTGCAAAAATAGGAATGCTTGTTGCGCAGCTTTAGCTTTTTGCCTTGCTTGTTCAAGCTGATAGGCGATACGAGCATAACCACCTGTATGGCTATAAAGTGTCAGTTCTTTTTGCGGATGACTAATTGTAAATTGAATACGGTTAGCATCGAAATGAGAGTGTGTGTCATTGATATGAGCAAGTTTTAACTTGTACTGCACCTCTGTAGGTGCTGATTTAGATAGGGTGGTTGTCATCTTATTCCTCTGGACCAAACGAGGAGTATAACACGGCGAGGTCAATAAATAACAAATGGAATTTAAACTAAGTAGGGTTGAGCTACTTGGTCAGCGAGAGCGATCAAAAAAGGGAGCTAAGCTCCCTTTTTATACAACTACCAAGAATTATTCGCTTTTTTCTTTTTCGAAATCACCATCGTCTGATAACACAATACCTTTGTGCTTCATACGGCGGCTCCATAACTTGCGTGCAAACTGTTGCATATCAGTTACTGGGTCATTTGAGTCGACAATTTCAAGACCTAAAAGCGATTCCACGATATCTTCTAGGGTAACAATACCTTCGTTAGAACCATATTCATCAACGACCATTGCGATCTTAGTATTACGCTTAATCATTAGCTCAAATAGAGGTAAGATTTTTG
The DNA here is from genome assembly GCF_023283535.1 of Shewanella sairae. Lineage (GTDB taxonomy): Bacteria > Pseudomonadota > Gammaproteobacteria > Enterobacterales > Shewanellaceae > Shewanella > Shewanella sairae. The sequence goes on along the minus strand of NZ_JAKILT010000010.1, from coordinate 102,780 downwards.
CGGTCTCAGGGATCACCAATAAATTCTTTTTAAGCACGGCAATAGACTCTTTAGGTGTATTGCGCTCTGCAAGCAGAATATCGTTTCTATTAACGTAGCCAATAATGTTATCCGGCTCTTCGTCATAGACTGGAATTCGAGTAAATGGCTTGGCCATAAATTGACGGGTGAATTGATCTTGCGTCAAATCAGTTGGCAAGCGGAACATTACGGTTCTTGGTGTCATGATAGCGGTTACAGGCATCTCTTTAACTGATAGCATTTGAGTCAAAATTTTTGACTCTTGCTCATCAAGCTCACCTGATGCACGACCAATCTCAGCCATAGCGCTCATCTCTTGACGAATATACTGACCCTCATCGCCTTTACCCATTAACTGAGTAACCTGCTTAGACATCCAAATGAGAGGTAAAGTACTACGCTCCATCCAAACCAACGCGATAGAAACTGCAGGAGCGAGTGAGCGCCAGTAGTTTGCACCTAAGGTTTTAGGAATGATCTCTGAGAAGAAGAGAATTAAGAAGGTAAGAACACCAGAAAATACGCCTAGCATCTCATCGCCGAATACCTTGGCCGCTTGTGCACCAGCAACAGCAGCACCAACGGTGTGCGCGATAGTGTTTAGCGTTAGGATCGAAACGAGAGGAGATTCCACGTTCTCTTTTTGCTTACGTAGTCGGTTAGCTGCAGCTGGGTTTGTGCTCGACAACGAGGCAATGTAACTTGGCGTAACTGAAAGCAATACTGCTTCAAATACACTACAAAGAAAAGAGACAGTAATCGCGACAAATATTATAATGATAAGAGTTATCATAAAGGTGAAATTACACCTCCACATGGCAGACCAAAATTAGTCTGCGCGGATTCTAGCACAGGTTTAGATCTTTGGTGATAGCCTGCTGGCTAATATTTGTTAAGATCTGTATAATTCGCCGCCCGCGAGCAGGTTTTAGGTTTTTTTGAGGTTAGACAAAATGAGTGAAAAGAAGATCAATTTATTGGATCTTGATCGTAAAGCATTAAGAGCGCTATTTACCGAAATGGGTGAAAAGCCATTCCGTGCTGATCAATTGATGAAATGGATTTATCATTTTGGCGTTAGTGACTTCGAAGAAATGACGAACATTAACAAAGCATTGCGCGCTAAATTGGCTGCTAAATGTGAAATCGTTGCACCTGCCATTTCAAGCTATCAAAAGTCAGCAGACGGTACGATTAAGTTCGCGATTAATGTGGGTGACGGTCAAGAAGTTGAAACCGTTTATATCCCTGAAGATGACCGCGCAACCTTATGTGTGTCTTCTCAAGTGGGTTGTGCACTAGAGTGCACATTCTGCTCAACAGCCCAACAAGGCTTCAACCGTAACCTTACTGTTGCTGAAATTGTTGGCCAAATTTGGCGCGTTGCTGACTTTATCGGTTTTGTTAAAGACACCGGCGAGCGTCCAATTACTAACGTTGTTATGATGGGCATGGGTGAACCACTGCTTAACCTTAAGAACGTCATCCCTGCAATGGACATCATGCTTGATGACTTCGGTTTTAGTCTATCTAAGCGCCGAGTAACGTTATCTACATCTGGTGTCGTTCCAGCGCTTGATAAGCTAGGCGATGCATTAGACGTTGCATTGGCTGTGAGCATTCACGCGCCAAATGATGAGCTACGTGACGTATTAGTACCAGTTAACAAGAAGTACCCATTAGAAGAGTTCTTAGCGGGTATTCGTCGTTATATTGCTAAATCAAATGCTAACCGCGGCCGTGTTACCGTTGAGTATGTGATGCTTGACCATATCAATGACAGCACAGATCAAGCGCACGAATTAGCTAAATTGATGAAAGATACGCCTTGTAAGGTTAACTTAATTCCGTTTAACCCATACCCAGGTTCGCCTTATGGACGTTCATCTAACTCGCGTATCGATAGATTCTCGAAAGTGTTGATGGAATACGGTCTAACCGTTATTGTGCGTAAGACTCGTGGTGATGATATTGATGCGGCATGTGGTCAATTAGCGGGTGATATTCGCGATAGAACAAAACGTTTAGCAAAAAAACAAATGCAACAGAGTCAAATTTCAGTCACAATGAACTAACTCTTTGTATCTAATGGTAGATAGGCTAAGCAATGAAACAGAGTAAGGTGATTGTACCCATAGTATTGATATTGTCATCAATGGTGACAACAGGCTGTGTTACTCAAGATACTTATACAGGTACTAATACACCGGTTTCTGAGCGAAAAATTAATAAAGAAGCTGCAGCGCGTCAGCGGGTGCAACTTGGCTTAACTTATTTACAAAAAGGCAATAGCGAGCAAGCCAAAGCAAATCTAGATCGAGCTTTGGCATTTGCACCTGATCTCGAAGAGGTGCATATTGCCTTTGCGTATTACTATCAGTCAGTAGGCGAGCTCGAAAAGACTGAGCAAGCCTACAGACAAGCAATCAATTCAAGTAACGTAACGGGTGACGCCTACAATAATTTCGGTGCATTCTTGTGTCAGCAAGAAAAATACACTGAGTCTGAAAAGATGTTTTTAGCGGCAGTCGATCAACCCTTATACACTCGTTCGGCTTCGACCTATGAAAATTTGGGAATTTGTAGCCGAAAAGCAAGTCAGATTAGTCAAGCACAGCAATATTTTGCGATGGCATTAAAGTACGATCCTAGAAGACGCACCTCATTAATCGAATTAACTGAAATCGATTATGAAGAAGGCAGATATATTGATGCGAAAAGTCAGTTATCTCGCTACCACAGAGTTGCAGCCGAGTCAGCGACCAGTCTGGCACTTGGGATTAAAATTGAACAAGGTTTGAGCGACGACGAAGCCGTAAGACGATTTGGTATCTTACTACTGGCAAAGTTTCCACAGTCAGTTCAAGCCAAAGAATATCGGGCTAGCATGCATTAATGAAAAATGAACAAAATCAAGAGCCCAGCTTAGAAAATGAAAGCCTAGTGGATGAGCCAACGCTCACACTGGGCGTTTTGCTAAAAGCAGCCCGTGAAAATAAGGGCTTGTCGGTAGAGGCGATTGCATCACAGTTGCACTTGCGCCCAGCAATCATTGAAGAGATTGAGGCTGATAACCTAAAAGGGGTTGGCGCAGCGACTTATGTGCGTGGTTATGTCAAAAACTATGCTCGTGCGGTGCAAGCAGACCCATTTAGCGTACAAGAATGCTTAGACAAGCAGCTTGAAGATGACGAAAAGCCGTCAATGCAAAGCTTTTCACGTAAGACGACTCGCCAAGCCCGCGATGGTCGTTTAATGGCCCTGACCTATATCATAGTGTTTGTGTTACTGGCTCTAATGGTATTGTGGTGGTTCCAAAAGTCATCAATGGAAACAACAGTTGATTATTCTCAGCCTACGGTTGAGGAGGTTGCAGCCTCGGTTGAAAGCGGTCTACCTAGCCCAATTGAAGTGTTGCAAGGTAGCGAAGCTGAGCAAGCTGATGTGTCGACTGCAATAAATGAATTAGACGGTTCAGTACCGGCTGCACAAGAGGTGGTTACTGAAACAGTATCAGAAGCGCCTAAAGTCGATGCAACTCCAGTTGTTATCGTGTCAGAGTCGACTCCAGCGGCTGCCGACAGTAGCACTGCCATCACGGCTGTTGATACAAACGACAGCGACGCCTCGACTTTAACGCTAAACTTAACAGGTGACTGCTGGATTAAAGTGACCGACGCTGACGGCAATGTGCTGGTAAGCGATCTAAAAAAGTCGGGCAATCAACTTAACCTAGTGGGGGCAGAGCCTTTTGCTGTGACCCTAGGCGCCCCTCAGGTAGTCAATATTCAACTAAATGGCGCAGCAATTAAGTTGGATGCACAGAAGTATCCTAGCGGAAAAGTTGCCAAGCTAAGCTTGCCATTCGCTGGGTAATATCAGATCACAGAGCACAAAGACGATGTATAACGAATCTCCTATTATCAGACGTAAATCGAGCCGTATCTATGTCGGTAATGTCCCTATTGGTGATGGTGCGCCAATTGCGGTGCAGTCAATGACCAATACACGCACTACCGATGTCGAAGCGACCGTAGCTCAAATTAGAGCGTTAGAAAATGTCGGTGCTGACATTGTGCGTGTTTCAGTACCAACAATGGACGCAGCTGAAGCGTTTAAATTAATTAAACAGCAAACCAATGTGCCTTTGGTCGCTGATATCCATTTTGATTACCGTATCGCCCTTAAAGTGGCTGAGTACGGTGTGGATTGCTTACGTATTAACCCAGGTAACATCGGTAACGAAGAGCGTATTCGTAGTGTGGTGGAGTGTGCCCGCGATAAGAATATTCCTATTCGTATCGGGGTTAACGGCGGTTCATTAGAAAAAGATCTAATGGATAAATATAAAGAGCCAACACCTGAAGCCTTGCTTGAGTCAGCCATGCGTCACGTGGACATTCTTGACCGTTTGAACTTCGACCAGTTTAAAGTCAGTGTTAAAGCGTCAGATGTATTCTTAGCGGTTGAGTCATACCGATTGTTAGCGAAGCAAATCATACAACCGCTGCACTTAGGTATTACCGAGGCTGGCGGCGCACGTGCAGGTTCAGTGAAATCAGCCGTGGGGCTAGGTATGCTGCTTGCTGACGGTATCGGCGACACATTGCGTATTTCGCTTGCGGCCGACCCAGTTGAAGAGATTAAAGTCGGTTTTGATATCTTAAAGTCGTTACGTATTCGCTCACGTGGGATTAACTTTATTGCGTGTCCATCATGTTCACGCCAAGAGTTTGATGTGATCTCAACCGTTAACGAGCTTGAGCAGCGCCTTGAAGATATCGTCACACCAATGGATGTATCAATCATTGGTTGTGTGGTTAACGGTCCTGGTGAAGCATTAGTTTCAGATATTGGCCTCACTGGCGGTAATCGTATGAGTGGTTACTACGATGACGGTGTGCGCCAAAAAGAGCGCTTTGACAATAACAATATCGTTGACTCGCTAGAAGCTAAAATTCGCGCCAAAGCCGCCATTGTGGCAGGTCGTATTCCGGCTCAAGATTTAAATAAGTAAGTACAATTGCATCACAAGCCTGCTCTGCAGGCTTGTGATTTTTTATGGCTGAATCCAGCAGTTGTACGTTTAGTCCCGAAACGCCTATAATGCGAGGCGTTTTTTAATTTTTATATAGCAAATTTGACGAGTCGAATAGTGGCAAAACAGATCCAAGCGATTCGCGGAATGAACGACATTCTGCCGACCCAAAGTCCTTTATGGCAAAAACTTGAAACCGTATTACGTGAAACAGTAGGTTCATACGGTTACAGCGAAATTCGTACTCCTATCGTTGAAAGTACAGATCTCTTTAAGCGCTCTATCGGTGAAGTAACTGATATCGTTGAAAAAGAGATGTATACCTTTGAAGACAGAAACGGTGATAGCTTAACCCTACGTCCTGAAGGCACTGCCTCTACCGTTCGTGCGGGTAACGAGCACGGTTTGCTATATAACCAAGAGCAACGCTTGTGGTACATGGGACCTATGTTCCGTCATGAACGTCCACAAAAAGGCCGTTACCGTCAATTCCACCAGTTTGGTGTTGAAGTATATGGGATCCCAACTGCTGATATCGACGCAGAAGTATTGATGCTATCTGCCAAGCTATGGGAAAAATTAGGTATTACAGAACACGTAACACTTGAGTTAAATACTTTAGGTGATACAGAAGAGCGCGCGGCATACCGTGACGCACTGATTGCTTTCTTAGAGCAGCACAAAGACGTCTTAGATGAAGATAGCCAACGTCGTATGTACTCTAATCCACTGCGTGTTTTAGATTCTAAAAACGCTGACGTACAGGCACTCTTAGCGGATGCGCCAGTATTAATGGATTACTTCGGTGAAGATACACGTTCACATTTTTCACATTTATGTGAACTCTTAGAGGCTGTCGGCATCCAATACACAATCAATCCTCGCCTAGTGCGCGGTTTAGATTATTATAATCGCACGGTTTTTGAGTGGGTCACATCAAGCCTAGGCTCGCAAGGTACTGTATTAGCCGGTGGTCGCTATGACGGTCTTGTTGGTCAACTTGGTGGTAAGCCGACACCTGCTGTTGGTTTTGCAATGGGCCTAGAGCGCATTGTATTACTACTGCAAACCCTTGAGCTTGATAAAGACATCGGCCCTGAGGTTGATGTATACGTAACAGCAATGGGCGATAACTGCCGAGTTGAAGCGATTAAGATCGCTCAAGAATTAAGAGGAAGCTTGCCAAATGCTAAAGTGATGAGTCATTGCGGTGGTGGTAACTTTAAAAAGCAAATGAAGCGAGCTGATAAGAGTGGTGCTTCAGTGGCGCTAGTTATTGGTGAAGATGAAGTCGCTAATAACCAAGTTGCAGTGAAACATCTTCGCGAAGATAAAGCACAAGAATTGGTTGCCCGTGATGCATTGGCGGCTTATATTGCAGAACTGATTTAAAAGGGGAAGACTTAAGTGGAAATCTATAGCACAGAAGAGCAACAAGTAGATGCTATCAAACAGTTCTGGAAAGATTACGGCACATCAGTAGTTATTGGTGCTGTTGTCGGTTTAGGTGGATTATTTGGTTGGAACTATTATTCTGACCACCAAGTGGCTCAAGCTGAAGCCGCGTCTGAGTCATTCCAAGCATTAAGCAGCCAAAACACTGCTGATGCGGCAATGCTAAGCGCAGCTGAAAGCTTTGCTAAAGAGCACGGTCAAAAAGGTTATCAATCATTGCTTGAGCTATTAGTAGCGAAATCAGCAGTTGAAACTGGCGATCTGGCTAAAGCAGAAGCGACGTTGAAGACAATTATTGCGACCAATGTTGACAGCAGCATTGTCCTTATCGCAACTATGCGCCTTGCACGAGTACAAGCTGAGCAAGGTCAATACGCCACAGCAATTGCAACATTAGATCAAGTGACAGATGTTGCATCAGCTGCGCAGCGTGATGAACTAAAAGGTGATTTCTTAGTTCGCCAAGGTGAAACAGAGAAGGCAAAGATTGCCTATCAAACTGCGGTAGAAAATGGTGGCACTATGACAAGTCCAACATTGCAAATGAAGCTTGATAATCTGAATAAGGCATAAGGAATCTGCCCATGAAGTCTTGGTGCAAAACGCTGCTCGCATGCGGCATGAGCTTAGGTATGCTATCGGCGTGCTCATCTAGTGATGTAGAAGAAGAGCCGGTAACACCGCTTAGCGAAATTGAAGCAAGTGTGTTTCCAGAAGTAAGCTGGAGCGCAAATGTTGGTGATGGCGTAGGTGATTACTATTCACGTCTACGTCCTGCAGCACGTTACGACAAACTGTTTGTTGCTGACCGTTACGGTAAAGTAGAAGCATTCGATGAAGTAACTGGCGAGCGCGTTTGGCAAAATGACTTTAGTTCAGCGTTTAGAGAAAATGCGCTAGCTAAAAACAAAGGTGCACGTTTATCCGGTGGAGTAACTGCAGCGCGTAACAAGATTTTTGTGGGTGGTGAAAGTGGCCTGTTAGCGGCATTTGACGAAGCAACTGGCGAAGCGGTTTGGCATGTGATTGCTGGCGGCGAGCTATTATCTGCACCAACAGTGGGTGAAGATGTTGTTGTGGTCAATACCGGTGCCGGCACACTTGAAGCATTTGACGTAGACGATGGTACTCAGCAGTGGGTTTATGAAAATCAACTGCCAACCTTAACGCTACGTGGTACAGGTGCAGCTTCGTACGAAGCAGGTGGATTCTTTGTTGGTACTGCTGATGGTAAAATAGCAGTAGTGATTAAAAATAATGGTCAGGCTGCTTGGGAACAAGCGATCTACACCCCAACGGGAGGCAATGAGTTCTCGCGTATGGCTGATGTAGATATGAAGCCGCTATTAGTGGGTGAAAACCTATACGCTGTTAGCTATAACGGTAACTTGGTCTCAATGGAAATGCGAACTGGCCGTGTTGTTTGGTCACGTAGTTACTCAAGCTTCCATGAGTTAGCTTATTCAGGTGCAAGCCTGTTTGTAGTTGATGATCATAGCCGTGTTTATTCTGTTGATAGACGAAATGGTCTAGAGTTATGGAATAATGCAGAATTAGCTAACCGTGATTTAACCGCTCCAGTGTCTTTTAAAGACTACGTGGTAGTGGGTGATTTTGAAGGCTATCTTCACTTCTTAAATAAGTCAGACGGTCAAATCGTTGGACGCGTAGAAGTGGATAGTTCTGGTTTATACAGTCAGCCATTAGTTGTTAACGACAACCTATATGTGCAGACGCGTGGTGGAAAAGTGGTTCGAGTAACACTTCCGTAAGCCAAGTCGATAAGCGATGATAAGGCCCCTGGATGTGTATCCGGGGGCTTTTTAGTTATTAGAAAATGAGTAATAGAGGCAATTAAATGATTCCTGTTGTGGCCCTAGTTGGGCGACCAAACGTTGGTAAGTCGACCCTTTTTAACCGACTTACCCGTACCAGAGATGCGCTTGTCGCTGACTTTCCTGGGCTAACTCGGGATCGTAAATACGGCCGAGCACATCTTGCAGGTTATGAGTTCATCGTGGTTGATACCGGCGGTATTGATGGCACGGAAGAAGGGATTGAAACTCGCATGGCCGAGCAATCTCTAGCTGCGATTGAAGAAGCAGACGTAGTGCTATTTTTGACCGACGCTCGCGCCGGTTTAACCGCTGCCGATCTTGCGATTGCTCAACATTTACGTAGCCGTGAAAAGACAACTTTCGTTGTGGCTAACAAAGTTGACGGTATCGATGCAGACTCTGCCTGTGCTGAGTTCTGGTCATTAGGTCTGGGTGAAGTTTACCAAATGGCTGCTGCCCAAGGCCGTGGTGTCACCAACATGATCGAATATTCTTTAGCGCCATATGCAGAAGCAATGGGCATTACTAAAGAAGAAGACGGTGATGATGACGAAGAAGAGCGTGAATACACCGAAGAACAAGCAGAAGCTGAGCAAAAACGTCTACAAGACTTGCCAATTAAGCTTGCTATTATCGGTAAGCCAAACGTAGGTAAATCAACGCTAACTAACCGTATTTTAGGTGAAGAACGCGTTGTTGTTTATGACGAGCCAGGTACTACTCGTGACAGTATTTACATTCCAATGGAGCGTCAAGGCCGTGAATACGTATTGATTGACACCGCTGGTGTGCGTCGTCGTAGTAAGGTACATGAAACCGTTGAGAAGTTCTCAGTGATCAAAACCCTAAAAGCAGTTGAAGACAGTAACGTAGTGTTATTGGTTATCGATGCTCGTGAAGGTATTGCTGAGCAAGACTTAGGCCTATTAGGCTTTGTGCTTAACGCTGGCCGCGCATTAGTGATTGCAGTAAACAAGTGGGATGGTATTGATCAAAACGTTAAAGATCGCGTTAAGAGCGAGCTTGACCGTCGTTTAGGCTTTATCGATTTCGCCCGTATCCACTTTATTTCAGCACTTCACGGTACGGGTGTGGGTCACTTGTTTGAGTCTATCGAAGAAGCGTATGACAGTGCCACGCGCCGCGTAAGTACTTCTATGCTGACGCGTATCATGCAGATGTCACAAGACGATCACCAGCCACCATTGGTTAACGGTCGCCGTGTTAAGCTTAAGTACGCTCACGCCGGTGGTTACAACCCACCAATCGTGGTTGTACACGGTAACCAGGTTAAGAAGCTTCCAGACTCTTACAAGCGTTATATGATGAACTACTTCCGTCGTTCACTGAAAGTGATTGGTACGCCAATCCAGTTGCGCTTCCAAGAGGGCGGTAACCCGTTTGAAGGCATGAACAGCAAGAAACTTACTGTGAGCCAAGAGCGTCGCCGTAAGCGTATGGTTGGTCATATTCGCGATAAGAACAAAGATTAATTTGTGTTTTAGTTTGAGCTTGCTTGAACTAGCCAAATGATATTTAAAAGGAACCTTAGGGTTCCTTTTTTGTTGTCTCGGCTTTGAGGGCGTTGTTCGCTAGTTCAAGTGCGCCGTAGGTTAGCGTTTGATGATGTTGGCTTTATACCAATTAGTATAAGAAGTTGATCTACTCAGAGCATTTTTGGCAAACTAATTCAAGGCGGGTAACTGAAAGAATGGTTGCTCCCTTGTGAAGTTATTCAACGCAGAAGTAGGCAGCCAAAAACGCTCCAGAATGGCGAGTTTTAGCGACTCTGATACTGCGTTAACAAGCTTAAACGTAGAAAAACTATGCTCTTCACTCGTTGCCTTGTCTCAGTGCCGCTAAACTCTCGCTGAGTGACCAAATCTTTATACTAATTGGTATTGTTATCATGAATGATGCTAGCATTCGGCACTACTGAACATAGATTAACGGATTAATATATGAAAACAGCTATTTTCCTCCCAGCTTTACTTATTTCCACCTCTTTAACGTTATCAGCAGAGCCCCTCACGCAGCAACAAATTGATATGACTGTTGAGTTTTCAGTTAATAGCATGAAGGCTGACGGAACCTTTAAAGAGATGTCGAGTTGCTTAAACACATCAGAGATAAAAGCTGAAGCAGCCTTTGGTGATGTGATGGCTGTATGCTTGAAACTTGATAATGGTGCTGAGAACGACGATCAGCTTACCGCTTGCCTTTTATCTAAATATGCCGCTGAACTCGGTGTATCTGAAGAGCAGATGCTTTTATGTGCTGATGAACTTGAAGAGGACGAAAATAGTGAGATTGACAGTGAAGATGAGTATTAAATTAATATCTTCTACGTCGCTAGAATCAAGTGACTGACTGTTGTTTCTAAAACGACAGTTTTCGGGGGACAAGGATGCCTCTTACAGCTAGATAACTGTACTTTTTGTAAAATGTTCAATAACAGTTATCAGCTGTGATTGCTGCTTGCCTGATACCCAATCACGGTTGAATAAATAGCAAATGGATTCAGCTAAAGTAATTTGATGCAGATTCGATTCAAAGCCGGTTAATAGCCTAAAGCAGGCTGACTCTAATGTTTGTTCTGTTGCACTATTTGACGCGTGATAGTTAATTTCAGGCTTATCTGCGTTATCTTCAAATTTCCAGTGACACTGCTCATCTAGATTTATTAGCAGTTGCTGGAAAGTCGCAACAGGTATTTGGTCTTCTACTCGTAAAATTGACGCTAGAGCAATCAGGTTATGCCCCCAAAATCCAGGTTGTTGCAGTGCGTTTTGCATTACTGTTTGGGCGTTAATGTGTACAGGTTTGTGGTAGTTATCTGCGACAGGATATGACTGATGGTTATTGCCGTAGAAAGTTGCTGTTACAAACTCACAGAAACGTTCAATGAACCTTAGCTTTTGACTTTCAGTGTTAATAAGCTGCCAAGCTTGCTTAAAGGCAATGAGTACAGAGACGTTATGGCTGAGGTATTCATTTTGCTCGGTACATTGCTCAAAGTAATAACTAAATATCTCATTAGCATCGCTTTGATTAAACCAGTTTTGCATGGTGAAGTAGGCATAGGGATAGATAGCATGGGCTAAAACCCAGTGGCGTCGGCGTGAGATGGGTTCAAAGGGCATTGAGTCGGGTTTAAGGATTGCTAAGTCAAAGTTAGGCTCCTCTAACTCGATCAGTTTGTGAATTTTTTGCCAGTCATTTTCAGGCCAATCAAATTGCGCTTTTAGCGATTCAATAGCGAGATAGCATTTTAGTGCATGTTGTTGGTGAATCGCTGCAATTCTAGTGAGTACGTCATCCATGATTAGACTCCGACAATGAGTGAAAATAGACTTAACCATGCTAGCTGTACGCCATAAGATAGACGCTGATAGATACCAGGGTTAGTTTGCTGTTTCACGGCTCTGGCCATTGCTAATAAGTAGTAGATAGCCAGGATAACTGAGATAGCGGAAAAGATTCGAAAGTACAAAGGGATGATTGCTGAGCTAGGGACAAAAACGATTAATATCGGGGCTATGAGCAACGTAAGTAGCATAATAAACCCTGCCCAAGAATGTACTTTGCAGTTAAATGTGGGGTGGTTAGTGAAAGGGTCTGCATCCATGGGGAAGTAGCCTGCAACCCATGTTGTAATCCCATGTAAGATGATTAATCCACCGCTGATACTCACTAAAATATCAGCATTAGGCAGCTGTACTAGATACCAGCCAAATAAGCAGAACAGTATGCCGAGTGGATAGTTATTGATGATTGGTGACAGCTTTTGGGTGGGACTACCGCTCGCGCCTAACTCACTGCAAAACTGTTTAGCGTGGCTATAGCCGGGGTAAAACAGCCCTGCGATATACACGCCGACAACAATCCATATTGTTGCAATTCCCCCTGAGTAAGACGCTAAACTGGTAAACATCATTATTTCCTTGTATAGATGATTAACTACTGAATAAATTTCAGGTTAAACGGGGGGGCTACGCTTTGTTACTTAGCAGCTACTCAATATTTGGTGACCTCGAGAGGCCTCTATAGGTAGTATCACTCGATAATGTTTTTAAGCCGAATAAATAACGCGTTGTTTTGAATGGCTTGATTAAGAAGTAACAAATAGTTGAACAGACAAAAATGGAACTGATAAGTAGGCTGCAAATTTTAACGAAGATCCCTGCTTCCCATTGAATAATATAATAGGCAAGTACAACTATCACAGTTTGGTGCAGGATATAAAAAGGGTAAATTAAGTTGTTTGCGGTGAGGAGCCAATTTGGTGTGCTTGTGCATAAAGCACTGGCATATCCAATTAGCACTAATAAACCAGACCAAGAAACAAGTGTGCAAACTAACCACCATAATTGCCAGCGTATATCTAAAGGGATGTACATGCTGATGTCAGGCTTATAGTAATAACAATACAAGAGTAAAGAGCTGAAAAGGAACCACTTTAAATTAGTCGCTCTATTGTGAACTAGATTTTCCCATATAAGAGAATCTCTTATAAAGCACATACCGGCAAGAAAGAAGAATAGATAGAATAAAGACACTGTTAAGTTGTCAATACTGTGGCTCTGTGATGGCATAAGATATGACAAGCTAAGCCTAAGTATTAATAGTGGGAGTACGAGAGAGAAAAGACCATGTTTATTACTTGTAACTCTCTGTAATACTTTGATGGTTTTGGAGCCAACTTTGCTATTTAAGGCATAATGTATGGCCGGGGCTAAAAGCATGAATGTGATTAGGAATTCAATAAACCACAGGTGGTTAGCCTCAAAAGAAAATACTAGGTGTTTATATGCATCGAACAGACTTTGATAATCACTGATATTTTCATAGTAAATTTGGGGCGGTACGACAAATACCATACCAATAATGAATGGGACAAATAATCGGTGGAATTTGCTCTTGATAAAAGCACTGATGGTTGTTCTCTGTAAAAGGATTAAGCTACCTGCACCGGCAATAAAGAACAGTGTCGGTAAACGTAACTGTTCAAAATACACCATAATGTCATCAAGTAGTTTACTCGACTCTGTATTCATTATATGCCAGTCATCGCCATTAAATGGCATTAACACGTGGTGAGTGAATACTGCTAGGATCAAAATAACTCGCAGCCAATCTAATTCAGAATATCTATATCGTTCCATTCACACAAATACCTTCCGTGGTCATCTTTATCTAAAAATATGTTAAATGTTTGTACCAATCATACATTGTTTTTCAAATACTTGCTAAGCAGCTGACACACTTACCCTTAGTCTAAAGATATAGTTTTAAGCTAAGAGTATTTACTCACTTCAATCACAGTAGAAGTCACATTGCCATCACGCAGGCGTGTTGTTAATGTATCGCCAATATTCGTATCCGAAGCTTCTTGTACGACTTTACCTTCACCCGTAAGAGTTATGCTGTAACCACGGCTTAGGGTAGCCAACGGGCTAACGGTTTCTAATTGTTGTGCGCGGTGAGCAAGGCGCTGCTCACTCATCTTTAATTTATCATCCATGGCATCATTGAGCTTTGCGCTTAAATAGCTCAACCGCTGCGTTTCAAGAGTAAGGCGATGCTGCGGTGATTGATTAGCTAGACGGTTACTTAAATTTTGCTGCTTTAAAGTATGTGCATGTAACTTAGTTTGCATGGCTTGTTGTAAACGTAGCTGCATTTCATCAAAGGTTTGCTCATACATCTGCAGGCGACGCTGTGGATCTTGCTTTTGTAGGCGATGCTCAACAGTTTGCACTTGGCTTTGTTTCTTTAATTGATAATGTTGCCAAGCCTGTTTGAGACGAGAAAGCTGAGCCAACAATTTTTGCGCTTTATTGTCAGCATCTTTTGATAACAGCTCTGCACCTGCTGATGGCGTTGGCGCGCGCAGGTCAGCGACATAATCACTGATGGTCATATCCACTTCATGACCAACGGCAGATACAACAGGAATACCACTGTTATAAATAGTGTGGGCTAACCCCTCGTCGTTAAAGCTCCATAAATCTTCGAGAGAACCGCCACCACGAGTCACCAGCAATACGTCAACTTCGGCTCGTGAGTTCGCTAGATGAATGGCATCACAAATACTTTTTGCTGCGTCAGTGCCTTGCACCGGGGTAGGGTAGATGATGACTTCAATCGATGAATCTCGGCGAGCAAGCACATGCAAAATATCGCGAATAGCAGCGCCAGTCGGCGATGTCACTACGCCAATTTTTTGAATGTTAGCGGGAAGCGGGCGTTTGGTGTCAGTGGCAAATAAACCTTCTGCCGCCAGCTTCATCTTTAACGCTTCATATTGCTGCGCGAGTAAACCGTCACCTGCGGGGAGCATAGATTCAATAATTAATTGGTAATCACCGCGAGGTTCATAAACGCTGATATTACCTTTAACTAATACTTGTTGACCGTTGGCAGGGCGAAAGGTCACCGCCTGATTGCGGCCTTTAAACATAGCGCAGCGTATTTGTGAGAAATTGTCTTTAAGCGTTAAATACCAATGACCAGAGCCCGGCGCCGCAAAGTTTGAAATTTCAGCATTAAGCCAAATTCGGCCAAGCTGACCCTCTAAAAGTTGTCTTACTTCGCCATTAAGGCGAGAGACGGTATAAACATCATTTTTTGGGGTTTTCATAATTTTTTACACACAAATGCGATTTAATGTCTATTTTCCATTTACCAACCCATATATGCAAGGTATAATCTCGCCGCAATATTTCACCTCTAATTCCTACTCTCTTGGGGAGATGTTGCATGTTAAGATTGAAAAAAGAAGCGCTTACTTTTGATGATGTGTTGCTGGTTCCAGCGCACTCTACCGTCCTCCCAAATACAGCTGTTTTAAAAACACGCCTGACGAATAAGATTGAGTTGAACACTCCAATCGTGTCTGCTGCTATGGATACCGTTACCGAAGCTCGTTTAGCTATTGCTATCGCGCAAGAAGGTGGCCTTGGTTTTATCCATAAAAACATGACGATTGAGCAGCAAGCTGAAGAAGTTCGCAAAGTAAAGATTTACGAAGCGGGTATCGTTCAGCAGCCAGTAACAGTGACACCATCAACCACATTAGCAGATCTTAAGGCATTGACCGAAAGAAACGGTTTCGCAGGTTACCCTGTTGTAAACGATGCAAATGAGCTTGTTGGTATTATTACTGGTCGAGACGTACGTTTTATCACTGATTGGTCTCGTACTGTCGATAAAGTGATGACCCCTAAAGAGCGTCTAGTAACCGTTCCTGAAGGCACTAAGTTAGATGAAGTTCAAAAGCTTATGCATTCTCACCGCGTTGAGAAAGTATTAGTTGTTGATGACAACTTCAAGCTTAAAGGTCTTATCACTGTTAAAGATTTCCAAAAAGCAGAGCGTAAGCCAAATGCATGTAAAGACGAGTTAGGTCGTTTACGTGTTGGTGCAGCTGTTGGCGCTGGTCCTGGTAACGAAGAACGTGTTGATGCCCTAGTATTAGCTGGCGTTGATATCTTGCTTATCGACTCTTCACATGGACATTCAGAAGGCGTGTTACAGCGCATTCGTGATACTCGCGCTAAATACCCTGACTTACAAATCGTTGGCGGTAACGTAGCAACAGCAGAAGGTGCGTTAGCACTTGTTGAAGCGGGCGTTAACGCAGTTAAAGTCGGTATTGGTCCTGGCTCTATCTGTACTACACGTATTGTTACTGGTGTTGGTGTACCGCAAATTACAGCTGTATCTGATGCGGCTGCAGCGGTTAAGCACTTAGACATTCCTGTTATTGCTGACGGTGGTATTCGTTTCTCTGGTGACCTTGCTAAAGCATTAGCTGCTGGCGCATCGTGCATCATGGCGGGTTCTATGTTCGCTGGTACTGATGAAGCGCCAGGTGAAACTGAACTTTATAACGGCCGTGCTTATAAGTCATACCGTGGTATGGGCTCACTAGGCGCCATGACCCAAACTCAAGGTTCGTCTGACCGTTATTTCCAAAGCGATAACGCAGCAGACAAGCTAGTACCAGAAGGTATTGAAGGTCGCGTAGCTTACAAAGGTAAGTTAAAAGAGATCATTCACCAGCACATGGGCGGCCTACGTTCATGCATGGGCCTAACAGGTTGTGCAACGATTAAAGAGCTAAATGAGAAAGCTGAATTTGTGAAAATCACTGCAGCGGGAATGGGCGAGTCTCATGTTCACGACGTGACAATTAGCAAAGAAGCACCGAACTATAGCACTCGTTCTTAATTTAGTGTTTTAGATATTAAAGGCGACATATAGAGTCGCCTTTAAATTAAGCCAAATAGACAACTCAAAGAGTGTTGCTGTTTGGTTAGTTAACAATGTTGAATATAGAGATAAGGTACCCCATGAGCAACATTCATGAGCATAAGATCCTCATTTTAGATTTTGGATCGCAATACACTCAACTGATCGCCCGTCGCATTCGTGAAATCGGTGTGTATTGTGAACTTTGGGCTTGGGATGTTTCTGAAGAGCAAATTCGTGAATTCGCTCCAAACGGCATTATCTTAGCCGGTGGCCCTGAAAGTGTTACCGCTGAGAACTCACCACGTGCACCTGAATATGTGTTTAACGCTGGCGTACCTGTACTAGGTATTTGTTACGGCATGCAAACCATGTCTGAGCAGCTTGGTGGTAAAGTTATTCAAGGTGTGGGTGAAGGCGAGTTTGGTTATGCGCAAGTAGAACTACAAGCTGAATCAGCGCTATTTAAAGCGATTGAAGATGCAGTTAGCGAAACTGGCAAGCCACTACTTGACGTATGGATGAGCCACGGTGACAAAGTATCTGAAATCCCAGAAGGTTTCGTTGCAGTTGCTAAGACTGAAACTTGCCCATTTGCAGCTATGGCAAATGAAGACAAGCAGTTCTACGGCGTGCAGTTCCACCCTGAAGTGACTCACACTCGTCAAGGTAAGCGTATGCTTGAGCATTTCGCCCTTGAGATCTGTGCTTGTCCAGCAAACTGGAAACCTGCTTCAATTATTGAAGATGCGGTAGAGCGCTTAAAAGAGCAGATCGGTGATGACGAAGTTATCTTAGGTCTATCTGGTGGTGTTGATTCATCAGTAGTTGCTATGCTTTTACACCGCGCAATTGGTGACAAGCTAACATGTGTATTTGTTGATAACGGTCTACTACGTCTAAACGAAGCGCAGCAAGTTATGGATATGTTTGGTGACCACTTCGGTCTGAACATCGTCCATGTTGATGCTGAAAACCGTTTCCTAGATGCAATGGCTGGCGAAGCTGAACCTGAAGCTAAGCGTAAGATCATTGGCCGTGTATTCGTTGAGATCTTCGATGAAGAATCAAAGAAATGCGTTAACGCTAAATGGCTTGCTCAAGGCACTATCTACCCAGACGTTATCGAGTCTGCTGGTAGCGCAACAGGTAAGGCACACTGCATTAAGTCACACCATAACGTTGGCGGTTTGCCAGATGATATGGCAATGGGCCTGGTTGAGCCATTACGTGAACTGTTTAAAGATGAAGTGCGTAAGATTGGTCTAGAGCTAGGTCTTCCATACGACATGCTTTATCGTCACCCGTTCCCAGGACCAGGTCTTGGCGTACGTGTTCTTGGCGAAGTAAAGAAAGAATACTGTGACTTGCTACGTCTAGCTGACGCGATTTTCATCGAAGAGCTACACAAAGCTGATCTTTATAATAAAGTAAGCCAAGCATTTACTGTATTCTTACCTGTTCGTTCTGTAGGTGTAATGGGCGACGGTCGTAAGTACGACTGGGTTGTTTCACTACGTGCAGTTGAAACTATCGACTTTATGACAGCGCATTGGGCACACTTACCTTATGATTTCCTAGGTCGTGTATCTAACCGTATTATTAACGAAGTTGATGGTATTTCACGTGTTGTTTACGACATTTCAGGTAAACCACCAGCAACGATTGAGTGGGAATAATGGCTCACGCCTAACCCATTAACGTTGAGACCTACATAGGTCTGAATGATATCGATAATAAAAACGCGTTCATAGCCATATGAACGCGTTTTTTTATGGGCCTAAATTAGTAGGGGCATGTTTATTCAACTATAAATAATCAAAGGGATTCTATTGTTTACAGGGAGTTTACCTATGCAGTACAGAGCTGAAATAGATGGATTAAGAGCGTTAGCGGTGATCCCGGTGATCTTGTTTCATGCTGGTTTTAGCTTGTTTAGCGGTGGCTTTGTTGGGGTGGATGTTTTTTTCGTGATAAGCGGCTATTTAATCACTAGTATTATTCTTGGTGAGCTTGAACAAGACAAATTTAGCATTCTTAATTTTTATGAACGTCGTGCCAGACGGATCTTACCAGTACTTTTCTTTGTGGTGGTTGCTTGTATCCCTTTTGCATGGTTATGGTTAATGCCACTGGATCTGCAAGATTTCTTTCAAAGTATCGTCGCCGTTGCGACCTTTTCATCCAATATTCTATTCTGGCTAGAAAGTGATTATTTTGATACTGCAGCAGAACTCAAGCCACTTTTACACACATGGAGTTTAGCGGTTGAAGAGCAGTACTATATCTTTTTCCCTTTGTTATTGATGCTGCTGTGGGGCAGGGGGAAACGAATTATTTTAATCACCTTAGCGGTTATTTTCCTGCTGAGTTTATCTTTAGCTCAATGGGCGGCTTTTAATGCTCCGACTGCCAATTTTTATCTGTTACCGACCCGAGGCTGGGAGCTACTCATTGGTGTGTTTGCAGCGTTTTTTCTCAGTAAAAATACACCTAATTGGATGTCATTAAAGCGAAAGAATGCTTGCAGCGTTCTAGGTTTGTTGCTGATTTTAATTTCTATCTTTATTTTCGATGCCGCAATCCCTTTTCCCAGTGTTTATGCCTTGCTGCCCACAACTGGAACCGTATTGATTATATTGTTTGCCCAGCAGGGTACCTGGGTACATAAGCTGCTTAGTTATAAGTTGTTTGTTGGGGTAGGCTTAATCAGTTATAGCGCGTATTTATGGCATCAGCCCGTGTTTGCCTTTGTGAAGTACCGCAGCTTTACAGAGCCATCTTTGTTGCTAATGCTATTGCTGTGTGCGGGCATTGCGCTGCTGTCTTACCTTAGTTGGCGCTTTGTGGAAATGCCTTTTAGAAATAGACAAGCTTACAGTAGGCAATTTATTTTTACTGGTGGTGGATTATTCACGGCGCTATTTATTGCAGGTGGGCTTTGGGTTGATACTCAGCAGCTTTATAAATCAAACGATGCTTATTTGGAGCTGATGGTGAAATCTTATCAGCCGGATAATCGGGAGCTTGGCGCTGATAGCTGGCGACACTTGCGTAGCTTAAGTGGCGATCAAAATTACGGTGTCGACCAGAACCAATTTGACCGAACCCAGTGGTTTGATACCGCTGATAATAGAGGGCGCTTGTTAATAGTCGGTAACTCTCATTCCAAAGACCTATTCAATGTCCTCTCAAGCAGCAAAGCAACATTAGCTCAATTTCAATTAGCCCGTTTTGGCAGTGAAATAGGACAAATCGATGAGACTTTCTTTAGCTCACCAAACTACAAATTAGCCGATGCGATTATGCTTGCGTCGCAATATAAGCCACAGGATTTACTGAAAATTGAAGCATTGGTATCACGTTTATTAGCTGACAATAAAAGACCGATACTGGTTAAGAACATTTATGAGTTTGAAGAGTTTGGTCAACGAACTTATGCCGACTTTCTTTTTCATCTGTTAGCCCAAGAGCGGGGAGCAAACAATATTTCGAGTGTTGAGATAACTAAAATTAACCAAAAGCATTTCGAACAATTCTCGCATCGCGAATTCAAGCTTTTTACCCAAAAAGCCAATAGTACCTTAGCTAGGGTTGCTGAAAAACATGCTGGTGTCATGCTGCTTGATAGAATGGACTATGTTTGCAATCAGCAAGAGCAGGTGTGCTACGCCATAGATGATGATTATCAGAAATACTTTTATGATTATGGTCACCATACGGTGGCTGGGGCGAGTTTTTTTGGCACACGAGTGGATGAAGTAAAGTGGTTAGGGAATATTTAATATGTATAGGCATGATCAATTTCAGCAATAGGTGACTCGCTAGTGATTAAAGCTTGTTATAATAGCAGCCTAATTAATCCAAGCTGAGTGCTCTGAGTGCCAATAGTTTGGTTAATAATATTATTGGTTATTTGATTAAAAGTTAGAGGCGTAAATTGTCACAAGAGCAACAGGATATCCATTTCATGAAAATGGCAATGGAGATGGCGACAAAGGCTGAAGCAAGGGGCGAAGTACCTGTTGGCGCCGTGCTGGTGAAAGACGGTGAAGTGGTTAGTGCTGGTTTTAATTTCAGTATAGGTTTGCATGACCCAAGTGCCCACGCTGAAATGCAGTGTTTACGTCAAGCTGGAAAGATAATGCAAAACTACCGCCTGCTCGATACGACTTTATATGTGACGCTTGAGCCTTGCGCTATGTGTGCCGGAGCGATTGTGCATTCACGGGTTAACCGCTTAGTGTTTGGCGCAAAAGATCTGAAAACCGGCGCAGCTGGAACCGTAATCGATATTGTACGCCACAGTGCCTTTAACCATTTAGTTGAAGTCAGCTCTGGCGTGTTAGAGCAAGAATGCGCTGAGCAGCTAAGTGCCTTTTTTAGACGCCGCAGAAAAGAGATAAAGGCAGCAAAAGCGTTAGCAAAGCAACAAGCGTTAGAAGAAGAGGGGAATGCTGCTAAATAGGTTTCTCTGCTAATAGTTATGGATTAAAGAAAGCATCTTCAGCTGGCTTAATAAAAACGAAGAACTGCTTTTGACGACTGAGTACTTTTTGATGGCGGGTTTTCAATTGGCTACGACGACGTGCCGCAACATTATTAATCGCTTTTTTTCTCATATTGACCTCACTTATTTGACGCTGTATCCGTCTTAACACTCATGTCAGAGTGCGCTTTATTTTGTTCTATTCGATATTTTTAGTTATTTATCAACTTCTATGTATCAAGTTAGATGAGGAAAGTCTACGTGAGTGTTATTAATCTTTGATGAAATTACCGAATATTTTACTGATTGGTGTAACCTCGTGGAAAGTCGCGGATAATGAAAGCCTAACAATGCTAGGCTTTCATTACGGTATTAGTCGCAGTGAGTTACTTTGTGAGGCATAGCCATTATCTATGCTAATGGCTGTTTAGCTACTCGCGGCTAATCATAGGCTCAAGCTGTTTATGATCTCAAAGCTGTTTATTAGCTCAGGGTTGTTAACGGGCTCAAGGTTGTTTATTCGCTCAGGGCTGTTTATTAGCTCAGGGCTGTTGTGGCTGAGTAAGGTCTGCAGGTTGTATTGATTCTGCTTCGGTATTTTCTGCGGTTTGAAATGGCGCTTTCTCAAGCTCAATCAATTTATTTTGATTGTCGATCCACACAAGCGTGTCGTAATAACGGCGAATACTATCGACATAATGCACCGCTTCATTGCCACGGGCATAACCGTAACGTGTCTTTTTGTAATATTTGCGCTTTTGTAGCAGCGGTAATACTGATTTTACATCGCGCCATGCACTCGGGTTTAAACCTTGAGCTTGTGCCAGTTTGCGGGCATCTTCCACATGACCTAAGCCTATATTATAAGAGGCGAGGGCAAACCACATGCGTTGGCTGGCAGGGATCGACTCAGGCAAACGCTCAAGCATACTGTTTAAGTATTTTGCGCCGCCTTGAATGCTTTGGTATGGGTCGAGTCGGTTTTTAATCCCCATCTGCTTAGCGGTAGGCAAGGTCAGCATCATTAAGCCGCGTACACCAGTAGGCGAGCGTGCATTGGGATTCCAATGAGATTCTTGATATGCCGTTGCCGCGAGTTTGCGCCAGTCGATATCTCCGGCGTATTTTTCAAAGGTCGCTTGATACTTTGGTAGTTTATTATCGATAGCACGAATAAAGGCGCGAGTATCAACATAATCAAAGCGCTTTACATGGGCAAAATACTTTTCATTAAGGTGAGCCAGAGTACCACTGCGTTTTTCTGTATGCCAAAAAGCCAATAATTGGCTCATCAGCTTGTCACTATTATTGGCTGGCAATAACCATACAACAGGCTGTTTTTCTCTTAGTACTATGCCTTCACGTAGTTCAGGCATAAAGCGGCGATTAATGTCTAAGCTGGTAGAGTCGGCAATAGTATATGGAATATCACCGGTAGCAATCATGGCAAGGAGTTCTTCAGCATCTTTGTCTTTTTCCTGATTCCACACTAAATCTGGGTTGGACTTTTGCAATTCGGTTAACGTATCAACAAATGCTGAATCGGTAATAACTGTGATCTCGCCATCAAGGTTATTGATGTTTTTCGGGATAGGGGTGCCTTGGCGATACACCAATACTTGATTGACTCGGTAAAGTGGTGGACCCACTCTAAATTGCTCTCGTCTGGCAGGGGTATCACCTAAGCCTGCAGCAATAATATCAATCTCGCCTTTTTTCAAGGCTGCATAAAGCTCACCAATATTGGCAAACGGCTTCATCTGCAAATCAAGATCAAGGTATTTGGCAAAGCGCTGTGCCATTTCATAGTCGTAACCCGAATCTCCTTGCCCTGAGGTAAAGAAGATCTGTGGACCATATAAGGTACCAACAACTAATTCAGTTGGCTCAGCAATGTAAGCTGGCTGTTCTGGCTCCACGACAACTTTCTGGCAAGCGGCCAGTAAAGTGATACAACATAGAGTCAGTAAGAGTTTTTTCATGGATTATTTTTTGTTAGCGCTTAACTTAAATTATTAAGAATAGAAGAAATAGCCGCTGATTATACCACAATCTTGGTTGGCGTAAAAAAATGGCAAGTGAGTCGGTGAGCCTTAGTTTGAGTATGAACTCAATTTCAATATTTGCAGAGGAACAGCCCCTTCAATTTGAATAAATAGCTCGGGTCTTTTTCCTGTACAGGAAACACTGTTTTCTATAGCGACTACTGATGATTTGTGACAAACATTTCCCTATAATAGCGCCCAGATCTGACCCTGCAATTATAATATATAAGGTGAAAAGACGTGATGGAGATCATCCGCGGAGCCCCTGCACTTTCGGCGTTTAGAGTCCAGAAGCTGATGCAAGCTTGTGAATCGGCAGCACTGCCAGTGCGCCAAATCTATGCTGAGTTTGTCCATTTAGCTGATTTAAATGAATCGTTAAATGAAGAAGAAAGTCAACAGCTTGAAAAAATCCTAACCTACGGCCCCGCTATTGAAGCGCACACGCCAGAAGGTCATCTCCACTTCGTTACACCCCGTCCCGGCACCATTTCTCCTTGGTCATCAAAAGCAACAGACATTGCCCACAATTGTGGTCTGAATAAGGTAAAGCGCCTAGAGCGTGGTATTGCCTATTATGTTGAGAGCGATGAACTAAGCGGCGAACAAACTAAAGCATTAACGGCATTACTGCATGACCGTATGGTTGAAGTGATTTTAACAAGCTTTGATGAAGCAAGCGTATTGTTTGCGCGCACAGAGCCGACAAAGTTCACTAGCGTTGATGTGCTTACCCAAGGCCGAGTGGCACTAGAGCAAGCTAACATTAAGCTTGGTTTAGCGCTTGCTGAAGACGAAATAGACTACCTAGTTGAGAACTTTACTCGATTAGGTCGTAACCCTAATGACATCGAGCTAATGATGTTTGCTCAGGCAAACTCAGAGCATTGTCGTCATAAAATCTTTAATGCAGATTGGACAATCGATGGTGAAGTTCAGCCAAAATCATTGTTCAAGATGATCAAAAATACCTTCGAGAAGACACCTGATAACGTGCTATCTGCCTATAAAGATAACGCTGCGGTGATGACAGGCTCTACAGCAGGTCGCTTCTTCCCGAAACAAGATGGTGTATACGGCTACCACACTGAGCCAATGCATATCTTAATGAAGGTTGAAACTCACAACCACCCAACTGCTATTAGCCCGTACCCAGGTGCAGCGACAGGCAGCGGTGGTGAAATTCGTGACGAAGGCGCAACTGGTCGTGGCTCTAAGCCAAAAGCGGGCCTTACAGGCTTTAGCGTATCAAACCTTAAGATCCCGGGCTTTGTGCAGCCATGGGAAGCGGATTACGGTAAGCCAGATCGCATTGTTACAGCGCTTGATATTATGACCGAAGGCCCATTAGGCGGCGCGGCATTTAATAACGAGTTTGGTCGTCCGGCGTTGGTGGGTTACTTCCGTACTTACGAGCAAGAAGTTAACAGCCATAACGGTGTTGAAGTGCGCGGTTACCATAAGCCAATCATGCTTGCTGGTGGTTTAGGTAATATCCGCGAAGAGCATGTACAAAAAGGCGAGATCACCGTTGGCGCTAAGCTAGTGGTACTTGGCGGCCCAGCGATGAATATCGGTTTGGGCGGCGGCGCGGCGTCATCAATGACATCGGGTCAGTCGAGTGAAGATTTGGACTTTGCTTCTGTGCAGCGTGAGAACCCAGAAATGGAGCGTCGTTGCCAAGAGGTTATCGACCGCTGCTGGCAGATGGGTGATGACAACCCAATCCAGTTTATTCACGATGTGGGCGCAGGCGGATTATCAAACGCTTTCCCTGAGCTTGTGAATGACGGTGAGCGTGGCGGTAAGTTTGAGCTACGTAAAGTACCATCTGATGAGCCAGGTATGAGCCCATTAGAGATTTGGTGTAACGAGTCACAAGAGCGTTATGTGATGTCAATTGCACCAGAGAACATCGAGCTATTTACTCAAATTTGTCAGCGTGAGCGCGCGCCGTTTGCGGTTGTGGGTGTGGCTACAGCAGAAAAAGAGCTTGTTCTAAGTGATGAGCACTTTGAAAACCATCCAATCGATTTGCCACTTGAAGTGCTATTAGGCAAAGCGCCTAAGATGAGCCGCGATGTGGTGAGCGCAAAAGCTAACTCTGCAGCACTTGACCAATCAGGTATTGAAGTGAAAGAAGCGGCGCACCGTTTACTGCGTTTGCCAACGATTGCCGAGAAAACCTTCCTTATCACCATTGGTGACAGAACAGTAACAGGCTTAGTTAACCGTGACCAAATGGTGGGCCCATGGCAGGTACCGGTAGCCGATTGCGCGGTTACCGCATCAAGCTACGACTCATACACGGGTGAAGCCATGTCTATTGGCGAGCGTACACCGCTTGCATTACTAGACTTTGGCGCATCGGCGCGTATGGCGGTAGCTGAATCCATTATGAACATTGCGGGTACCGATATCGGCTCGTTCAAGCGCGTTAAGCTATCTGCGAACTGGATGTCGCCAGCGGGTCACCCAGGTGAAGACGCGGGTCTTTACCAAGCAGTTAAAGCCATCGGTGAAGAGTTATGCCCTGATTTGTCGCTGACAATCCCAGTAGGTAAAGACTCAATGTCGATGAAAACGGCTTGGGAAGAAAACGGCGTTCAAAAGGCTGTGACCTCGCCTATGTCATTAGTTATCACTGCATTTGGTGTGGTGCAAGATGTTCGCAATACAGTAACCCCAGAGCTGCGCACCGATAAAGGTGACACAGACTTGTTACTGCTTGACCTTGGTCTTGGCCAGAACCGCTTAGGTGGTTCTTGTTTAGCGCAGGTTTACAGCGAGCTAGGTGATATCGCCCCAGATCTTGATAACTCAGCAACCCTGAAAGGCTTCTTCGAAACCATTCAGCCAATGATTGCTGATAAGTCGATTATTGCGTATCACGATAGAAGCGATGGCGGTCTATATACCACATTGGTTGAAATGGCGTTTGCCGGTCACACAGGTCTAAATGTTGATTTAAGTGCACTGACTGGTACTGACGTTGAACGCTTGTTTAACGAAGAGCTAGGCGCGGTGATTCAGGTTCGTCGTCAAGACGCCGCGATTATCACTGAAAAGTTTGCCGCAGCAGGCGTGCCTTGCCACAAAGTTGCTGAACTGACTGACACTGACAGCATTGCTATCTTTGATAGCGCCCGTGAAGTACTCACTGAAACGCGTACTTCACTACGTACTATTTGGGCTGAAACCACATATCGCATGCAGGCGTTACGTGACAACCCTGAATGTGCTAAAGAAGAGTTTGAGCTTAAGCAAGACACCAAGGACTTAGGTCTAACCGTTGATTTAAGTTTTGATCCGAGTGAAGACGTTGCAGCGCCATTTATCTTAAAAGGCGCTGCACCTAAGATGGCTATCTTACGTGAGCAAGGCGTTAACTCGCATATTGAAATGGCGGCTGCATTTGACCGCGCCGGTTTCGAAGCGATGGACGTACACATGAGTGACATCCTAAGCGGCCGTATTAGTCTTGAGCAGTTCCAAGGTTTAGTGGCGTGTGGTGGTTTCTCTTACGGTGACGTCCTAGGCGCGGGTGAAGGTTGGGCTAAATCAATTTTGTTTAACGAGCGTGCTCGTGAGCAGTTTAGCCAATTCTTTGAACGTAACGATAGCTTCTCGCTTGGTGTGTGTAATGGTTGTCAGATGTTGTCTAACCTTAAAGACATTATTCCTGGCACCGAGCTATGGCCACACTTCGTACGTAACCGCTCTGAGCGTTTTGAAGCGCGTTTCAGTTTGGTTGAAGTGCAGAAGAGTCCGTCATTGTTCTTCCAAGGCATGGAAGGTTCACGTATGCCGATTGCCGTATCACACGGTGAAGGACGTGCTGAGTTTGCATCGCCTGAAGCGTTAGCCGCTGCTGAAGCGTCAGGTACCATTGCACTGCGTTATGTTGACGGTAATGGTCAAATTGCTACTCAGTATCCGCAAAACCCGAATGGCTCGCCAAATGCGATTACCGCATTGAGCTCAACTGACGGTCGCGTGACGATCATGATGCCGCATCCTGAACGTGTATTTAGAACGGTTGCTAACTCATGGCACCCAGAATCTTGGGGTGAAGATAGCCCTTGGATGAGAATGTTCCGCAATGTGAGAAAGTCAGTCGGCTAATATACTGTTTGCTGATGTAAACAATCGCTTGCTAATAAAAAGCCCCTAAATATAGGGGCTTTTTTTTGCATGAAATATTTGATGGTGGTTTAACATACTAAAGAAGCTTCTCTAAACAATAGATTAGAGGAAGACTGCAGCTGAACGTAATGCTAATTAAATTGTTTTACGGCAGTGAGAGTAAGTTTATCGATAAGCTATAGTTATCCATACTCTTTACAAACAGTGTTTAGGTTACAGAACAGCGTATCAATAATCCTTCAGCCATAAAAAAGCCCCCCTTATTACTAAGGAGGGCCGCTTTGCGCTAACAAAACTTCAAGAATAATCTTGCATTAGAAAATCGTGCTTATAGCTCTCTAGAAGTATAAAGTTCAACGAAAACACGCTGATAGCTAACAACTAGACGCTCGAATAATTTTGTCATGATGGTTTCTCCACATAGATTGATGATTTAAGCGGAGTGAGTCTTTCCGGGCTACGTCACCGGGTTAGTAAGACTGTCTCCTCAACTTGGTGGCTATTCTAGGCTAGTTAAGGGGAATCATCAAACTAGAAAAATTGTATTTTGCCATTAGTATTTCTAATGATTTTTCTTATTTTATTTTCGTTTTTGTTTTTTAATGTGTTTTTAAGTTACTGTATTTTAATTGTTAATATATTTTTTGTGATTTCGATCTCATGTTTTTGCAATACAACAGCTAACCCTTCAATTGTTAAAAAATAGTATTGCGGTCGCTACAGTGTCAATTTATGGTGTAATTGTTAATAAAAGTATTCCTGTTTAAAAAATGCGCACCCCTAACACGGTTGTTTTATGCTGTCAATCACCCACAGATTGGAACTGTGTGCTGCCCCCCAAAACCCATTGAAACCAAATGCATTGATTGATTTGAATCAATTTCGGATGTTATAAAAACCCTGAGGATAAGCTTACTTCGTATTGCAAGTTGCTGATATTAACTAAATTGTTTAATTTCTAACTGCATTTTCGTGGTAAATGTCTCAAAAGCTTAGTGAAGTGTGATCGTGAGTGTTTCTCTAGCAGTTTTTTAAGCTTTTAATAACAAAATTTATGAACTAAACAAAACAGCGCGGTTTAGCCGACTATTTGTTAAAAATATTCGACATTATTTACTGCATTAATATTCCTATATAGGCAATCATTTTCGTTGATGGGGATCTAACGAAAGTGATTTGACGTACCACCTAAGGAGTCACAAATGATTTTAGAAGAGGTTGTTGACCTGTCGCGTTTCCAATTTGCGATGACGGCCATGTATCACTTCCTATTTGTTCCCTTGACCTTGGGGTTAGCATTCTTGCTAGCCATTATGGAATCACTTTATGTGATGACCAATAAGCAAATCTATAAAGATATGACCAAGTTCTGGGGTAAGTTATTCGGTATCAACTTTGCACTTGGCGTTGCAACTGGTCTGGCAATGGAGTTCCAATTCGGAACTAACTGGTCATACTACTCGCATTACGTTGGTGACATCTTTGGTGCACCACTTGCTATTGAAGGCCTAATGGCATTCTTCCTAGAATCTACTCTTGTGGGTATGTTCTTCTTTGGTTGGGATCGTTTCAGCAAACGTCAGCATTTAGCGGTAACTTGGTTAGTAGCCCTAGGCTCTAACATGTCTGCGCTTTGGATTCTGGTTGCGAACGGTTGGATGCAAAACCCAGTAGGTAGCACATTTAACTACGAAACCATGCGTATGGAAATGACTAGCTGGGGTGAAGTGTTATTTAACCCAGTTGCACAGGTGAAGTTTGTTCACACTGTTGCGTCTGGTTATGTTGCTGGTGCGATGTTCGTTCTTGCTATCAGTGCTTACTACATCCTTAAAAAGCGTGACTTACCGTTTGCACGTCGTTCATTTGCGATTGCAGCGAGTTTCGGTATGGCGTCTATCTTGTCTGTAATCGTTCTTGGTGACGAGTCAGGCTACAAGGTGGGTGAAGTACAACGCGTTAAGCTAGCGGCAATTGAAGCTGAATGGCACACTGAGCCAGCACCAGCTGCATTTACTGCAGTGGGTTTCCCAAATCAAGAAACTCAAGAAACTGACTTCGCGGTTAAGATTCCTTATGCAATGGGTATCATTGCAACTCGTTCACTTGATGAGCAAGTTACCGGTATTAAAGATCTGATTGCAGAGCACGAAGTGCGTATTCGCAACGGTATGGTCGCTTACGGTCTACTTGAGCAATTACGTAATGGTGAAGAAACGCCTGAAATCCGTGCAGCATTTGAAGAAGCGAAAGTTGACCTAGGTTATGGTCTACTGCTGAAGCGTTACACTGACAAAGTGGTTGATGCGACAGATGAGCAAATCAAAGCAGCAGCTGATGATTCTATTCCAAACGTAGCGCCTATGTTCTGGTCTTTCCGTGTCATGGTTGGTGCGGGTATGGTGATGTTACTTGTGTTTGCTGCAGCATTCTGGCAGAGCACACGTCATCAAATCGAAGAGAAACCATGGGTTCTTAAAGCGGCACTTTACAGCTTACCACTACCGTGGATTGCTATTGAGTGTGGTTGGTTTGTGGCTGAATACGGTCGTCAACCTTGGACAATTTCTGAAGTGCTACCAACATTTATGTCAGCGTCTAGCTTGTCAGTAGGCGACCTAATGTTCAGTATCATCTCTATCACGTTGTTCTATACCATCTTGTTAGTGATTGAGCTTTATCTAATGATTAAGTTCGCGCGTATCGGTCCTAGCTGTTTAAAGACGGGTCGCTATCACTTTGAAAAGCTTGATGCCTAAACTGGAGATCTGATTATGTTTGATTATGAAATGTTAAGATTCATCTGGTGGGCACTGATTGGTGTGCTTTTCATCGGATTCGCTGTCACAGACGGCTTTGATATGGGCGTAGGTGCTTTATTACCGATTATCGGTAAAGACGACACTGACCGCCGTATTATGATTAACTCAATTGCCCCGCACTGGGATGGTAACCAAGTTTGGTTAATCACCGCTGGTGGTGCATTGTTCGCAGCTTGGCCTATGGTATACGGTGTGTCTTTCTCTGGTTTCTACGTGGCGATGATGCTGACGTTGTTTGCATTGTTTATGCGTCCAGTAGGTTTTGACTACCGTTCAAAGATTGAAGATCCAAGATGGCGTAAGTCTTGGGACTGGGCACTGTTTGCGGGTGGTTTTGTTCCGCCGCTAATTATCGGTGTTGCGTTTGGTAACTTGTTACAAGGTGTTCCGTTTAACTTTGACGAATACCTACGTGCAACTTACCACGGTGGTTTCTTCGGTCTACTTAACGGCTTTGGTATTCTAGCTGGCCTAGTGAGCGTGAGCATGTTTATGCTTCAGGGTTCTACTTGGCTACAAATGAAGACTGAAGGCGAGCTACGTGTTCGCGCTGCTAAGATGTCGCAGTTGCTATCAGTAGCACTATTCGTGTTCTTCGGCGCAGCGGGTGTATGGTTAGTGAATGGTATTGACGGTTACGTGATTACTTCTGCTATCGACACATACGGTGTATCTGACCCAACGCTTAAAACTGTTAGCGTTGAAGCAGGCGCTTGGTTAGTGAACTACGATAAGTACCCACTGACTATGGCGTTCCCTGTAATTGGTCTGCTTATGCCTATCTTAGTATTGCTATCTAGCCGTATGAACCGCTCTGGTTTTGCGTTCTTCTTTAGCTCACTAGGTATTGCAGCGGTAATTCTAACGTGTGGTGCAGCAATGTTCCCATTCGTTATGCCATCTTCACTAGAGCCAAACGTAAGTTTGACTATGTGGGATTCGACTGCAAGTGAAATGTCATTGACTGTAATGACTTGGGCTGCAATCATCTTTGTACCGATTGTACTTAGCTACACGGTTTGGACTTACTTGAAGATGTTTGGTCGCTTAACTCGTGACTTCATCGAAAAGAACAAGACCTCACTTTACTAATAAGGAGCCTAGATTATGTGGTATTTCGCTTGGATTTTAGGCGTATTGTTAGCCTGTTCTTTTGGTATTATCAACGCGCTTTGGCTTGAAAATACTGAGAACATGGACCGTGATGCGGAGAGCGAAGATTAATCTTCTGCAATCGTTAAATGGTTAAGTAAGAGCCCCGCAAATGCGGGGCTTTTTGTTTTCTGGCTTTGTACAATTCACTATTACCAGTAGGTAATTGTTATTTGCAGAAATGACTAATTATCATTTTGTAATTTGACGTTATAATCCGCCGCTTTATGTATTTATGCCCACTCGCGCTTACGCTTCTTAGCAGCTTAACTCAATGGCCAAAGGCAGGACTGTTTAGTACCTGCTGATTATTTTGGAAACTTTTATGTGGAATAAAATTCGCAGTTCTCTGCCACTACAACTAATCATTGCAGCATTAGCGGCTTGGTTATTAGCAACCGGGATCACTGAATTCACAGCACCAAGTGAAGTGGCCACGATTAATCAGCAGAGCTGGTATCAGTTCTTAATGCTAGGTAAGACGGTTTATATCGGTTTGCTAAAAATGGTGGTTGGGGTCATGGTTATGCTCTCTTTGGTAGAGGGCATAAGTAATATTGGCGCGATAACTAAGTTAAAAACGCTTGGTAGGCGCACCGTAGGCTTTTATATATTTACGACGACGATTGCCGTGAGCCTTGGTTTAGGCGCATCCTTGTTAATGCCTGCTTGGCAGCCACTCACACAAGCTGTGCCGTTAGCGGCTGGCACACATTTGATTGAAGCGGAAGCCGCAAGTGGCGGCGCGATAGCGACCAAGATGCTACAGATGGCACTAGTTAACCCTGTAGCTGCAATTGCAGAGGGTAATCTGCTGGCGGTGGTAGTGTTCTCTTTTATGATAGGTATTTCGCTGCTTATCGCATTGCCGCAAGAACATGTGTTATTTGAAGTTATTCGCGGTATGAATAAAGGCATTAATACCTTAGTTGGTGGCATTATTCGACTTTCTCCACTGGCTATTTTCGCGATTATTCTCGAGTTTTCGATTGGCGGCAGTGAAGCCTTGTTTAGTCAGTTGGCGATGTTTGCACTATTAGTGTTTGGTTTAACCATGCTGCATGGTTTGGTGGTTTTACCTAGCTTGGCAAAATTGCTTACCGGCATAAAAATCCGCACCTTGTTTAAAGGGATTAGTGCGCCGCTCGCCATGGCATTTGCCACCTCATCCAGTGCCGCAACATTACCTTTGTCGATGAAAAGCGCTGAAGAACTGGGTGTGAAGCCGGCAACCAGTAGTGTGGTGTTGCCGTTAGGTTCAGTAATGAATATGGATGGCACGGCGTTGTTTGAAGGTGTGGCAGCTATTTTTTTAGCGCAGTTATTTGGTGTAGATTTAACTACAACAGGGCTAATCATGATTTTTTTGATGGCAATGGTATCGTCTATTGGCGCGCCAGGCATGCCATCTGGCTCAATGTCCGGGATGCAGTTAGTGTTACTTGCTGCCGGCATTCCATTAGAAGCTATTGCGATCTTATTGATTATCGAAAGACCGCTCGATACCTTCCGCACAGCGGTGAATGTTGAGGGCGATATTATTGCTGCCTTGGTGGTCGATAAGTGGCAGCGTAGCTAGTACATAGAGAGGCAAATGTACTGATAAATGCACAGATGGTTAGTGCACTGGAAAGGTTAGGTAATGTCGAACTAACCGCAGCCAAGTTGGTAACGGTTAGTTTTATTACATTTTCTGGCTATTACAGTTCGGCGCGATAGATAAATAGCGCTGTATCCATCACCATCTCCGATACCGGCGTGGTATTAAATTGCTCTGTTTTTTGGTCAACAATTTGATAGGTTTTATCACCTATTTTGTCGAGTTCTTTGACGCTATAGCAATTTTTAGAGGTGCGTAGATCACAGCCTTTCACCATTAGGTCAGTGGTAAAATAGGTCGCATATAGTGCAATTTCATTGACCTTATCATTTTTGGTGTGCAGCACTTTTATTTCAGCAACGCCATCAATGGTTTCATCGGTCATTAAGCGGTTTACTGCGCGTTGATATTGCTGTTTATAGGTCGTTGAGTCTTTACTAACAAATAGATAAGAATCAAAACCAAGCTCTTCAAGTTGTAGACCAAGATCGGTGGCAAAAGTGTTACCAACCTCAAATAGAAAGCCGTTAGCCGCAGGGCTACTCTCATAAGTGGTATTGAGCCCTTCACCTGCAATAATCAGCAATTTCTTGCCTTCAACAGTATTATTTTGTGGGCTGCTTGCACAGCCAGCCAAAATGACGATTAACGAGACTATTAATACTTTTCTAAACATGCTTTTCTCTCTATGCACTCTAATGGTGGCCAATAAAAGTGTGACGCCTAAGAATTGTTGAGGACGGTAATGACAAATCTGCTCAAAATCAACAATAAAAAAAGCAACAGCGTACTGTTGCTTTAGATTATTTATTTAGTAATCGCTTTAGTTACGTCAACGCTTACGCCTTAAACACGCTGATCTTTGTGTTAATTTCGTCGGCCAGTGCAGCAAGGCTTTCTGCCGAGTCAACACTTTCGCCTGCACGTTGCTCACCATCTCTAGCAAGCTCAGTGATTTGATGTAGATTACGAGTGATCTCTTCGGCAACTGCGCTTTGTTGCTCGGTTGCGCTGGCAATACTGCTCGCTGCCGTCGCTAGCTCGCCAATACTTGATGTGATTTCAACTAACTGGTTCATCGCATCATTACCTTGTGCCGCAGAGGCGTCGCCGAGCTCGTTACTTTGATTCATTTGCTCTGCAGTTAATTTTACTTGTGACTGCAGCTGGGTGATGGTTTCAGATATTTGTGCAATCGAGGTTTGGGTGCGCTGAGCAAGGGTTCGAACTTCATCAGCAACAACGGCAAAGCCGCGGCCTTGCTCGCCGGCTCTAGCCGCTTCGATGGCAGCATTTAGCGCGAGTAAATTAGTTTGCTCGGCAATGCTGTTAATGACTTCGGTAACCTGGCTAATAGCTTGACTATTTTCAGCAACTACTTCAACACTGGTGTGGCTTTGTGATAGCTGTAGGCTTAAGTTTTGTAGCCCTGAAACTAAATCATTTAGGTTTTCTTGTCCGCCTTTAGCTGCATTGTCCACTCTTAGGCTCATATTGGCGCCTTCACTAGCATGGTTGGCCACATCTCGTACCGAGGCTGACATTTCTTCAATCGCGGTTGCGATCTGATCTGTTTGCGCCATTAAAGATTGGGCTTCTTCACCATTTAAGCGTGCCGTCTCTTGAGTGTGGCTCGAGTGAGCTTGTAATGCCGTGACAGAGTTTTGCAGCGCTAAGATTAATTCTCGAAGATTAGTGGCCATTTTAGAAGTGCTTGCAGTGATTAAGTCCACTTCGTTTTTACTTTGCAGGTTGGTTGATGCAAATTGCTGAGATAAATCACCTTCTCCCAGTCTTTCTAACTGATTTTGCAATGATGTTAATGGCTTAAGTGTTCTAACGAGTACTTGCGATAAGAGTAGAGTAATCACAATCATGCCTATTAATGACACGGCAACATTGATTTTTAGAAGCGTGACACTTTCTTCTTTAAGCTCTGCATAGTTAACTTGACCCACTAATATCCAGTCCCAGCCAGGGATATTAACGGTATAGGCGTACATTTTTTTCCCTTGCTTGTTGCTGTACTCCCATGAACCTTTATGGCTAAGTGCTTGCTCAATACTCATGCCATTAAGCATTGAATCAGAAAGTTTTTCTCCTGGTTGGCGTTCTTTGTGATAAATCAGCGATAAATCTAATTTGCGTGCCAGTAAATAAGAGCCAGACTCTTCCAGCTGTAAGCTATTAATGGCTTTTCTCAGCTGCACAATAGAGCCACTAATATCAAAGCCTGTATATAAAATGCCGATCACTTGACCACTGGTATCTTTTATTGGGCGGTAAATCGTCATGTAGTCTTTGCCGAATAACTGGGCATAGCCTTCAAACTCATTGCCTTTTATTACAGCAGCGTAGGCTGGGTGATCTTTATCAAGGGAAGTGGTGAGTACGCGTTTACCTTCGGCATTTTTCAATGATGTTGATATACGGATAAAATTGTCACCGTCTCGGACAAATACTGTGGCATTTCCGCCTGTTAGCTTATGGAAACGGTCAACTTTACTTTTAGAGGCATTAATTTGCTCGTTACGATGTTTAAGTGCAGGTGTTTCTTTACCCATGACTTTAACGGTGTTATTGGGTTTATAAAACGTCCCTGGGTACATGGTGCGAAAAACATCGGCATTACGTCTAGCAAGTGACAATAAACTGTCGTATTGAAGCTCAATGAGATCTGCTGTGCCTTGTGTCTGCGCTTGCATTGCGCTTACGCCTTTATCTTTTAGGACGTCGGAGGCTGTTAAATAGGATACACAACCGAGAAAACCAAAAATAACGATTGTGAGTAATAAAGCGAGCATGCCAATTTGTTTAGCAATTGGCCAATTTTTATAATTCATTTTAGGGTCAAATTTGCTGAGATTTTAGCTAATGTAATTGATTTTTAATCTGAAAGAGTTGACCTAGGTCTATAAGTGTTCGGTCTACTAAAGAATTCTTTACGGTAGTTGGGAGATTAAAACGCCACTTTTACTAGATCGGGTTTATGAGAGTGGAGATAATGGGTGCAAAAGTAGCAAAAGTAGCAAAAGTAGCAAAAGTAGCAAAAGTAGCAAGAGGAGAGTGGTATGTTGGGCGAAAACCATCTGCTAACCCACGAGTTTCCAGAATACCTGTCGGCGATTATTGAGCTTAAATCGACTAATCGTCATTTCTGCCAATTAGCAAAACGTTATCATCAACTCGATCACCAAATACGTGGTTTTGAAAAAAACGAAGTGCCCATCACTGACGAGCACTTTATTGAATTGAAAGCTGAGCGAGTGACGCTTAAAGACCAGCTTTATCGGTTATTGCTTGCTCACGCTAATCAGGGTTAGCTTTATTCAGTTACCAAATGCTTACTGGCTGCATTGGATTTGGTATCGCTTGTTCTGGCTTTTTTAGGTCGCATAATTAAGTGATACATAGTCGGTACCCAGACTAAAGATAATAATGTCGTCAGTAATGTGCCGCCAGCAATGGCAATCGCGAAGGGCGGCCAAAAACCACCGCCAGCAATAATCAGCGGCAAGAAGCCCCCTATAGTGGTAATGGTGGTGGAGCCGATATGACGACCACAGCTAGTGACCAAATCAACAATGGTTTGTTTGTCACCTGCGCGTGTCTCGGGCGCCTCTTCAAGCTCAGCCAAAATTACAATAGCGGCGTTAATCGCCAGTCCCATCAAACCTAATAAGCCGATGATCACCGTAAAGCCAAACGGATAACCAAAGGTATATACCGCCAGTAGCCCAAGTCCTGCCGACTGCATCGCGCTGAACAAGATGATCGCGGTGAGTCTAAATGAATTAAACGACAGCACCACAGTGGTAAGCAGCAAAGTGACCACTAACACCAAGTTAGACATCAAGTTACCGACCGCTTCATTACGACCCGCGCTCTCACCACCTAGCTCAATGTGGTAACCACTTGGTAGTGCAATTTGGCTAAGTGCCTCGCTGGCACTGTCGACCACGGTTTGTGGCAGCACGCCAGAGGTTAAGTAGGCTTCGATAGTATTGACCCGCTGACCGTCTCGTCTTGGAATTGCGCCGCGGCTGACCTCTATTTCACTTGTTGAAATGGCTGATAGTGGAATGCCTTTGCCGCTGCCGGACACTAAGGTAATTTCAGACAGTCTTGTTTGGTCTTCACGGGTGCTATCGCTTAACCGCACGCGTACAGGTAAAGACTCTGTTTGCTCTAAAATACTGCCGCCATTAATGCCGGTGGTAGCCATCTCAACTTGTTCGGCTATATCGGTTAACGACAGGCCGCTCATCAAGCTGGCGTCTTCATCGATTTGCAGCCAAACCTTCGGTGCGCCAGCACTTAAGGTGGCGCGGGTATGGATAACATCCGTGGTGTCTGACAACACTTTACGGACCTGTTCACCGAGCAGTTTTAGTTGGTCTAAATTAGGGCCAAATATACGCACTTCAACCGGCGCGTTAAAAGGCGGGCCTTGTTCGAGTTTACGCACAATAATTTGCGCCTGAGGGTAACGCTTATCGAGCGACTTTTGCAATGTAGGTATGAGCTTATTAGCGGTAGCAAAGTCGGTCGCCTTTACCATGGCCTGCGCGTAATTACTGGCACCTTGTTGGCGTTGCAATAAGTTGTAATAGAAAGAGGGCGTATTGCCGCCAATCACCCAATCGATGCGACTAATACCTTGAGTTTGGCGCAACTGGTCATCGATTTCTTCTACTTGTAAGCGAGTGTGGTCAATGCTGGCGTGCGGCGCCAAATAGACTTCAATCTGAAACATGTCTCTATCTGATGGCGGAAAGAACTGCTCAGTCATCTTTCCGGCGGCAATAAAGCCCATTACCGGTAAAACACCGATCACCAACGCGGCAAGTAATGGCCGCGATAGAGCTAATGATAATGTGCGTCTAAAGGCGTTACTCATAAATGGCAAATTAATGCCGTGCTGATACCAATGCGTGCCTTTACCGTCAACGCCGAATCGACCCGCTAGGCCAGCAATAATGGTATGCGAGATAATAAAAGAGCCGAGTAAGGCAAATATAACCGAAATGGGAATGCCACCAACAAATTCGCCGGCAGCGCCAGGCATTAATACAATTGGCGCGAAGGCGAGCATGGTGGTGATGGTTGAGCCTGCAAGGGGTAACCAAAGGTGTTGCAGAGTTTGTTTAACCGCATTAATCCTATCCATGCCGCTTTGGCGGCGCTGAGAGATAGCGTCAACAATCACAATGGCGTTATCCACCATAATACCGAGTGCGACAACCAGACCCGTGACCGACATTTGATGAATAGGCAGACCGATATATTTCATGCAGGCTAAGGTAAATAGGGCGGTAAGCGGCAAGGATAATGACACGATGACGGCATTTCTAAGGCCTAAAGTCAGCATTAGCACCGCAAGAATAATCACGAAGCCGAGTAATAAGCTGGCGATCAGATCGCCAAGTCGTTCAGTGGTATACCCCTCTTGGTCGAATAACCACTCAATTTCAATATTAGCCGGAATGCTGCTTTGCAGTTCATCAACGGTTTGGCGTACTTGGGCTAGCCATAAATCGACGCGGGTATTGCTGAGCATTCGCGCCGCAACCATTACGCCCTGTTGCTGATCGATTAAGGCAATGCTGTTGGCTGGTTCTTTAGGTTGGCGGCTGATGCTAGCAATATCGGCGAGACGAATTATTTGGCCATTTTGAGTGACTTTTAAGGGGACTTGGCCAATACGCGCAATAGAATCAAGCTCGCCAGAGACTTCGATTAAGGCTTTAAAATAGTCGTTGTTGACCTCACCGGCCGAGACTTTGGAATCGGCATTTTGCAGAATCTGCGCAATCGCAGCAGGGGAGAGCTCAAGTTGATTAACCTTATTACCGTCGAGTTGAACTAAAATCTCTTCGGTTGGCTGACCATAAAGATTAACAAAGTCGGTGCCGCTCAGTAGGCGTAATCGGCTTTGTAACTCTTTGCCGTAACGATTGAGCATATCAGTGCGCACTTCACCGCCGCCACGCCAAGCAATGCCTAATATGGCAGTATTGGCATAGCCGAGCTGATCGTCCAAGGTCGAGTTTTGTGCCGATGTGGGCAGTTTACCTTTGGCGTCGGCAATTAAGTCGCGGGCTCTAGACCACACCGGGGCGGTTTCTAATACATCATCTTTGAGCTCAAGCTGAATAACCGAGATCCCAGGGCGAGAGGTAGATTGCACTAACTTGAGTTCTTCAAGGCGTCTTAATTCGCTCTCAAGTTCTTCGGTGACTAAGGCTTCTACTCGCTCTGCTGATGCGCCCGGATAGTGAGTGATCACTGACGCAAAACGGTTGGTGATTTCTGGATCTTCCATACGCGGGAGGCTAGATATAGCGCCAAACCCGGCGACCACTAATAAGGCTATCACTAGGCTGATAAGACGGCCGTTCTCTACTAATGACTTAACCATCTGTGATTACCTCGTCGCGAGTTGAGCTTGTTGAGTCACCAGCTGACCCGCCACTAGCTTATGTAAACCTTGGGAGACATATTGCTCATTGGAATTAATCGCGCCATTAATGAAGGCTTTATCTTTTACGGTATAAATAATTTCGACATCACGGCGCTCAACTTGGTAAAGCTCACCGTCGGCTGGGTTAGCAACTGGGCTAAGTACATAGATATTCCACAGACCTCGCACACCATCTGTGAGTGCACTTAATGGCACCCAGTAACCTTGAGAGGCAATGGTTTGCTGATAGCTTAAGTAACTCAGTTCACCATTAATCACATCGGCGCTAGGGGGCAAGGTGACTCTTAATTCTACTGTGCGGGTAACCGGGTTTAGCTCGGCGCTAATACCGGCAATTTTGCCTTGGTAGTGCTGGTTTCTCACACGGACATCGACGCTTTGCCCTGTACTGAGTTGATTAGCAATGTCTACTGGCACGCCGATATAAGCTTGGATGTTATTGTCTTCGATTAGGGTATAGACCGGGCTGCCTAGGCTGACTACTTCGCCTAAGTTATGGGTACGTTTACTGATGACACCGTCAAAAGGGGCGAGCAGATCGGATTTTTCAATTTTCAATTGATTGGCCAGTAATGCGGCATTAAGACGATTACTGGCGGCTTTAAGGCTGTTTAACTGACCGCGCTGCTCATCTAATTGTTGCTCAGAGACATAGCCTTGCTGTTGTAAACCCAAGCTTCGATTAAGTGTGGTTTGGGCTAAATCTAAATCTGCTTGGTTTTGTGAAATGCTAGCGGTTAACTCATTTTTTTCGGCTAACAAAAGACGGGTATCGAGTTTGGCAAGTCGCTGGCCTTGCTTAACGCTGTCGCCGCTATCGACCGTTAACGCATTAATCTTACCGGCTAACTCGAAGCCTACTCCCGTGGTATTGCCTGAACGAATACTCCCTGAAAACTCTTGGTTAAATTGATAGTTATCATCAATATGCAGCTCTTGCGCATTAACAGTTTGGTAGCTTGGTGCGACTGATAATGGCATATCGCTGTCTTGGCAGGCTGATAGAAGAGAGACTGCTGCTAGTAACATAACCATTTTGCGATGTATTAGCACACTTTGAGTATTCATGACACTAAGCCTATTTTGTTAACGCCACGGTAAGCGATAAGTATAAAAATTGTTAAACTAGACTATGTAGTCTAGATCGTTAAAACTAGACTGTCTAGTCTAATTGTGGTCTATTAGTTCGCAAAATGGACTGAATAGTCTAGTCTGTGCTTAAATAGCAATATAGATTTACCTGAGGCTAATCGCGGGAGTGAAGCCCTTTATGAATGCACCATCAATGAGCCGAAGTGAGCAAAAGCGCGAGCAGATCTTACAAGCTGCTAAAGAGCTATTTTGTGAGCAGGGCTTTCCAAATACCAGTATGGATGAAGTTGCCAAGCTCGCAGGCGTCTCTAAACAAACTGTTTATTCGCACTTTGGTTGTAAAGATGATTTGTTTGTCGCATCGATAGAATCAAAGTGTTTAGTGCATGGTGTTAATCAAGAGTTATTGTCTGATCCATTAACGCCAGAAGTCAGTTTAGCCTTGTTTGCCAAGCACTTTGGTGAGGTGATCACAAGTCCTGAAGCCGTCACTGTTTTTAAAGCGTGTGTGTCGCAGTCAGATTCACACCCTAAGATCTCAGAGCTCTTTTATAGTGCGGGTCCAAAACATATTTTAGGCTTGTTAGCGGAGTATTTGGCTAAGGTCTCAGTGATCGGTGACTACCAGTTTAACAATCCGCATCACTGCGCCGTGCGTTTGTGTTTGATGGTATTTGGTGAAGTACGCATGCGACTCGATTTGGGGTTAGATGTGAGCGATTTACTGGCCGAGCGTGAGCAATATATCAATGACACGGTAGAGATGTTTTTAAAGGCTTATAAAACGGTTTAACTGGTTTTTCCCCAAGCTTGTTTTGGGCTGTAGCACCAATTAGCGGCAATGTTATTAAAGGAGCTTAGTGCTCCTTTGTTGTTTTTTGTCACTAGACTTGTTGTAAGCGCGCCTTTTAATACGATAGTCGATCACTGAATTAGAAGTCAGGTTTAGCGACCTTCTTATAATAAGAAAGGCGTGTAAAAATAGTTGGATACAAAATGATCCTACAGCTTGACGTCAGCGTAGAGTAAAGTACTTAACTGAGCTTTACTGAATCGTTAAGCGTTCCCGATTTTAATAATGATTAGCTAATGGAGTTAGCAATATGAATAAGCCTTTGGCATTGAGTGTGCTTGCCGTTTCAAGTTTGGTGGCTTCGCCAACTTTGTTAGCGCAAGAGCAGCAAAAATCTTCTTATCGACCGAGTCCATTTACTTTTAGTGCCTCGCGGATCACGACCGGTACAGCTGATGTCGGCTATCAAGGTAATGAACTGCAGCGTGACCAATGGATGTTTGATTTTAAAACCGGTATGCCACTTGGAAAAAAATGGTTTATCGGTGCAGGTGTTGGTTACGACAACCTAGATTACGACTGGCGTTCGCCGAGTTTAAAAGACAACACTCAAACCTGGGATAAAATTGAGCGTTACCGCGCCAGTTTATCTTTGTCCTATCGCCCCAATAAAAACTGGATGTTTATGTTAGCGCCTAAGCTGCAATATGCTTATGCCGATACGGCGTCAGCCAGTAATGCGGCCAGTTATGGTGCGGTGTTATCGGGTATGTACCGTTTTAATTCAGGTGATATGTTAGGTTTCGGCGTCGCTTACTTAAATGATATCGATGAAGTCAGAACCGTGCCATTTTTGGCGGTAAACTGGCAGATCACTGAAAATTTGAAATTAGGTAACCCTTTTTCAGCAGGCTTTAGCGGCCCGGCAGGTCTAGAGCTGAGTTATCAATTGAGTTCTGATTGGAATGTGGGTTTTGGTACTTCTAAGAGAACCAGCCGCTTTTTAATTGCAGATGAAAAAGATACCGCAGAAATTGATGAGTGGGTCAGTTTTGCTAGAGTCGGCTGGGATATTTCCCGTTCGGTAAGCGTTAATGCTTATGTAGGCTATTTCTTTAATGGCGAATTAGAGTTAAACCCGCAGAACAGTAAGGAAGATATCGACAACCAAGGCGCAGCGGCCTTGGATGTGACATTTAAGTTTTAACTAGACGCTAAAGTGTCTGTTACTTGCCCAACATAGCGTCTTTTAAGCTGTCTTGGGCAGGTTCACTACCTAACCATATCTTAAGTACAGCTTGGCGGAAATCTTCACCAGCAATTGTTGCTTGAGCTTGACCATTTTTATAAGCGGTCACGCCAGTGGCTTTATCTGCAAGCAGCGTAAATTGGTCACCTTCAACAATCTCAGCGCTAAATAGCCCCATAAACTGCTCGATTTTGGCTGCAATCGCTGTGGTATTGCCGTCAGTTGCATCATCAAAACCTTCATTGATGGCGTCTTTCATTTTATCGGCAGTGATCATGCCTGAAGTGATGTTCAGGCGCACTGCAACACTGGGGGCAGCGAGTGCTGCTTGAGCGTTATCAATTGCTTGCGGCACATATAAGCTACCGACGTATAAATCGATAAAGAATTTGCTACGCACACCAGCACCATTTAACAATAGTGTTTGGTTTTCGATATTAATTGAATCGTCAAGCTGCACACCAGAAATTTCTTGAGCCTGCAGTGATGATGACAGTAATACGCTTGTAGCAAGTAGTAGGGTAGAAACGGATTTCATCATAATATCTTATTCATCTCTTATTAAATAATGCGCCTACATTTAGCCGCGCGTACCCAATTGGAATTGACCACTTTGGTGGAATATAGCCGCTTGTTTTTGTTTAGCTGAAATCAATAATGGGCCATCGTCAAAGAACAAAAAGCACTTCCAGTTACGGACAAACACATCCCAACGAGTTTCAATCACTTGGTATTTTTCGTAGCAGAAATAAACTGGAGTATCATCAGCCCAATCGAAGTGCTCACTGAAACCTTCAGGCAGAGCGGCTTCCTCACTGTCCCATGGGGCTTGCCAGTCTTCAGTTATTACCCAAGCACTGTCTTTGGCTGCCCAGTCACCTTTGGTGAACTGCTCTGTACGGCTGCTTTTGTTGCTAATCCATTTATTCCAAACTTCCATCGATGATTTTTGGTCAAGCGGCATGATTAGCGCCTTGTCTTCATCAGTCACAGGAAGGTCTTTATGATTAAAGATCCACTTACGTTTGTATTGTTCAAATGGAATATAGGTATGTGCCACAGCGCCTCTCTTGCAAGGATATTAATAAGGAAAACGCCGGCATTATACCTTGCAAGTTGCGCCAATAGCAGCGCCATGATGACTTTTTTGTATTAGTCGCTGCTATTGGTTGGCTGGTTTCTGATTAGCCTTGCAATTGTTGTAGATAATCTGACGCGGTTAAGTTGGTTGGATCTATGCTCAATACTTGATTAAAGCTTGCGCGGGCACCATCAATTTGCCCCATTTCAGCGAGAAAAATACCCAGTTTCAACAGCACTGAAATATCAGTAGGATACTTATCTAGAAAGTCTAAATAGGTATTGAGTGCTTGCTGGTTTTTACCTTGCAGTGTGAGTACATGGGCATATTGTGGCAAGTATTCATCGCTGTAACTAATTATTTGCTCTAACGTTTGTTCAGCTAAATCAATATTGTGGAGCTTTAGTGCTAGTACTAAAATCTGTTTTTGCTCTACTTCTGTTTGATTGTCTGGTTCAATTGCTTGTAAACAAGAGAGCGCTGTTTGATTGTCATCGTTAAGGATAGCAAGGTAGCTTTGTGCTAAATAATAGAGTCGCTGTGCTAAACAATCATCTTCAACTAAAGGTTCAATACTGGTTACGACCTGGCTTAAACCCGATTTGTTTTTGCTCTTATATAAGTCTGAGATTTTAGTAAAGGTGTTATGTAATGAGGTATTTAACTTATCAAGTGAAAAATAAGGGTGCTTCATTGAAGTCAGCTGTGACTGATATTCTGCGGTTATTTGCTGAAGTTGATCTGAATGACTGTCGTATGGCAATTTTAACTTGGTTCTTAGTTGTTCGACTACAAGTACTCTGCCTGGTTGATTGTTGTCACGCCAATGGTTAACTAGAGTCGCAAGATCTGGATCTACAGTTAGCTCGCTTTGTCTGGCTTTAACTAAGCTTATTGTTTTTTGGAGCTTATGGCTCATTTCATCAGCAAAGGTCTCGAAGGCATTGTAATATTGATGAGTCATATTGTGCATATGTTCTTCAGACCAGCTACTTGCTTCTTTAGTTGTTAAAAACTTTGAAAATTCATAATACCCATAAAACTTTATAGCCTGGGATACTTCGTTATGTTCTCCATTAAGTCTTTTTTCAATTTTATCGACTTT
This sequence comes from Shewanella sairae, assembly GCF_023283535.1. GTDB lineage: Bacteria > Pseudomonadota > Gammaproteobacteria > Enterobacterales > Shewanellaceae > Shewanella > Shewanella sairae. The sequence goes on along the minus strand of NZ_JAKILT010000010.1, from coordinate 58,114 downwards.
TGCAATAATACTGCGATTTCTATTGGATTGTGTACTAACCGACTTTGCTTGTAGGTTAAGTGCAATCGCTTTTTTAGCAAGCTCTTTGATTACTTTTAACTCATCAATTGATTTACCGAGTTGTACAAACATGTCTTTAAGGTGGCTTGCTTTACTTTGTTGATGGTCAGGTATTAATTTTAACAACTCGAAAGGAGATATTTGAGCCGGAACGAGCTCTATAGTTTCAATGCACTTATGGCTAATCCCTTTTAGCTTTGCTGCATTTTCTGACAGGTTAATTATCTCAACTTCAGGAAATAATAATGCCTCTTCCGATAATGCAGCTGCTGCGTAAACAAGCTGTATAGGTGTTTCTGCATTATTTCCTGCATAGGTTTCAACCCATTCTCCTATAAAACTATTATTTATCCCTGACTTAGCTTCGACCGTTCCTTTAGCGTGAGATACACCAACGCTTGAGTAACAAAAGTCTGCTCCAGTGAGTAAAATTGTTTTAAATCCGAGCTCTATTGCTATTCGTACTGCACTATTAGTAACAGTGGGGCCAATAGTTGGGATGTTGTCAAAGTCTTCTTTTAGCCAAGGCAGTCGTGTACCCAAATAAAGAGATTTTCCAAGCCATTGGGATAGTATACGATGATTGACGTGGTGAGAGTTGATAAACAAGCTTTCATTGGCGAGTTCCATCATGTCTCTGTTGATTTCAAAACTAATATTTTGAGGGTCGACTGACACTATGATATGGGCAGGGACTCCCTCTTGAGAGAGCCTAGCTGCCATTCTCGAAACGGTGATGATAAACAAGTCTTGGTAGTTATTTTTTATCCAATCAATATGTTCATCTAAAGATGGACCGCCTCCTATAACTATACAACTTTTACCTATAAATTTTCCCCTGAGCATCGATGCCGGATACTGATTGTCAGCAATGTTGTAAAGCTGCTGAATTAAAAAGTGTTTTTGCTCAAATTGAGATTTTTGATCAACAGTACGTAGGCTTAATTGCTTTTGAATGATGTTTATAAGTGAGCTGTATTGCTCGATAATACCCAATGTTGAGCCCATAGAGTGATGGACGAGGCATTGATCTTTAATTAGATATAAATCATAGTCTCCGCTGTCTAGCTCTTGAGTGAATTCACTTAAACTTAACACTTTTATGTATTTGTCTAACCTCGATTCTATTTCAATATTCAGCATGGCTAATGCATCGTCGAGTTCGATGAACAAATACTTGCTTCCAGAAGCAAGCTCTTGCTTTAGGATATGATTTGCTAGTAATCCAGAATCTAACCCTATGATGATATGAAGCGTGTCGGGTTTAAAAATCTTGTCTTTAAAGCGTTGTTGAAAAACGGTTTTTGAATCAATTTTTTCGAACGTATCTCTATTGATGCTAGGTAGATAGTATTCGCCAAACTTACTAATTGAAAATTGGTTTTTTATTGCTGATTCAAAAACGTTCATTGCCTTTGTAAGCCTTAATGATTCGTGGTTTGTTGAGTCGTAACGTCAGAAAACTGTCGCTTCAACCTTACTAAAATTTATTATGTATATTAAGCAATATCTAAGCCAAAGCTTATTGAGTGCACATGCTAGCTTATTATGGGATGGGAAGGGGCACATAATAAGCAGTCTAGTAATGACTTTTGTCTTTTCAGAATTCAGACTTTACATTGTTAATGCACCCTAAGGTGGATATTTTGGGTCCCTTGTTAGGGCTAGGTTAACGTGAATGTTTATAGTAGTAAATGTGTGACGTTGTTTAAAATAGCTTTATACAGTCTATAGCAGCTAGTTGTGGATAAAGTTATAACTATAACAAGAGTAAACTATAAAAATTCTATATTTTATGCGTATTTAATTAAATCAATATAAAGTTTATTAACTGTTTAGATTTATTATTCGTCACTATTAAAGTTATGTATACAGCTTTGGAATATTCACTAATACAATGCTCTAAGGAGTATATGGTCTATGAAGAAGCATCATAGGTATATTGAGATTGTGTCATGTTTGCTAGATCACATACTTAAAACTAAGTGACTTCCATTGTTGCCTTCGATTGTAGTGGCTTTTAAGTTGTTTAGGTTTTTTTCTAGGGGTAAGCTTAGGTAACTTTTACAAATTCTGTATATTGTTTGAAGATGTAATCTTGCAGCTATTCACTTACTGTTCTTTTCGCTCACCTTTTAAGGTATGTATTAAATTATGTTCGATAATTCAACGATTTTGATTACAGGTGGGACAGGCTCATTTGGGAAAAAGTTTACTCAGACTATTTTAAGTCGTTACAAGCCAAAACGCTTGATCATATTTTCAAGAGATGAGCTCAAACAGTATGAAATGCAGCAGCAATTTCATGAACCTTGTATGCGTTATTTTATTGGTGATGTGAGGGATGCTGATAGGTTACAGCAGGCTTTTCAAAATGTAGATTATGTTATTCATGCCGCAGCACTTAAGCAGGTACCAGCAGCTGAGTATAATCCCATGGAGTGTATAAAAACCAATATTAACGGTGCTGAAAATGTCATCAAAGCCGCATTTGCAAATAACGTAAAAAAGGTCATTGCGTTATCAACCGATAAGGCGGCAAATCCTATTAACTTATACGGGGCGACTAAATTAGCATCTGATAAGTTATTTGTCGCGGCAAATAATATGGTGGGGGAAAAAGATACCCGCTTTGCTGTAGTGCGTTATGGCAATGTAGTGGGCAGTCGAGGAAGTGTTGTTCCTTTTTTTAAGTCTCTTATTGCTAAAGGGGAAGTCGCACTTCCGATTACTCACCCCGACATGACTCGCTTTTGGATTACATTGCAAGATGGTGTCGATTTTGTATTGAAAAATTTTACTCGGATGCATGGCGGTGAAATTTTTGTACCTAAAATTCCTTCAGTTAGAATTATAGATTTAGCAATTGCGTACGCTCCTAACTTACAACAGAAAATTGTTGGGGTTCGTCCTGGAGAAAAAATGCATGAAATTATGTGCCCAGCGGATGATTCCCATAATACTCTGGAGTTTAGTGATCACTTTGTGATTATGCCAAGCATAAAGTTTTATTCCAGACAGGTTGATTTTTGTTCAAATGGATTAAAGGAACAGGGTAAACCTGTCGACTATGGTTTTGAATACAACTCTGGAAGCAATAGCCACTTTCTTAGTCAGGCTGAAATTTTGATGATGGACAATAAAATATGATCCTTTATGGGCAGCAAAGTATTAATCAACAGGATATTGATTCGGTTGTAGCAGTATTAACATCAGACTATTTGACTCAAGGACCTCAGGTCCCAGCGTTTGAGGCGGCGTTAAGTGCGTTTACTGGCGTGCAGTATACACTTGCGGTGAATAGCGCAACATCGGCGCTGCATATTGCTTGTTTAGCTTTAGGTGTGGGCGTTGGAGATAGAGTTTGGACCAGCCCAATCACTTTTGTTGCGTCGGCCAATGCGGCTTTATATTGTGGCGCAGAGATTGACTTTGTTGATATAGATGCAATAACTGGCAATATGTGCCCAACTCAATTAGCGATTAAGCTCGCTGAAGCGGCTAAGCAAGATAAATTGCCTAAGGTGATTATCCCTGTGCATCTATGTGGTCATAGCTGCGATATGCAAGCGATTGGTAAGCTTGCCTCTCAGTATGGCATTAAAGTTATCGAAGATGCCTCTCATGCGATTGGTGGTTATTATCAGTCTGAGCCAGTAGGTAACTGTCGCTATAGTGATATTTGCATTTTTAGCTTTCACCCGGTAAAGATCATTACCACGGCAGAAGGGGGCGCGGCGTTAACGAATAGCTCTGAACTAGCAGCAGCAATGGCGCGTTTGCGCAGCCACGGGATAACTAAATTAGAGGCCGAGTTACAACGTCAAGATCAAGGCGATTGGTATTACGAGCAACATGATCTTGGTTATAACTATCGAATGACAGAGCTGCAAGCAGCTCTGGGCTTGAGTCAAATGACTCGGTTGCAAAGTTTTGTCTGTCGTCGTAACGAATTGGCCACCCATTATACCCAGCTATTAACTCGCTTACCGTTAACCTTAATTCAACCGCTAGCTGAGAGCATAAGCAGTTATCATTTATTTGTTGTGCGTTTACCAAAAGCCGAGCAAAGGCGTCGGATCTTTGATGAAATGCGTGCGCTAAATGTGCAGGTACATGTGCATTACATTCCTGTTCACTTACAACCTTACTATCAAAATCTGGGTTTTACTCGCGGTCAGTTTCCTCAGGCAGAGACATTTTATAATGATATTTTGACTTTGCCATTACACCCCGGTCTGAGTCAGAAAGAACTTGCCTATGTTGTTGATTGTTTAGAAAAGGTTATTTAATGAAGATAGCAGTGATCCCTGCCCGCGGTGGCAGTAAACGTATTCCCCATAAAAATATCAAAGACTTTTGTGGCAAACCTATGATTGCACACGCAATTGAAACAGCAATAGCCACTGGGTGTTTTGATAAGGTATTAGTATCAACTGATTGTTCTAATATCGCTTCGGTAGCAGAGGCTTATGGTGCATGGGTTCCTTTTATTAGACCAAATGAATTAGCTGATGATTATACTGGTACAACCCCCGTCATTCGTCACTCACTTAATTGGCTTAAAGACCATGGGTATCAGGTAACACACTGTTGCTGCTTATATGCAACGTCCCCATTGTTGACGTCAGATACGCTTGTTAAGGGGCTAAAACAGCTCGAAGCGAATACTGAATTTGACTATGTTTTTAGTGCTTGCCGGTTCAGTTTTCCTATTCAGCGTGCTTTGGTTGAGACCGCTAACGGAGGCACTCGTGCTTTTGACCAAGAAAGTATTGGTATGCGCTCACAAGATCTCGTTGCTACATACCATGATGCTGGTCAATTTTATTGGGGCAAAGTAGAGGCCTTTTTAGATCCTGAACGTCCGGTTTTCGGTGAAAGGGGATCGATGTTGGTCTTACCTGCAAATAGGGTTCAAGATATTGATACTGAAGAGGATTGGCTGAGAGCTGAATTAATGTATCAGCTACTTAATAGGGCGTGAGCCAAAGGGCTAAACTCATGAATATTTTAATCCGTGTTGACGCATCAAGCTTAATTGGTGCAGGTCATGTCATGCGTTGTTTAACCTTGGCTGATGCTCTTTATGGTAAAGCTGATTGTCACTTTATGTGCGCCGCAGAAAACGGGCACTTACAAAGACTTATTCAACAGCGTGGTTATCAAGTATTAGAAGTCGCTCCCTTCACTAATGAGTTAGAGCACGCGAGTCAGTGCTTAGCTCAGTTAACTCGCGATTATGATCTTTTGATTGTTGATCATTATCAGCTCTCTTCAGTGTATGAGGGCATGATGAGAGCGATATGTCGTAAGGTAATGGTTGTCGATGATTTGGCAAATCGTCAGCATGATTGTGATATTTTATTGGATCAGAATTTACTGGCCGATATTAATACCCGTTATCAAGGACTGGTACCTGAGGCTTGTGAGCTTTTATTAGGTCCCGACTATTGTCTGCTGCGTCCTGAGTTTACTTGTGCCCAAAAAGCAAATATTCATAAAAATAACTCGTTAATGGTGTCTCTAGGTGGTTCAGATCCGAATAACCATAGCCGAAAAGTCTTAGCTGCGATTGAGCAATTAGGCTGGCAAGAGCCAGTTGATATAGTGTTAGGGGGCGGAAGCCCTTGGAATCAACAATTAAAGCAAGAGTTTGCCCATCTTAGCCAAGTAAATTGGCATATTCAGTGTGACTATATGGCGCAATTAATGAGCGAGGCAAGGCTGGCAATTGGCACTGGTGGCAGTAGCCATTGGGAACGCTGCATGGTGGGGCTTCCTGCAATTGTTATAACAGTGGCGGATAACCAAGTACCGACCACTGAATTACTTGCCCAGCAGGATATTTGTTACAACTTAGGAAAGGCTAATGATGTTACAGTTTCTAAGTTGGCACATACATTGCTTTGTTTGTGGGGCGATGAACATAAACTTATGCACATGGCTGAGAGTGCTAGCCAGCTCATTGCGACTGATGGTTGTGCGAAAGTTGTGCAAAGAATACTTGTAATTTAATCCCTTGGCCGGGGTGACTCATTTACAGCGGAAAAATAAATGCAGCATATTAAGATATTAAGCCACCGAATTGGCACAGAAGAAGTACCGTTTGTGATAGCTGAGCTTTCAGGTAATCATGGGCAATCTCTTGATACAGCAATGGAAATGATAAAAGCGGCCGCAGCAACTGGGGTTCAAGCTATCAAGTTACAAACATATACAGCCGATACCATGACTCTTGATGTTAACCATGGTGAATTTATGATTAACGACGATGCCAACTTATGGCGTGGTGAGTCGTTGCACAGCCTGTATCAGAAAGCGATGACGCCATGGGAATGGCATAAACCTTTGTTTGATTACGCGAAATCATTAGGGTTAGTGGCTTTTAGTTCACCATTTGATGTTACTGCCGTAGAGTTCTTGGAAACGCTTGATGTGCCTTGTTACAAGGTAGCCTCATTTGAAAACACTGACCATCAATTACTTACGGCTGTCGCTCGTACAGGTAAGCCCGTAATTATGTCAACGGGTATGGCTACTGAAGCTGAGTTGACCGAGTCTGTTGAATTGCTGCGCCGTGAAGGCTGTGAGCAACTCATTTTATTAAAGTGTACAAGCCATTACCCAGCGGATCCCGTTGACGCCAATCTAATGACGATACCTGACTTAGCACAGAGGTTTAATTGTCAGTCTGGTTTGTCAGATCATACCTTAGGTATAGGTGTGTCAATTGCCGCTGTTGCTCTGGGAGCTAGTGTATTAGAGAAGCATTTCGTATTAGATCGAACACTCGGTGGTGTCGATGCTGACTTCTCTATGGAGCCTGATGAGTTCGCCATATTGGTTCAAGAGAGCAGAAGAGCTCATATAGCGCTAGGTAAGGTGAGTTACGGACCCGTTGGTCAAGAGCGAGAGTCGGTTAAGTTCCGTCGTTCGCTATACGTATCTCAAGATATGCGTCAAGGCGAGGTATTTTCGTCGCACAATATACGTTCAGTTAGGCCAGGACTAGGGCTTGCGCCAAAACATATGGCTGAATTTATAGGTCAGTCTGCTAAGTACGATATTAACGCGGGGACTGCATTGAACTGGGATATGCTTGCAAAATGAACAGCGATAAACCTCATTGGCCGCCAACATTCGAACGATATGGCGTGACGTTAACGCCGATTGAGCCGGAACACTTAGAAATGGTCAGGCAGTGGCGAAACAGTCCATCAATACAGCAGTTTATGCTGGATCAGCGAGAGATATCTGAAGCACAGCAACAGGCTTGGTATTCAGGACTTGCTGATGATAGCAGCCGAGCTTATTGGTTAATAATGTTTAAAGAGCAGCCAATTGGCGTAGCTTCTATTTTAGCCATTGATAAAACCGTTGGCACAGGTGAACCTGGTTTATATATATACCCAGAGCAATACCGCAGTAATATTGTGCCATTTTGTGTTGCGTTTGCATTAAATGATATGGCTTTTTTTGAATTAGGTTTAAAGCGACTTGATGCCATTGTATTAAGTCATAATAGTGCCGCACTGCGATTTAATATTAAGTGTGGTTATCAGCAGCTTGGCGAGAATTCCCTAGGTCAAATTGCGATGAGTTTAGAGCCACAATCTTATATCGCTGCTCGGGATCCCTTAGCTAGATTTATTCGATATTAAGGAGCTAAGCATGAACCAAATGCTAGTGGATAAACATGTGCTGATTACAGGAGCAAGTCGTGGTATTGGCCGTGCAATTGCTGCGACCTTTGCCGCTCAAGGAGCCACTGTTTATCTTAATGGCCGTGACGAGAGCAGTTTGAAAGCACTCGAGAATGAGTTAAAACAGCTCTATGGCGATAGAGTGCATAGCTTAGCCTTTGATGTCAGTGATGCAAAACAAGTAAAACAAGGTTTTCAAGCTCTATTTAAACTGACTAAAACGTTAGATGTGTTAGTGAATAATGCAGGTATTTTGGAGCATTCGCTGGTTGGTATGGTGTCAGCAGAACAGATCCAACAGACATTTGCCTCTAACTCTTTTAGCGTTATATACACTAGCCAATATGCTAGTAGGCTGATGGCGAGAAATGGCGGTGGCAGCATTATCAATATGGCCTCAATTATTGGTTGTGTTGGTAGTAGTGGCGATAGTGTATATGGCGGTAGTAAGGCCGCCGTTATCGGTATTACCAAATCTCTTGCCAAAGAATTGGCGGCTACACAAATAAGAGTGAACGCTATCGCACCAGGATTTATCGATACCCAGATGAATGAGTCTTTATCTGTAGATAAGCAGAATCAAACATTGCAATCTATTGCGATGGGTAGAAAAGGCACTCCGCAAGATGTTGCCAATACCGCGTTATTTCTTGCGTCTGACTTGGCGCAATACGTTACAGGCCAGACCATAGGGGTCGACGGCGGAATGTTGATTTAATCGAGAATAATATGAACCAAGAAAAATTGATCCAATGTTTTGTAAGCGCTTTAGCAATAGATGGTGCATTAGTCACTGACGAGCTTAAGTACAATAGTATTCCTCAGTGGGATTCAACCGCGCACATGATGCTGGTTGCTGAATTAGAAGCTGAGTTTGATGTGATGCTGGATACTGACGATATTATTGATATGAGTTCAGTGGCGAAAGCGAAAACCATTTTGGCTAAGTACCTAGATTAATCAGTTTGGTACCCGATATGTATTGGCAAACTCAATTTGATAGCCATATAGCGGCAGGTCTCGGCGAACGAGCAGCGTTATTATATGGTGACAAACAGCTAAGTTATAGTCAGCTACAAAAAGCAATACAAACTAGAAAAGTATTGCTGTTGGCTAAAATTGCACCTGGCCAAGTTTGTGCGTTAGCGCTACAACCAACTTTTTCATCGGTAATCACTTACCTTGCCTCTATGGATGCTGGGATCCCGCTATTGCTGCTTGATGGACAACAAACTGAATCAGTGAATGAGCAGTTGATGACGGCTTACCGCGTTACTTGGTTACTCGATGTGGCTGATGGTGACGATCGTGAGATTGCAACAAATATGCAGGGTGTCCGGCATGATTTATCTTTGCTACTAAGCACATCGGGTAGCACCGGCGCGCCTAAAGCTGTCATGCTTAGCCGCAAAAATATCATCAGCAATGCTAAGTCAATTAGCGAATACCTGCCTATGCGCACTGATGATATTGCAATCACTTGCCTACCGCTACATTACAGTTATGGGTTATCGATACTAAACTCCCACCTTTGGCTGGGAGCCTGTATTTTACTGTCAGATGAGTCGATGTTAAGTCGAGCGTTTTGGCAGCAAGTTACTGATTTTAAAGTCACGGTTTTATCTGGTGTGCCTTTTAGTTATCAGATGCTTAAAAATCTGCGAATTGAACGTATGAATTTACCTAGCTTGCGTTATTTAACGCAAGCAGGTGGAAAGCTGCCAAGTACATTGGTTAGCCATTTTACAGCCTTAGCAAAAGATAAAGCTTGGCAATTATATCTGATGTATGGACAAACAGAAGCGACAGCACGTATTGCCTATTTACCACCAGAACATTTAGCGTCTGATGGCGATTGTATTGGCAAGGCCATTCCAGGTGGGCGTCTTTACCTAAAAGATGAACTTGGAGCATTAATCACTCGTCCTGGCATAGCTGGAGAGCTGTTTTATCAAGGCGATAATGTGATGCTTGGCTACGCGAGTAACTACCTTGATTTACTTGGGGATAGTTATTGTCAGGAATTGGCTACCGGCGATATTGCCGAGTTGACGACGTCTGGGCTGTACCGTATATGTGGTCGAAAAAGGCGCTTTATTAAAGTGAGAGGTAAGCGTTTATCTCTAGATCATATTGAGAGCCTACTTGAAACAGCTCAAGGTGGTAACGTATGGGCTTTAGGAAAAGATGAAGCCTTACAACTGGTTTATGACCAAGCTGACGATATGCAACGGCTAGCAGACTTTGCTGTTCAGTATCTAGGGCTACATCCAAGTTTATTTAAATTGCAACACATAGCTGAACTGCCTAGGTTGTCGAATGGCAAGCCTGATTATCAGACGCTTTCTACCATAATGGAAAACCAATGAGCTTGCTAGAACAGTCACCATATGAATTGACTGCAACACAAAAAACGCCAGCTTTGATAAATGAGTTGAAACAGTTGAGCCAACATCATATTAAGGCTTGTCCTGCTTATGCTCGGCTTGTGTCGGTGCAGTGGCCAAGATTTACGGCAGATGACTCAGCACTCGAGTTGAAGGACATTCCTTGGTTGTCAGTCAGGCTTTTCAAGCAGTTTTCGTTACAATCTGTATCTGAACAACAAGTTTTTAAAACCCTTTATTCAAGCGGCACCACAGGAACGCCTTCACGCATTGTATTGGACGCAGATACGGCTGCAGTGCAGTCGCGTATTCTTGTGAAAATTATGCAGCAATGGCTAGGTAAGCAACGTTTGCCGATGTTAATTATCGATTGCCCATCAGTAATTAAAGATCGAGCTAATTTCAGTGCTCGTGGCGCAGGCATTCAAGGTTTATCTTTTATGGGGCGTAATCATTGTTTTGCATTAAACGATGATATGAGCCCGAATTGGCCTGCAGTAACAGAGTTTTGCGAACGTTTTGCTGACGGGCCTGTATTGATATTCGGTTTTACCTTTATGGTATGGCAGCACTGGTTAGAGCAATTGGTCGATCAGAATATACAGTTGCATCTTCCCCAAGGCATATTGATCCACAGTGGTGGTTGGAAAAAACTTGAGCAAATAGCCGTAAGCAACTCTGTATTTAAACAACAAGTAAAACGATTAACGGGTGTTGAGCGAGTACACAATTTTTATGGAATGGTAGAGCAGGTAGGTGCCATTTTTGTTGAATGTGAACATGGTTATTTGCACTGCCCAAGTTATGCTGATGTGTTAGTTAGGGTGCCAGGTAGCTGGCAGCTTGCAAATAATGAACAACAAGGTGTGTTACAGCTGCTATCCACTTTGCCGCATAGTTATCCAGGGCATAGCCTTTTGACGGAAGACCGTGGTGTTATTCATGGTGAAGATAATTGTAAATGTGGTCGTAAAGGGAAGTATTTCAGTGTTTTAGGTCGTTTACCTAAGTCAGAAGCGCGTGGCTGCAGTGACACTTATCAAGCAGCAGGTGCGTTATGAGTATTGAGTGGTTAAATTTTAGTGAGTCTCCAGCACTGGCCTGCTCGGCTTTTACTGAACAGGATTTGGAGTATTGTCAGGCTCTTAGCAGGGCTTTATTGACCCAAAATAATATTAAGCAATTCCCAGATCTTGTCGCCTTAGGGTATTGGTTAAGGCGTAGCAATCTGACTCATCTACTTGCAGCGTATAGGCACAGGGATGTTATTTATCGACCTTTGGGAATGGTTTACCATTCAACACCGAGTAATGTCGATAGTTTATTTGCCTATTCAGGGATCTTAAGCCTGCTGTGTGGTAATGCCAACATCATTCGCTTATCGAATCGCAGCGGCGGTAGCACTGAAGTGTTAATCAAGGCTATTAGTGTGCTGGCAAAAGAGTTTCCACAGCAAAATGCTAGGCTCCAATTGATTCGGTGTGCTCGGGAAGACCATGAGTTGAGTCTGCTGATAAGCCAAGTAGACGCTAGGGTATTATGGGGAAGTGACAGTGCGATACAAGCTCAGCGTATACATACTATCCCTGCTCATGCGAGAGAATTAGCTTTTGGACATAAATACTCTTTATGTTTACTCGATGCGACTGTAATACTCGATGCCAGTGAACAAGAAGTTATTCAGTTAGCTCAGGACTTTCTTAAAGATCAGCTGACTTTTTCGCAGCAAGGCTGTAGCTCAGCTAAAACGTTAGTTTGGTTAGGTGATAGTTCTTCAATCGCTGATGCGAAACAACGATTTTGGTCGCAATTAGACATAACTGTAAATGATAAACAATGGCTTGAAGAACGTAATTTCTATGATGCTTTTGCTAATGCTCAGCAGTTAATCTTGCTCGATAACAGTATACAAGGCTTTCAACAACATAGCTGGTGTTGCCGTTTATCTGCGAGCCATTTAACAGATATACAAGCGCAAGAACACAGTGGCAATGGCTTGTTTGTTGAAGTAGAGCTAACTGAGCTTAATCAATTAACACCAATGTTAAAGCATTATCATCAGACTCTGAGTTATTGGGGCATTGAGAGTGTCAAGCTACAAGATTGGTTTGCTGAACAGGTAGTGGGAATTGATCGAGTTGTGCCAGTTGGTCAGGCTTTGAATTTTGACTTGGTTTGGGATGGTATGGAATTGGTCAGTATGTTTTCTCGCCAATCTAGAATGTTAGTTTGATGCTTAATCAGTAGGAAAAACTTTGAAAATATTAGTGACAGGCGGTGCAGGGTTTATTGGTAGTGCGCTGATTAGGTACATTTTAGATAATACTTCAGATAGCGTCGTCAACGTTGATGCGTTAACCTATGCAGGCAACCTTGAGTCAATACCGAATGCAGTTAATCATCCACGTTATAGATTTGAACATGTTGATATTTGCAATAAAGTCGAACTTCAACGGGTTTTTCGTGAGCATCAACCTGATGCGGTTATGCATTTAGCTGCAGAGTCTCATGTTGATAGATCAATAGATGGCCCATCGGTTTTTATTCAAACTAATCTTGTAGGAACATTTAACCTGCTTGATACGTCTTATCATTATTGGCGAACGTTAACACAAGATCAAAAGTCTGCTTTTAAGTTTCATCATATTTCTACCGATGAGGTTTATGGTGATTTGGAGCTAACTACTGAGCTCTTTACTGAAGCAACGCCATATCAACCGAGTAGTCCTTATTCAGCTAGTAAGGCAGGTTCTGATCATTTAGTGAGTGCCTGGGGGCGAACTTATGGCTTTCCTATTATTATCACTAGCTGCTCTAATAATTATGGGCCATATCATTTCCCAGAAAAACTCATTCCGCATGTAATATTAAATGCACTACAGGGAAAGCCCTTGCCAGTATATGGTAGTGGCCAGCAAATTCGCGACTGGTTATACGTTGAAGATCATGCAAAAGCACTTTATACCGTAGTGACAAAAGCTGAAGCTGGGCAACGTTATAATATCGGTGGGCATAACGAAAAAACCAATATTGAAGTCATTGAAGCTCTATGCGCTTTACTGGAAGAGATGGCACCAAATAAACCTGTTGGGGTAAAAAAGTATCGAGACTTGATCACTTATGTTCCAGATCGACCAGGCCATGATATGCGCTATGCTATCGATGCTTCAAAAATCAAACGTGATTTAGCATGGGTGCCAAATGAGAGTTTCGATAGTGGATTGAAAAAGACAGTGCGGTGGTTTTTGGATAATAAACACTGGTGGCAAAGAGTGCTTTCCGGTGAATACCAACTGACTCGTTTGGGGATTAATTGATGAAAGGCATTGTTCTTGCTGGTGGAGCTGGTACCCGCCTTTACCCTATTACAATGGGGGTATCTAAGCAGTTATTACCTATTTATGACAAGCCGATGATCTACTACCCCCTTTCGGTTTTAATGTTGGCTGGAATACGTGAAATATTGATTATTACGACACCGGAGGACCAAGATAGTTTTTATCGACTTTTAGGTGATGGTAAGCGATTTGGTATTGAATTGAGTTATGCAGTTCAACCTGAACCTAAGGGGCTAGCACAGGCATTTATTATTGGTGCTGATTTTATCGGCAGCGATAACGTGTGTTTGGTATTAGGGGATAATATTTTTTATGGTCAAGGATTTAGCCCTAAGTTACGTGAAGTTGCTGCAAGAACTGAAGGGGCAACTGTATTTGGTTATCAGGTGAAAGATCCTGAGCGTTTTGGTGTTGTTGAGTTTGATAAAAACAAATGTGCTATATCAATAGAGGAAAAACCTGAAAAGCCGAAATCCAACTTCGCGGTAACAGGGTTATATTTTTACGATAATGATGTGGTCGATATTGCTAAATCAATTACTCCGTCTGCACGTGGAGAATTGGAAGTCACTGCGATAAATCAAATCTATCTACAAAAGAAAAAGTTGAAGGTCGAATTGCTCGGCAGGGGGTTTGCTTGGCTGGATACCGGTACACATGAAAGCTTATTAGATGCTGCACATTTTGTAGAAACAATTGAAAAGAGGCAAGGTTATAAAATCGCCTGTTTAGAAGAGATTGCTTGGCTTGAAGGCTGGCTTTCTGCTGCTGAAATAAAAAAATTGGCTCAACCATTTAATAAAAATAACTATGGGCAATATCTGCTCAGTTTAATTGAGAGCAGTAAATGATTCCGGTTACTAAAGCCTATTTACCTAATAAAGATAAATATAAAGCCTATATAGATCGCATTTTTGAATCAGGCCAGTTAACTAACTCAGGACCTTTGCTTCAAGAGCTTGAAAGCCGCCTAGCAAAGTATCTTGGTGTTAAGCATGTGATATGTGTCGCCAATGGTTCACTTGCTTTACAAGTGGCTTATAAAGCGCTTGGCTTAAAAGGGGAGGTGATCACGACGCCTTTTAGCTTTGCAGCAACGGCGAGTACATTGTTGTGGGAAGGGCTAACACCTAAGTTTTGCGACATAGATCCACAGACATTTAATTTAGACCCTTCACTCATCGAGTCACATATTACTCCGAGTACTTCAGCTATTTTGCCTGTTCATGTGTTCGGTAACCCTTGTGAAGTAGAAAAGATTCAACACATAGCGGATAAACACGGACTAAAAGTGATCTATGATGCGGCGCATGCTTTTGGGGTGAGCTATAAAGGTCAAAGTGTGTTGAAACATGGTGATATCAGCACCTTAAGCTTTCATGCTACTAAGGTCTTTCACACCATTGAAGGCGGTGCGATTATCACTGAATCAGATGAGATCGCCGCAAAAGTCAGGCTGCTTATCAACTTTGGTATCACAGGCCCCGATAAAATCGAGGGTCTCGGGACTAACGCCAAAATGAATGAATTTGAAGCGGCGATGGGGCTTTGCGTATTAGATGATATTGATATGATTATTCAAGATCGTGTGTATAGCCATGAAAGGTATACTGATTTACTGAAAGGTAAATACCAATTCCAAAAATGGAGTGCACAAGCTACCCAAAACGGTGCTTACTTTCCGATTGTTTTTGAAAGTGAACAAGCGTTACTTGCTTCAAAAGCAAAGTTAGAAGCCCATGATGTATTCCCTAGGCGGTATTTTTATCCGAGCTTGGACAAGGCCTACCACGATGGTAAATGTTGCCAGACTAGCTTGGGGATTAGCAAAACAATTTTATGCTTGCCGTTATCTTATAAAATGACAAAGAAAAATATGGCGATGGTTGTGCTTCCACTTGATGAGAGTATCTATGATTATATTTAGCGAAATTATTAAATTTCTCGAGGATTCTAAAACAGAATACAAAGTATACGGTAAGCAGATTGACTGTATTAATTTTGGGAGTATGAAAAAGATTATTCCTAATAGTCTTTACTATTTCTCGGGGAAGGATTTACCATGTGATATTACAGACTCAGTAGTGTTGGTTGGAAAAAATTTAGATACATTCGATGATACATTCGATGATACTTCGATTAACACTTATATTATCGTTGCCGAACCACAGTTAATTTTTTATAAACTGATGAGATCTTACCATTCACCGATAGCACATAACAGTAGCATCGGGAAACATACTCAAATTGCAGAAGAGGCAATAATTGGTGCGCATCATAATATTGGTGACTTTTGTAAGATTGGTAAGGCGGTTATTGGTCAACACTGTTTAATTGGCACAAATGTGGTTGTTCATGACAATGTGTCGATTGGTGACTATTCAGTGATTCAAGACAATACCGTGATTGGTGCTCAGGGTATGGCTTGGGTGTGGGACGAGCAAAATCAATGCAAAGTGATTCAACCACAAATTGGCGGGGTTGTTATTGAAAGTCAAGTGATGGTTGGTTCAAATGTAACAATTGCCCGTGGCTCTGTGAGTGAAGATACTGTGATCCACCAGGGAGCAGTGATAGCTCATGGTAGTCAAATTGGTCATGGTGTTCGAGTTGGTAAACAGGTGCATATTTCTAATAATTGCACAATAGCGGGTAATGCTCAGATTGGGGGGCACAGTTTTCTTGGTGCAGGTAGCGTAGTAGTTTCGCATATGAGAATTGCTGAACGGGTAACTATTGGAGCAGGTGCCGTTATCAATAAATCGATCGAGACTGATAGCGTTACTTATATCGCAATGCCAGCACGGCAAATTCCATCACAAATGAACTTAAATGGTGTTCCTCAGCAGGGCTAATATATATGCAATTAACATTTCGATTTAAAGGTGAACGTAATTATATCCAAGGTGGTGATATATTTGATCATGTGATGGCGGCAGTTGATGATAATGTTGAGTTTTTGATTATTCGAAAAATGACGAATAAGCAATGTACTTTGTCAACAGAAAATGATGGTTCATTAGTTGCTGAGATAAAAACCAAGACGCAAAAATATTACTTATTAGAAACTAATGAGTCAGTAACAGAGCGTTACCAATTTGATGAGGAGTCTTTGGTTGAGGCCGCGACTTTGTATGAAAAACGATTAACAATGAGTCGTAATATGCAGTTTTCGATGATTGAGAATTTAATTGCCTTAACCAAAAAATTAAATTATGCATTAGAACATCCAAAGAGTGGGAAATGGCTTTTTACTCAATATCGTACTGAAGAAAATAACGATGATTTTGAAGGCGAAATTAGTATTGAACGCGGTTCATTTGTACCACAACGCTTTAGTGAGAATCTTGTTTATTTAAATGGGATTCTGAAAGCAAAGGTTATTTTTGCGATAGGAGAGACACTTTGATTTATTTGAAAGCGATTTCAAATTACATACCAAGTCAAGTGATTGATAATATCGAGAATGCAAAAGCTTTTTCTGAAAGTGAGTCATTTATAATCAATAAAATAGGTGCTCGGCAATTACCAAGGTTACCTTATGATGAACAGGCTTCAGATATTGGGAGTGCTGCAGTAAGGGCCTTATGTGATCAACATGGACTTAACTTCGAAGAGATAGAGGCCCTTGTGGTGATCACCCAAAATGGTGACTTTGGTGGTTTACCTCATACTTCAGCGATAATTCATGGTAAATTAGGTTTACCAGAACAGGTTGCTTGCTTTGATATTGGGTTAGGCTGTTCTGGATACGTATACGGATTAAGCATACTGAAAGCACATATGCAAGAGATGGGATTTCAAAACGCAGTATTAGTAACAGCAGATCCTTATTCAAAAATTGTTGATTCGAACGATAGAAACACCTCTTTGCTTTTTGGGGATGCGGCAACTGCATCATGGCTGTCTGTAAATGGTGAATGGGAAATACAGCGGCCTTTATTAGCAACTAATGGTCAAGGTTATTCCGCATTGGTAAAGCAAGAAAGCTTAGTTATGGACGGACGGTCAGTATTTAACTTTGCCGCACAAAATGTTCCAGATCAAATTAATAACTATCTTGAGAAATTTAATTTGGTCCATGATGATATTGACTTGTTTTTATTACATCAAGGTAGTGCCGCGATTATTGATGTGATCACGAGGAAGTTAAATTACTCAAAGGATAAGTTTATATTTGACATTGAAAACACAGGGAATACAGTATCTTCATCTATACCTTTATTGTGTGAGCGGTATATTAAGGAATCAAGGTTTAACAAAATAGTTATATCAGGTTTTGGCGTGGGGTTGTCTTGGGCGACCACACTCTTAAGTAAAAAAGTAAGTATCTAGGTGGAAGGTTAACAGTTATATGAATATATTCGAGAATATCAATACTGCATTTTCGCAGGCGAATATCGATGTTGTTATTGATTCGGAGCAACAAAAAGATATGACGAGAACATTTAAAGAACTCGGTTTAGATAGTCTAGACTTATTCAACTTTTTTTTAGAGTTGGATGCATTAACTGGAAAGCAAATACCAGAGAGTGAATTTGATAAAATTAAAAATATATCCGATGTAATTGAGATATATAAATAAATGTTTAGGTAAGAGGCATACGCCTCTTATTTTATAAATGGAGAGCTGTTTTGTTTAATATAAGTTACTTTGCACCTCTTATGATTTCAACTTATCATCGTTTATCACATTTAAGAGCCACAATTGATTCATTATCAAAATGTGAGCTTGCAACACAAACACAATTGTATATCTTTAGTGATGGAGCTCGTGCTGGAGATGAAGATGAGATTGAATCCGTTAGAGAGTATCTGAGAGGATTAATAGGAACGAGCGCGTTTAAACATGTTCATGTGATTGAAAGAGAAAGTAATTACGGTGCAAAAAAAAATAATCGTCAAGGAATTGAAGAGGTTCTAGGCAAGCACGGTAAAGTCATTTTTCTAGAAGATGACAATAAAGTTGCATCTGGTTTTTTGGTATACATGAATCAAGCACTAGCACTTTATCAATCGGATAGTCGAGTCTTGAGTATTTGTGGTTATACACCTCCTATAGCTGATGTTATGCAGTCAAGCTTCAAATCAAACAGTTCTGATGACATATTTGCTTTCCCTAGATTTGTTGCCTGGGGAGTGGGGTTTTGGTCGCGTAGTTATCCACTAATGCAACCGATCTCTTCAACAAATCTTGAGAATTTAAATAAAACTATTAATGTTGCTGAGTTTGGTGATGATTTAATCAATCGTTTTCGTGCTGAGGTAAATGGTCACCTGGACTCTTTAGATACTCGAGCTACCTTCTACCAGTTGTCTAATCAATGTTTTTCGATTTTTCCTAAAAACTCACTAGTACAAAATATTGGTCAGGATGGTAGTGGATTACATTCGGGGATCTCCAGTAAATTTGATGTTGCTCTCTGGGATAAACAGGATGATTTTAATTTCCCTGATAATCTCCAAGTATGTCCTGATATGCAGCAAAGAATGAGTGAGTTTTTTTCTATATCTGAAGATGATATGTCGAGTGAGGTTCTTGATAATATATTAAGCCAAATTCAACATTTAGGATGGAAGTCCGTATCGCTATGGGGTATAGATACAATGACCCAGCTAATGTTACCTAAATTGAAACAGGCTGATATTAAGGTTAACTACTTGATTGACTCATGGGCGAGAGAGGATGAAATGTTTCAAGCGTACTCAGTGATTAATTTACAGGATGCTTACGCTTATGGAGAGCTACATATTGTGATTATGTCTTTTGCTTCTCGTTTTAAGATGGCGGAAATTTTAAACGCGAACTATTCTGATGTGCAATTTATACATTTTGTAGAATAGTGTCTTTGATATAACTAACACTGTAAATTTAAATGACAGTGTTAGTTTGTTATATGTCGTGTAAATTTAAATTGCGTATAAGACTGTTTCGAACCAATTATTAGTATGGTGGCCGATGTAGAATCTATATTTAGGGTTTAATTCTTTAATGTATTTAGGAAGAATCCATAAATCATCAAAATAGTGGTATAGGCAAATAGCAAGTATAGGCTTATCAGAAAGAATTGTTTTCTTTGCTCCCTGCAAAGCCTTTAACTCAGCTCCTTCGACATCGAGTTTAATCATATGTACCTTATGCCCTTTTAAGGCAATATCGATGCCTGTAACAGGTACTTGTATATCTCCTTGAGAGTTAGCCGAAGAAGAGGCTCCATGGACAGAATTAGATGAGTTAAAGTATAGCGTTTCTTCTTTATCCCATACGCCTTTTTCAATTAAACTTATTTTCTCTTTATGCTCATAATTAGCAATCAGCTGTTTGCATTTTAGAACATTGCCGGGATCGGGTTCAAAAGCGGTAACTTTAGTTTCTAAACCATAATGATGATGTAGGTTAATGCTTGATAATGCATCAAATGCACCACCATCTATGATTGTTGCGTTTTTTATTAAATGAAGCTTAGGGTGCTGATATTGCTCATATTTTGCTTTCGGCATACCTTTTTCAGGTTGTTCAAGGTAGTGGGCGATATCTTCAAGCACCAATTTACTGTCATCATCTACTAGTTGTTCTTCTAGCCACTTGAGCTGAGTCAGCCAATCAGATGTGATTGGAGTGTTGGATAGACCTGTAATACTGGCATCAATAAATAGGGTACAAGCAAGTTCACTTAGCTGCTGTTTTATTTCTTTATTCCAAGTGCTGGCAATGACAACCGGGTAGTCATTTATAATTTGCTTATTAGGAGTGAAGACTTCTACGCCACAGACAGGTATCCCATGTTTAGTTGGGTCATTATCATAAACTCTACAGACTGTAATATTAGATTTTCTTAGCCACTCTATGACTTGCTGACCACCGCTTCCAGCCCCAAATACCGCGACTCGTTTGTGCTGGTTAAAAAATTCCAGTTGATTCTCTAGGAATAGTTTTAAGCTATTACTCATTATTATGTTCACCTCGAAATCCATGCCTAAGTAAAGCGTCCATATCGACCAAAACTAAAATCAAAACCAAACCTAAGATTTTGTTGTCGGACGCACTTTATCAACGTAGTAGAACACTACTTACTTTTGCGGTTTACTACAAATATCAATCTTGATTATAAAGTAATTACTATTCGAGTTATTTGAATAACAATGGTTTTGCGATGTTTAGCGGATGAGTGTTGGTTATGTGAGGTTTGCTATTAGTGCTAATGCTCGCGAGGAAGCGCCATGAAAAAGCTAATGAGAGATAAAACAATGAAGAGCACTTTGGATTGTTGCTAACGATACTGTTAGTAGTACTTTGGCGTTAAAACAGGTTTGAAATGCTTATCTGGTCTCCCCACAGGGACTCGAACCCCGATCGATCGCTTAGGAGGCGACTGCTCTATCCTGTTGAGCTATAGGGAGACTGCAGTGATTATACTGGTTTTAACCTAGATGAAAAGGGTTGATGAAAAGTCTTTAAATTTAGTTGCTTAATTAGTGTTCGTTATTAAGATAAAAGGTAGTAAATGACAATATTCATCGCAATTTATTACCTTTTACCTGCGTTAGCCTGAGTAAAATTTCTATTGCAGTTTTTCAGGCTAGTAATTTAGTCTACAACTTGATGGCTAAGTCGCTTAGCTGAACATTGAGCGATCCAGCGATTCCCTCAAGCAGTGCAGTTGCACTTTCCTCTGAGACTTGCTCTATGGTTATCGTCGCTTTACTTTTTCCGGCAACTACACGCATATTATCAAGCCTGTCGGGCATATTTTGTTGTAAAACTAATTGCAGCTTATCACCCACTCGAATGCCATTCTTTCTACCGATATTGATGATGATTCGATCGGCTTGCTTTGATACGACTTGGCCGAGTAAAGGGCGGCAACTCAGAGTGCTGTCGATATCTTGAGATACTTGGGTTAACACTTGGTCGATAACTTCACCATATTCTGATTGCCAGAAGGTTTGGCTGTTTGAGTTAACAGTTTGCTGGCGCTTAAACTCCCACTCAGCACTTTTGGCATATTGCTGGCTCCAGATCTTCTCGCCGCTAATGCCGTGGAACAATGAGACTCTAAGCTCGAAGTTGCGCATTGGGTCGTTATCCCATAGGCCTAAGGTACTGGTAAAGTCTTCAGTAGATATATCGATAATTTCGGGTAATAGAATATATTGGCTATCGGTAATCTCACTTAGCCAACTTGGTAAACGGTATCCGCGTACATCGACAAGTTCTTGCTTAATATCTAAGCGCTCATTAGCGTGGGATTGTGGAAAGCTGTTGGTTGAGGTTTGATCTAAGGTGTTCGCTAGACGTTGTGATAAGTTTTGTTCGAATAACCCTATATTGCCGTACCTCAGCTGGCTTCGATCTTTGATTAAGGCTTGAGGGATTAATATTGCAGCTTTGAGTTGGCTATTTGAGCAGGTATCGTTAAGCGGCTCAATTATGTCAATACGGATATTGACCGTGAGTATATCGTCATCGATTTGTTCGCTGAGCAGTTCTACATTCTCGCTATTTGTTTGATAGGCTAGCGAAAATGAGTCTTCAATAAGCTGACCTTGGCTTACCGTTTGTTGGCTACTGAATTTTGCGCCAGATTTGAGAGTGGCATAGCTCACGGCCTGGTGAATGGCATCCTCCCTTGCTTGAGCAACATTATCATCGGTGACTTTCGCCTGACCAGAAGCATTGATCCACTTAGCCTCAGCCGGAAATGTGAGCAAGAATGCAACGAGACACAATAGTGTTGGGATTGAATATAGCGTAGGTTTCATTTTACCTTTCCAGTATTTACTACAAAAATAAGTATTATTTGCCGCCGTTTAAATGACGTTTACAGCTAAGGCTGCTGCATATCAATAAAGTTAAGCAATTAATGTGCCTTTTAATTACTTGTGAACCAATTTAAGTTAAGACGATTGGTGGCTGTCATTGGCATAGGCTTGTCTTGAGTAGACGGCAGTTATTAGTTTTTATAGTCGTACTTTATTATCAACTTTAGACATAAAGTTTTCATTCTACTTGCCGATAAAATTGTCAGTGTCTTTATTTAGAAGAGTGGTGGTTGTTTATACACCGTCGTTCTTTGTATGGGTTATACATGCATAAGTCTATTATTATCTTACCGTTATTGTTCGCTTGTGGCTGTAATACTTCAGCGGATGTCGAGAAGTTGACTGAAAGTGGTTATGGTCTACCGCAGACCGGGGCAATTAATCATATCGCGCAGCAGATGGTGAATGACCTAGTGCGCCAGAATGATAGCCTTCGCTCTAATCAGCCACTTATTGTGACGACCCCTGTAGTCGTTGATGATATGCAAACAACTAATGCAATTGGCTTGCAGTTACAGCAAGGTTTGATAGCTGCTTTACATGATCATCAATTTAATCTTGTTGATATTAATGTGGCTGATGCACTGAAGGTGACCCCTAGTGGTGATTTTATATTAACTCGAGATTGGCAAGAGTTACCTACTGATGTTGCTGTAGAGCATGTCGTAGTATCAACGATGAGCTTAACTAATGCGGGGATCGCATTAAATAGCCGCGTGGTAAATGTGACTAATAATCGTGTTGTCTCTGCGACGCAAGGATTTGTTAACGTTAGCGACATGCCAGAGTACATGGGATTGTCGCAAAAAGTGATCGCTAAGCACGGTATGCTTTATCGCAATGCTCAACAGGGAGAGCATATAGTTGAAATAGTCGGAGATAAATAGATGAAAGTTATCGTTTTATGTGGCGTATTAATGCTAACAGCTTGCTCAATGCAAGACCGCTATGTTCAATATGAAACACAAGCGCCGAGTTCTTTTCCTAAATTGACTGCAATAGGTTATGCCCCACTTGCTACGCAGCCGGCAGAAGAGCAGTCTCAACGAGTATTAATGGCAATGCAGGCATCAAAAATAGCGGCTTATCGAGAATTAGCCGAGCAAGTATACGGCCAGCAATTACACGCTAACAGCCAAGTGAGTGATTGGATGCTAACAACTGATGAGGTACATGCATCGGTATCTGGTGTGATCCGTGGGGCTAAAGTCGTTAAAAGCTATCCTGCTGGGGAGCATTACGTTACTGAGTTGGAGTTAGATTTCGAACAAGTCTGGGCGCTATATCAACAGCAACATCGTTCACAGCGAGTAAAGAGTGTGACCTATTTTTAAGCTGTTTAATGAAAGATACTAAGCAAAAAGCCGACAATAATGTCGGCTTTTTGCTTAGCGTGCAGATCGAGGCTATCAGGCTTTTAAATTATTACCTAAAGTTGAAATGCTAGAGGTTTTACCTTTACCGTCATAGGTCAGGCTAGAGGCATTTCGGCTAACTTGTAGCGCCTGTGAGAAACGATTTAAGCTGGCTAAACTTAACTCGATTAATGATTCATTTTCAGCATTGAGCTGTTGGCATTGTGCAAGTAGTGCTTTGCTGTTGTTAACTTGCAGAGATAGCTCAGGATCAGTTTTTAATAAGGCAAGATCGGGTTGCGCTGCAATCATCTCATCATTGTTCTGCAAGTTAGCAAGTAAGTTTGCTTTAGTGTTGGCTAAAGACAGCAATACATCTGCTTGTTGTGCGTGAAGCGCTTGCTTTTCTTGGCTGATAACCGCGTTTAGCTCAACCAACACTTGATGTTGTGAGCTAATGAGTTGAGATAAGTTTGTCATAATAACCTTATTAAATTTTTCTCAGGCGCTGTTGTCTGTTTTTGCCTCGTATACTTACATAACAGCTAACAACTTGATTCGCAGAGCTAATTTAAATCTTTAAGTTCATTTTCAAAGTTTGCAATATTACTTGCTAGCTTTTCAGGGTCGATTTTGTAACGGCCCTCGGCAATGGCCGCTTTTATTTCATTTATTTTATTTTGGTCAACGTCAGGCATATCAGCCATCTTAGTTTGCACGTTTTGAATCTGCTGAGCTTGCGCAGTAATTGAAACCGAATCTGTTTTTTGCGGCGTTGGTGCAGCGTGAGTCGTTGTCGCTTGGGAAGCCATTCCCTTAGCGCTTGTTCCTGTACCAATTCGAGAGTTGGCATGAGGATTTACTTGTTTAATATCAATAGCCATTTTGAAATCCAACATTCAATAAAAATAGTTTCTTACACATGCTATCGGCAGCGTAACACTTTACTTTAGACATATTTTACATTCTTACTTCGACTTGACCAACACCAGTAACTCTTGCATCTAGATTTTTATGTGAATGACTATTTTTAATGCGGATTTTATCACCAACATTACCGTCCTGAAGGGCTTCACCAACGGTCTTTATTTGAAAATTTTTAGAACGAGCATAAATTGATACGCTATCGCCCTTACAAATAATACATAATTGGTTCGCAAAAATAGGTTGCCCAGGTATTACACGTCTTTTCAATCGAGCGCCAACAACCTGTTGTGTTTCTTCAAACTGATGACCACGTAGACTGGTTTGATCAATATATTCAATTTCTATATCACTGTTGGAGAGTAAGTCTCCTGGTCCCATAGTCGATTTTGCTACGACGACTGGGTAAAGAATATCTGCTCTAACCGAAAGGAAAATCTGCCAAGGGTAGCTTAAATCAGGGCTTTTACAGCTAACTTTAACTGTGTTGTTACGTCGGATAGCTCTGTCGCTAGCAATTTCTGCGGTAATGGGGGGATAACAATTTGGCAGATTCACCCTTGTATCTAGGCTTTGGGGGGTAATCTGTATTTTTGCTTTGTCAGGGGCTTCAATCTTTTCTTCTACAGCGGCTATAGCTAATCGGGAAATGGTCGATATAGATGGAATACTTGCAGGTTCAGCTGCAAATACACGTATAGGTAACAAAAGCGTGATGAAAAGCAAAGCAAAGTAAAAATTACTAATGAATGCAGTCGCTTGATTCGCTAGAATGCTACTATACTGTGTATTTTTATGGACTGCAGTCATCGTTATCCTTTGCGTAGTGGGCGTCATTAGTTTGACTGAAAATAGTCTTACTGGCTCTGAACGATGTTGATAAGCAAGTAGTGTGCCTAAATGCGGTACTAGACTTGTTGTTACCTGTATTAAGGTGTATTTCGTAACACCACTAAACGAATAGATATAGCCCTATTAAAAATAGGTAAAAGGCAAAAACGATATGTCGAATATTCTTGAATCAGTAAATAAACGGACTCAACTGGTTGGGCAAAACCGCTTAGAATTATTGTTATTTAAACTTAATGGACGTCAAAGGTTTGGTATAAACGTATTTAAAGTTAAAGAAGTATTACAGTGCCCACCTTTAACTAATCTCCCTAAACTTAATCCTAATGTGCGTGGTGTTGCTCATGTGCGGGGCATGACGATTTCTGTTATTGATTTAAGCGCCGCTACAGGCGGGCGTCCAATTGAAGATATCGCCAATAGCTTTATTATTATTTCAGAATATAATCGCAGTATTCAGGGCTTTTTAGTGAGTTCAGTTGAGCGCATCATTAATATGAACTGGGAAGCCATTATGCCACCACCTCAAGGGGCGGGTAAGCTATCTTATTTGACTGCAGTGACTGAGATTGACAATGAATTGGTTGAAATTTTAGATGTAGAAAAAATTCTTGATGAAATCTCGCCAGTGAATACCAATACCAGTAAAGAGCTTGATGCGGCATTAACTATTGATAGAGATCAGCATTACCATATTATGGTTATTGATGATTCATCGGTTGCGCGCAAGCAAATCATTCGCGCATTAACGTCACTTGATTTACAGATTGATACAGCTAAAGATGGTAAAGAAGCACTCGACAAACTAAGGGCTATAGCGAAAGAACTTGATGATGTCTCAACTGAGATCCCGTTAATTATTTCAGATATTGAAATGCCAGAAATGGATGGTTATACCTTAACAGCTGAGATCCGCGATGATCCAAAACTGAAAAACATTAAGGTGGTTTTACATACATCATTAAGTGGTGTGTTTAACCAGGCAATGGTACAAAAAGTAGGGGCTAACGATTTTATTGCTAAATTTAATCCCGATGAGTTAGCTGCTGCAGTTAATAAACACCTGAGCCTTTAATTACTACACAAAGCAATATAGGGGCTGGTCTTACTTGTGTTTCCTAGGTTGCTAAGGTATAACGCTGCGTTCATTTTTGCTGTAGTGAATGCAGTCTTAGCTAATACGGCTCGTTTTAACTAATTAGGATGTAAGTGTGTCGAATAAATCTCTCGCTGAGAATGAGTACAATCAATTTAGATTATTCTTGGAGCAGCATAGCGGTATTGTGCTGGGAGAAAACAAGCAATATCTGGTGCGAAGCCGATTAGCACCGTTAATGGGTAAGTACAATTTACCCTCTTTGTCAGATGTGGTTAAACATTCAATGAAACCGACAGAGCGTCAATTGCGCACTGAGGTGATTGATGCCATGACAACCAATGAGACATTATGGTTTCGTGACCGCTATCCTTTTGAGTTACTGACTACTTCAATTTTACCTAACTTTAATCGTTTAGGTCGCCCGGTGAAAATTTGGTCGGCAGCATGTTCGTCAGGTCAAGAACCTTATTCTTTGGCCATGAGTATTTTAGAACACCAACAACGTAAACCTGGCAGCTTAACTGCGGGGGCAAATATTTTAGCGACGGATTTATCACCATCGATGCTAGAACGTTGTAAAAACGCAGAATATGATAATTTAGCGCTTGGGCGAGGGTTATCGGATGAACGCAAGCGTCAGTTTTTTGATGCTTTACCGTCAGGTAATATGCAAGTTAAAGCCAACGTGAAGCGTTTGGTTAACTTTAGAGCGCACAACCTACTTGAAAGTTATACCTTACTTGGTAAGTTTGACATTATTTTTTGTCGCAATGTTTTGATTTATTTTTCGCCAGAGGCAAAGCGGAAAATATTACGGCAATTTGCTGCCGCGTTAAATCCTAATGGCATTCTATTCTTAGGTGCATCTGAATCTATTGCTGGCTTATCTGACGAGTTTGATATGGTTCGCTGTAATCCAGGTATTTATTATCAGAAAAAGGCCTAATGCCTGAATCAATCAAATTAACGCGCCTCTAATGGCGCGTTTTTTATATCTATGCGATTTCATTTCTACGTTTTAATACAAATTCTCTCTTTATTTTAATTATTTGGCACAAGTATTGCTTTATTCTTGTCATGGAGCTTAGGAGGCAATTTTATGGCGATTAGTTTTGATAAAGCATTAGGGGTTCATCAACACACTTTGGGTATTCGTTCTCAACGTGCGGAAGTCTTATCTTCAAATATAGCTAACGCAGACACTCCTAACTATAAAGCCCGTGATGTTGATTTCTCTAAGGCAATGAATGCTGCGCAATCAAAGCAATCTGGCATCACTATGAGCAAAAGTGATAGTAAGCATTTTGATTTAGCAGCGCTAAGTCAGCAGCATATGGGCTATCGAGTCCCTAATCAACCAGATACAGGCGATGGTAACACTGTTGATATTCAGCAGGAGCAATCGGCGTTTATGCAAAATGCACTTGAGTATCAAATGTCACTGGGTTTTTTAGACGGTAAGTTTTCGGGCATGAAAAAAGCGATTAGAGGCGATTAATTATGAGCTTATTTAATATATTTAATGTTGCGGGATCAGGTATGTCTGCTCAGTCTGTCAGACTGAATACAACCGCCAGTAACATCGCTAACGCTGATTCTGTCTCAAGCAGTGTTGGAGAGACTTATCGCGCCCGTCACCCCATTTTTGAAGCAGAGATGAGCAAAGCTCAGCAACATCAAAGTGCGTCTGCTTCTGTTGCCGTTAAAGGTATTGTTGAAAGTGACTTACCGCTTAATAAAGAATTCTCGCCAGACCATCCTATGGCGGACACAGATGGTTTTATTTACAAACCCAATGTGAATGTGATGGAGGAGATGGCTAACATGATTTCAGCTTCTCGCTCTTATCAAATGAACGTACAAGTCACTGAAGCTGCTAAATCTATGCTCCAGCAGACTCTTCGAATAGGCAAATAAACTCAGTGAAAGCTGGAGGTAAATTTTGAGCCTTATTAATCCGCTTACCGGAACACCGGCAGCGCCAGGGGCTACTCAAGTTGGTGGGATAGCGCCTCAGAGCAACCCTATTTCATCGCAAACAAGCCAAGCAACGCAAAGTAATGTGGCTGCTGCGACCAATACTGAACAAACTTCAACGGGTAACCCTTTTCTTGACGGTTTACGTCTACCTGAAGAAAGTGCTGTCCCAGAAGCTAATAACCAAGAGTTAACCCAAGAGGATTTCTTTTCCCTTTTGAGTCAGCAGTTGTCGATGCAGGATCCATTTAAACCGGTTGAAAATGACCAGATGATCCAGCAAATGGCTTCTTTTTCGACAGTAGACGGTATCACTAAGCTGAATGAAGAGATTGTTAATCTTAATGCATTAACCAGCTCTAGCCAGGCGCTGCAGGCATCGGGCTTAGTTGGGCAAAAAGTATTGATTCCATCAGACACGGGGCATATTTCTGCTGAAGACCCAAGTATGAAAGGGATTATCAGTACCCCTGAGTCAATAGAATCGATAACGGTGCGCATTGAAGATGAAAAAGGTCAGCTAATTGACACCTTTACCGTTAATGGCAGTGAAGGCGGTAACATTGATGTGAGCTGGGATGGTCTCGATAAAAATGGTCAACCCGTTGCTGAAGGTAATTACTCTTTTAAAGCAAGCGGCAAGGTAGATGGCAAGAGTGAAGAGTTACCTGTTTCGACCTACGCCCATGTATCAAGTGTGTCATTAGGCAATGCTGCAACAGGCGCAATCTTGAACCTACGTGGTGTCGGCGGCATTAAGATCGGTGATGTTCTTGCTGTATCAGAGACTTAATAAATTTAAAGATGTGTATTGAAATGGTACTTGCAATATTAACTTAAGCCATTTTCAAAAATCGAATTATATAAGAATTGAGGTGAACCATGTCATTTAACATTGCTTTGAGCGGTATTTCATCGGCACAGAAAGATCTAAATACCACGGCAAACAACATTGCTAACGTTAACACCACAGGCTTTAAAGAATCACGTGCAGAATTTGCTGATGTTTATGCCAACTCTATTTTCTCAAATAGTAAAACAGCAGTGGGTGGTGGTGTTACAACCAGTCAAGTTGCTCAGCAATTCCATCAGGGCAGTATGGCATTTACTAATAATTCGCTTGATATGGCAATTAATGGCGGTGGTTTCTTTGTTACCTCATCAGAAGTAGGCTCGCAAGACCATTCTTTTACGCGTGCTGGTGCATTTAAATTTGACTCTAATAATTATATCGTTGATTCAGCTGGTAATTATTTACAGACCTTTCCAGTTGATAAAGAAGGTAATTCAACATCTGTGAGTTTGACGACGACCAAGCCAGTGCAAATTCCAGACACTGCAGGTAGCCCGGTTAAAACCGATAATGTTGGTATTCAGATGAACCTGAATGCGGGCGAGGGGACGTTAGACCCTGCAGCCTTTGATCCTGATGATCCAGAAACATTTAACAACTCAACCTCAGTGACCATTTATGACTCATTGGGTGAACCACATATTTTGACTTCTTACTTTGTTCGTCCTCCTAATGCGGCGCACAATGATGAAAGTAACTGGGTTGCCTTTTATGCGGTTGATGGTAAACCAGTGAACCTTGATCCTGATGCTGGTGAATATAAAACGGATACCGATGGTGACGGTGCAGCTGATGCTACTGAAAAAGCGGAAAATGCCGCGGGCTGGAAAGGTGCTGCAGTGTCATTTAACTCTACTGGTGGTTATAAGACCAGCGACCCGGCAGTGATTACGACTGAAGAGCTAGGGGTTGGTGGTGCCAATGTGTTAGGACCAGGCGCAGATGGCTCACAAAAGCTGACACTTAACTTTAATAACCCAACTCAGTTCGCATCACCATTTGAAGTGACCGAATTGACTCAAGATGGCACGACTGTTGGTCGTCTTACCAATGTTGAAGTAGGCGCAGATGGTCTTATTAATGCTAGCTACAGTAACGGTTCAACTGTGCCTTTAGCACGAGTGGCTTTAGTTGGTTTTGCTAACGAACAAGGCTTAACACAAGCGGGTAATACTTCTTGGAAAGCAAGTTTAGATTCAGGTCCCGCATTAGCCGGTGAGGCGAATAGCGGCACCTTTGGTAGTGTACGTTCATCAGCATTAGAACAGTCGAACGTTGACTTAACGACTGAGTTGGTTGATTTGATTTCTGCACAACGTAACTTCCAAGCAAACTCAAGAACCCTTGAAGTGAATAACACGTTGCAACAGTCGATTCTGCAGATTCGTTAATTATCTTTTGCGGATAAATAGTATTTAGCACGTTGCCGCATGGCAACGTGTTTCCTCTATTACTCTGCAGACTTCAGCCTTTCTTGATCCATTTCTGCTACCTACGATTATTTACACCTTTTTTATCACTGACTTATTAGTTTGGCATGAAGCTTGCTTTCTTGTTGTTTAGACGGAAGTTTGACGGAGTGTTAAGTGGACAAGTTACTCTATGTCGCCATGAGCGGCGCAAAACAGAATATGAATTCGTTGGCGGTAAGTGCCAACAATTTGGCAAACGCAAATACCGATGGTTTTAAAGCAAACCTAGCGCAAGCTCGTTCAATGCAAGCTTTTGGCGAAGGTTTACCCACACGCGTTTTTTCGATGACTGAAACTCCGTCAGCTAACTTTTCTAGCGGTCCGATAAAAACCACAGGCCGTGATTTAGATATCGCAGTTAAAGGCGATGGCTGGATAGCCGTACAGTCTGAAAACGGCGGTGAAGCTTATACGCGATCGGGTAGTCTACGCTTTGATCATACTGGTGTGCTACGAAACGACAGAGGCACTGCGGTAATGGGCGATAACGGCCCTATTGTATTGCCACTGCCAATTGAAAAAGTCGAGATCTCCCAAGACGGAATCGTCTCTGTTCGCCCCTCAGGTGCTACCGCTGAAGTGATTGAAGAGGTTGCACGTATCAAATTAGTCAACCCTGGCAACGAAAATTTAATGCGTGGGGAAGATGGTTTGTTTCGTTTAATGTCAGGTGAAAATGCGCCGGCAGATGTAAATGTAGGGTTAGTCAGCGGAGCTGTTGAAGGCAGCAACGTAAATGCAGTACATGAAATGGTATCCATGATTGACTTACAGCGTCAATTTGAGATGCAAGTCAAAATGATGAAAACAGCAGAAGAGAACGATCGCGCGTCTTCTGCCTTAATGCGCATAAGCTAGGAGAGATACTATGCATCCCGCTTTATGGATAAGTAAGACTGGTTTAGACGCTCAACAAACCGATATTTCAGTTATTTCTAATAACGTGGCCAACGCAAGTACTGTTGGCTTTAAAAAGAGTCGTGCGGTATTTGAAGATCTGTTGTATCAGAACGTAAACCAAGCTGGCGGTATTAGTGCCTCAAATACTAAGTTGCCAAACGGTCTGAGTATTGGTTCGGGTACCAAGGTGGTAGCGACTCAAGAGATGTTTACTCAGGGTAACATGCTAACCACAGATAATTCACTGGACTTAATGGTTGAGGGGCCGGGCTTTTTTGAAGTTCAGCTTCCTGATGGCACAGCGGCTTACACTCGTAATGGTCAATTTAGCTTAGATGAGACAGGGCAAATTGTGACCCCAGGTTCGGGCTATGTGATTCAACCGTCTATTACTATTCCTGAAAATGCTACCAGTATTACGGTTTCGGCTGAAGGTGAAGTGTCAGTGAAAATGCCTGGAGATGCTGAAAACCAAGTGGTTGGTCAGCTAGCAATCTCTGACTTTATTAATCCGTCAGGACTCGATCCTATGGGGCAAAACCTTTACCTAGAGACGGGCGCAAGTGGTACACCTATTCAAGGCACTGCATCACTCGACGGCATGGGCGCTATCCGTCAAGGCGCGCTGGAAACCTCCAACGTTAATGTAACGGAAGAGTTGGTGAATTTAATTGAGAGTCAGCGGATTTATGAAATGAACTCTAAAGTAATTTCTGCTGTTGACCAGATGTTGTCTTACGTTAACCAAAACCTTTAAGCACTTTTAAGAGGCGTTGAATATGAAGCATTTGTGGCTTTTAGCCCTTGTTGCAGTGATTTCAGGATGTAATTCAACTAACGGCAAGCCGATAGCTGATGACCCTTATTATGCGCCAGTGTATCCGGAGGCACCGCCAACTAAGATCGCTGCGACAGGTTCTATGTATCAAGATAGCCAAGCATCAAGCCTATATTCTGACATTAAAGCGCTAAAAGTGGGCGACATCATTACGGTTTATTTAATGGAGCAAACTCAGGCGAAAAAGAGTGCTAATAATGAGATATCTAAAGGCACCGATCTTTCACTTGACCCGATTTATGCGGGTGGCGGTAATGTGACCATTGGTGGTAATCCAATTGATTTGCGCTACAAAGATAGTATGAATACCAAGCGTGAATCTGATGCCGACCAAAGCAACAGCTTATCTGGCAGTATTTCAGCTAACGTTATGCAAGTCTTAAATAACGGTAACTTGGTTATTCGTGGTGAAAAGTGGATAAGTATCAATAACGGTGATGAGTTTGTGCGTATTACCGGCATTGTGCGAGCACAAGATATTAGACCAGACAACACCATTGACTCACAGCGTGTCGCTAATGCGCGTATTCAATATAGTGGTACAGGCACTTTTGCAGAAGTTCAAAAAGTGGGTTGGTTAGCTTCGTTCTTTATGGGTAGCTGGTGGCCATTCTAGATATTGCAATGAATATTGCGTCTAGCTAAGGATTTAGGATGATGAAATTAAAATTGGTTTTGCTGTGTGCCATTCTTGCTGTAACCGCACCAGCTCATGCACAACGAATTAAAGATATCGCTAATGTGCAGGGGGTGCGTAGTAACCAGTTGATAGGTTACGGTTTAGTGGTAGGTTTACCTGGTACAGGTGAGAAGACTCGCTACACCCAACAAACTTTTAAAACCATGTTGAAAAACTTTGGCATTAACTTGCCTGATAATTTTCAACCTAAGATTAAAAACGTTGCGGTAGTTGCCGTAAGTGCTGATATGCCCCCTTTTATTAAGCCTGGACAGACTTTGGATGTAACAGTATCTAGCTTAGGTGAAGCTAAAAGTTTACGTGGTGGCATGCTACTGCAAACCTTTCTAAAAGGCGTCGACGGTAATGTGTACGCAATTGCTCAAGGTAGCATGGTCGTCAGTGGTTTTAGTGCTGAAGGTATGGACGGCTCTAAGGTAGTTCAAAATACACCAACTGTTGGTCGTATTCCCAATGGTGCGATCATTGAAAGAACGGTAGCCACGCCGTTTTCGACGGGTGACTACCTAACCTTCAATCTGCGCCGCGCTGATTTTTCTACAGCTAAACGTTTGGCTGATTCGATTAACGATCTGCTTGGTCCTGGTATGGCTAGACCGCTTGATGCAGCATCTGTGCAAGTGAGTGCTCCAAGGGATGTGTCTCAACGCGTCTCATTTTTGGCTACACTTGAAAATATTGAAGTTGAGCCTGCAGAAGAGTCAGCAAAAGTCATTGTTAATTCGCGTACCGGCACAATTGTTGTCGGTCAAAACGTCAAATTATTGCCAGCCGCCGTAACACATGGCGGTTTGACCGTCACTATTGCCGAGGCCACACAGGTTTCTCAACCTAATCCATTCGGCAATGGGCAAACAGTAGTTACAACAGATAGCACCATTGATGTGGCTGAAGAAGATAGCCGCATGTTTATGTTTAACCCTGGAACCACGCTAGATGAGCTGGTTAGGGCGGTAAACTTGGTTGGTGCAGCCCCTTCAGATGTACTTGCAATTCTAGAAGCGTTAAAGATGGCAGGAGCTTTGCATGGTGAACTGATAATTATCTAAAAATTGTCAGTTTTATTGGAAAGGTGTCATGGAGAAGTTGTCGAACGCATCGCAATTTCTGGATCTTGGAGGCTTGGACTCTTTAAGATCCAGAGCGCAAAAAGATGAAACCAGCGCGTTAAAAGAAGTTGCCCAACAATTTGAAGGGATCTTCGTACAAATGCTGATGCAAAGCATGCGTGACGCCAATGCTGTCTTTGAGTCAGACAGCCCGATGAACAGCCAATACACTAAGTTTTATGAGCAGATGCACGATCAGCAGATGTCGTTGAACTTATCGGGTGAAGGTATGTTGGGCTTGGCTGACTTAATGGTGCAGCAACTAGACCCAGCTAACAGCCCGATGACACCAGCATCAGTGCTACGTGGTGATATCAATGGTGGTTCTAAAGCCGCGGCTTTGACCATGGATAAGCCAGATATGCTGCAAATGCCTACGGGACGTGTCGCCAGTGGCGATTCAAGTGTCAATGTTGCTATTAAACCAATGGCTGCAGCTGCAGTGAGTCCACAAGCTAATCAATTGGCAAGTGCTAATGGTAATGCCGTATTAGCAACGGCAGCGCCGATAAGTATCGCATCCAAACCGCAAACCTTAGATTCAATCTTGAGTGGCAAAGTATTGCCGTCAGCGGCAGTCAACGGCGATAAATCTCAAGCAAACTTTACCAGCCAAGATGAGTTCGTATCACGTTTATACCCCCATGCTGAAAAAGCGGCGGCAACGCTAGGAACGACACCAGAAGTCTTGATTGCTCAATCAGCCTTAGAGACGGGTTGGGGTCAAAAAGTGGTTAAAGGTCATCAAGGGCAGCAGAGCAATAACTTATTTAATATTAAAGCAGATAGCCGCTGGCAAGGTGATAAAGCGTCAGTGAGTACTTTGGAATATGAGCAAGGTATCGCGGTTAAACAGCAAGCAAATTTCAGAGTGTATGAAGACATAGGTCAAAGCTTTAACGACTTTGTGTCGTTTGTATCCAACAGTGAGCGCTATCAAGACGCGATGAAACAAGCAAGTAACCCGCAGGCATTTATTCGTTCGCTGCAAGATGCAGGTTATGCAACCGATCCTAAATATGCCGATAAGGTTATTCAAGTGATGAAAACCATTACTCGAGACTTTAAAGATGTTTTACAAGGGGTTAAGCAATGATAAATCCAGTTGTGCAACCTTTTAAAGCAAGGAGCCAGTTATGTCTTTAGATTTAATGAATATTGCTCGCACTGGCGTGCTGGCTTCTCAGTCTCAGCTTGCTATTACGAGTAACAACATCGCTAACGCCAATACAGCTGGCTATAACAGGCAAGTTGTCTCTCAGTCAGCACTCGACTCTCAACGTATGGGTAATGACTTTTATGGCGCGGGTACTTATGTTTCCGATGTTAAGCGTGTCTACAATGATTACGCGACTCGGGAGTTACGTATTGGCTCAACGGCTATGAGTGAGTCACAAACTACGTTCGGTAAAATGAGCGAATTAGACCAGATCTTTTCCCAACTCGGTAAAGCGGTGCCACAAGGCCTTAATGACTTCTTTGCAAGTATGAACGCTTTAGCCGACATACCTGATGATATGGGGATGCGTGGCTCTTTTTTAACGAGTGCGAATCAATTAGCCAGTGCCGTTAACCAGATGCAAGGCCACCTTGATGGTCAAATGACGCAAACTAATGATCAAATAGCCGCAGTAACCGACCGCATTAACGAGATCAGTACTGAATTAGGCAATATTAACCGTGAGCTAATGAAGTCTCAAGGTCAAGACATGCAGTTGCTTGATAAACAAGATGCATTGATTTTGGAGCTTAGCGAATACGCTTCAGTTAACGTGGTGCCATTAGACTCTGGTGCAAAAAGTATCATGTTGGGTGGTTCTGTTATGTTGGTGTCGGGTGAGATCTCGATGCAAATGGGTACCTCGCAAGGCGATCCTTATCCTAACGAACTGCAGATCACCGCACAGTCAGGCAATAAGAGCATGGTGGTAGATGCGACTAAGGTGGGCGGACAGTTAGGAGCCCTGGTTAATTACCGTGACGAAACTTTACTGCCGTCACAAATGGAGCTTGGTCAGTTTGCTTTAGGTGTGAGTGATGCGTTTAACAAAGCACAGGAACAAGGCTTTGACTTAAATGGTCAAGTGGGCGCTAATATTTTCACTGACATTAACGATCCATCAATGCAAATTGGACGAGTTGGTGCGCTTTCAACTAATACTGGCACGGCTGTCTTAGGTGTCAATATTGATGATGTTGGAGAGTTAAGCGGCAGTAGTTATGAATTAAAGTTCACTGCTCCATCAACCTATGAGCTAAAAGATGCCGCTAGCGGCAATATTACGCCACTGACTTTAAACGGTACTAAGTTAGAAGGCGCTAATGGCTTTAGTATTAATATCAATGCAGGGGCATTAGCATCAGGTGATACCTTTGAAATAAGACCCACTTCTGGTGCAGCATCTTCACTATCTGTTGAAATGACCGATCCTAAGGGGATCGCTGCTGCCGGCAGTATAATTACGGCCGATGCCGGCAATACCGGGAATAGTCAGGTAAGCCTTGTCAGTATTAACGATAGAAATGCCGCTAATTTCCCAATAAAGGGCGCTGAGCTTACATTCGAGATTGACCCGTCAGCCACGCCGCCAACTTATGAAGTGTTTGATGTCGACGGCACATCTCTCGGTGCTGCAGCGCCATATACACCGCCAAACATTACCGCGCATGGCTTTACCTTTGAGATTGATTCTACAGCCACAACAGCAGAGCGTTTCACTTTCGACCTATCTTTTGCCGAGGGCGACAATACCAACATGGTCAACATGGCAAAGCTTAATGAAGCTAAGTTGATGAATGGTGGGAAAACAACCCTGAATGATGTTTTTGAAGATACCAAACTTGATGTCGGTAGCAAAGCCAAGTCTGCTGAAATATCAATGGGTTCGGCTGAGGCTATTTATAACCAAGCCTATACTCGAAATCAAAGTGTATCAGGGGTTAACTTAGATGAAGAAGCGGCCAATCTAATGCGTTTTCAACAGTCTTATCAAGCATCTGCGAGACTGATGACCACGGCAAATGAGATTTTTAACACTCTGTTTAGTTCACTGCGCTAACACATTGGCTGATTAAGTTAGAAACAGGATTTAGGGATTAAGATTATGCGAATTTCTACCGCGCAAATGTTTCACCAAAACATTAATAGTGTGACCAATAAGCAGTCACAAACAAGCCAGATTATCGAGCAACTGTCGACAGGCAAGCGTGTGAATACTGCTGGAGATGATCCTGTTGCGTCAGCGGGGATAGGGAATCTTAATCAACAAAATGCTGTTGTTGATCAGTTTCTTAAGAATATTGACTATGCAACAAACCGTTTATCGGTATCTGAAAGCAAACTGGGCAGTGCTACAACGATTACCAGCAGTGTGCGAGAGCAATTGCTTAGAGCGGTAAACGGCACATTGAGCGATACCGATCGGCAAACTGTTGCCGATGAGTTGCGTGGTAGCCTTGAAGAGCTGATGACAATCGCCAACAGTAAAGATGAATCGGGTAATTATCTATTTGGTGGTTTTAATACGGGTAACCAACCTTTTGAGTTTGATGCCAGTGGTAACGCAGTTTACAACGGTGACAGTGGAGTGCGAGAGAGTGTTATTGCCTCCGGCACCACCGTAGGCGCTAATATTCCTGGTGATCTTGCTTTTATGAATGCCCCTAATGGTTTAGGTGATTACAGCGTCAATTATTTGGCTGGCCAGAGCGGTGAATTTAGCGTTGAAAGTGCAAAAGTGACAGATTCTGCAGCCCATGTTGCCGACACATACACTTTTACGATGGTCGGTGCCAATTTAGAAGTCAAAGACTCGTCAAATACGTTAGTGACAACTGTTCCAGCATTTGATCCTAATAATCCTGTGTCTTTTAACGGAATAGAAGTAAAGCTAGATGGAAAGCCTGCCTCGGGTGATTCCTTTACGATGGAACATAAGCCTGAAGCGAGTTTGCTCGATACAATAAATAGCGCAATAGCCTTAATTGAAGACCCTAATAAAGTAAATACGCCTGCAGGTAAGTCAGAGTTGGCACAGATGTTGAATAACATTGATAGTGGAATGAACCAACTGGATGTTGCAAGAGGGGTCGCCGGAAACAGCTTAAAGAGCTTAGACAGTTACGCGGCAACTCATGAAGAAGAGAAGATTGTTAATAACTCGGCTTTATCTATGTTGGAAGATTTAGATTACGCCGAGGCGATAACGCAATTAGAGCAGCAGCAACAGGCTCTATCTGCCGCATCAAGCGTTTTTACTAAGGTCGGGACAGTGTCTTTGTTTGATTATATTTAAGCAAAACACTAGGCCTCAATAATTAGAATTCAAATTAACCGAAATTAGCCAAGCCTACAGTCTTGGCGAAAATTTAGATAAGGGAAATCAAAATGGCTATTACCGTTAATACTAACGTTACATCAATGAAAGCGCAGAAGAACCTAAACACGTCAAGCCAGGGGCTAGCGACGTCGATGGAGCGTTTATCGAGTGGTTTGCGTATCAATAGTGCTAAAGATGATGCCGCAGGTCTGGCAATTTCTAACCGCTTAGATTCTCAAGTTCGTGGTCTTGATGTTGGTATGCGTAATGCAAACGACGCTATTTCTATTGC
The DNA here is from genome assembly GCF_023283535.1 of Shewanella sairae. Lineage (GTDB taxonomy): Bacteria > Pseudomonadota > Gammaproteobacteria > Enterobacterales > Shewanellaceae > Shewanella > Shewanella sairae. The sequence goes on along the minus strand of NZ_JAKILT010000010.1, from coordinate 19,113 downwards.
ACAGATTGCTGAGGGTGCAATGCAAGAGCAAACCAACATGTTGCAACGTATGCGTGACTTAACGATTCAATCCTCTAACGGTGCAAATAGTGCTGATGATATTGCGGCACTAAAAAAAGAGATCGATGCTCTAGCCGAAGAAATTACAGCTATTGGTAATACGACCGCATTTGGTAATACTAAATTATTGACCGGTGATTTTTCTGCGGGTAAGAGTTTCCAAGTAGGCCACCAAAAAGGTGAAGATATTAGCGTACAAGTGTCTGAGTTGAACTCAACAACATTGTCTGTCGGTGGCTTAACTTTGACTTCATCTGCGACTAGACAGTCTGCGTTAGGTAAAATTGATAATGCGATTAAGTCGATTGATAATCAACGCGCAGACTTAGGTGCAGTCCAAAACCGTCTGGCACATAACATTAGTAACAGTGCTAACACTCAAGCTAACGTAGCCGATGCAAAGAGCCGAATTGTGGATGTGGATTTTGCTAAAGAAACGGCTGCTATGACTAAAAACCAAGTGCTGCAGCAAACTGGTAGCTCAATGCTTGCTCAAGCTAACCAGCTACCACAAGTCGCTCTATCATTGCTTGGTTAGTAGAATAAAGTTAACAAAGCTGACGAAATTAGCTTGTTTATTTGAAATGACTTTAATCTAAATTTGAGTTTTACTGTAGAAATTAAATCCATATTGCTCGTTAATCGGGGAATATGGATTTTTGCTTTTAAGCGTGCACCCTTACCCTAATTGTATGAATTTAATGTATTTTTTAATTTATTTATTTTTTATGATAAAAACAGCTAAAGATTAAAAACTCGCGGCCGTTAAAGTTACTGTAACCCAATAGACCCGCCTGGCGTAAATAGACAGGCAAGTTTTAAAGCCAGGTATTTTAAGAGGAAACAAATTATGGCTATTACAGTAAACACAAACGTGACTTCTATGAAAGCGCAAAAGAACTTGAATGCTTCTAGCCAAGGTTTGGCTACTTCAATGGAGCGTTTATCAAGTGGTCTTCGTATTAACAGTGCGAAAGACGATGCTGCGGGTCTTCAGATTTCTAACCGTCTAGATTCACAGGTTCGTGGTTTAGATGTTGGTATGCGTAATGCGAATGACGCAATCTCAATTGCGCAAATTTCAGAAGGTGCGATGCAGGAGCAAACAAACATGCTTCAGCGTATGCGTGACCTGACTATTCAGGCTTCTAACGGTGCAAACAGTACTGATGACGTGGCGGCACTGAAAAAAGAAATTGATGCATTGGCAACTGAGATTACTTCAATTGGTAGTACAACTGCATTTGGTAACACTAAGTTGATGACGGGTGACTTTTCTGCGGGCAAGAGCTTCCAAGTAGGTCACCAGAAAGGTGAAGATATTAAGGTTCAAGTTAAAACCGTTAATGCTACAACTTTATCTGTTGGTGGTCTAAACCTGACAAGTTCTGCAAACCGTCAATCAGCGTTAGGTAAGATTGATGCTGCGATTAAAACAATCGATAATCAACGTGCAGATTTAGGTGCTGTTCAAAACCGCCTAGCACACAACATCAGCAACAGTGCCAATACTCAGGCAAACGTAGCGGATGCTAAGAGCCGTATTGTTGACGTCGACTTTGCTAAAGAAACGTCTTCAATGACTAAGAGCCAGGTGTTACAGCAAACTGGTTCAGCAATGCTTGCACAAGCTAATCAGTTGCCACAAGTGGCATTATCTCTTCTTTAATTTAGGTACTCATTAGGAGAGCCTTGAGTTAAAGCTGCAGTTTTAAAGGGGAGATTCTAATGAGTCTCCCCTTGTTGTTTTCGAAATAGGGCGTTAATAAATAGAGGTAGGCGTCTCAACATCGTGATGGAGGTAAAATATGACAATGGACGTAAATATTACAAGTACCGTGATCCAGTCACCTGTAAAATTGGATTCGAACTCGACAGGGATTGAAGTCGAGCAGCAATCAAGTGCTGTGCGTACAGATGAAGCCAGCAAAACGGAAGATGTCGGATTCGCTTTAAATGAAAGCGAAAACGCTGAGCAGGATTTACACGATGTCGCTAATGAGTTGAGCGATATGATGTCATTGATGCGTAAAGGACTTGCTTTTAAAGTTGATGAACAATCAGGTCAGAGTATTGTTAGCGTAATGGACGTAGACTCCGGTGATCTCATTAGGCAGATCCCAAATGAAGAAGCATTAGAACTTGCGCAGAAACTTGCAGAAGTGGCGGGATCTTTGCTTAAAACTGAAGCCTAGTTTTGGCGTCAAAAATTAAACTAATTCTCTAGGGGAAGAAAATGGCATTAACAGCAACTGGCATCGGTTCCGGATTAGATATCAACACCATTGTTAAAGTGTTAGTTGATGCTGAAAAAGTACCTAAAGAAGCAATTTTTGATAAAACAGAAGCAACGATAGAAGCTAAGGTGTCGGCGATAGGGACTCTTAAGAGTCAATTATCAACTTTCCAGGATGCGTTAGAAAAGCTGAGTGACCCTGAGTCATTGAATATTCGTAAGGTCTCAACGGGTGATAGTAGCTATTTTACTGCAAGTGCCGATAAAAATGCGCAATCAGGAAGTTATCAGGTTCAAGTTGAGCAGTTAGCTCAGCAGCATAAAGTTGCTGGTGGCAATGTTGCGGATGCTTCGGCTGCTGTCGGGCAGGGTAAGCTTGATCTTTCTGTTAATGGCAAAGCGTTTTCTGTAGACGTTGAGGCGGGGGATTCACTCGAAGCTATTGCTAAGAAAGTGAATGAGTCTGCTGATAACTCTGGTGTGACCGCGACAATCATTAAAAGTGATGGTGGCAGTCGACTCGTTTTTAGCTCTGATGAGACTGGCACTGATAATCAAGTCAGTGTTACCGCAACAGACACTGTAGGCTCTGGACTTAATGATATGTTTGGGGCTGGTAAGTTAGAAACACTGCAAGAAGCAAAAAATGCCATCGTGCATATTGATGGTCAAAAAGTAACAGCACAAAGCAATGAAATTGAAAATGCGATAACGGGCGTAACTTTGTCTCTGACTGACGCAGATGTAGGCAAAACTTCGACATTGAAAGTTGAGCAAGACAATGAGGCTGTAAAAGAGAATGTAAAGGGTTTTGTTGATGCATACAATACGCTAGTTGAGTCAATATCTAGTCTCTCCAAGTATGATTCAGAAAAAGAGGAGTCGGCCGCATTGCAAGGTGACTCAATGATCCGCTCTATTGAATCTCAAATGCGAAATATGATCAGTAGTCGAGTTGATGTTGACGGAGAAACGATAGCCCTTTATGACATAGGTATCGAAACTGATCGCTACGGAAAAATGTCTATCAATGACGAAAAGCTAGATAAAGTCATTGCTGAAGATATGGGATCACTAGAGGGACTATTTACGACACCTGATACTGGCATCGCAACCAGCCTAGATAACTTGGTAGAGGGTTATGTTAAATCCGGTGGCTTAATCGATAGTCGTGATAATGCGCTCACAAATGACCAGAAACGATTGGATGAACAGCGTGAATCCTTTAGCTTGAAAATGGAGATGTTACAAGCACGGCTATTTAAACAGTTTAATGCGATGGATCTTGTTGTGGGGCAATTAAATCAACAGAGTGCTGGTTTGGTTGACAGACTGAACTCATTACCTGGCGTCGTAGGTTCATAGTCAATAAGCAGTGGAGGCAAACTTGCCATACTCATCTTTAAATCAGTTAAATGAAGAACTAGAAGTGCTTTTAGATAAACTTAATCAGATCCCAGCAGAAGATGAATCTACTGACGATTTGGTATCAAATTTGCAGTTGTTAGTCGGGAAGCGTCAATTTTTACTTACCAATGTATTTGCAAGTGCGACCGCGGCAGATGAAGACGAATTAAAAAAGCAAATAATGCTTACTCGTTCATTTGAAGAAAAAGCGATGGCACTAAAAGAGCACAGGCAATCTTTGCTCCATGTGGGAAGTAAAAGTAAGCGACAGCTAAACGTTTATAAAAACATAGATTCGAATAGGTAGGTTTAAATGAGAAGCTCTCTCCAGTCATATCGTAAAGTGTCGTTAGAAAATGAAATTCTAGTGGCTTCACCACATCGAATTATCCAGATGATGTTTGACGGAGCGCTGCAGCGAATTGCACAAAGTCGTTATGCTATTGAAAATAGGGATCTTGCAAATAAGGGGATTTTTATTGGTAAAGCTGTTGGAATCATCACCGGATTAAATAATAGTCTAAATATGGAGGCTGGTGGTGAGATAGCGCAGAATTTAACTGACTTATATGACTTTATGTTACGTAGAATTTCTGAAGCGAATATGAATAATGATGTAGCAGCTTTAGATGACGTCAGTGATATTCTTAGAACGATTAAAGAAGGGTGGGATGCTATTCCTGCCGATAAACATCATATCGATTCGCACGCAAGTAATTTATAGTGCGTGATTGTTTTGGAGGCTTTGACGCCTCCTTTTTGTCAACTGTCAAAAAGCTGACAAAGCGGGGCAGGAGTGCGGACTTTTTAAGCTAAAAACAATTCAGTTTCTCATAAAGGTCATCAGGGGCTTGCTAATGACGGGCTGATAATACACTATTCTAACTTGAAGCTAAGTAGATAAATAATATAGACAACTATTAGCTTTAACAATTCGCTTTAAAAAGCAACCAACACTAATAATTAATGCGCTGAAATATTTGAGCCTTACGGCCTTCGGAATGATGCAAACAGATCAACGAATCCTACTTGTAGGTAACAAGTCTGAGCGAATTAGTCGCTTGTCATGTGTATTTGAATTTTTGGGTGAGCAGGTCGAGTTGATCGATTTTGATAAACTTGAAGCATATACTAAACAAACGCGTTTTCGAGCGATTGTTTTGCCGTCTGAAAATCAAGGAAAAGAAATACTTCAGTCTTTTGCTGGGGTGCTTCCGTGGCAACCATTTTTATTACTTGGAGAAAGAGACGATATAAAAGCGTCGAATATTCTCGGTAGTATAGAAGAACCATTAAATTATCCGCAATTAACTGAGCTACTGCATTTTTGTCAGGTTTATGGTCAGGTTAAACGCCCTGATATTCCGACTAGTGGTAATCAGACTAAATTATTTAGAAGTTTAGTTGGACGAAGCGATGGTATCGCCAATGTTCGTCATCTTATTAATCAAGTAGCCAGTTCCGAAGCAACGGTGCTAATACTTGGTCAATCTGGGACGGGTAAAGAAGTCGTTGCGCGCAATATTCACTATATATCGGAGCGTCGAGACGGTCCGTTCATACCTGTCAATTGTGGTGCTATTCCTCCTGAATTATTAGAGAGTGAGCTTTTTGGGCATGAAAAGGGATCTTTTACAGGCGCAATAAGCGCGCGTAAAGGTCGCTTTGAACTTGCTGAAAAGGGCACGTTATTTTTAGATGAAATAGGTGATATGCCACTGCAAATGCAGGTTAAGCTATTACGTGTTTTGCAAGAACGCATGTTTGAACGTGTTGGTGGAAGTAAATCCATTAGTGCTGATGTTCGAGTCGTTGCAGCTACTCACCGTAATCTAGAAAGTATGATTGAGGAAGGTGAGTTTAGAGAAGATCTCTATTACAGGTTGAATGTTTTCCCAATCGAAATGCCTGCTTTGTGCGAACGAAAAGACGACATTCCGTTATTGTTACAGGAGCTAGTTAGCCGCGTTTATAATGAAGGACGTGGACGGGTTCGTTTTACACAGCGTGCTATAGAATCCCTAAAAGAACACGCTTGGTCTGGTAACGTACGTGAATTATCAAATTTAGTTGAACGACTTACTATTTTATATCCTGGTGGATTGGTTGATGTTAATGATTTACCGATCAAATACCGTCACATCGACGTGCCTGAATATTGTGTTGAAGTCAGTGAAGAACAACTGGAGCGCGACGCTCTAGCTTCTATCTTCAATGATGAAGAACCCATTGATATACCGGAAACGCGTTTTCCAAGTGAGTTACCACCAGAAGGTGTTAATTTGAAAGATCTGCTTGCAGAGCTTGAGATTGATATGATCAGGCAAGCACTAGATCAACAAGATAATGTAGTTGCTCGTGCAGCAGAGATGTTGGGCATTCGTCGAACAACATTAGTTGAGAAAATGCGTAAGTATGGCTTAAGCAAAGACTGATACGTTTTTTGTTAAATCCATTTTAGCGTGATTGATTAAGCTGTTATATCTGAGATATAACAGCTTTTTTGTTATTTAGGTGTAGAAAGTTAGAGTTGGTATAAAACCTGCTAATAGAGCTATCAAGTGTAGTTTTTTTGACGGGGTTACCATGTCCGCAATTTTAAAGTCACAGCTTCATGCGAACGAAGCACTAAAAGCAAGTCGTCCGCAATTAGTTGATATTCAGCAAGCCGCTAATATGTCCAACAGAATGGATCATATTCTTCAGGCTATGCCGTCCGGCGTGGTAATCATTAATGGTGACGGTATCGTCACCGATGCAAATCCCGTTGCAATTGAGCTATTAGGTAGCCCATTAGAAGGTTTGCGCTGGTTACAGATTATTAATCGAGCTTTTTCACCGCAAGACGATGATGGACATGAAGTGTCTTTGCGAAATGGCCGCCGAGTTAAGTTGGCTATCACCCCATTAACGCCAGAGCCTGGTCAATTAATCGTGTTAACAGATTTAACCGAAACTCGCTTATTGCAAAAGAATCTATCTCATCTGCAGCGTTTGTCAGCGCTTGGTAAAATGGTCGCCACCCTCGCTCATCAAGTTAGGACGCCATTAAGTGCAGCACTTTTATATGCTTCAAACTTAGCAAGCCCAAAAATATCAGATGATTCAAGAAAGCGTTTTCAAGGAAAACTGATTGATCGACTCAATGAGTTAGAGCATCAGGTGAACGATATGCTACTTATGGCGAAAGGGCGGCAACAGGAGCTTGACTCTATTGTGGTAATTGATGAAGTTGTAGGTAACGTCTTAAGTAACTGTCAGCCGATTGCAGAACAAAGAGCGTGTCAGCTAATTTTTAATAATCAGTCCAAACAAAAAATCCGCGCTAATGATGCGGCTCTTTGTTCAGCAATTAATAACTTGGTGATGAACAGTATTGAGGCTGGTGCTGATAAGATTATATTGCATGCTTATGATACGCCCACGGCATTGCACCTTGACGTTATTGATAACGGCAGAGGCTTAGATGCTGCAATGCAACAAAAAGTACTGGAACCCTTTTTCACCACAAAATCTCAAGGAACGGGCTTAGGTTTAGCAGTTGTTCAGTCAGTCGTTAATAATCATGGCGGCAAAATGCAGTTTAGTTGTCATTCCGGCAACGGTTGTACAGCTTCTTTAAAGTTCCCTTTAATTTCAGTAATGAATCGCTAGGAGTCAGGTAGCATGTCGGAAGGTAAATTATTACTCGTAGAAGACGATGCTTCTTTACGTGAAGCTTTGCTTGATACGTTGATGTTAGCTCATTATGACTGCGTTGATGTTGGCTCTGCAGAAGATGCCATTCTCGCATTAAAAAATGACAGCTTTGACATGGTGATCAGTGATGTGCAAATGGATGGGATCGGTGGAATAGGCTTACTAAATCACTTACAACAGTATTACCCTAAGCTTCCTGTTTTATTAATGACTGCTTATGCAACTATTGATAATGCAGTCAATGCGATGAAGCTGGGTGCAGTCGATTATTTGTCTAAACCCTTTTCACCCGAAGTGCTCCTAAATCAAGTCTCTCGCTATATGCCGGTCAAAGCGGTAGAAGGCACGCCTATTGTTGCTGACGAAAAAAGCTTAGCATTACTTTCACTCGCGCAACGAGTTGCAGCTTCTGATGCTTCGGTAATGATAATGGGCCCGAGTGGCAGCGGTAAAGAGGTATTAGCTAGATATATCCATCAAAACAGTTCGCGTGTAACCAAACCATTTGTCGCGATAAACTGTGCAGCAATTCCTGAAAATATGCTTGAAGCGACCTTGTTCGGTTATGAGAAAGGTGCTTTTACTGGTGCATACCAAGCCTGCCCGGGGAAATTTGAGCAGGCGGAAGGCGGCACTTTGCTTTTGGACGAAATATCCGAAATGGAAGTCGGCTTGCAAGCTAAATTGCTTAGAGTTTTGCAAGAGAGAGAAGTTGAGCGTCTAGGTGGCAGGAAAACCATTAAATTAAATGTAAGAGTATTAGCAACATCCAACCGTGATTTAAAGGCGATGGCTGCATCTGGAGAGTTTCGAGAGGATTTATATTATCGGATAAATGTATTTCCGCTGACTTGGCCTGCACTCAATCAGCGTCCTGCGGATATCTTGCCGCTTGCTCGTCACCTATTACAACGCCATGCTCAGGCTGCTAATCGCAGTGAAATACCGGAGTTCGGCGAGTGTGCATGTAGAAAATTATTAAGCCATAGGTGGCCTGGTAATGTACGAGAGCTCGATAATGTGGTTCAGCGAGCATTAATCTTAAGTACTGCAAGTGAGATCTTAGTGTCGGATATTATTATTGACTCATTAGAGCTAGATTTTACCAATGACTCGCCTGTAATTGCTGAACCTAAACCTGCAGAACTTGATGGTTTAGGCGGGGAATTAAAGGCTCAAGAACATGTCATTATTTTGGAAACGCTTTCTCAATGTAATGGCAGCCGAAAATTAGTGGCTGAAAAGCTCGGAATTAGTGCTCGCACTCTACGCTATAAGATGGCGAAAATGCGTGACTTAGGCATACAAATTCCGGCTTAGAGCTAAGAAGGACACCCTGCGGGCTGCTAGGACGTTCGCAGGCTCACTGCTAGGACGGACTTTGTCCTGATAGGTCCTAGGAAAAGCACAAAAAAAGTCAAAGGCTTGCATAGGTTATATTTATCCAACTGCATTGTTCTATATGCTTTCGTAGAACCTAGAACCTATTTTTAAACCTCGGACCTTCTTTAAACGTAGGTCGGCATTTATGCCGTCGCTCCTATAGATGGCATAAGTATTTGATGGGCTAAAGCCCAACCTACAAAACATAACTTGCTGAATCGAGAAGTGACTCAGTCTGTTTGTTTCAGTTCTTGATTTTGATTTTCCTGGAGCCTACAGCCTAGGACTTTTCTTTTCCTTTCCTAGCAGCGAAGCGTCCTGCTCTGCTTCTCGCCTTCTTTTGACAAACTGGCAAGCTATTTGCTTTATCTATGCATATCAACATTTTCGTCAAGAAAACGACATGGGAGCTAGGTATGCAAATTGGTGCGAATTCTTTACTGCAAGAAATGCAGTCACTTAACGGTCAAATCGGCACTTCAAGCATTCAAACTGGGATCATACGCCAAGTACAAAATACTTCAGGTAGTGATTTTGGGCAATTACTCTCTCAAGCTGTTGGAAATGTAAGCGAACTTCAATCAAATGCTTCTAATCTCGCCACTCGGCTTGATATGGGCGATACCAGCGTGACATTATCTGATACCGTGATCGCGCGAGAGAAATCGAGCGTGGCATTTGAAGCGACAGTTCAAGTGCGTAACAAGCTTGTAGAAGCCTATAAAGAAATTATGAGCATGCCTGTTTAGGCCTTTTAATACGTAATTGCAGGGTGTAATAGTGAGTACAGAAATGGTCGTTGGAACCGGTTCAGGATTAGCATCTGATCCACAAACATCTGGTGTTCAGGAAGAGAACAAACCCGGTTTAATGGGCTCTTTTGGTGGCGTAGATTTACTGCGTCAAGTGACCATGATCTTAGCGCTTGCAATTTGCTTAGCCTTAGCTGTCTTTGTGATGATTTGGGCACAAGAGCCTGAGTACCGTCCTTTAGGTGAGATGACCACCGCAGAAATGGTACAAGTGTTAGATGTACTAGATAAAAATCAGATCAAATATGAACTGCAAGGCGATGTAGTTAAGATTCCCGAAGACAAGTATCAAGCGGTCAAAATGTTGATGAGCCGTGAAGGTTTAGACAACGTTGAAGCAAATAACGATTTTTTAAATAAAGACTCTGGCTTTGGTGTGAGTCAGCGTATGGAAACAGCGCGATTAAAACATAGCCAAGAGCAAAACCTTGCCCGCGCAATTGAAGAGCTAAGAAGCGTTACTAGAGCTAAAGTTATTTTAGCTTTACCAAAAGAAAATGTTTTCGCACGTAACCGTTCAAAGCCGAGTGCTACAGTTGTTGTCAGTACGCGCCGTGTTGGTTTAAGCCAGGAAGAAGTTGACTCTATTGTTGATATCGTTGCATCAGCGGTTCACAATTTAGAACCCAATAAAGTGACTGTTACTGATTCTAATGGACGCTTATTAAATTCAGGCAGTCAAGATGGCGTGTCAGCTATCGCACGTCGTGAACTTGAGATTGTGCAGCAAAAAGAATCAGAATACCGTAATAAAATTGAATCGATTTTGATGCCTATTTTAGGCCCTGAAAACTTTACTGCTCAAGTCGATGTGAGCATGGATTTTACCGCTGTTGAGCAAACGGCAAAACGCTATAACCCAGACTTACCAGCCCTAAGAAGTGAAATGGTTGTTGAGAACAACTCCAATGGTGGCATAACCGGTGGTATTCCTGGGGCTTTATCAAATCAACCTCCTATGCCTTCAGATATTCCGCAAGAGGTTGGTGAGGCTGAGTCCGCGACGCAAACTTCTGGTAGTTCACATAAAGAAGCCACTCGTAATTTTGAACTCGATACCACTATTAGTCACACCCGCCAACAAGTTGGCACCTTACGTAGAGTCAGTGTTTCGGTTGCGGTAGATTTTAAAAATGCTCCAGTGGCTGAAGATGGCAGTGTTAATCGAGTACCACGTACCGAACAAGAAATCGCTAATATTCGCCGTTTATTAGAAGGTGCCGTAGGTTTTAGTACTCAACGTGGCGATATTATTGAAGTGGTCACTGTACCGTTTATGGACCAGCTTATTGAGGCGGCTCCTGCACCAGAAATATGGGAAGAACCTTGGTTCTGGCGTGCAGTTAAACTTGTATTAGGAGCGTTAGTTATCTTGGTATTGATTTTGGCTGTTGTGCGGCCGATGCTGAAGAAGTTAATCTATCCAGATAGCGTAAAAATGCCAGAGGATCCTCAAATCGGCGGTGAGTTAGCAGATATAGAAGATCAATATGCTGCAGATACGTTAGGTATGTTGCAGCGTCCAGAAGCGGAATATAGTTACGCTGACGATGGCTCTATCTTGATCCCTAACTTGCATAAAGATGATGATATGATCAAGGCTATACGGGCATTAGTGGCTAACGAGCCTGAACTATCGACACAAGTCGTGAAAAACTGGTTAATTGAAGATGACAAATGAGATGAGTGTCGAGGCTAAAACAGATGTAAAAAGTTTTAAGCCTAGCGATTTAAACGGTATTGAAAAAACTGCAATTTTACTTTTAAGTTTAAGCGAAAGTGATGCGGCATCGATATTAAAACATCTTGAGCCTAAGCAAGTACAGAAAGTCGGTATGGCGATGGCTGCGATGCAAGATTTTGGTCAAGAAAAAGTGATAGGCGTTCATAAATTGTTTCTTGATGATATTCAAAAGTATTCGTCGATTGGTTTTAATAGCGAAGAGTTTGTTCGTAAAGCCTTAACCGCTGCACTAGGCGAAGATAAAGCGGGTAATCTAATTGAACAGATCATTATGGGCAGTGGTGCTAAAGGCCTTGATTCACTCAAATGGATGGATGCTCGTCAGGTTGCAACGATTATTCAAAACGAACACCCGCAGATCCAAACCATTGTATTGTCTTATCTAGAGCCCGATCAAGCCGCAGAGATATTTGGACAGTTTCCCGAAAATACCCGTTTAGACCTGATGATGCGAATTGCTAATTTGGAAGAGGTGCAACCTGCTGCATTACAAGAGCTTAATGATATTATGGAGAAGCAATTTGCTGGTCAAGGTGGCGCGCAAGCTGCGAAGATGGGCGGGTTGAAAGCTGCAGCTAACATTATGAACTACCTCGATACGGGCGTTGAAAGTCACCTAATGGAAAATATGCGCGAATCCGACGAAGAGATGGCGCAACAGATCCAGGATCTTATGTTTGTGTTTGAAAACTTAAGTGATGTAGATGACATGGGGATTCAAGTCTTATTGCGCGAAGTACAGCAAGATGTATTAATGAAAGCACTTAAAGGTGCAGATGAGCAGCTAAAAGAGAAGTTGTTGAGCAATATGTCTAAGCGCGCAGCTGAGTTAATTCGAGACGACTTGGAAGCCATGGGGCCTATTAGGATCAGTGAAGTCGAAGTGGCTCAAAAAGAGATTTTATCTATCGCTAGGCGTTTAAGTGATAGTGGTGAAATCATGCTCGGTGGTGGTGGCGGTGAAGAGTTCTTATAATGACAGAACCTAAAAAAGCGCAGGGTGCGAGTGTAAATACCAGTGATGAGTTTGGTCATTGGGAGTTACCGGATATTAGTTTAGAGGCAATGCCTTCCTCACAGAATATGTTTGGACGTCATAGTCTAAAGCTTCAAATAGACGAAAATGATGAAACAGAAGTCATCTTGCCTCCAACATTGAGTGAAATTGAAGATATTCGTGCTCATGCCGAACAGGAAGGTTTTGCTGAAGGGCAAGAGAAAGGCTTTAGTGAAGGCATTGAAAAAGGGCGTTTAGAAGGGCTGGAGCAAGGACATAGTGAAGGCTTTACTCAAGGTCAACAGCAAGGTTATGAAGAGGGATTAAAAGCGGCGACGGACATGACTCGCCGTTTTGAAGAATTGCTAAATCAATTTGAAACTCCACTCGCCATTTTAGACGTTGAAATTGAAAAAGAGTTATTATCGACTGCGATGACTTTGGCTAAAACGGTCATTGGTCATGAACTTAAAACGAGTCCAGAACATGTACTCGCGGCGTTACGTCAAGGCATTGACTCTCTTCCCATAAAAGAACAATCAGTCAATGTGCGCTTGCACCCAAATGATGAAGCGTTAATTACAGAGCTATACTCTCAAGCTCAGCTAGAGCGAAATCGCTGGACAATAGAAGTCGACCCAAGCCTTTCGCCAGGTGACTGTATTATTAACAGTGGACGTAGCCATATTGATATGACGGTTGAAACTCGCATGCAACATGTTTTCAGTGAACTGGAAAAGCATCAACAAGACTTATTGCAGCTAAAAGAGCAGCAAGAAGAGTTACTTGAATCTGAAAGGCAGAGCAAGCTTGCGTTGCACGCATCCGAAACAGCAGCTCAACAAGTTACTCCTAGTGATGACCTAGCCGTCAACAAAGCGCTTGATTCCCACGATGAAGTTATCACTGAACATAATCAAGGTGAGCATGGCAACACGTCAGCACAGACTGCGCAGTAAGCTTGCCCAGCATCAGCAAAAAATCCACCCATTTGTCGTTGAAGCGAGTGGTCAACTTGTTCGTGTTGTAGGGCTCACGCTCGAAGCCACTGGCTGCCGAGCTGCCGTTGGTAGTTTATGTGCCATTGAAACCATGTCAGGTAATCTAGTTGCAGAGGTTATTGGTTTCGATGATCAATTACTTTACCTAATGCCAATCGAAGAGCTGCGCGGAGTCTTACCCGGCGCAAAAGTCACTCCTTTAGGGCAACAATCTGGATTGAGTGTTGGGTTATCTTTGCTTGGGCGAGTTCTCGATGGCAGTGGTCAACCCATTGATGGTCTTGGTAATCTAAAAACTGATCAAAAGGCGTCAAGTCATGTGGCGGCGATAAATCCTCTCGCGAGACGGGCGATTAGTGAGCCTCTTGATGTCGGTGTAAGAGCTATCAATGCAATGCTTACCGTAGGTAAAGGTCAGCGCATGGGCTTATTTGCCGGCTCTGGTGTAGGTAAAAGTGTGCTCTTGGGGATGATGACCCGCGGTACGAATGCTGACATTATTGTGGTTGGACTCGTTGGCGAACGTGGTCGCGAAGTTAAAGAGTTTATTGAAGAGATTCTAGGTGCAGAAGGTCGAGCTCGCTCAGTCGTAGTCGCCGCCCCGGCAGATACATCACCGTTAATGCGACTAAGAGCTTGTGAAACGTCCACCAGAATTGCCGAGTATTTTAGAGATCTTGGTTATAACGTATTACTGCTTATGGATAGCCTAACACGCTATGCTCAAGCGCAGCGTGAGATTGCGTTAGCGGTTGGTGAGCCCCCAGCAACTAAAGGGTATCCGCCATCAGTGTTTGCAAAGCTACCTAAATTGGTTGAGCGAGCCGGTAACGGTGGCGGCAAACAAGGCTCTATTACAGCCTTTTATACCGTATTAACCGAAGGCGATGATCTTCAAGATCCGATTGCCGATGCTTCAAGGGCTATTTTGGATGGGCATATTGTACTGTCACGCTCACTTGCTGACTCAGGTCATTATCCGGCAATTGATATCGAAGCATCTATTAGTCGTGTGGCGCCTATGGTGATAACACCGGATCATTTAGAGGCGATGCGTAAGGTTAAGCAAGTTTACTCACTGTACCAGCAAAATAAAGATCTGATTTCAATAGGTGCGTATAGTCAAGGCAGCGACCCACGCATCGATAATGCGATTCGCTTACAACCGGCGATGAATGCATTTTTAAGACAGATGATGAAAGACTCTGTGACGTTTGAAAGTAGCACTTTGATGCTGGGGCAAATGGGGGCGCAATGCCAAGTTTAGTCTGGTTTATAAATGGAGTGGCAGTGCATCATGGCTAAACAAGATCCACTGCATTTGGTACTTAAATTGGCTGAAGAAGCAGAAGAACAGGCTTCGCTGCAACTACGTTCTGCCGAGTTTGAATTACAACGCCGTCAGAATCAGTTAACCGCGCTACAAAATTATCGTCTCGATTATATGAAACAGATGGAACAGCAACAGGGTCAAAGCATTAGTGCTAGCCATTATCATCAATTTCATCAGTTTGTCAGACAAGTCGACACTGCCATTAGCCAACAAGTGCATACGGTTCAAGAAGCTGATTCCCTTAAACAGCATAGGCAAGCTCATTGGCAAGAAAAACAACAAAAGCGTAAAGCGGTTGAGTTGCTACTTGCGAACAAAGCGGAAAAAGCAAAATTAGCTGAGTTACGCAGTGAGCAAAAAATGATTGACGAATTTGCTTCGCAGCAGTTTTATCGTAAAAAAGCACGTTAGCTTTTAAAAAAAACAGATCTCCTACCTACTAACTCAATGTACTCAAAACCAAAACTGTATGAGTCTTCAGCGTATAATCATTAGATTGGGTTAATGCTTTGGCATTATTTTTGCTTATTAATATTGACAGCATTTTTTGCCGATTTTTTGACAATTTGTCAGTTTGATTAGATTGCGCTGATGGAGACGTAATGCAACAGGTGAGTAATATCTTGCTCGGAAAACCAGATTTTAGCCAAAAAGCTGGTGAGACCCAAAATAAACCAAGCGATATCAATAGCAGCCAACCTAAAGGTCCTGCTCAAGATGATAGCTTTTCGGCAGCACTTGAAAAAGCGGCTGAGCAGCACACTGCTGCACAAAAGCATGCTACAGAAAAAGAGCGTGAACCTGAGAAATTAAAAACGGAAAAGACCGAACTAGGTGAGGTCGCTGAACAGCAAGAAACCAAGGCTAATGTTGAAGATGAAGTGAGCCAGGTTTTTGCCCAAATAAATCTTGCTAATAACTTTTCCAGTGGGGCTAGTGATGAAGCTCAAGTTGCCACTGACGGCGAAACTTTGCCGCCTGTCGAAGTTACTGAAGAAGTCACGATCGATGATTTACCTGAAGACGTAGTCTTAATTTTGAGTCTACAGTCTGGACTTGATGAACAAGCATTGAGTCAGTTGTCTACTGATGAGTTAAAAAAACTTTTAGAACAAAATGAACTGCTTAATGCTAGTGGTCAGCTTAAACCTGAGTTTGTTACGCTAAACCTAACAACGGTTAAAGGGAACGAAACAAGCCAACCTCTTCCAGAAGAATCTGCTGTTAAATCTAAATCGATTGGAACATCACAAATACAAGGTGATATGGCAACTAAACTTCCGCAGGACGATATCAACAATAAATTACAAAATGGTGTTCGCGACATTTTTGGTAAGGAGCTATCGGGCAGTCATGCGGCAGTTGATGATGCAAAAGTTGGAAAAGGTAACGATAGCAGCAATCAAGTAGCGATTAACCCGCAACTAGCAACGGAGCAGCTAAAAAATGCCGACTTATCAGTGCGTATGACGACCACTGAAACCGGTGAGTTGTTATCTGCTGTAGAAGAGCCACAATCAGATGTTAAATCGCTGAATAGCCTACAAAACCAAATGCAACAAGTTGGTACAAACAGACAAGAACTTCCTCAAATAAACCTATCGTTAAAGCAAAATATTGAACAAACACCCACTATGCAGCAAATGATCCAACGGTTTGCACCAGTGATGAATCAACAGTTGATCACTATGGTGAGCAACGGTGTTCAACAAGCTGAGATACGTTTGGACCCGCCAGAGCTTGGACAAATGATGGTACGTATTCAAGTGCAAGGAGATACCACTCAAGTACAGTTTCAGGTGAGTCAGCATCAAACTAAAGACTTAGTTGAACAAGCGATGCCAAGGCTGCGAGAAATGCTAGCAGAGCAAGGGATGCAATTGACTGATGGGCAGGTATCCCAAGGTCACGGTGGTGGTACCCATGGTGATGGTGGAAATGGCAACGGTGAGGGGAGTGAACGAGGCGAATCGGATGAATTTTCAGCAGAAGATATGCTAACTAGATCAAATCTATCAACAAGTTCAGCTTCAGGTATAGATTATTACGCATAAGCAGGTAACCTATAGCAACTAAATAGGAACAGTCTGGCGTAGATGTTCATTAGCGCGGCATTAGGGAAGGCAGATGGCAGAAGAAGCAAGCTTAGAGCTCGAAGATAACGTAGAACCTAAAAGTAAAAAGAAACTGATCTTATTTGGCGCAATTGGTGTTGTGCTGGTTGCTATTATTGCAATCACAGTGTGGGTGTTGTTAAGCCCCTCAGCGGCAAACGATGATGCACAAGTTGAAGGTAGTACGGCAGAACAAGCGGTCGTGAATACCGGTGAAGCTTTTTATGCCGCCATGCCAAGACCTTTTTTGTTCAATCTTCCGGACAATGGTCGTACTCGTTTGGTCGAGATTAAAGTCCAGTTAATGGTTCGAGGCGTTGATGACGACACCTTGATTAAAAAACATATTCCATTGATTGAAGATGCGTTATTGACGACCTTTAGTGCTGCGGATATCCAAAAAATGAGTTCTCCTGCAGGTAAAGATGAATTGCGCTTGCTGGCATTACGCAATGTGCAAAATACGCTGCAACCTGTCACCGGTCGTACAGTCGTAGAGAAGGTATTATTTACCGGTTTTGTTATGCAGTAACTATCTGCGAATCGATTATTTTTAAGCTAAGGCGATACCGTGAGTGATTTATTAAGCCAAGACGAAATTGATGCTCTGCTCCATGGCGTAGATGATGTTGATGATGACGTTATTGACGACAACGAGCTGGATGCGCGCTCTTATGATTTCTCGTCGCAAGACAGGATTGTTCGTGGGCGGATGCCAACGCTTGAAATTGTTAATGAACGTTTTGCCCGTCACTTACGGATCAGTATGTTTAACATGATGCGCCGTGCAGCAGAAGTGTCAATCAACGGCGTGCAGATGTTGAAATTTGGTGAGTACGTTCATACCTTGTTTGTCCCGACCAGCTTGAATATGGTGCGGTTTAGTCCTCTTAAAGGAACCGCCTTAATCACCATGGAAGCACGTTTAGTGTTTATCTTGGTTGATAACTTTTTTGGTGGTGACGGGCGTTTTCATGCCAAAATTGAAGGGCGTGAATTTACTCCTACAGAGCGCCGTATTGTACAGTTATTGCTAAAGATTATCTTTGAAGATTACAAAGATGCTTGGGCGCCAGTGATGGATGTCCAGTTTGATTACCTTGACTCAGAAGTTAACCCTGCAATGGCTAACATTGTTAGCCCGACAGAAGTGGTTGTGGTGAGCTCATTTCATATTGAAGTTGATGGCGGTGGTGGTGATTTTCACATCACTATGCCGTATTCCATGATTGAGCCGATTCGAGAGTTGCTCGATGCCGGTGTGCAAAGTGATACCCAAGATACAGATATGCGTTGGTCACAGGCACTGCGAGATGAAATTATGGATGTGGATGTTGGCATTGATGCCACAGTGGTAGAACACAAGGTCACATTAAGAGAAGTACTGGAGTTTAAGGCGGGTGATGTGATTCCGGTCGAATTGCCTGAGCATATTATTTTAAAAGTAGAAGACTTGCCAACTTACAGATGTAAGATGGGAAGAACCAAAGAGAATTTAGCATTAAAAATTTGTGAACAGATCCCACGACCAGAGACAGTCAAAACAGAGTTACAACTAGTGACCCACAAAGGGCGCTCCCGTGACCGTTCGGAAATATAAGGCGAAGAGTGAATGAGTACAGATACTGATGATTGGGCTTCAGCAATGGCTGAGCAAGCGATAGAAGAGGCTAAAGCGGTCGAATTGGATGAGTTTAGTAATGATGGTGCGCCGTTGAGTGAAGAAGAAGCGTCAAAACTTGATGCGATTATGTGTAGTAGCTCAGACCTGATCTGACAGTTACCCGTTTTTTAAAGGTATCTGTCAGTTTAGATTTGAGCTAAATTCTTATCTGCCCAAACCTGCTTCCCATCGAGCAATGTTTCAAGTGGTGTTCGACCACAGCACATTTTTCCTTGATGGGTTCGATCATTGTTGTAGTAATTCATCCATTCGTCCAGATCTTTCTGTAAGCTCTCTAGGCTGTCATAGAGCTTTTTGCGGAAAGTTACCTGATAAAACTCATTCAAAATTGTCTTATGGAATCGTTCACAAATGCCGTTGGTTTGCGGTGACATCGCTTTAGTTTTTGTATGATCGATATCATTTATTGCCAGGTATAATTGATAGTCATGATGCTCAACTCGACCACAGTACTCAGTTCCCCTATCTGTCAGTATTCGTAGCATAGGGAGCTCATGCTGTTCGAAATAAGGCAATACTTTATCATTCAGCATATCTGCTGCTGTGATAGGTGTTTTCGTCGTATAGAGCTTAGCGAACGCTATCTTACTATAGGTATCTACAAAGGTTTGCTGGTAAATTCTACCCACACCTTTTAGATTGC
>NZ_JAKILT010000009.1 GCF_023283535.1 Shewanella sairae | reverse complement strand
ATCCATTCCGAACTCAGAAGTGAAACGCAATATCGCCGATGGTAGTGTGGGGTCTCCCCATGTGAGAGTAGGTCATTTCCAGGCGCCAAATTATTCTCGAAAGAGAAGCGAGAAAGCCCGCTACGATGTAGCGGGTTTTTTTACGTCTGTCATTTATTAAATATCGTGCTATTTATAGGCAAAGCTTTGTCTATATCGAATGCTCCCTCCCTTTGCTAGACACCGGCTCTCTTTATTTACGCATTTTTAAGCTGTTAAAATCGATTTTAGGCAGCGTGCGCTCGCTGCTTTTATCTTTTTCTTCATTACGTAGCGTCGGTTTGATGTGAGTGATTGGTATTAATCATAATTGGTTATTGCTATTGTCTCTGAGCTTGCATATTTTAGCAGCATCAAAACGCTTTGAATTTTAAATTGCGACATCAGTTAAGGATGATCTAATGAAACTTGAAATGATTTGTACTGGCGAAGAGGTGTTAGCTGGGCAAATAGTTGACACTAATGCGGCTTGGTTTGCTAGTACAATGATGGAACAAGGGATTGAATGTCAGCGACGTGTCACTGTTGGAGATCGTTTAGAAGATCTCGTTGCGGTATTTCAAGAGCGCAGTAACGAAGCTGATATCATATTAGTTAATGGTGGCCTAGGGCCGACGAGTGACGATCTCTCTTCAGAGGCGATGGCATTAGCTAAAGGTGAGTCGTTAATAGAGAATAGGGAATGGAAAGAGCGCTTAGAAGCTTGGTTTGCCCGTAATGGGCGAGTGATGGCTGTAAGTAATCTTAAGCAGGCTTTATTACCTGAGTCGGCAATCATGATTGATAACCCAGTCGGTACCGCTTGTGGTTTTGCAGTTAAGCTCAATCGTGCTTGGCTTTTCTTTACACCTGGCGTGCCATTTGAGTTCAAGCAAATGGTCAAAGAGCAGTTTATTTCTTTTGTTAAGCAGCATTTCGATATCGATGGCGATGTGTCATTGCGAAAGTATTTAACCCTTGGTCGAGGTGAATCTTCATTAGCTGATGAGCTAGAAAAAATCGAGTTACCTAAAGGGATGACTATTGGCTATCGCAGCTCGATGCCACATATAGAAATTAAGCTGTTTGCCCGTGGCTACTTAGCTATTTCGCAACTCGATAAAATTGAAGCACAAATCCGCTTTTTACTTGGTAATGCAATCGTTGCTGATGAGAAAGTGAGTTTAGCTGCTGAAATCCATGAATTGATGCTCAGTGCTGGATTAAGTTTAAGTGTTGCTGAGTCATGCACTGGTGGCATGATAGCGAGCCAACTCATCGATTTCTCTGGAAGTTCATCTTATTTGCATCATGGCTTAGTGACCTACAGTAATGAGTCTAAAGTGAAGGTACTAGGCGTTAAGCCAGAAACCTTGGATGATCATGGGGCTGTTTCTATTGCTACTGTAGAAGAGATGGCCAAAGGCGCAAGAGCGATACTCGATAGTGATTTTGCTTTAGCGACTAGCGGCATTGCTGGTCCTACTGGCGGTACAGAGGATAAGCCTGTTGGAACGGTCGCAATTGCATTAGCGACAAAAGGTGCGGTTTACAGTCAGATGATTAAATTGCCTAGACGCTCTAGGGACTTAGTACGTAGCTTAAGTACCGCTGTAGCATTTGATATGTTGCGACGTGAACTATTAGGTGAGGCGGTTATTGTTGACTATGAATCGATAGGTCGCTTTAAAAAGTAATACGGCAATAGCAAGTTTTACAGATAATAAAAAGCAGGATCATTAGATCCTGCTTTTTAGAATTAAGGCCTATTTATAGACATTATTCGTCAAATACTAAAACTAACTTACCAGGTTTGACTTCAATTCTCTTGGTCATATCGGCGACTAGTGCTTGTTTAGACTCTTTCATGTCAACAACATATACAGGTTGTGTCTCGAGAAATTGAGTTAAAAAGCCCATTAGTTGTGGTGCGATAGAGCCAATAGCTTTTTCGATATCTTTTGGTGTTGATTCGACCTTTACTAATTGCAGGTTTCGCAAGTACACGCTGTGATTCGTTGCATCATACCAAGGCTCTGCTTCAAACTGGGTGACGAGATCGGCATTAATTGGCAACATAGGATTACGCACTCTGACTAAGGTTACAGCTGATACGCCCATAGTATCGGGCTTATCACCTAAGGTAACTTTTATATCATTGACGCGTAAATCTATACCAAAGATTTGATTGCCTTGTTTTACCTCAAAATGCATTTCGTTATTGAGGTAACCTTCTAGCTCTTTTTCTGTAATGCTGTATTGACTGACACAGCCAGTCAATAGCAGTATGGCGCTAGCAAGCGCAACTTTTAATAACTTCATTTAACCTGTATTTCTCATTCCTGCAGCAACACCTGCAATCGTTAGCATTAGCGCTAACTCAACATTCTGAGAAGATTGCTCCTCTCGGCGTGTTCTTGCAAGTAATTCTGCTTGTAGGAAGTTTAAAGGATCAATATATGGGTTTCTTAACTCAACTGATTCACGATTCCATGGAGTATGAGCCATTAGGCTTTCTGCTTGAGTCAGCTCTAATACCGCGGTAACTCCGGTAGCTAATCGCTCTCTAAGTTGAACACCTAAGTGATGTAGTTCTGTCGGCACTAAGCTGGTTTCGTAAAATTTAGATAAGTTAGGTTCTGCTTTAGCATAGACCATTTCTAACATAGAAATACGTGTGGTGAAGAACGGCCACTGTTTTTCCATCTCTTGTAGCAATGACAGTTCGCCTCTTTCCGTCGCAGCTTTTAGTGCTTCACCAGCGCCTAGCCAAGCAGGTAGCATTAAGCGGTTTTGCGACCAAGCAAAGATCCATGGGATCGCGCGTAGGCTTTCAATGCCGCCATCTACACGACGCTTTGCTGGGCGGCTACCGAGGGGGAGCTTGCCCAGCTCAACCTCTGGTGTTGCTGCACGGAAGTAAGATACAAAATCAGGCTCCTCACGCACCATAGCACGGTAAGCTTGCACTGAATCGCTAGCGAGGCGCTCCATGCATTCACGCCATTCAGGCTTAGGCTCTGGTGGAGGCAGCAAGGTGGCTTCCATTACTGCAGAGG
Source organism: Shewanella sairae (assembly GCF_023283535.1). Lineage (GTDB taxonomy): Bacteria > Pseudomonadota > Gammaproteobacteria > Enterobacterales > Shewanellaceae > Shewanella > Shewanella sairae. The sequence goes on along the minus strand of NZ_JAKILT010000009.1, from coordinate 118,966 downwards.
TATATAGCGCAAGACTCTGTACAGCCAATTTTGGTAAGCCAAACTTGAAGCGTATCATCTCGCCTTGCTCTGTCACACGAATACGACCATCAACTGAGCCAGGAGGCTGAGATAAAATCGCTTGGTGAGCAGGTCCACCGCCTCGACCAATTGTGCCGCCGCGACCATGGAATAATGTTAGTTTGATATTGGCTTCTTGGCTAATCGCGACCAGCTTTTCTTGCGCTGTATATTGCGCCCATGCAGCCGCCATAACACCAGCATCTTTAGCTGAATCAGAGTAGCCGATCATGACTTCTTGTGTGCCTTTGGTATAGCCACGGTACCAGTCGATAGCAAATAATGTAGACATACAGGCTGATGCATTATTTAAGTCATCTAAGGTCTCAAATAAAGGCACTACACGAATTGGGTGTGGGCAGCCAGTTTCTTTTAGTAATAGCAATACTGCTAATACATCTGATGGCTGACTCGCCATAGAAATAACATACGAGCCCATTGCGCGTGCTGGTTGGTTGGCGACTAATCGGCAGGTTTTCACTACTTCCTCAACTTCAGCAGAGGCTTGCCAATTTGCTGGAATCAACGGACGCTTGCTAGAAAGCTCACGCAGCAAGAATGACTGCTTCTCGCTTTCATCCCAGTGAGCGTAATCGCCCATACCTAAGTAGCGTGTCAGCTCGGCAATAACATCGGCGTGACGTTGTGCATCTTGGCGTACATCGAGTCTCAGCATATGAATACCGAAACAAGCAATACGGCGTAGCATATCGAGCAGTAAGCCATTAGCAATTAAGCTCATGCCTTGGTCGCATAAGCTCTTATAAAGCATCATTAGCGGATCTTTTAGATCGCTTTCATGCCAAATAATCTCTTTTGGATTTACGTCCGGCTGATGTCCTTCAAGTTTTTCATTGAGGTAATCGATGGTTGTTCTAAGCTTTTTGCGCAGATCTCTAAGTACATCGCGGTATGGTTCACAGCTATTATTGGTATAGGCCAACAACTCGTCATTAGCGCCTTCCATTGATAACTCATTCACCAATAGCACAACATCTTTTAGATAAAGGCGCGCTGCAGTGTGACGGTTTCGATCAAGCACTTCTTGGGTTACTGTTGACGTGACAAATGGATTGCCGTCACGATCGCCGCCCATCCAACTTGAGAATCTCACTGGGGCGATATCGATAGGTAACTGGGTATTGGTGCGCTCTTCAACCTGCTGGTTGAGTTGACGTAGAAAGTCAGGAACTGCTTGCCATAAAGAGGCTTCAATTGTGCTTAAGCCCCAGCGCGCTTCATCAACAGGAGTTGGGCGCTCGTTACGGATTTCATTGGTATGCCAGATTTGCGCAATAAGCTGACGCAAACGCAAATGATGCTGTTTTTTCTCTTGCTCGGTAAGCTGAGTGTTTTCGAGTGCAGTTAATGAGTCGATTACAGCTGAGTATTTTTGAATTAAGGTACGACGAGAGATCTCAGTCGGGTGCGCCGTTAATACTAGATCAATATCGAGCGTCTTAAGACAAGCGAGTACTTTCTCTTGGTCGATGTTTCCACCGAGCATACGCCCCAATAGTTGTTCTACAGGGTCGGGTACACAAACTAGCTCGTCACAATTACGGCTAATGGTATGGAATTGCTCAGCGATATTCGCAAGATTTAAAAATTGGTTAAACGCTTTAGCAAAAGGAACTAGCTCATCATCGCTTAAAGAAGAAAGCAAAGTCAGCATCTCTGTACGAGACGCGTCATCGCCTTGGCGTGAGCTTTTTGCAAGATGACGGATCTGTTCAATTTTTTCTAGGAACGAGTCATCAAGATCGGTGCGGATTGTGTCACCTAAAATCTGCCCTAAGGTTCCAACGTTAGACCTTAGCGAGGCATACATGTCTACCATACGTGCTCCATATCGGTAAGCTAATCGATCACAATACCTAGCGGCGTTACGCTAGGCAATGGCCGAGATTAAAATATCCGGCTTGAATAGGCTTTATACCACTTTTTGAATATCAATCTTGTAGAGAGTATTCAATTTAGCCTATAAAGCGCCGAGAAATAACGATTTATTTTATACAGGCGTGATAAATCAGGTTTTTTAATAGATCTTTTGTGCGCGCAATATAGCTAAGATCTAAATATTCATCAGGTTGGTGTGCCTGCTCGATACTGCCGGGACCGAGTACCAAGGTTTGGCAACCTAGCTGGCTAATATAGGGAGCTTCGGTTGCGTAGTTAACGACTTCAGGCTGACTGTCGCTCAGCTCAGCTACCAGCTTGGTCCAGCTGCCGTCTTTGTTATCTGCAAAAGGCTCTGAGCCTGGGTATAAAGGCGCCACCTGAATAGCTCCTGGATACTCACTGCAAATAGGCGCTAAGTAATTGGCTACCAGTAGCTCTAAATCCGCTAAGGGTAAGCTTGGTATCGGTCGCAGATCGATATGTAAATCGCAGCAACCACAAATTCTATTCGCGGCGTCACCGCCATGAATATGGCCAAAGTTCATCGTTGGGTAGGGGACACTAAAAGCCTCTTCACGATAGTTATCAGCTAAGTGTTGTTTTAGTTTTAGCAGTTGCCCAGTGACTTTATGCATGACCTCGATGGCATTAAGGCCTTTGGCTGGATCAGACGAGTGACCACTGCGGCCAGTAACTCGGATGCCTTGAGTAAAGTGACCTTTATGCATATATACCGGTTTTAAGCTGGTGGGCTCACCAATAATTGCATAGTCCGGTGCAATCGACTTCGCAGCGGCAAATGCTTTAGCGCCATTCATGGTGGTTTCTTCATCGGCGCTGGCCAAGATATGCAACGGACGCTTAAATTTGTCCATAGGTAGCTCTTGTAATGCTGCTAACACTAACGCGAAAAAACCTTTCATGTCACAAGTGCCTAAGCCGTACCAACGATTATCTTTTTCAGTTAAGAGAAAAGGATCTTGGCTCCAACGCCCCTCATCAAAAGGCACTGTGTCGGTATGACCTGCTAAAAGTAACCCTCCCTTACCTTGACCGAATGATGCGACTAAGTTGTGTTTATTACGTGTATTGGCAACAGGAACGGATTGGCATTGCATACCGAGATCTGAGAACCAAGTATGCAGTAGTTCTATGACCGCTTTATTACTCATATCTTGATCAGCTTCAAGCGCACTAATCGACGGTGCTGCAATCAGTTGGCTAAAACTGTTTTTAATTTGTAGAAGTTTTTTCATTAAAAATACCTAAATATATATTCAAATATATTGCATAAATAATTTCTCGTGTTAGTCTATCAAACAGCTAAGGCAACTACCACAATTCAATGGTCTGTTTAATGAGAGTAATTATGTTCAATCTGGTTCAATTTATAGTAGTTAAGGTTATTTATACCCAATTCCTGCGACGATAGTCTTGTCATTAATGGTGTTCAGCCAGGGCTTAAGTTGTGCCCATTCTTTTTTTTCGTTGTGTCATCTAATTTCAAGATTAAGGTTTTAAAGTCATAGACTATGAAAAATATAGCCATTATTGGCGCTAGTGGATACACAGGCGCACAGATTACTTCTCTTATAAATGCCGAAGCGAATTTATCAATTCAAGGTCTTTATGTTTCTGAAAACAGCCTAGATAAAGGTAAGCCTCTATCTGAGCTTTACCCTACATATAGCCATATTTCGTTATGTCTAAATCCTCTTACTGAAGATGCAAAGCACACTATAGTTGCTACGGCTGATGCGGTTGTTCTCGCGACCGATCATGCCGTGAGTTTACATCTGGCTGCTTGGTTTTATCAGCAGGGCGTCGCGGTGTTTGATTTGAGTGGTGCGTACCGGTTTAGCGATGTGGCGCAATACCCTAAGTGGTATGGTTTTACTCATGAATACCCTGAAGTGCTGGCTGATGCTGTTTATGGTTTAGCTGAGTGGAATTGTGAGCAAATTGGCAAGAGTAAACTGATTGCGGTACCAGGTTGCTATCCAACAGCTTCATTGACTGCACTAAAGCCTATTGCACATCTGCTAACTGATGTTTTCCCGGTGATAAATGCGGTGAGTGGTGTCACTGGAGCAGGTAGAAAAGCGCAGCTTCATACCAGTTTTTGCGAAGTGAGTTTGACACCTTACGGTGTGCTTGGGCATAGACACCAACCTGAAATAGCGACTCAGTTAGGCCAAGAGGTGATTTTTACCCCTCATTTAGGTAATTTTAAACGCGGTATTCTTGCCACTATTACTGCCAAGCTCAAGTCTGGAACAAGCACTGATGATGTGGCTAAAGCCTTCCAATATTACGACTCTGCCGAGCTGGTCACTGTAAAACACAATCAATTTCCTAAGGTAGACGATGTGGTACAAACCGCGAATTGCCATTTAGGCTGGAAGTTTGATGAAGCAACAGGGTATCTCGTTGTTGCGAGCGCGATAGATAACTTAATGAAAGGGGCTGCAAGTCAAGCAATGCAATGCATAAAGATTCATTTTGATGTGCTAGCTGAGCAGTAAGGTGGAAAAGCATATGACTGAAACTCACGGAGTAAGCGCTCAAGTTAAGCCTGTGATGATCCTTAAGGTTGGTGGCGCATTATTACAATGCGAAATGGGCATGGCACGTTTAATGGAGGCTGCTGCAACCATTATTAGCCAAGGCCAACCACTGATTATGGTTCATGGTGGCGGTTGTTTGGTTGATGAACAGCTAAAAGCGAATGGTATGGAGTCGGAAAAGCTCGATGGTTTAAGGGTCACGCCTGAGCAGCATATACCTATTGTTGTTGGTGCGCTGGCCGGCACTTCAAACAAAGTACTGCAAGCCGCTGCAATAAAAGCCGGTATTACTTGCTTGGGTATGAGCCTTGGTGACGCGGACATGATGACTGCAAGGGTTAAAGACCCGCAGTTAGGGCTGGTGGGCGAAGTTACCCCAAATGATGCTAGCTACCTTAATTTTGTTTTATCAAAAGGCTGGATGCCTATCATCAGCTCAATTGCTATTAGCGACCAAGGTGAATTGCTTAACGTTAATGCTGATCAAGCAGCTACCGCATTGACGCAATTGGTATCTGGCTCTCTGGTGTTGTTATCGGATGTATCAGGTGTACTTGATGGTAAAGGGCAGTTAATTAGTAGCTTAAACCGGTCACAAGTTAATGAGTTAACCAAAATTGGTGTCATTGAGAAAGGCATGAAAGTCAAAGTAGAAGCTGCGTTAGACGTTGCTGAATCCATGGGACAAGCCGTACAGATTGCCTCTTGGCGGCAGGCACAACAATTAATCGCATTATGCCAAGGTGAAACCGTTGGCACCCAGATCCAACCACAAAATCAGTAATAGCGGAGCTATTTTATGCAACATTTACTATCGATTAAAGATCTTAGCCAGCAAGCGTTACTTGACCTATTGGCACTGGCACAAACGATTAAAGCTAACCCTGCCGAGTATAGAAATGCATTAGACGGTAAGAGCGTGGTGATGCTATTTGAAAAGCCATCGCTAAGAACCCGAGTGAGCTTTGATATTGGTATTAACAAGCTAGGTGGCCACTGCTTATATCTAGATCAGCAAAATGGCGCACTCGGTAAACGTGAACCTGTATCTGATTTTGCGGCCAATATCTCATGTTGGGCCGATGCGATTGTGGCGCGAACTTTTTTGCATTCAACCATTGAAGAGCTTGCTGAACACGGCACAGTGCCTGTGATTAATGCACTATCGGATCTTTATCACCCGTGCCAAGGCTTGGCTGATTTTCTGACGTTAACCGAACAATACGGCGACGTTAGCAAGGTAAAGCTTGCCTATGTAGGCGATGGCAACAATGTCACTCATTCATTGATGTTTGGCGCAGCAATTTTAGGGGCTCAACTTACGGTTATTTGTCCTCCGGGTCACTTTCCTGATGGCAAGGTAGTGTGTGAAGCGCAAGAGCTGGCGGCAAAGCATGGCGGTAAGCTGATTTTAAGTTCTGATATTGCAGCGATTGAAGATCACGATGCGATTTATACCGATACCTGGATTTCTATGGGCGATAGCGCATCGATGGAAGAAGTTGAAGCTAAATTTAAACCTTATCAAGTCAATGCTGAGTTGATGCAAAAAGCGGGTGCTAAACACTTTATGCACTGTTTACCCGCTTATCGTGAAGTGGAAGTGACAGCAGAGATTGTTGACGGTGAAGGCTCACTTATTTTGCATCAGGCTGAAAACCGTATGCATGCACAAAATGCGGTATTGGTAACGCTGTTAAGTTAATAATTTTATAAAAACAACCGTCAATTGGCGCTAGCGAATTGAGTACAAATCAGTAGTAGGAAAATAAAATGTCTAATCAAAATGCAGTATTAAATGCTCAGGCAGATATCAAAAAAGTCGTATTGGCGTATTCAGGTGGTTTAGATACCTCAGCGATTATTCCTTGGTTAAAAGAAACTTATAACAACTGCGAGATCGTGGCATTTTGTGCCGACGTGGGTCAGGGTGAAGCCGAGTTAGAAGGGCTATATGAAAAAGCCATCGCATCGGGTGCATCTGAATGCTATATCGTTGACCTAAAAGAAGAGCTGGTGGCCGATTATATTTACCCAACCATAGCGACAGGTGCTATTTACGAAGGTACTTACTTACTGGGTACTTCAATGGCGCGTCCAATTATTGCTAAAGCTCAGGTAGAGGTCGCACGTAAAGTGGGTGCAGATGCAGTTTGTCATGGTTGTACTGGTAAAGGTAATGATCAAGTGCGTTTCGAGGGCTGCTTTGCCGCGCTAGCGCCGGATCTAAAAGTGATTGCACCATGGCGTGAGTGGGAAATGGTGAGTCGTGAAGATCTACTTGATTACCTAGCTGAGCGTAATATTGCTACTTCGGCTTCGGCGACTAAGATCTATAGCCGCGACGCTAACGCATGGCATATTTCTCATGAAGGCGGCGAGTTAGAAGATCCATGGAACGAGCCTTCAAAAGGTGTTTGGACCATGACTGTTGCACCAGAAGATGCGCCTAATCAACCAGAGTATGTATCACTTGAGTTAGAGCAAGGCAAAGTCACCAAAGTTAATGGCGAAGCATTTAGCCCTTATAAAGCGCTGATGGTATTGAACGAAGTAGCCGGTGCTCACGGTGTGGGCAGAATCGATATTACAGAAAACAGACTCGTTGGCATGAAGTCACGTGGTTGTTACGAGACCCCTGGTGGCACGGTAATGTTTGCAGCATTGCGGGCGATAGAAGAGTTAGTACTTGATAAGACTAGCCGTGAATGGCGTGAGCAAGTGGGCGCGCAGATGGCGCATCTAGTTTATGACGGTCGTTGGTTTACGCCGCTATGTGAATCACTATTAGGCGCATCAAAGCCACTAGCAGATTTAGTTAATGGCGAAGTGGTGGTTAAGCTATATAAGGGCCATGCTAGCGTAGTGAAAAAACGTTCACCAAATAGCTTGTACTCAGAAGAGTTTGCCACTTTCGGTGCCGATGATGTGTATAACCAAAAAGATGCCGAAGGCTTTATTCGTCTGTATTCGCTTTCAAGCCGGATCAGAGCATTGCACCAGCAAAAGTAAGTAGAAATCCAATAAAAGTTAGTGAGCGCTAATACTAAGCAGTTAGCGCTTTAAAAGCATAGCGTTAAAGGCGGTTAATACCGCCTTATTAGATTGTAGAGGAAGTCAAAATGGCATTATGGGGCGGCAGATTTAGCCAAGAAAGCAGCGCACTGTTTAAACTTTTTAACGACTCATTACCGGTAGACTTCCGCCTTATTGAGCAAGATATTATTGGCTCAATCGCTTGGGCGAGTGCTATTACTCAGGTGGGTATTCTTACCGAACAAGAGTGCAGTGAATTACATAAAGCACTTAATGAGTTGCTGGGTGAAACCATAGATAATCCGCAGTTGATTATTGCCTCGGGTGCAGAAGATATTCATAGCTTTGTAGAGCAGTCGCTTATCGCTAAAGTCGGTGACTTAGGCAAGAAGCTGCATACCGGGCGTTCGCGTAACGATCAGGTTGCTACGGATCTTAAGCTTTGGTGTAAAAAAGAAGGTGGTCAGTTACTTGGGTTGCTCACAAAGTTAAGGACGGCATTAATTGACTTAGCTGAGCGTGAGTTAGATGCGGTTATGCCGGGCTATACACATTTGCAAAGAGCGCAGCCCGTCGTATTTGGTCATTGGTGCTTAGCGTATGTTGAGATGTTTGAGCGAGACATAAGCCGTTTACAGGATGCCTTAAAGCGCGCTGATACTTGTCCACTGGGTACCGGGGCATTAGCTGGCACTGCGTATCCAATGGATAGAGTGAAGCTGGCACAATCGCTAGGTTTTGCATCACCAACCTTAAACAGTTTAGATACAGTGTCTGATAGAGATCATGTGATTGAGATCTGTAGTGATGCTTCTATCAGTATGATGCATTTAAGCCGTATGGCTGAAGATCTGATCTTCTTTAACAGTGGTGAAGCAGGCTTTATCGATCTTGATGATGAAGTGACTTCAGGCTCTTCACTGATGCCACAAAAGAAAAACCCAGATGCATTAGAGTTGATTAGAGGTAAAACAGGCCGTGTATATGGCAGCTTAATGGGGATCTTAACCACCATGAAGGCGTTGCCACTTGCTTACAATAAAGATATGCAAGAAGACAAAGAAGGCTTGTTTGATGTAATGGACAGCTGGTCAATTTGCTTAGAGATGGCAGCGTTAGTATTGAGTGGCTTAAAAGTGAATCGCGAAAAGACTCTTAGCGCAGCAAAGCAAGGTTATGCCAATTCAACCGAATTAGCGGATTACTTAGTGGCTAAAGGTATGCCGTTTAGAGAAGCGCATCATGTTGTAGGTGAAGCGGTTGTAAGCGCGATTGCCAAGCAAACACCGCTAGAAGATTTAACCCTAGAAGAGTTACAAGCATTTAGTCCTGTGATTGAAGCAGATGTATATGATTGTCTAACGATCGAGTCTTGTTTAGCTAAGCGTGAAGCTTTAGGTGGGACTTCATTACCTCAAGTAAAGAGTGCATTAGCAACTAAACAAGCGAGTTAACTCGAAGTATTACTCTTGAATTAGAGCAAAAAATGCGGTTGTAGCTAAAGCTATAACCGCATTTTTATAGGTACGCTTTGAGGACTTAACCCTTATTGGAATAAGTCTTCTTCAGTTTTATCAATGAAGATGTCGCTATTGTCTTCTTGATCTGTCACATACTCGGTTGGCTCAGTACCAGAAATAAAGTACTCAAACTTACTGGTGTAATCCGTTTTGCGGGTAAGTTTACCGGTCGCTAAATCGATTCGGGCAGACACAATACCTTCAGGCGGCGATGTTGGTACCTCAGGTGTTCCAGATAGCGCATCTTTCATAAACTCGTTCCAACCAGGGCCTGCTGTTTTAGCACCCGCTTCAGCGAGTGATATTTGATCTTTAGCGCCATTAGCATTCCAGCTTGTACGGCCAAGTTCCTGACTATGGTCATCAAATCCAACCCAAACTGTAGTGGCAAGTTTTGGGTTAAAGCCACTGAACCAGGTATCACGGGATTCATTGGTGGTACCTGTTTTACCTGCAATATCACGACGCTTCACCACTCGTGCAGCGCGCCATGCGGTACCGTTCCAGCCGGCACCTTTACTCCAGTCTCCGCCCCCCCAAATTACACTCTTTAGTGCTTCAGTAATTAAAAATGCTGTTTGCTCTGAGATAATCTGTGGCGCATAACGTGCATCTTCGTCACCACATTGCAATGTGTCGTCTATTTCGGGTAATTGCTCTAAGGGCGTAGTGCTAGCTTGAAGCTCATGAGCCATTGCGGCAAATGGATCGTCGCTAATAACAGGCTCTGCAACTGGCGGTTTACAAGCGAGTGTCGGGTTGGCTTCTTCTACGATATCTCCGTTGGCAGTTTCTACTCGTTGAATAAAGTATGGCTCAACAAGGAAGCCACCATTAGCAAACACTGAAAATGCAGTAACAACCTGCAGTGGTGTTACCGATGGTGATCCCAATGCAATTGACTCATTACGGGGTAGATCTGCTGGATCAAAACCAAATTTAACTAATTCAGCGATTGTTGCATCAAGCCCTGCATAACGCATGGCTCTAACAGACATGACGTTAATTGATTGCGCTAAACCAACACGAAGACGAGTAGGGCCACCATAAACATCGGGCGAGTTTTTAGGGCGCCACGCAGTGCCTTGTCGTGTATCTGGCTCGTTGATAGGTGCATTATTGATCAAGGTCGCAAGGGTATAGCCTTTCTCCATAGCCGCACTGTAAATAAACGGTTTAATGTTAGAGCCTAACTGACGTTTAGCTTGGGTCACACGGTTATACTGGCTAGTGTAGAAGCTAAATCCACCCACTAAGGTGCGGATGGCACCATCGTGAGGTTCAAGTGATACGAGTGCACTGGCAACCAATGGTACTTGGCTTAGCTGCCAGAAGTCGCCATTGTTACGGATCCAAATCTGCTCACCTGGCTTTAATATATCTGCAGCCAGCTTCGGTGCCTTACCTTGGCGTTTATTAGTAATAAACTTGCGTGCCCACTTAATACCATCCCATGGTAGCTCAATGGTTTCGCCTTTGGCATTCATTACACTGGCAGTTTGCTCGTTAACTGCAAGGACTGCAGCCGGGAACATACCTTGGAATGCACCTGTTTGTTTAAGCTTGGCGGTAATCTCTTCTGGTTCTAGTGCCGTTGTGTTCCACAATTCTTTAACTCGGCCACGGTAGCCATGCCGTTCATCGTATGAATAAACGTTATTGCGCAGCGCTTTTTGAGCATCGAGTTGCAGCTTAGAATCAACGGTAGTGTAGATGTCATAACCGCCAGTGTAAGCTTCTTCTTCGCCAAGTTTCGCAACTAAATAGTCACGAGCCATTTCTGAAATATAAGGAGCATAAAGATCGATTACTGCGCCATGGTATTTAGCGGTAATAGGGCTTTCCAGTGCAGCTTGATATTCAGAGCTATTAATATAACCCACTTCATTCATACGCATTAAAACGACATTGCGACGGGCTTTAGCGCGAGCTTTTGACGTAATAGGGTTTAGTGTTGATGGCGCTTTAGGTAAACCAGCTATTACAGCCATCTCAGGTAGGGTGAGTTCGCTGACTTCTTTGCCGTAATAAACTTGTGCTGCAGCACCGACACCATAGGCACGTTGACCTAAATAGATACGATTAACATATAGTTCAAGAATTTCATCTTTGGTGAGTAGCTGTTCGATATGAATTGAGATAAAAATCTCTTTTACTTTACGAATGATGGTTTTATCGCGAGTTAAAAAGAAGTTACGCGCGACCTGCATGGTAATGGTACTTGCACCTTGCTTTTTTTCGCCTGTTGCAAGCATCACTGATGCAGCACGAATAATACCGATAGGATCAATACCTTTATGCTCATAAAAACGTGCATCTTCGGTAGCGATAAATGCTTGTAATAGAGGCTTGGGTACCTCTTCAAGCTTTAGTGGAATACGGCGCTTTTCACCGAACTGCGAAATGAGTTTTCCGTCACTGCTATAGATGCGAAGCGGCGTTTGTAGCTTTACAGTCTTTAGCGTTGTGACATCAGGTAGATCCGGAAGCACATAAAAGTAAGCCGCAATAATTGCAGCAATACCAAGTAAGCCTAGGCTAAAGAAAGCTATAAAAAGTCGTTTTAACCACTTCACCACATTATTCCAAGAATTAAACTAAGAGCAATAGTATATAAGCCATGGCGGAAATGGTGAAGTCTTGTCGCTTTATTTTGGTCATGCTTTTGACTGAAAAATAACAACGGGTAAGTTTTCTTTGGTTGCTTTTTTGCTTTCGGCAATCGTTACTTTTAAATTCTTGATTTTTCACTGGCACGGGTTCCGGTGCTTTAAACCATAAAGTCTTTATATCAAAGCTATTTATGCTATTTCCTTGTAAGCAATCTAATTATTTTAAAATTACAAGTCGTCGAAAGGACTAGGAATAATAGTTATAACTAAGTAATTAATATTGGCGTTTAAAAAAAGGTGTTTGTAAAATGTCGAAACATTTTGTACAAATAACTGTAACGAGTTGATTCTGTGCTAATCTACTGTGGATAAAATAATGATAAAAGTGACTTTGGACTATGCTTTCTAATTTTTGGAAGCGTCAAGCGCCGCAGATGGTTGGGATTGATATAGGATCCCACGAAGTAAAAGCTATATTGCTGAGCAAGACTGCTGATGGATTTAAAATAATAAGCCATGCCGCGACTCCTTTAAAGAAAGGAGCAGTTAATGATCATGAAATTCGTGATAGTGATGCTGTTGTTGATGCGTTGAAACAAATTAAGCGGATTCTACCTAAGTCGACTAATTTTGCCGCTGTTGCGGTGTCTGGGTCAGCGGTTATGACTAAAGTTATCTACATGGATTCAGCTTTAAGTGAAGAAGAGATGGAAGCTCAAATTGAAATTGAAGCTGATAATCTTATCCCTTATTCACTTGATGAGGTCAATATCGACTTTGAAAAGTTAAGTCAAAATAGTACAGACCCAAGTAAAGTTAATGTATTACTCAGTGCTTGTAGATCCGAAAATATTGATAGTTTGATCGATTCACTTGAAGCCGTAAATTTGGAAGCCAAAGTTGTTGACGTTGAAGGCTATGCACTCGGGCGATCTTTCGATGTTATAGCAAAACAACTTCCTGAAAACCTTGACGACAAAGTTGTTGCAATGGTTGATATCGGCGCCAACATTACTACTTTTTCCGTTGTGGAAAATGGGGAAACTACTTTTGTCCGCGAACAAGCATTTGGCGGCGAGCAGTTTACTCAATCCATTTTGTCATTTTACGGCATGACTTATGAACAAGCAGAAAAAGCTAAATTAGAAGGCGATTTGCCACGTAATTATGTATTTGAAGTTCTTTCACCTTTCCAAACTCAATTGTTACAACAAATTAAAAGGACATTGCAGATCTACTGTACATCAAGTGGTCGCGATAAAGTTGACCATATTGTACTTTGTGGCGGCACATCTACACTTGAAGGTATGGTCAATCTAATGATTAATGAATTGGGTGTTCCAACGATTATTGCTGACCCGTTTAAAGGGTGTTTGTACGCTGATGAAGAAATAAAAAATTATCTACAACCTCAGATTAACAAGTATATGTTGGCATGTGGCTTAGCATTAAGGAGTTACTCTGAATGGCGAACATAAACTTATTACCTTGGCGTGAAGAAGCAAGAGAGAAGCAGAAACGGGACTATACAGGGGTTTTAGCTTTAGTTTTTCTTGTTTCAGGTCTTGCTGTATACCTCTTTTTATTGGCTGTCGATATGTTTATTGACGATCAAAGAAGTCGAAATGGATATTTGCAGTCAGAAATTCAGCTTTTAGAGTCTCAAATTTCAGAGATAACCCAGATTCGAACTCGTAAGAAAGATATTGAAAGACGTACAGAGATTATTCTTGATTTGCAACAGTCTAGAAACTTACCCACTCATGTTTTAGATGAACTTGTACGTGTTGTTCCGCCGGGGATTTACTTATCAAGTATTGAAAAGAAAGGCAGCTTATTGTGGATTGAAGGACGTAGTGAGTCTAATAATAACGTTGCGAATATGATGAGAAAAGTTGCAGCTTCTTCTTGGTTACACGATCCTAATATGCAATCAATTGTCGCTCAAAATGAAGAGCTGAGACAGCTTCAACGGTTTACCTTGAGGGTGACTATATTGAATCATTCTGAAAATACAGATGACAAAGTAAAAGGGGCGAGCAGATGAACCTCGATTTGAGTCAGTTTAATGATATTGACTTTGAAAACATCGGTGCTTGGCCACAGTTAGTTAAAACCGTATTCGCAGTGATGCTGTCTGTTTGTGTTTTCATTGCGAGCTATTTTTTATTTATCTCGGAATCCTTAGATGTTTTAAATGCTGAGGAACAGAAAGAATTACAGTTAAAGTCAGACTTTAAATCAAAATACCAGTTGGCGGCTAATCTAAAGCTTTATCGCGAGCAGTTAGCCATTATGGAAGTTCAATTTGCTGAACTTTTAAAAATGCTGCCCTCAAAAAACGAAATGCCAGGTTTACTGGATGATATTACGTTTGTTGCAACAGATTCGGGTTTGAGTATTAAGAGTCTGGACTGGGACTCTGAGATAACTCGAGACTTTTATTTAGAGTTTCCGATCAAAATGGTCGTAAGTGGTAACTACCATGAGCTAGGTCATTTAGTGGAGGGTGTTGCTAAGTTACCACGCATAGTCAGTTTGCATGATTTCGTTATCAAGAGAAACGAATCAGGCGAATTAGGCATGGATATTTTCGCTAAAACTTACCGCTTTAAAGAAGGCGCAGAGATACCTGTATCCGGGCAGCAGGGAGTATCAAAGTGATTAGGATAGGTTTACTTATAATTATCAGTTTAATACTTACTGGTTGCCTTGGTGATAAGAGCGATCTAGAACTATTTGTCACGACAACGAAAGCTCAGCATGTTGCCCATATTCCGCCGTTAAAAGAAACGCCTAAATTTGAACATTTTACTTATCAAGCTGATTTAATGCGTAGCCCATATGTGCCGCCATCAAGAGAGTTAACCGAGGAAGTGATTGACACGACTAAAGATTGCCTGCAGCCAGATCTTAAGCGGCGAAAAGGTAGATTGGAAACATATGCTTTAGATAATTTAAAAATGCGCGGTACCTTGAGTGAAAAGCAGAATATTTGGGCGTTACTTGAGACCAATGACGGTAGTGTTTATCGTCTAGGTGTGGGGCAGTATTTGGGACTTTATCATGGCAAAATTGCCGAAGTTACGCAAAGCACGGTAGAAATAATAGAGTTGATCCCAGATGGGTCTGGATGCTGGACAGAACGGTTTAGCAGTATGGAATTGACCGGGGAATAATAAGAGATGACTGAGGGAATAATGAGATCTTTAACCACGCTAAAAACCAATTATAGGGATGTGTCATTATTTAAGATAATGATTGGTTTTGCCTTGATCCTCGGCATGATTCCGTATTCATATGCGTCAAACAGACTTGTGGATATAAAGTATCATGCTGTAGTAGATCAGCAACTCGAGCTACAACTGATTTTTGAAAATGATATTGAAGCTCCAGTGATAGATCTTAATGCTGATCCCGCCCAAATTATTTTAGGTTTTAGCGATAGTATTTCTGCTTTAGAAAAGCAAACCTTACCGATAAAGACCGCTGGAGTAGAAACTGTTAGTACAGTCCCTAATGGCAGTGCATTACAAATATTTGTTGGTCTGGAAAACGTTAAGCCATACCAAGGTAAAGTTATTGGTAACACGTATCGTTTAACCATTAATGATGAGGTTTCGAGCCAAAATGAAGACCTTGATAATCCATTCGTTAACAGTATTGAAAAGATTGATTTTCGTCGGACCCCAGATGGCGGTGGAGAATTATTAATTAATTTAAATAATGATTCAGTTGCTGCAAACGTTGAGCAGGTGGGCGCGAAACTTGAGTTAAAGCTTTATAACACAGACATAAATAGTGATTTTCTCTATGTGATGGATGTTTATGACTTTGCTACGCCAGTAAAAAGTTTTGAAACTTTTAAGGAAGATTTAACTGCTCGTTTTCTTATCGATATTGATGGCAATTATGAATATAACTACCAGCAAGAAGGAAGTTTGTTTAAGTTGATAATGAAAAAGGTTGAGCGAATGAACCTTGTTAAGGAAGAGAAAAAATACGATGGTCGTTCTCTTTCTTTAAACTTTCAAAATATCTCAGTAAGAACGGTACTGCAGATTATTGCTGACTATAATAATTTCAACTTGGTGACCAGCGATACGGTTGAAGGAGACATTACTTTACGTCTTGATGATGTGCCTTGGGATCAAGCTCTTGACCTTATTTTACAAGCTAAGGGCTTAGATAAGCGTATTGAAGGTAATATCTTGATGATTGCGCCGAGCGAAGAGATAGCTATTCGTGAAAGCCAAGAACTGAAAAATAAGCAAGAAGTTAAGGAGCTGGCTCCTTTGTATTCTGAATACCTGCAAATAAATTATGCTAAGGCAAAGGATATTGCGGCATTGTTGAAAGGTGAAGATTCAAGCCTATTAAGTGCTCGTGGTAGCGTTGCGGTAGATGAGCGTACCAATACCTTGTTGGTGAAAGACACCGAAGAAATTTTAGAAAATGTTCATCGGTTAATTGAAGTACTGGATATTCCAATTAAGCAGGTGCTGATTGAAGCCAGAATGGTAACGGTCAAAGATGATATTTCTGAAGACCTAGGTGTTCGTTGGGGCGTAACAGATCAACAAGGCGATAAAGGTACCTCGGGCAGCCTAGAGGGCGCTAACGATATTGCCAATGGTATCATTCCGAGTATTGGTGATCGTTTGAACGTTAATCTTCCTGCCGCAGTGGCTAATCCTACAAGTATCGCGTTTCATGTTGCTAAATTGGCTGATGGTACAGTGTTGGATCTAGAGCTTAGTGCGTTAGAGCAAGAAAATAAGGGTGAGATTATCGCAAGCCCACGTATTACCACCTCTAACCAAAAGGCGGCCTTTATTGAGCAGGGGGTTGAAATCCCTTATGTAGAAGCGAGTTCAAGTGGTGCAACGACAGTTACTTTCAAAAAGGCTGTACTGTCATTACGTGTTACGCCCCAAATTACACCTGATAATCGCGTGATTTTAGACTTAGAGATTACTCAAGATTCTCAGGGTAAAACAGTTGATACCCCAACAGGGCAAGCAGTTTCGATCGACACTCAGAGAATTGGCACTCAAGTGCTGGTGGATCACGGTGAGACAATTGTACTGGGTGGTATCTACCAGCAGCAAATGATTAGCCGTGTTAGCAAGGTACCCTTGTTAGGAGATATCCCTTATTTAGGCTTTATGTTTAGAAACACCTCTGATCAGAATGAGCGCCAAGAGTTGCTGATTTTTGTGACGCCAAAAATAGTTTCAGAAGCGCTATAAAATAATCGAGCAGATAAAGCTAGTGTTTAACGCTAGCTTTATCGTTTTGCATGATACATTTTTGATAGAAATGCATTCCCCGCTTGCCATAGATGGCATTTAGCTGAGATAATCAGCGGTCAAGTCTCAATAGAGCAAGGTAAGATTAAAGGTCAACTCCGTTTATTTGAGTTGACATAGGCAAACTTAAATAAGATTCAGACGTATAAATCAAATGGCCGAGAAACGTAATATTTTCCTAGTAGGCCCTATGGGGGCTGGTAAAAGCACTATAGGCCGTCATCTGGCACAGATGCTGCACTTAGAGTTCCACGATTCAGATCAAGAAATTGAAAGCCGCACCGGTGCTGACATTGCTTGGGTTTTTGATGTTGAAGGTGAAGAGGGTTTCCGCAACCGTGAAACACAGGTTGTTGCTGATCTAACCGAAAAGCAGGGTATTGTTTTAGCAACTGGCGGTGGTTCAATCCAAAGCAAAGAGATCCGTAATAATCTTTCTGCTCGCGGCATCGTTGTTTACTTAGAAACAACGATTGATAAGCAAGTTGCACGTACGCAAAGAGATAAGCGTCGTCCATTGCTTCAAGTTGACGACCCAAGAGAAGTGCTAGAAAACCTAGCTGAGGTACGTAATCCTCTATATGAAGAGATTGCAGACGTCATCGTTAAGACTGATGAGCAAAGTGCCAAAGTTGTAGCAAACCAAATTATTGAACAGTTAGGTTTTTAAGATATGACGAAACAAGTTCTGGTTGAACTCGGAGAGCGTAGTTACCCAATTGAAATTGGCCAGAATTTGTTTTGTAGTAGCGAGCCTTTGGCTCGCTATCTGCAACATAAGAACATCCTAATCGTCACTAACGAAACGATAGCGCCTCTATACCTTGAAAAGGTACAAGCTATGCTGTCGGCTTTCGCCTGCGTTACGCCCGTGATTCTACCCGATGGTGAGCAATACAAAACCCTTGAGCAGATGAACTCGATCTTCACATCATTGTTAGAGCAAAATTTAGGCCGTGATACGGTTTTAATTGCACTAGGTGGTGGTGTGATTGGCGATATGACAGGTTTTGCGGCTGCAAGTTATCAGCGTGGTGTGGATTTTATTCAAATCCCAACAACACTGTTATCTCAAGTCGATTCGTCTGTTGGTGGTAAAACGGCAGTTAATCACCCATTAGGCAAAAATATGATAGGTGCTTTCTATCAGCCTAAATGTGTATTAATTGACACTGATTGCTTAAGTACCTTACCTAAGCGTGAGTTTGCTGCCGGCATGGCTGAGGTAATTAAGTACGGTGTTATTTGGGACGCTGATTTTTTTCAATGGCTTGAAAATAATGTTGAGGCATTACAGTCATTAGATAAAAATGCGCTTGAATATGCCATTGGCCGCTGCTGTGAAATCAAAGCTGAAGTGGTTCAAAAAGACGAAACAGAACAAGCCGTTCGAGCATTACTCAATCTCGGGCATACCTTTGGCCATGCCATCGAAGCCGAAATGGGCTACGGGGTGTGGTTACATGGTGAGGCTGTATCTGCTGGCACAGTCCTTGCTGCAATCACCTCTAACAAGCTTGGGTTAGTTGATGAGTCAATTGTTTGTCGGATAACTGCACTGTTAGCCGCATTCGATCTACCTACCTCAGCCCCAGAATCGATGGATTTTGAACAATTCATTAAGCATATGCGCCGCGACAAGAAGGTGCTTAAAGGTCAGCTACGACTTATTTTACCTGAAGGCATTGGCCAAGCAGGGATCTACAGTGACGTGACCGATGAGCTACTGGAAGAGGTTATCAACTGCGCATAAACTATGTCGCAGGTGATCAGTGAACGCAAAATCAAAAGTTAAAGTGCACTTCGCTCAGGTTATGAACTTGCTTCATAGGCCGATTTTTATGTTACCCCATAAATGGTTTAAAGCACGCAGACTTAAAATCTGTTGCTGGGGCATCTAAATGTCATTTTCAGAATCGACCTTACTTCCTAGCCAAGATTCGCTACTGCAGCGTTTATTGCACCTCAGTGTTTATAGCGACCAATTAATGGTGCTAACCGGAGAGGATGGTGCAGGTAAAACAACTTTAGTAACAGGGCTGCTGAATGAGTTCGATCATCAAAGTTCTGCATTGGTTATTTGTCCTAAGCACTGTGATAGTGCTGAGATACGACGCAAAGTTTTAGTTCAACTATTAACTGAGCCCGTATTTGACGATGAGATCCCACTACCAGAGTGCTTATTGAGTGTCGCCGAATCATTACCGAATGAAAGTTATATTGTGCTTGATGATGCGCATTTGTTGCCGCTTGAGATCTGGGCTGAATGTATCATTCTGAGCCAAATTTCTTTTCCTGGTAAGTCTATAAAGGTGTTGATGACTGCGCCGCAACATTTCTTTAGCGAAATTATTCAACAACTTCCAGAGACTCTATTAGAGCAAGTGCTTGCTATTGATATAGAGCCATTAGATCAGGCTGAGCGCGAAGGTCTTTACTACACACTATTAAGCCGCAGTGAGCAGCAGCCTTTCACTCCAAGGGATATTGTAAAGAATCAACTAGAGATGCAAAAGGGCACGCCGCAAGAGGTGGTCAGTTTACTTGAGCTTGCTCTTAATGGTGAGCCCGTAGCAGCGTTAAAAACAACGAAATTAACCAAGATTACGTTTATATCTATTTTTTGCGTTCTTCTTTTGGTGTTTGGCTGGTTGTTGCTAGGTAATAATTCCCAAGATACAAAACCTCAAGAAGTTAAGTTTGCCGTTGATGTCAGTGAGCGTTTTGCAGAGGATAGTTCGTTCCTGTTTGATTATGGCAAGCGTACGCTAAAAAATCATCAGTATTTCCCCCCTCATAGTCAGCAACAGATACAACTTTTGTCTGAAGTAAACAGTAAAAGCCTAATCACGACTTATAAAATAACTCAGGCAGCGACATTTGATGTAAAGGGCAAAGAACCGCAAGTTCAAGCGACTCAGCATACGACTGCTAAAGCTGAAGTGACTACACAAAGTAGGATGTTGCACAATACAGCCGCAACAGTAAATCCAGCCAAATTTGCACTGCCTGATTTCGGCTATACGCTGCAACTGGCAAGTGTAAAACAGCTAAAGTCATTGAATAATATGTTACTAAGCCTCAAAGAAACGCCCGATGTTAAAGTTGCACGCTATAATCAGCGCTGGGTAGTGTTGCAAGGTCATTTTAAAAGCCGGCAACAAGCACTGCAGCAATCAACTTGGTTAATGACAAGTATGGGTATTTCTGAACCTTGGGTAAGATCTTGGAAAAGCCTTGGTGAATATGAATTACAAGAAGTGCCTCCAACTCGTGAAATTCAATAATAAACAGAGTACAATCGACAGCTCTCTTTTTTATAAGCACTCGATCAATTTAAATGATTAAAAAACAAAGAGCCTTTTTAAAGTGGGCTGGCGGAAAATTTAAACTGATTGAAGCCTTATCAGCACATTTACCTCAAGGTGATCGCTTGGTCGAGCCTTTTGTTGGTGCGGGCTCAGTATTTCTCAATACTCATTATGATCGCTACTTACTCTGCGATATTAATCATGACTTGATTAATCTGTATAAGATTGTGCAAAAAGAGCCAGAGAAATACATCAAAGCGGCGAAGGCACTTTTCGTTCCGGAAATGAATGATAAAGAAGCCTATTACAAAATCCGCATAGAGTTTAATGCCACTAAAGATCCATTTAAGCGTTCTGTTTATTTTCTTTATATGAATCGCCATGGTTTTAATGGTTTATGCCGTTATAACCGAAAGGGCGGCTTTAATGTGCCGTTTGGTTCCTATAAAAAGCCTTACTTCCCAGAAAAAGAGATCCGTGCTTTTTCAGAAAAAGCTCAAAATGCTGAGTTTCATTGCATTGGCTATGAGCAAGCGATTGATATGACAAAAGCGGGCGATGTGGTTTACTGTGACCCGCCTTATGCCCCTTTGTCATCAACAGCGAGTTTTACGACTTACGTCGGTAGCGGCTTTTCGTTAGATGATCAAGCCTTGCTTGCTAGGCATGCTCGCCATACAGCAATTGAAAGAGGCATCCCAGTACTTATCAGCAACCATGATATTCCGCTAACTCGGGAGCTTTATCATGGAGCAAGATTTGACACGATTCAGGTGCAGCGCAACATTAGCCAGAAAGGCAGTGGCCGTAAGAAGGTTGATGAGCTGATGGCGTTATATGATGACTCTTATCATAGCGAGAATGACTAATCTTAATTTGTTGATTATTAAGTAGGTGCCGATTTGCTTGAAGCTGAACTAAGCGAGCACTTGCTTAACAATAAACAGTAAGCCAGCCACAAATATAAACGCCAGAATTAGCCCCATGACAATGAAAGGAATTGGAGATGTCGTTTGAAAGTCTCGCTGACGGTTCTTTTCTGTTTGCACGCCAAAAAATGCCGCGATAGTGCTTGAAAATATTTGCCAAAATCGATGCAGCATAACAGTAATTATTTACTTGTTTAGTGGGGAGCTTTTATTGATAGGTGCGCTTTCATGACCATAGAGCAGTTCAAATAAATCGATGAAATGTAATTGATTCGTTTGGCTTTTTCCTGCCAACCAGCTTTTCCAACTTAAATCATCAGTTTGAGTGACGCAGCGGTTACTTGGGTGGCTTGCAGGTAGACTGGGGTTGTATTGACTCTCTGCACTATCGCAGTCACATGCAATCGATGCTGATTCATTTGACTTAGATGATGAGCCCAAGCTTGTGATCACGGTACAGGCGAAAGCAAGAATAACGGCTGACTTTATCATTGCCGTATTAAGAAATAATCCTTTCATCATGCCTCCATTGCTTTAGCTAGTCGGCGTATTATAGCAAAGGTGGCTACATTTTAAACATTTTTTAACCGTAAATTCTATTTCACTGTTTCTGTGAAATATTTTATCGATGTAAATTAACTGAAATGGGGACTCAAGAGTGGAGGGCTAACGTCTCAGCAGGTAGAATGGCGTACTTCTTAAACATTCAGGTGAGTTCGTTATGCGTCCATTTTTGATTGCTCCTTCTATTTTATCTGCCGATTTTGCGCGTCTAGGTGAAGATGTCGATGCCGTATTAAATGCGGGGGCTGATGTAGTTCATTTTGATGTGATGGATAACCATTACGTGCCTAACCTAACTATTGGTCCTATGGTATGTCAGGCATTGCGTAACTACGGTGTTACTGCTGATATTGACGTACATTTAATGGTGAAGCCAGTCGACCGTATCATTCCTGATTTTGCTGCTGCAGGTGCTTCAATTATTACCTTCCACCCAGAAGCTTCAGAGCATGTTGACCGTACATTACAACTGATTAAAGAGTCCGGCTGTAAGGCAGGCCTAGTGTTTAACCCTGCTACGCCATTACATTACCTAGACCACGTGATGGATAAGCTTGACGTCATTTTATTGATGTCGGTAAACCCAGGGTTTGGCGGCCAGTCATTTATTCCGTCAACACTTGATAAACTGCGCCAAGTACGTAAGTTAATTGACGACAGTGGTTATGACATTCGCCTACAAGTGGATGGCGGCGTAAAAGTCGACAATATCGCGGAAATTGCGGCTGCGGGTGCAGACATGTTTGTTGCTGGTTCAGCCATTTTCAATAAACCCGATTACAAAGCGGTTATTGATGAAATGCGCAGTGAATTAGCGACTGTAGAGGCCTAGCCAATGAGCACGTTTAGTCAAATTAAAGCCGTAGCATTTGACTTAGATGGAACGCTGATTGATAGCGTTCCTGATCTAGCAGCAGCTACCCGTGCAACACTTGCTGAGTTGAACCTACCACAGTGTAGCGACGATTTGGTTCGCAGCTGGGTAGGTAATGGCGCTGAGATGCTGATGCGCAGAGCGCTTACTTTCGCACTGGATACAGAGGTAAGCGAAGAGCAATTGCAAAACACCATGCCGCGATTTATGCATTTTTATAAACAAAATCTGCAGCAACATAGTGTGCTTTATCCTCATGTTGAAGCTGTGTTAGCTCAGTTGCAGCAAGCGGGATATCAAATGGCTATTGTCACCAATAAGCCATATGAATTTACCATTCCTTTATTGAAAGCATTCAATATTGACGGTTACTTTGGCATAGTGCTTGGCGGTGACTCATTAGCTAAGATGAAGCCTGATCCTTTGCCGCTACAACACATTTTGCATGAGTGGCAGCTGCAAGTTGAGCAATTATTGATGGTAGGTGACTCAAAGAATGACATTTTAGCTGCAAAAGCGGCTAAGGTAGCGTCAGTGGGCTTGACCTATGGTTATAACTACGGTGAAGATATTGGGCTAAGCGGCCCTGATGCCGTATGTGAACAATTTAGTGAAATAACCGCGCTACTTAAACTGCGCGACAACGCAACGGAGCAATAAACAAGATGACGACCCCCCTAACGAAACCAGTAGTTCTAAGCGGAGCACAGCCATCAGGCGAGCTTACCATCGGCAACTATATGGGCGCGTTACGTCAGTGGGTTGCAATGCAAGATAGTCATGATTGCCTTTATTGCGTCGTTGACCTGCATGCGATTACTGTCAGACAAGATCCGGTTAAATTACGTGAAGCGTGTCTTGATACGCTAGCACTGTATTTAGCTTGTGGTGTTGACCCTAAAAAGAGCACTGTATTTATTCAGTCTCAAGTACCGCAGCATACACAGCTAGGTTGGGCGCTAAACTGTTACACCCAGATGGGTGAGCTTAACCGCATGACACAGTTTAAAGATAAATCGCAGAAGCATGCCAATAACATTAACGTGGGTCTATTTGGCTACCCAGTGTTAATGGCTGCAGATATTTTGCTTTATCAAGCAAACGAGATCCCAGTAGGACAAGATCAAAAGCAACACTTAGAGTTGACTCGCGACATCGCGACACGCTTTAACAATGCTTACGGTGACACCTTTGTGATCCCAGAGCCATTCATCCCTGAGCACGGCGCTAAGGTGATGTCGCTACAAGATCCGCTGAAGAAGATGTCTAAGTCTGACGATAACCGTAATAACGTTATTGGTTTGCTTGAAGATCCTAAAGCGATCATGAAGAAAATCAAGAAGGCGATGACAGATGGCCAAGAGCCACCAGTCGTACGTTTTGATGTGGCTGAAAAACCTGGTGTATCTAACCTACTAAGCCTAATGTCTGGCTGTACCGGTCAATCGATTGCTAGCCTTGAAGCTGAATTCGAAGGCAAGATGTATGGTCACTTAAAAGTGGCAACTGGCGATGCCGTTGTGGGTATGCTTGAGCCACTGCAACAGCGCTTTAAAGAATACCGTGCTGACCACGCTTTCTTGAACCAAGTGATGAAAGAAGGTGCTGAAAAAGCACAGGCTCGTGCCGAAGTTACCATTAAGAGCGTTTACGAGAAGATTGGCCTTATCGTTTAAGCCTAAAGATTTGATAACAAAGCCAGCAGTTACCGCTGGCTTTTTTTATTGGCTTATTGTGTTGCTAACCAAGAGACAAACGCTCCAATAGCGGGTTCTTTTAAGCGACGTTGTTTGCAACTGAAAAAGAACTCAAACCCAGTTAACATATCCGGTAAATCTAGCTCAACTAATAAGCCTTTTTCAATATCAGCCAGCACCATAAAGTCTGATGCCAGCGCGACCCCTTGACCTGCGATAGCCGCTTCAATTGCCATTAATACATGGCTAAAAATATGCTGTTGCTGCGTGGCGGGTAATTGCTGATTATTGGCTACAAACCATCTATTCCAATCTAAACCTAAAGGCCCTTCATCGACCGTTAATAGTGGTTGTGAGGCTAAGATTTGCTGTGCACTGAGCTCAAAAGATAGCAGGCTAGGGCTGATAACGGCAATGAGGCGTTCTTTATGCAGTAGATGATGATGGTAGCCAAGTTGACCACTTTGCCCTGTGATAAACATATCTGCGACATTGTCACTGAGTTCTGGGTCCGCAGCGATCATATCCAGTCTAATTTTAATTTGTGGATGCTGACGCCTAAAATCACTGAGTCTGGGGATCAACCATTTAATCGCAAATGAACTGTATACCGCAAGGCGCAGCTGATCATTGCTGTCACCACTTATGTGCATGCTTAAGTCGCTCAGTTCGTTAAAGATCCGTTCTAGCTCTTTATATAGCAACTCGCCTTTGCTAGTCAGTCGTAGGTGGCGTCCCTCACGCTTAAATAGTCGCTCGCCATAGTGCTCTTCAAGTTGTTTAACTTGATGGGAAACCGCACTTTGAGTGATACATAATTCTGCCGCGGCTCGTGAAAAGTGGGATTGCCTCGCTGCGGCTTCAAATACTTGTAAGGCTCTGAGTGGTGGGAGTTTACGCATTTGGTTTCGCTCTACCTATGAATTCAGTCAGTGATTTACATCATAGTATTAATTTAATTCATGCATGGAAAAAAAACATCATTTTAGTTTGTATTAATGCAGGCATATCATGCGCGCATATTCAGTTGTACGGTGGAAGACAGATGAAATCTAATGTCATGATTGCCATGGCGATACTCGTATTCGGTAACCTTTTTAGCGCGCTGTATGATGTTTCGATTAAATGGCTTCCAGAAGGTAGTAATGCGGCGACGTTTTTGTTTATCCGCCAACTTGTATCGGTACTGATGCTATTACCTTTATGGTTTTATGCTCAAAAACCGACAACTCGTCACCTTAAAATCCACTTTTTTCGCTCTAACACTGGGGCTTTAGGTGCGGTCTGTTTGATTATGGGATTAATGGCATTACCCATGGCAACAGTGAGTTCGTTGTTCTTTTCTGCACCTTTGATGATAGTGCTAATGGGCGCAGTGTTTCTTAAAGAAAAGGTCACGTTGACTCAGTGGTTAGCGACTATTTTGGGATTCATTGGCATTCTAATCTTACTGCGCCCAAGTGAAATTAATTGGTTTGGTATTGCAGTATTACTTTCAGCCTTTACCTTCGCACTGAATCAGTTAGCACTGCGTAAGCTGCCTGATACCGAAAATCCAAGTGTGACACTCATGCTTTATAACCTGTTAAGTATTCCACTGACATTGGTTATGGTGTTAGTACAAGGCTTAGAGGGCGTGAGCTGGGAGTTGGTCGGAATGGCTGCGTTAAGTAATAGCTTTTTGCTTGCTTATCATTGGGCATGCGTATTGGCTTACCGTAAGGCTGAAGCGAGCAAAGTTGCGATAGCTGAATACACTGGGTTGCTGTTTTGCGTATTGTTTGGTTGGTTGCTATTTGATGAGTGGTTAGATGGCTTAAGCTGGGTAGGTGCAGGGTTTATTGTGCTGCCATCATTAATCATTCCTTGGGTATCAGCAAAGATGGTGAATTTCAGGCCAAAAAAAATCATCGAGCCAAAAGCTGGATGATTCTTTAGTTAGGCAGAGAATGCTGATTAAGCGTCGACGTATTCAAACACCTTAATAACTTTACGCACTCCTGCGGTATTGCGCGCGACCTCGACCGCTAAGTCGGCTTGCTCGCGCTCAACGTAACCGATTAAAAATACCTCGCCGTTTTCTGTTACCACTTTAATGTTAGTGACGTCTAAGCCACTCTCATTCAACATACGACCTTTCACCTTGGTGGTGATCCAAGTGTCGTTGCTACGAGTGGTAAACGAGGTTGGGTTACCAATGCGAATTTGATTGTGGATCTTACCGCCAATCTTGAGTTCTTTAACCGTGCGAATCGCTTTATCACGCAGCATAGAGTTAGGCGCTTGTCCTATCATCAATACATTGGTATTCATGACTATGCCGCTAATATTCGCCTGATTCTTTAAGTCATCATGAGATGCTAACGCACTTGAAATATTAAAGTCAGCGTTGGTATCGTCAATTTGAGTCTTAAAGCTGCGCTCGTCATTAACCATCATTGCCCCGCCAACTGCGCCGACCATAACGGCCCCTGCGCAGCCTTGCAGCATTAACACAATAGCGATTAATGGGAGCAGTGATCTCATGCCTGTTCGTCCTGCGGGAATAGCGTGCGGTCGATGTTGTCACATAGGCAGTGAATCGCTAGTAAGTGTACTTCTTGAATACGTGCAGTCACATTTGAAGGTACACGGATTTCAACGTCATTCACACTTAGCAGGCCAGCCATAGCGCCGCCGTCTTTACCGGTTAGCGACACAATGGTCATATCACGGCTTAATGCTGCTTCCATAGCTTTAATCACGTTGCCAGAGTTACCGCTGGTCGAGATTGCTAATAAGATGTCACCTGGTTGACCCAATGCCATAATTTGCTTTGAGAAGATTTCGTCATAGCTATAATCGTTGGCAATTGCAGTGATCGTTGAAGTGTCACAACTCAAGGCAATTGCTGGCAATGGTGGACGCTCAATTTCATAGCGGTTTAATAGTTCAGCAGAAAAATGCTGAGCATCACCTGCGCTACCACCATTACCACAAGCCAAAATTTTGTTACCGCTTAATAAGCAATGCACCATCATTTCTGCCGCTTTAGCAATTGACTCTGGTAGTGCTTCAGAAGCATCAATCTTAGTTTGAATTGACTCTGTAAAGCTGTCTTTAATGCGTTCTAACATGGATAAACCCTATGTTTATTTATGTTCATTATTAAAAGGTGTGAACATATGAAAATTAAACTGTTTAAAAGGCATCGCGGATCCATTGGATCCCATTGGGATCGGCCGCAATGACATCGAATCGACATATCGCGTCAATTCGATTTATTTGTATGTAATGGCTAGCCGCTTTTCTTATTCGCTGGGTTTGTGCACTGCTTAACGCATTCACTGCACCACCATAACGCGATGGAGAGCGGTATTTTACCTCAACAAAGACCCAATCCTTACCATCTTTCATCACTATGTCGATTTCACCAAAACGGTATCTTACGTTTTGTTCGACAAAGCTTAGGCCCTGTTGTTCCAAATATTGGCGTGCTTTATATTCGGCAATTTGGCCTTGGTTATCGGTATTTGCCATCAAACTCGCTCATCCTTGTAGCTTAATTTGACTATATCTTAAAGTATTAGCTGCGACTATTTACCTCAGTTAATTTAACTGTAAATATCGTTAGCAGCATTATATATCGACTTTACAGTGGACGTAAGTTGCCTCTTTGGTAACGTCCCCAGCTCAGCTGGCGGTTTAAGGTACCATCAGGTTGTACTGACAATAGTCCGCTACGGCCACTAAATTGATAACCCGGTAAAGCGCGCATTTGGGCTAACTTACCTACTAAATCAAGCGCGTCATAACCCATGATAAATAGTCGTTTACGACCGTTACTCCAGTTTGGCCATAATTCGTTAACCATACGGGTTTCAGTATTGGGCGTGATTAACCATGGGATATCGCTAATCGTTAGGTTATTCAGCTCATTAGCTGTTTCACGATCATTGTTTTCGACACGACTACGGCTGGTGGTGTAAAGCGGTACCGGTTCTGCAAACACGCTAAAATTAACGTCAATAAAAGGCTTTAATAGTGCTAAATCTTTGCTGGCAGAGATCATATAAATAGCATCAACATCGCGGCGAGAACGAAAATCGGCTTCAATCTTAGGCGTTAAAATCGCTTTAATGCGGGCAATGCGCTCTTTACTATCGATAACGCCTAAGGCTTTTTGCACAGTGACTTTCATTTTGTCACCGCCGTCATAATAATGAATCTCAGCGGGGTCATTCGTCAAAGTTTGCCAAGCTTGATTAAAGCTCTCTGCCATACGGCGTCCAACAGTGTCGTTACTCACTAGCAGTAATGGTTGCTCGATTCCATCGTTGTATAAGCGCTGCGCTGCATCAATGGCTTCGTCAGTTGGCGACAACGCAAAGAAAAACTTATCTGGCTCAGCAACGAAAGTATCAATATGGTTTAAGTACAGCTGCGGAATCGTTTTACTGGTAACAGGAGCGATGGGCGCAGTTGGGCTAGTAGGAGATACTGGTTCTGCTGCTGGAGTAATGTTTTGCAATTGCTCAACTTCAGACTGTAGTAGCGGACCAATGACAAACTCTGCACCTGCTGCAACGGCTTGTTGGTAAGCGGCTTGCGCACCTGTGGCTGTATCAAAAAAGTTAAGCGCTACACTGTCATCAGCAGTTGCCATATAGTTGGCAATAATACCTTGTTTTACGGTATCAGCGATGTTGGCTCTCGGGCCTGTTAGCGGCAGTAGTACTGCAATATTTTTTGGTTGATACGGTTGAGTATTCAGTGCTTTTTCTAAATCAGTGGGTAATTTTGCCGCAGCAGGATGATTTGGGTTTAATTGCTGCCAGCTGCCGAGGTGGCGCACTAAATCATTAGGGTCAACGGCATAGTGTTTGGCGATATATGCTAATTGTACCCAACCCGCAAAAATAGGGTTGCGAGTATCATCCTTAAAGCTCAGTAAGGTTTGTTGGTTAATCGGCTGTAATGAGCGCCAAATCGTATCATTAACTTCTTGTGCCTGAGATGCCGGCAAATACTTGCTAAGCAGGCTCAGTTGTCTCACTTGATCAATTGGCTGATTAACTAACTGGTAGAGGTGCGCCTTAAACTGGTAGTAACTTACCCACTGCCAATTCGGTAGTGTCCAGTTACTCGGGTAGTTAAGTGTTTTTAGAGCATGATCATAGGTTGAAGTCATCTCCAAAACGCGAGCAGAAAGGTAAATATGCTCAGCTAATAACTCTGGCTCTTGGCTAATATCTTGGGCTATTGACTTCAAAGCTTTGTCTGCTGCGCTGGCGTTACCTTCATTAATAAAGGCATGTGCGGCGAGTAAGACATATTTATCGCGACTTTGTTTATTTTTTTCTTGGCCAGCAAGCGTTAAATATTGTGCGGAGGTCTTTGTCACTGATGACAAAGAAACTTCAGTCTTTTCAGTCTTTACCGGCGCAGAAGTCGTGCCGCAACCGAACAAAACCGCAGATAAAATTGCGATAGAAATAAATTTTGTTGTATTCAGTCTTTTTAACACGGGTCTTCACTCTGGTAAGATGCTGCTATTAGTTTAACCTGCTCTTCCGCTTGGCGAAAGTCTTGTTAGAAACTCTTGCCAATACTCAATACAGAGGTAGATATGGACCTGTCGGTCGCGCTTTACATTGTTCCCACACCAATTGGGAATTTAGGGGACATCAGTAGCCGTGCAATAGAGGTACTTAATCAAGTATCACTTATCGCCTGCGAAGACACCCGCCATAGTGGTAAATTGCTTAGCCATTTTGGTATTGAAACCCGTAAAACGGCGCTGCACGATCATAATGAGCGTGATAGAGCGCAGTGGATTATTCAAAAACTCGGTAATGGTGAAGCTGTCGCGCTTATCTCTGATGCCGGCACACCATTGATTTCAGATCCTGGCTACCACTTAGTTAAGCAAGTGCGCGAAGCGGGGTTCAATGTTATTCCATTGCCGGGCCCATGTGCAGCAATTACCGCATTAAGTGCGTCAGGTTTACCTTCTGATCGTTTTTCATTTGAAGGCTTTTTGCCATCAAAAGAAAAGGCCAGACTCGATAAGCTTAGCGCATTAAAAGACGACCCTCGTACATTAATCTTTTATGAGTCACCACATCGGATAGTGCATAGCCTAGAGTCAATTGTGGCAGCATTAGGTGAAGACCGCGAAATCGTTATGGCGCGTGAAGTCACTAAGACCTTTGAAACGTTTCTTTCGGGCCCAGTGGCTGAAGTACTGCAGACTGTTAAAGATGATCCTAACCAGCAGCGCGGCGAAATCGTGTTGATGTGTCATGGTCACCGTAGTGATGAAGAGTCAGAGTTTTCACCAACCGTGATTAATACCCTTAAATTACTGTGTGAAGAGTTACCGTTGAAGAAAGCGGCTGCGATAGCGGGGCAGATTTACGATATTAAAAAGAATGCCTTGTATAAGCATGGTTTAACAATCGGACTGTAATACCTTGCCCTTAGATAAAACTTGTATGTTGTCAGCTAATGCATAGCCTTCAAGTTAGCTGTGTAAGGGGGAATTAGCTGCGCTATCTCTAATAGATTGGCTTCTAATCGATACTATGTATGAAAGTCCTTGGTTTGTTGCTTGTGCTTAGGCTATAATCCGCGCCGAGTTGGCTAGACAGTTGCCGCGCTCAATAGAGCGGGGAGGAAAGTCCGGGCTTCAAAGAGCAGGGTACCAGGTAACGCCTGGGCGGTGTGAACCGACGACAAGTGCAGCAGAGAGGAGACCGCCAATCTTCGGATTGGTAAGGGTGAAAGGGTGCGGTAAGAGCGCACCGTGCGGCTAGTAATAGTTCGTAGCAAGGTAAACTCTACCCGAAGCAAGACCAAATAGGGTCCCGTATGGCGCTGCTCGCGTTGGGACCGGGTAGGTCGCTTGAGCCTGTGAGCGATTGCAGGCCTAGATGAATAACTGTCCACGACAGGACCCGGCTTATCGGCCAACTCAACCTATCCAAACAAAAAGCCGTATCTCGAAAGAGATGCGGCTTTTTGTTATCTGTCAGATTAAGATTTGCCTATCTTCAGCTTGAAATGCCATTGCTCAATGAGCAATGGCATAGCGGCTAAATGTTAGAAATAATAACCAAAGTTAATATTAAAGCGCTTGTTGGTATCACCATCGCCGACCATGGTGCCACCAATAAAGGGCTGGTTTTCTGCCACGACAAAATCAAAGTAGGTGTAAAGACCGCCAGCAGAAACCGCCATGCCGGTGACATTCATAAAAGTGTCTTCCATTGCGGCGGGCTTATCCGTGACTAGGGAGTAATCGTTATAAAAGGTCAGGCTGGATATTGGGCCAATATCAACTGGTAGACTATACGCAACATTGGCAATGTATGTGGTTGCTTCTGCTGGGATAGAGTCATAGAAATGGTAGGCGGCTACAACGATGCGATCTACATCCATACCATCGACGTCATATTTGTAATCTGTCATCTGTAGCTTCACATTCCAACGGTCATAGTTAACAACGCCATGGACAGCTGCCGCGACATTATCGCCATCAGTGCCATTTTCTATTTCTAATTGACCCGCTTGGATTGATGCGCCTAGCTCAAGGTTTATGTCGTTAAATACAAAGTTATGCGCATAGCGAGCATTGAAGGTATTGACCTCTCCTGCCGCGTAGCCAGCACTTGGAGCGTCATAAGCATCTTCTCCATCTAAGCGAATTCCGACTACGTCATAGGCGTAACGGTCGGTACGGTCAGAAACAAAACCGTCTAGACCGCCTTGTTCATCATTTTTGTAGAAGGCGAAATCAAGTTGGTTATTGTCACCTTTGTAGGTGTAGTTCAGACCCATATCATGATCATCTTCAAGCCCGAGATAGAAGTTAGAGCTGAAAAAATAGTTATTTGATGCGTAAGTTAAGATACCAAAAGGCACTTGAGTGACACCGATTTTTGCTTGTTGTTGCTCATCAAAATTGTAGCCAATCCATGCATGCTGAATGACATTCATATACTCAAACCAGCGGTATTGAGCTGAAAAAATCAAATCTTGGTAATTACCTGATACATCGATACGAAACAGGTCAAAATCAAAGTCACCACCGCGATCTGCATTATCGTCATCAAAGTCTTCATAAGAATAATTTACACGTACAGCACCGCCAAACTTTAACGAACTTTCAGCTGACTTTTGCTCTTCAGTAGCCGCTTGCTGGGTTTGTTCTTCTTTCTCTTTCGCTTGTTGCTGTTGAGATTCAAGTTGCTCAATACGAGCCTTTAGCGCTGCAAGTTCCTCATCTATTGGGGTGGCGTTTGCATTAGCAGAAAGTGCAAGGGTGATACATGAGGCTGCAAGTGTTTGGCGAATCATCATTTATCCTTATGGATTGAGTTTATTAGTATTGATTGCGGATCTTTTGTAAAAGCATAACCAAGATATGCGTTATGAAAGCAAACGTTTAGCTAGTGCTTTTTGAGGTCTAGATCGAGTTGAACGAAAGGGATAGGCTTACATTGAAGAGTAAACACATCATAAGAGACTCCATGCAGAGGTTAGATACCTTGAGTGCACGAGCCTTTTGATTACCTAGCTGCTGCTAGAGTATAAGTTGAAGGTAGTGCTTTAATTACTTTGACTGACAACCCCATAAGCCATAGATATTGGTTTTTTATGTTGAGGTGGGGTTGTTTTTCAGTGAATTAACTTAGCATATTTGTTGCTAATATAACAGTTTTGCTGTTTAACGAATAAATGCGTGTAGACTTGGTGCTGGCTAATATAGGCCTTATACCAATCAGTATAAAGATTTGGTCGCTCAGCGAGAATTTAGCGCTTCTGAGGCAAGGCAGCGAGTGAAGAGCATAGTTGTTCTACGGTTAAGCTCGTTAACGGAGCATCAGAACCGCTAAAACTCGCCATTCTGGAGCGTTTTTGGCTGCCTACTTCTACGTTGAACAGCCTCACAAGGGAATAACCATTCTTTCATCTATTCGCCTTGAATTAGTTGCCAAAAAACGCTCTGAGTAGATCAACTTCTTATACTGATTGGTATTATTGCGGCATGAACCTGAGGTAAGGGGTATAAATAAAAAAGCCCATCTACAGCTAAGTAAATGGGCTTTATCGGTATTTTGCTTATTATGCCGGCTTAAACAAACATTTTAGGCGTTTGAAAATAATCAAACGTGACATGGCTAAGTAACCACTAACGGTTTTTTGATGTAAACGGAAAATCGTGTCGTATAGGCGACGCACTAAGCGGCCCTTTAAGATCAATCTATCGTTCATCATGGTGCTAATTGCAAAATTATGGCCGATAGCGACCACCATGCCACCATCGTTGTAGACGAATGGCTTGAGTGACTTGCCCTTTAAATGAGCGACTAAATTTTTTGCCAAATGTACTGCTGCGCGGTTAGCAGCCTGCGCTTTTGGTGGTACTTGGCTGCCATCTACTTGTGGAATGGCGGCGCAATCACCCAGTGCAAAAATCGATGAGTCAAATGTGGTCATTAGCGTTTGCTCAACCACTAATTGGTTAAGCGAATTGCTCTGCAGGCCACCAATTTCTTTGAGCCAATCAGGTGCTTTAATCCCAGCAGCCCAAAACTGTACTTCAGCATTAAGCACTTGACCGTCGCTGGTGGTCATACGATCCGCTTCAACACTGGCAATACGGGTATTAAGCATCACATTGATTTGATACTTCTCAAGTCTTAGCAATGCTTGCTCAGACATTTTCACCGGGCCGTTGGGTAGCACTCTATCGGCTGCTTCAATCAAGTTAATGTTAAGCCATGCTGCATAAGGGTTTTCGCTTAGCTCAGCGCTGACCTTAGCAAGTTCTGCAGCAAGCTCTAAACCAGTTGCACCCGCACCGACGATATTAACAGTGCAATCTTTACCTGAGCGCAGTAATGAACTGATTTGGTGCCAGCTATTGCGTGCCTGCTCGGGTGTATCTAAGAACAAACAATGCTCTTTTGCGCCTTGGGTGGCGAAGTCATTACTGATCGCGCCAATGGCAATAATTAGGTAATCGTAAGCTAGCGTATCGGTTTCGCCATTGGGTTTGCGTACGACTAGCTGCTTAGCTGCTCGATTAACATCGGTCATCCAAGCTTGGTAGTGCATATAGCCATTGTTCGCGCCGTGGCTGAAATAGCAGATAGTGTCGAGATCGCTGTCAAAAGTCCCTGCGGCTATTTCATGAAAGCGTGGCTTCCAGTAGTGATGAGTTTCACCCTCAACCAGAATAACTTCATCTTGGCTATTCACACTACGACCTAGCATGCTGGCGATTTCAAGACCTGCAGCGCCACCGCCAACAATAACAATACGAGACATAATAATTCCTCTGTGCATCGACAGATGCAGACATAATTTGAAAATTGAAATGAGCCTTGGAACTGAATGGGGATACGAAAGGTATGACCGAGTGCAGGGCTACTAGATGGGGTCATTATAGTTATCGTCGTATTTGGAACAATTAGCTAAAAATGCAAATTACTTTTACGAATCAGTAATAATAAGTGTTGCAGTTACCTTAGGGAAATGCAGAAGGTTTTGAGCTTAGATTTGGATATTTCTTGTTTTGCAAAACCTTTGTAGTTGCACAAGTTTATGAATATTAGAGATTTATTGATTAAAAGGTTTTTTGATTCTCCAGTGAATTAAATGCGACTTGCATGTTGAAATGTTTCTTTTGTGTAAATAGAATGATGCCGCAATCCTATGTTTCGTCGGGGGTGTAGGAAAGGAATTCAAAATATATAAAAGGACTTAAAATGAAAAAAAACTTTTCATTAACGTTACTTGCAGCTGCTATTCTTGCTGGTTGTGGTGGCAGTGACTCATCTTCTGAAACATCACCACAACCGGTTGTTAATACTGCTCCCGTAGCTGCTGCAGATAACTTGTTGGTTCAGAATAATGCAGCGATTACGTTCGATGTACTGGCAAATGACTCAGATAGTGATGGTGATACGTTAACTATTACGTCAGTGGTTAACCAGCCAGAGAGTGGTACCGTTGAAATTGTTAATAATCAATTGCTTTATACTCCTGAGAACAATGTTGCAACTACAGATTCATTTACTTATGAAATTAGTGATGGTGAACTGACGGCTACCGCAGAAGTTGCTGTGACAGTTAATCATACCTTAACGATATCGGGACTTGTAACTGATTCACCTATTGCTAATGCATTGGTTTCAATTGCTATTGGCGATGACTTGTTTGAAGTTGAGGCCGATAGCAACGGTAATTATTCGTTGCCAATCACTATTAATGACATGTCTGCGCTTGTGCTTATCAATGCCAAAGGCAGTGCCGAGCAGGAGCAAGAAAGCGTTGAATTAGTAGCGATCGTAGGGCAAACAAGTACTTTGCTAACCAAAGCGGGTGAAGAGCGCCATTTAACCAATGAAGAAAAAAACTTAACTAATGTTACGCACGTATCTACTGCTAATTATTTGTTAGCTGAGGACCGTTCAGAAAGTGGTGAAATCACAACTGAGTTGCAGTTTAACCAGTTAGCGAGCGAAGTATCCCCCGAGGAATTAGTTCAAACATCGGCTTTCATTAAGTTATTGGTTGATAATGCCAATTTCGAGATCCCAGAAGGCGAAACTGTTTTATCTATATTAGATCTAGATGCTGAAGCAGCAGAAGGTGGAATAGATACCAGTGAAGCTATTCAAGCTTATTTAGTGGCAAATAATCATGTTGATGCGCATGGAGAGCTCACTCAGGCTTAT
The DNA here is from genome assembly GCF_023283535.1 of Shewanella sairae. Lineage (GTDB taxonomy): Bacteria > Pseudomonadota > Gammaproteobacteria > Enterobacterales > Shewanellaceae > Shewanella > Shewanella sairae. Next base: position 82,853 of record NZ_JAKILT010000009.1, on the reverse strand, counting down.
GTTGCTGCATTAGAGGAAGCGATTGAAGAGACTGTCACTGATGAGAATGTGATTGAGCAATTTAGCGGTGAGCAAATTGCCAATAAAACCATGCTTTCTTTATACGGTGCAAAGCAAGGTTGGAATCAGCACTCTGGAATGGGAATGAACTTCAATGCTGATGGTTCCGGTGAGTTATATAAAAACGTTGGTAGTCATGATGACTCTGCTCCGGTCGATCTTACTTGGTCTGTAGTAGACGGTAATTTGAATGTGGAATATCAAAATCATTCTTATAAAAGCTATCATTACATTCCTTATCCCTATGAAGCTTTGGTCATTGATTATGGTTTCTCTCAAATAGTCGTTGATGAGCTAATTGAGGCTACTGATGCAGGGCTAATTACTGAGCCTACGTTTAATATGGAGTCTGGTGTGGCAAGCTCAAGTACTCGTTTAATAACCAGTAACTCAACTAGTTATCAAGTAGTTGTTACCGAGGTAGAGTACACTCAACTAAACCTTCCTGACTCAGTAACAACATGGACCAACCCGACTCCAAGAGTTACCAATGAGCATTATTATAATCAGACTTTGATACATAGTCCTGAAAGTGCCTTTGATGGCAAAACGCTTGAAGATATAGAAGGTAGCTGGGTGCTGGATCTTGAAAATACAGTGGTCAGCGCCTACAGTCAGGCTGAGTTTACCGCTTTAACGGCTGATTTTGTTACGATTTCTGGATCGTTAGCTACGACAAGAAATGCTAGTCAGCAATTTACGGCTTCACTCACTGATGGGGTTTTATCGTTAGCTAATGGTAATATTGTCTATAAATTCACTCCAGTAAAAACCGAAGGTAAAGGCCATTTGGCCCAAGTTGAAAAGTGGGTGGATAATAAGCTCGAGCTGGTTTTAGCGAGACAGATTGCTAAATTTGATAATAGTTATGGGCGGTTAACGAATAATTTAGTCACTAGCCTACCAAATGCGCAAATGGCATACATTAATGGCAGTATTCAACAGCAATGGGATGGTGACAAGTTAAAGTTAGAAAACCTTTGGGGTTATCAGTTCAATCAGGATGGCACATTAAGTCGAGGAATTTATGGGGTTACTGCTGAAGGTGACTGGGAAGGTATAGGTAACGGTATTGGGTATTTTTATTTAGGTGATGATAGTTGGACATGGAGTCAAGCTGGACGGAATGTCAACTTAATGCAATCACTAGATTGGTCCGAAAGGCACCGCACTTGGGAAGTTATTTCTGTAGATGACCAAGGTCGAGCTTTAGTTTTGGAGTACTCAACTAGGGGCTGGGATATTAATAATAATGGTATTATTGAGGATAATGAGTACGGACAACTTATTTTCCCGCGTATCAACGTCATTAAAACCACGGACTTGAGCGATTGGCAAGCGGAGTGGCAAAATACTATTGATCTTGGGTTACTCTCTGTAAATGCTCCTACTATGAAAGTGCAAAAAGAACCTGCATTATCATTCAAGTCACAAAGTAATAGAGGTGTGGTTGTTTTAAAGTAAATGCTCATAGCTTGTTTTATTGCTTAATATCTCGAGCGCATTTACTCTCAATAAAATTGCTATAAAGCTATAATTTACAAAACGAGTCAGAACTCTTAGTTGTGACTCGTTTTTGTTTTTGAGAGTACGGAGATATGAGTCTGGCTGTTATTTATCTAGATTACTTTAAACCGGTACTTAAATGTTCGAGCAGCATTCGCACCTTAGGTGAAAGATGACGGTTTTGTGGGTATAGCGCCCAAATGCCTTCTTCAGGTTGGCGGTTTTGTTCCAGCAATGGGGTGAGCTCGCCGGCTTCAATAAACGGTAGCACGTAATAGTCCGGCAGCTGCACTATACCAATACCTTTAATGGCGGCATCAACTAAGGCGTGGCCACTGTTGCAACTTAAGCTACCTTTAACCCGTACATTGCGGGTTTTACCATTTTCTTGAAAGCGCCAGTAATCCATGGTGCCAATTAAGCAGTTGTGTTGATCAAGCTCTGATAATGAATGTGGAATGCCATAAGTAGATATATAGCTAGGTGATGCACAAACATATTGAGTACGGCTGCTAAGTTTTTTGGCCATCATGCTGGAATCTTCTAGATGCCCAAGTCGAATAGCCAGATCATAACCTTCATCAATTAAATCGACTTTTTGATTACTCAAGTTGAGCCTAACTTCTAATTCGGGATACAGGGCGGCAAAATCATTGATTAATGGCGCAATGGTTTTTTCACCATAGGTCACCGGCGCGGTGATCTTCAGTAGCCCACGTGGGCTGGTCTGCAAATTGGTAATCGCGCGTTCGGCCTCTTCTAACCCATCTAATACTTGGCGACAATGTTGGTAATAGATGCGACCAACCTCTGTTAACGACACTTTGCGAGTCGTACGGTGAAATAGCTTAGAGGCTAGTCTTGTTTCTAGCGCACTTATTTGGCGACTTACTTGCGCAGTTGATATGCCTAATCGTTGCGAGGCCTTAGTAAAGCTCTCAGCTTCAGCTACGGCTACAAATTCACTGACACCTTCCCAATTAAACATGATTATTCTCTAGGTAGTATTTCTACAAAACTGGCTTAATTATTAACAAGTTTAAATTAAAAGCAATTTTGATTTGGTTGGTTATACATAACTATATACGCGAAGCTTACGCCGAAAATAGTGTTATATCGAGCTTTAATTATTACGTCATAGTAAAAGTTATTTGTAATAAGTGCCAATTATCAAATTAAGGATGAGGAATATAATGCGCAGCACTTAGTGAGCTTGAATCACTTATCCATCTAGGAGTCATTAGTTTGAAAACATTAATTCATCCACAAGTCGACAACGGTATTCCAGCAACAGCAGCGAATTTTGCAGGTGGTTCATTACAATGCAAATGTGTTAATAATCCTGTCGAAGTCACCATTGCATCGCAAACTGCTCACAATCACGTTTGTGGTTGCAGCAAGTGCTGGAAACCACAAGGCGCATTATTTGCACAAATTGCCGTGGTATCTAAAGATAAAGTTAGCGTAACGGCTAATGCTGACAAATTAGAGATTGTTGATGAGGCTGCAGCAATTCAGCGCCACGCATGTAAAGAGTGTGGCACTCATATGTATGGACGTATCGAAAACACGGGTCATCCTTTTTATGGCTTAGACTTTGTTCACACTGAACTGTCTAGCCAACAAGGTTGGTCTGCACCAGAGTTTGCGGCGTTTGTGTCATCGATCATAGAGTCGGGTACGGCACCTGAGGCAATGGCGGATGTTCGCCAAACGCTTAAAGATTTAGGTTTACCGCCTTATGATTGCTTATCACCTGCATTAATGGATGCAATTGCAACTCATGTTGCGGCAAACAAATAACGCTGAATAGTGAGCTTGTACCAGCTTAAACAATATTAACACCAGTAATAAAAAGCGCTTCGGCGCTTTTTTTACATCTATAGTCTAGCAATATGACTGATTATTACCTATACGTAAAAGTGTTTTAAGTTTTTTGTGGATTATAATATCTACTGGAACAACTATAATGTTTATATTGAAATGAGGCAGGCAGATGAGCTTTAACTCCTTCTTCGTTAACTGGGCGCCGAGGGACATGGAGTACTTTGCTTATATAAGTTATTACATATAGTAGAAGGTGTAGATTGTTAGAGGCAGTCCCAACCTTTAGCTATAGATGAGTAGGCAGTTAAATAATTCATGCTCGGTAACCGCTAATTGTCATATAGAGGTACTAACATGGCAGGTGGATGGTCTAGAGATGGTGCAGTACAAGATCAAATAGATAGTAGTGTCGAAGACGCAGTTGCAGTCGCAAGAAGTCGACTACGACATGGTGAGAGTTTGTTGCATTGTGAAGAGTGCGGTGAGCCGATACCTGAGGCGAGACGCAATGCAGTTCCAGGTGTTCGACTTTGTATTCATTGTCAAAATGAAATCGATAACAGTCAGGCGAAGCTGCATCTATTCAATCGCCGCGGCAGTAAAGATAGCCAGTTACGTTAAATTAACCGCTATTCAAGTGGTGCTAAGCAGTAACACGCTTAGCACCAAGTTTAAGACATATGTTTTAAAAACTGCTTTTGCAATGAATGAAGCAATTTTTAAAAGATTATTACCGTATGGTAAAGGTAAATTACCTATTGATGGGATTATCAATATCCAACAGGTAGTTATAATCTTTCCATACCCACTACGGCACACGCCGTAATTTAAAGATTATTAAAGTAGGAATACAAAATGACAGCACAAACAATCAAATCAAAAGCCGCAGTAGCTTGGGCAGTTGGTCAACCACTATCAATGGAAATCGTTGATGTAATGCCACCACAAAAAGGTGAAGTGCGCGTTAAGATGATTGCCACTGGCGTATGTCACACTGATGCATTTACATTATCAGGCGATGATCCAGAAGGTATTTTCCCTTGTATTCTTGGCCACGAAGGCGGCGGTATTGTTGAGTCAATCGGTGAAGGCGTAACTAGCGTTCAAGTTGGCGACCACGTTATTCCACTTTACACGCCAGAATGTGGCGAATGTAAATTCTGTAAGTCTGGCAAAACTAACCTTTGTCAGAAGATTCGTGAAACTCAAGGTAAAGGTTTGATGCCTGATGGCACTACGCGTTTCTCTAAAGATGGCGTTGAGATTTACCACTACATGGGTACATCAACATTCTCTGAGTACACTGTATTACCTGAAATTTCATTAGCTAAAGTTAACCCAGAAGCGCCACTAGAAGAAGTTTGTCTACTAGGTTGTGGTGTAACAACGGGTATGGGCGCGGTAATGAACACCGCTAAAGTTGAAGAAGGCGCTACAGTTGCTATCTTTGGTATGGGTGGTATTGGTCTGTCAGCGGTAATTGGCGCAGCAATGGCAAAAGCCTCACGCATCATTGCTATCGACATTAACGAAAGCAAGTTTGACCTTGCTCGTAAATTGGGTGCAACTGATTGCATTAACCCTAAAGACTACGACAAGCCAATCCAAGATGTGATTGTAGAGCTAACAGATGGTGGCGTTGATTACTCTTTCGAGTGTATCGGTAACGTACACGTTATGCGTAGCGCATTAGAGTGCTGCCATAAAGGTTGGGGTGAGTCAGTTGTTATTGGTGTTGCGGGTGCAGGCCAAGAGATCTCAACTCGTCCATTCCAGTTAGTCACTGGTCGAGTATGGAAAGGTAGCGCATTTGGTGGTGTTAAAGGCCGCTCTGAGTTACCTGAGTACGTTGAGCGTTACATGGCTGGCGAGTTCAAGTTAAACGACTTCATTACTCACACTATGGGTCTTGAGCAAGTTAACGAAGCATTCGACCTAATGCACGAAGGTAAGAGTATTCGTACTGTTATCCACTTCGATAAGTAATTCAGTCGTACAAAACAACAAGCGCTTTCGGGCGCTTGTTTTTTAAGAGAGTTAATGACTCTCGATGTCACAAATTTTTAGGAGTCGGTATTAAATGACTGTAGAAAATATCAGCGTAAATAAGAGCTTTGGCGGCTGGCATAAGCAATACAGCCACCAGTCTACAACCCTTAATTGCGCCATGCGATTTGCGGTTTATCTGCCGCCTCAAGCCTCAAACGGTAAAAAAGTGCCAGTGCTTTATTGGTTGTCAGGCCTAACCTGTACCGATGAAAACTTTATGCAAAAAGCCGGCGCTCAGCGTATGGCTGCAGAGCTTGGTATTGCGATTGTTGCGCCAGATACTAGCCCGCGTGGTGACGATGTTGCCGACGATGCCGGTTACGATTTAGGTAAGGGCGCTGGTTTCTACGTTAACGCGATTCAAGCACCATGGAACCGTCATTACCGTATGTATGACTATGTGGTAAATGAATTGCCACAGTTGATTGAATCTATGTTCCCGGTTAGCGATAAACGCTCAATTGCGGGTCACTCGATGGGCGGTCACGGTGCACTCGTTATTGCGATGCGTAACCCAGAAGCATATCAATCAGTATCGGCATTTAGCCCGATTGCTAACCCAGTTAATTGCCCTTGGGGTAAAAAGGCGTTCACTGCTTATTTAGGTCGAGATACCACTACTTGGGCTGAATACGATGCCAGCTTGTTGATGCGCCAAGCAACGGAGTTTGTCCCTGCGCTGGTGGATCAAGGTGAAGCTGACGATTTCTTAATTGAGCAGCTAAAGCCTGAAGTACTTGAAGCTGCGGCTAAGCAGAGTGGTTATCCGCTAACGTTAAACCTGCAAGAAGGTTTCGATCATAGCTATTACTTTATCGCTAGCTTTATCGAAAACCACCTACGTTTCCATGCTGAGCATTTGGCAAAATAAGCTAATTTTCGCTTAGTGAAGTGCTTTGACTTTTTTGGGAGGAATAGCAAATAGCTATTACTTCCCTCTATTCATTAACTTCATCGAAAATTACCTAGATTTCCATGCTGAGCATTTAGCAAAATAAACTAAATTTCAATTAGTGAATCACTGCTATTCACTGACATACCGACACTAAAAGCTGCCTACTAAGGCAGCTTTTTTGTTACTGATATTCAGGCCTTAAAAGATTATTACCCAAGGGTAAAAGTCATTTGTATTTTATGGTGATTATCAATATTACCCAGATGAATATAATAGCTTTATTGATTTAAACCTCATTGCAAACATAGCTTTGCAGAGCAAATAACAAGGTAATAGCATGAGCTGGATTTTTCTTTTATTGGGCGTAGTCGCGGAAGTGTTATCTCATGTGGCATTAAAAGCCACCGATGGTTTTAGCAAGCCATTACCTGCGGCACTGGTTATCTTGGGTCACCTCACAGCGTTTATTTTTTTAGGCCAAGCAATGAAGGGCATGCCAGTTGGTGTGGTACATGCTTTATGGGCAGGTTTAGCTATTGTGTCAGTGACATTAATCTCAGCACTATTTTATCGCGAACATTTGGATATGACGGCCTGGGTTGGCATGGTGCTGGTGGCAGCGGGTGTCATGATGATTAACTTTTCACAAGGTCATGCTCATTAGCGATAAGCTTAATACTGTAAAATGAATGAAAGCCCGCAAAACCTAGTGTTTTCGGGCTTTTTGCTGATTGCTTTAAGGGTAATCTAGCAAGTAATGCCAATATCTCGAACAGCATTCACCCCAGATACTTACAACTTTGCACCCCTTAACTAAATGGGTTACCCCTTAATTAAATAAGCGCCTTTGGTGGATAAGGTTACCGTAATAGGTTGGTTCGTTTTGTTTTTCCAATACCAACCGTGTGAGCCAGAAAACGGTGTGGTCAGCGTGCCCCGCATTTTACTGGCTGTCGTAATCGCAAAGCTTTCGTAAAAGCCGGTGCTATCACCTTGTGGTTCTCCATGAAAATCAAAAAATAGCTCGCCGCCATCGGTACGCCAGTCGTACTCCAAATGCTTGCCTTGATTGAGTAAAAACTTGTATTCCAAGCCTTTACCGGCAGGGATAACAATATCGACTTTATCTTGGCGCATGCCAGGCTCTTGCGCTCTCGCTTGCTTTATTTCACTTACCGTCGGTGCAAGATCAATCGCTAATGTATTAGCGCTAGGGGTAGGGTTTTCAGCTGATACTAAAGAGATCGGGCTTGGGTCTGCTTGTGCCGCTTCGGCAATCTTGGTCAGTCCCATGGCTTTACCTATTCCTGTCGGGTCTATGTTGTATTCAGCGGGTAAAATTGCGGTAACCAATACAATTGCGCCGATTATTCCTGCACAAAGACTGGCTTTAAGCAGCGTTGCATTCGAGTGGACTGGAATGGTGTTTTGCTCATGATGATTGCTTTGGTTATTGATATTTTTCATTGTTTTTCCTTGTCTTTATCTTATTTCAATATTGGTTTGAGTGTCTAACTTGGATGCTTCTAGTTAATGAAATAGCCTGTGAGTTGGAAGCCCACAAGCATTACGCCAGCGCTCATCAACAAGGTATTTGTCACTGTTGAAAACTGCAGGTAACTTTTGTGCCGACGCCAGAGACTCATTAAAATGAGCACTAACCCAAGTGCTAAAAACTGGCCGATTTCGACCCCAATGTTGAATGCTAAGATGTTAGGAACGAGCCCATCTTGCGGTAATTGAAACTCCTGAATTTTAGTTGCCAAGCCAAATCCATGAAACAGCCCAAATATCATCACTGCGACTTTTGTATTGGGTTGAAAGCCAAAGACTCTTTGAAAGCCACCTAAATTATCAAACCCTTTATAAATAATAGAAAAGCCAATAATAGCGTCGATGAGATAGGCATTTACTTGTATGTCATAGTACACACCAGCGAGCAGGGTAATGCTGTGGCCAATGGTGAATAGACTCACATATAAGAGTACGTCTTTAGTGCGGTAGAGGAAGAAAACCACACCGACTAAAAACAATAAATGGTCATATCCCGTGACCATGTGTTTAGCGCCAATATAGATAAAGGGCACAATTGATACCCCTTGGTTAAGGGTTAAAAATTGCTTGGTACCTTCATCGACACCGTGAGCAAGCAGTGAAAAAGAGGCGAATAGCCCGCATAGCAGCACCATTAACTTAATGGTTGTGGCCAAAGGTTGGCTCATTGCTGTTTCTCCAAATTATTTTAGATATGATTAAGCACAGCGAAATAGGCTGATATATATATCAGTCGCTTATGCTCATATTTATAAAAGCGATTTAAATACTGGTTGTCAGTTATTTGATAATCGCTAAAAAATAATTAGCAGTGTGGAGGCGGAAGCGGTGGGGCATAGCGGTGACCCTCGTAGCGCATATCGTTATCGCTAATGGTCGCCGAGTGAATAAACTGGCTGGAAAATACCCTCTCTACAGGTATATCCGACGGCGTATGGCCATGATTGGCATGGTCATGTTCGGTTATTGGATTCGAGTCTGTATTGAATGTGTTATCGCCGTTGATTACAGAGTCGCTTGCAAGGTAAGCGGTGACCGATTCAGTAGCATTAAATGCGCTAGGGGCATGTGAGTGCTGACTGAATGATTCAACTACTGCATGGCTATGATGGTGATATATCGATTGTCCTAATGGGTGTTCACCATCGGGATATTGTACAGAATAGGCTGAACTTACGGAAAAAAACTGACAAACAAAAAGCATTAGCATGATTGCCAATGTTGATTTTGAATGTTGCTTAGGCTGAACGTTAAGCCTAAACATATTTTGCAGTCTTTGAAAAATAATAACCTCTTATTTGCCTTATAATTGGCATTGTTACTTGAGCATTAAATCAGATCGGCTTTAAAAGCGCTAGCCTAGATAGCGTCATTATTAAGCAAGTTTAATTTACGGCATTGCACCTTGTGGCGTAAGTTTAAATAGCCGTTTGTTGCTTATTAACCGCGTGCGACTACAGTTAATTTTATTCAAGCAGGAGATATCTTATGCGTACATTACCAAAACTATTATTGATATTGAGCATTGCATTGGGCGGCTGCGCAGCAACTGAAGCCAATAAAGAGCGTGGTGCAATGTATACCTTCCCGGCTCTTGAGCAAGTTAACTCGATTGATAATTTCCGTATGGATGGCTGGGAAAGTGTCGATCGCTACTCGATCATAGTGGGCGTTCGTCCAAACCAAAATTATTTGTTGATCCTTAATAGTGGCTTGAATGATTTAAACTTTGCTCAAGGCTTAGCTGTTAGCTCAACCATGGGCAAAGTTGAAGCAGGCTTTGACTCGGTGTCTACGGTGCAAGATCCTATGATGAAGTCGCAAATTAAGCGGATTTATAAATTAGAAGATAAGCAGCAAAAGAATCAGATTAAAGCCCAAATAGAGGCTTTTGCAGATAAAAAATAGCAATTATCATCAAAAATGATTTTTCACCTGAAAACGCCATTCCCAACTATTTACTTCAGGGCCAGAGGTAAAAGGCACGCTTAAATCAATATGGGCGACATTGCCATAGCTGGATTTTGAAGAGTAAATCCTTGCTCCAATACCAAAGCTGCCAATTGGCGAGGATATAGCGTTGTTACTATCGTTGCCGCCAAACGCTTGGCCAATATCAGTAAATACCGCCCAGCCTAACTCTGCGAGTTGGTAAAGATCAATATTTGGGTAGTTACGTAGCTCTGCAGTCAATGTCCATTGATTATCGCCATATTGGTAATCATTAGGATAGCCGCGAATGCCGGTTTCATCGCCAAGTGCAAACGGTCTGTCTAAGTAATTATTTTTTGAAGTGCTTAACCTTAGCTTTGAATATGCGGTCCATTTGGGCGCGAGTTGGTAAAAGTATTCCGCTGCCAGGTTCAGTTGGTAGAAGTCCTTTTGGCTGGTGGCAAATACCCCTCCGCCATCCATTGCGAGCAACAGCAGTTGCTTATCTGCTTGATAGCCGCGACTCGATTGCCAATTGAAATGGTAGCCAATCGGTGAATCGTCGTTGAGATCGCGGGTTTCAATGCCTAGCTTAATAAAATGCTGCCAACCTAAATTAAAGTCTTCGTTGTAATTGATCAGGTGAATATTTTGTAGGACTTTAAAGTCATCTTCAATGTATTGATATGCCAGCCATGGATAAAGAAAATCTCTATCTTGGGGCAGCTCTGAAGTCGGGTAATTGTCTACATGGCTAAATTCATGGCGATCTTGAGTTATACCGGTAATGATCCGCGACAGCTGTTGCTCATCTTTATCTATTAACCAGCCTAGCCGAGCATTGTTGTAGCTAACCGCGTGTTCAAATTCATTAGTGTCTTGACCATTTTGCTTTAAGGTGTCGATACGTAAATCATTCAAATATTCAGCCGAATACATGTGATTACCATCGAGGGTATAGAAAGGTTTCTCAAAATAGAGATGTTGCGCATGACCGTCACTATTATCGTAAAAATCGGCTGCAATGGTTGCGTGTTTGATAAAATTTACCGGGGCCTCAATAGCAAATTTATAGCCGGTTCTGTCGGCATTAGATTGGTATTTAAAGCGGGTTCTAACGCCATATCCAAATAAATTATCTTCTTTTATACCGACAGAGAACTTACTTTCGCCACCGCTGCGGCTAGCGTTAAATGTCGGTAGTAACGACCAGTTATCCCAAGTCTCGACTAAAACATTTTGCCCTTCGTCGGCAAGGTCTGCATCGGGTGCGGGCTCTGAGTAAGTGATTTTTGCATCGCGGATATAGGGTTCAGCCCGCAAAATACGTTGCATTTCATCGAGATCTTTTTGACTGACACTTTGGCCTTCTTTAAAGCTAAGCTTATTGCGGATCACGTTATCACGGGTATTGATGTGTAGGTAATTAGCCCAACGATGGATAAAGAAGGTTTCAGGATCTGAGAGATCAAAGATATCGTTACTCTTGATGACAATATTTTTGGTGGGCTTTTTTTGTTGAGCATCAGTATTGGGGTTAGCGATAGCGGTTTTATTTTCAGCAGAAGTGGCACCCGCATGGATGCTTACAAGACATGCTAATGTCACGCTGAAAAGCCGTTTCATCCTATCGGTTATCCTCCTTGGCAAGATCCATTAATAACAGAAAGTAATAAAGCTGTCATATTGATTAAGTGTAGATGACTCAAGCAATAACGTGCTGATTTACTAAGCTGAAAGTGATGTGAGGCAATAAAAAAGAGCGCTTAAAGCGCTCTTCCTATCTAGAGATAAGTAATAGTATTTATAAGGTACGTCTAGGTGGTACCGCGACGTTGGCAAAGATAAGTCCAGCGACAATCGACATAAAGATTAAGAATATTTGAATGCCAAGGTGCGACTGGTTAAAAATGGTTTCGCCCAAAATAAGGGTGTTCAGCCCAATATAGGTTTTACTACCGGGAACCAAGATGACAATACCTTGCAGTAGTGCAATAGATGCTGGGGCCTTCATCCAGCGGGCATATAAATTGGAATAAATACCTACCGCCAAAGCGCCAAAGAAAATACCAATAGACTCACCGAAGTAAATTGCGCCTAACATGGCTGAGAAAAAGGCAACGATTCCCGCCAAAATTCCCCAAGGCGAGTCTTTTAAGCGCGCTTTAAAGATGATGACCAGTGCAGTAGAAAGGATTGGCACGGCTGCCCAAATGGCCCAAGTCGGTAAGGTTTCTGGCGGTACATAAGTGGTCTCAGCAAAAATTGCTTTACCTATTGCCATCCCCAGAATCACCCCAAAGTACAGCTTAAATAGCAACATAAAGGCGTCCATCACCCTTGCTGTACCCGATATCAAGTCTCGAGCGGCCAGTTCGGCGAGGCCCAAGGTTAAGGCTAGGCCGGGGATAAAGATAATAATCCCCGATAGGATAATGACAGGAATATTGACAGACGGATCGATTTTGGCAATGCCATAGGCAAGGATGGCACATAGAATGGCGGCAAGGGGTTCGAGCATTTCTGCCATTCGTTTTGAGCGTTCGGCACGGTAAACTAAACCGTAGACCATTAAGCCTAGCATCCCAGACCAAAATACATCGTTCCAACTGGTGCCCATTAGCATGGCAAATGCGCCGGCTGAAGTGCCAAAAGCGAGCAGAGTGAGTTTGGTGCCGTATGGGTTAGGTTTGTTGGCAATCTCTTCTAAACGCTCAAGCGCTTCTTGCAGGGTACGCTGACCAGACATGAGCTCTTCAACCAACTCGTCGGTGCGAGCCAATGCGCCTAAATCGAGATCGCCAGGCTTAACGCGGGCAACGTGGTTGTACTCTTGATCTTCATCGTGCTGCAGCACAAAAGTCATCGCCGTTGGCGAAATTAAAAAATAACCTTCTATCCCCAGTACATTAGAAACACCTTGTAAGTGGGTTTCTAAGCGGTAGGCAGGTGTACCAAATTTATGTAGCGCTTTACCGAGTTTAATAATAAAACGGCGCTTTTCTAAAAACTCTTGATTATCCACAATCTCAATTCGCTATTGGTGACTTAGGGTTTGTATTTAAAAACAGTGCCTTAAAGCTTTTTTAGTTATTGTTTTATCTCACTGTTTTACGGTCATCATTTTACGAGCGCATCTTACCTTATTTGAGATAAAAAAGTTGCCATTTATTTACATGATGTTCGTTAATTGTAATGCTGGGGTTTTGCGATTAAATAATTGGAGTGAAGATGCCGCTTGCTATCTCAGGCTTGTATATCAGCCTCACAGCGTTACTGACCGTTTTACTCACGTATCGGGTAATAAAATTAAGACGAACTCATAAAATAGGTATTGGCACCGCGGGCAACGAATCACTGACTTTGTCGCAGCGAGTACATGGCAATTTACTTGAGAATGCACCAATCGCTTTGCTGTTATTAGTGGTCGCCGAGCTAAATGGCAGTAGTAGTTTAATGCTGCATGTTTTTGGTTGTGTGTGGATTATTGCACGTGTGCTGCATGCCATTGGTTTAACCCAAGGTAAAGGGGGTTACCACATAGGTCGCTTTTGGGGGATGATATTAACTTGGAGCGTGATTGTGGGTTTAGCGCTGGTTAACTTGTTTGCTTACGTGATGAGCCTTTAGAATTGTTAGTCCGAAATAGCCCAGAGCAAATGAGCTTATTTCAGTGATATAGCATGTTAAGAATAACGTTAAAACCCGCTAGAGTAATACCCGTAGTCAAATTATGGGATAAGCAGCTATACTAAAAAAAGCATCAATTTGATGCTTTTTTAGTCACACCTTGCAGGCGTAGCCTGTTATACTCCGCGTCCCCGTTGCGCGAGCAAGTCGGGGCGCAATATCTGCGTAATTTTTGTATTTCAGTTAGGCTGCCTAATCCATGCAAGTAGAATCCACGTTATTTACCTTTCCAAAGTATCGCCCTGAGCTCACGCGCCCAGCGCCTTTCTTGCCTATGTCTCGTAAAGAGATGGCTAAGTTAGGCTGGAATAGTTGTGACATCATTATCGTCACTGGCGATGCATACGTGGATCACCCAAGTTTTGGTATGGCGGTGATTGGTCGCATGCTCGAAGCTCAAGGTTTCAGAGTGGGGATTATTTCTCAGCCTGATTGGTCAAACAAAGAAGACTTTATGAAGTTAGGTAAGCCTAACCTCTACTTTGGTGTGACTGCCGGTAATATGGACTCGATGATCAACCGTTATACGGCCGAGCGTCGTATGCGTCATGACGATGCTTACACTGCGGGTAATATCGGTGGCAAACGCCCCGATCGCGCGGTAACGGTTTATACCCAGCGCTGCAAAGAAGCCTTTAAGCAGGTACCTGTGGTAATTGGTGGTATTGAAGCCAGTTTACGCCGCATTGCCCACTACGATTACTGGTCAGACAAAGTGCGCCGCAGTGTGATTTTAGACGCTAAAGCCGACATCTTAGTTTACGGTAATGCCGAGCGTCCTTTGGTAGAACTGTCGCATCGTTTAGCGGCAGGTGAGCCGATAGCTGAATTACACAATATCCGCGGCACTACAGTTATTCGTAAAGAACCGTTGCCTGAATGGAAGGGCATGGACTCGCGTAAGATTGATCAGCTGCATAAGATCGATCCTATCCCTAACCCGTATGGCGCCGATGACGTAGGTTGTAAAAACCTGTCAGGGCCGACGGATGAAAAGATTTTTGATAATGATGCGCCAAAGGCGATTAGCGTTCAGCCAGCTAGACCTAAGCCATGGGAGAAAACCTATGTCTTGTTGCCAAGCTATGAAAAGGTGTCTGAAGATAAATATCTCTATGCCCACGCATCACGTATTTTGCACCAAGAACAAAACCCAGGCTGTGCTCGTGCACTGTTTCAAAAGCATGCTGAGCGTGCGATTTGGGTTAACCCGCCTGCGTGGCCGTTAAATACCGATGAAATGGATGGTGTGTTTGATCTCGCTTATCAGCGCGTACCGCACCCATCATACGGCAAAGAGAAAATCCCAGCCTACGACATGATTAAGACTTCGATAAACATCATGCGAGGCTGTTTTGGCGGCTGCTCGTTCTGCTCTATTACCGAGCATGAAGGACGTATCATTCAGAGTCGCTCGCAAGACTCGATCGTGAAAGAAATTAAAGATATTCAAGAAAAAGTGCCGGGCTTTACCGGGGTGATTTCTGACTTGGGTGGCCCAACAGCCAACATGTATCGTTTAGGCTGTACTAGCGTAAAAGCCGAGAGTACCTGTCGTCGTTTATCTTGCGTGTTCCCATCGATTTGTGGCCATTTAGATACCGATCATCAAGCAACTATTGACCTGTACCGCGCAGCGCGTGACGTACCGGGTATTAAAAAGGTATTGATTGCCTCTGGTGTGCGTTATGACTTAGCCACAGAAGATCCTCGCTACGTTAAAGAATTGGCAACCCACCATGTTGGCGGCTACTTGAAGATTGCGCCAGAGCATACCGAAGAAGGCCCGCTTAACAAGATGATGAAGCCGGGTATGGGCACTTACGACAAGTTTAAAGAGCTTTTCGATAAGTACTCGCAAGAGGCGGGTAAGAAGCAGTATTTGATCCCGTACTTTATTTCGGCGCACCCGGGTACGACTAATGAAGATATGGTGAACTTGGCATTATGGCTAAAAGGCGAGAAGTTTAAGCTGGATCAAGTGCAAAACTTCTATCCATCGCCAATGGCTAATGCGACTACGATTTATCACACTGAGCTGAACTCGCTGAAAAACGTTAAGCATACTAGTGAAGAAGTCTCAGTGCCTAAGAAGGGCCGTCAGCGTAAGCTGCATAAAGCCTTGCTGCGTTACCACGACGCAGAAGGTTGGCCACTTATCCGCGAAGCACTTATTGCTATGGGTAAAGAGAAGCTGATTGGTAATGGACCTAACTGTTTGGTACCGGCAGAATCTCGCCAAGAGCGTGAAGCAATTCGTAATAAGAAGAAGCTAAACACCCAAGATAACGGCAAAGGCAAAAAAGCCTTCACCCGCTTCTCTGGCGATCAATTTGATGATCGTAAAGAGGGCGCTAAGTCTGAGCAAAATAAGTCAGGGCAAAACAAGTCCGGTGCTAACAAAGCTGGCGCAAATAAGCCTGGCGGTAAAGCTGGTGGCAATAAGTCAGGTCTGAATGGCCAATCTGGACAAGCTAAGTCAGGGCAAGCTAATTCTGGGCAGGGCAAGCCGGGCCAAGCAGGCAAACGTCCTCCTAAAAAGAATGCTTGGGGCACAACGCCTAAACACCAAAGGTAAAGCTTGGGGGACTCAAACAAGTGCCCTAAACACCAAAGGTAGAGCGTTTACGCATTTGTAAGCTAGCTATATCAGCTAAAATGAGGGAATATCTTATACTGACAGGTATAAATATTCCCTTTTTTATGGGTGCGAAAATGACGCAACAAACAAACGATAATATTGAATATAGCGATGAAAGCTTTTGGCTGAAGGTAAAACTATTTGCTAAAAAAGCCGGTCGTGAAGTGATCGATAACGCGCTGTGTTTGTATTATGCGGCCAAACGTCCAGACACGCCTAAATGGGCTAAAACTGTGATATTTGGCGCACTGGCCTATTTTATTTCACCGATTGATGCGATCCCCGATTTAACGCCAATTATGGGGTTTTCTGATGACTTAGGCGCGCTAGCTGCTGCTTTGGCTATGGTGTCTATGTATGTTGATGATGGTGTAAAAAACCAAGCCGCTGAGAAAACTGCAGCTTGGTTTGATTAGCTTAAAACCTTAGCCTTAATAAAGAGATGCTTCGCCATCTGGGCGGTTCTTAAAGCGTCTATGTAGCCACATATATTGGCTTGGCTTAGCCATAATCGACTCTTCAACAATCTTATTGATAAAGCAGGCGCCAGCGTGTTCATCCCCCTTAGGAAACTTGTCTATCATTGGCTCTTTAATGGTTAAGGTGTAGTGACCACTATCGTTGTCACGTACAAAAACCACAGGCACGATGGCACAATTTGTATTGTCCGCTAACAGGCTAGTTCCTGTTGTTGTACAAGCATTTTCTACCGCAAATAGCGGCGCGAAAGTCGAGCGACGACGACCATAATCATGATCCGGTGCGTACCACATAAAGGCACCATCATTAAGCGCCTCAAGCATAAACTTAACGTTTTTTCGGTGGATAAGCGTATGACCACCTTGAGAGCGACCTTTTAACTGAAAGTAGTCAAAACACGGATTATTGTTTGGGCGGTATACTGCCATGCCCTGTGCATATTGGCCAAATGCCCGGCCACTAAGCTCAAGGTTAAGTGAATGTACGGCAATCAGTAGTGCGCCGCGGCCTTCAGCTTTTAGTTTGTCGATATGGTCCATGCCAACGACTGTGGTGTGTTTAGCAATGCGTTCATTAGACCAAAACCAAGCCATGCCCGTTTCAAGTAGGGCCAAACCGGTATTTTCAATATTCTGTTTGGTTAGCTTTTCACGCTCGGCGTCAGTCATGTCTGGAAAACACAGCTCAAGATTTCGCTTGATAGTGCGTGTGCGACGTTTCATAAAGCTAAGTACGACGCGGCCGAGTAGTTTGCCGAAACGAATTTGAATTGCGTAGGGCAATAGGCTGCAAAGGTAGCTAACGCTAATGATTAATAACACACACCAATATTTGGGATGTAACATTGCGAGCGAGAAGGTTGGTACTGTGTACTTACTCATGAGGGGTAGAGCTTTTAGTGATACTGAAAAATGTCGCGCGATTATACGTGATATCTTTCACTTTATAGCTATCTAAAATGAGTTAATTATTCTGATCGTTAGCGGGCAACTGATTTATAAAGCATTTAATCTTTCAGCTAAAATTTATCTGCTTATGATAGTGTTAGTCACAAATCATCGGAGATAATAATGAAAACAATAAAATACTCTGGCCTCGCGTTAGTAGCTGCTAGCTTTGCAGTACCAGCAATGGCCACTACAGTTGAACAGAATGCTTTTTTCGATAACCTCGCAGCGCACTGTGGTAAAGCGTTTGCAGGTACTGTGACAGCGGGTAATACCGCAGATTCGGCATTTAGCGGTAAAAAGCTCATTATGCATGTGCGTGAATGCAGTGACACTGTGCTGAAAGTGCCATTCCACGTAGGCGATGACCACTCCCGTACTTGGGTGATCACTAAAACCCCATATGGGTTGCACCTTGCCCATGACCATCGTCATAAAGATGGCTCTGAGGATAAGGTGACTATGTACGGCGGAATGACTGCTGATATGGGCAGTGACACTGAGCAATCATTCCCAGTTGATGCCTACTCGATTAACAACTTTAGAGAAAATGGTTTAGATGTTTCGGTGACTAACGTTTGGCATATGTATGTTAAGCCACAAGAGTTTACCTACCGCTTAACCCGAGACAACCGCGACTTTAGAGTCGATTTCGATCTAACTAAACCGGTTGCTTTACCACCAGTACCTTGGGGGCATAAGTAATCAGTGCTGCTGGTAAGTATTGAATCGCCAAAACAGATTTCGAGCTTCTAATGCTCTAGATGTAGTTACTAAAAAGCCCGCTAATTTGCGGGCTTTTGCTTTTAAAATTAAGAGTTACTTTTCTTCAAAAGTGAATGATTGTCCGGCAAGTGCAGCTTCAAACATCAAACCGCCTTTGGCGACTGTAAACACCGCCATACCGTTAATGTAGGCGGCTTTAGCTGCGCTCTTACCTGCGCCAGCGGAATTACCCGTTGTTCCTGCTTGTGCATTGGCGCCAATATTAATGGCGACTGCAGAGGCTTGTGCACCAAATTCAAAACTGCCGCTAGTGAATTCGTTATAGGCCTTTTCATCTTTAAAGAAGATAATCTCACTATAGGCTTGGCCGCCCAGCTGAAAACCGAATGACACTTGAGTCAGGCTGGTATCGCCTGTGTAAGTGCCAGTGCGATAAACTTGACCTTTACCGTAAGCGGCCCCTATACCAATGCCGCCTTTTCCTACAGTAGGAAATAGCGCATAACCGTAGGCGTTATTAAAGAATTTCTGAGTTTCATTAGCTTGTTGAAAAGTGCTTTTAGCTTGGGCATAGCTATCTTCTGCTAAAGCTTGCGGGGCTAATAGAATGCCGGCAAGCAGACATAAGCTAGTGGCAACTTTCTTGATAAAGTGAGTCATTCCATTCTCCTAATCGTACAAACAGGCTAGACCTTAGCATACGCTTACTGAACGGAAAGTGAATGGCTTTAGTCAGACTTATTGCAACATAAAATAAAAGCATAGCAACGCGCTTACTGTTTACTTTCTTTGCTCTGTTCATCTTCTTTCATTAGTTGGTGTAGATATGCCAGTTCTTCTGAACTGAGTAATTGCTGACTGGCTTGCATTGGCGTTTTTTGTGGCGAGATTTGCGCAAGTTTACCGCGTAAAAATGCTGCTCGAGTGATTTGTTTTAAGCCATAAATAGCGAGCAGATAAACAGTCAATAAGAGTGTTAATGTTGTTGCGGCTTGATTGATAACCAGCATGGTTTCACCAAAATAAAAAGGGATGATAATCAGCACTGTTCTAATAAGCCAATTACTCATTAAGGCTAAGGTTAGTACTAGTAACCATCTAAATTTAATGTCTTTTAGTGTATTTTGGTGGACCCTTGCGGCTCTGCCAGGATAACGGCTAAGCATTTTTATAATATAGAAAAAATACCAGCCAGTTTGAATAAACAGTAATGCGGGTAATAGCATGCTCAATAGGTGTAAGTCAGTTAGCTTCGACAACTGCTCTAATTCAAATTTTGGCCAATGATGACCAAATATAAGCCTGAGTCCTGAGGTGGCTAAAACTAGTACGGCAACGATAATTGCTGGATAAAAATGGCGGGAAAATCCGATAGGATGATTTATTTCATTGAGGCTACGTTTACAGTATAAGTACAGCAATGGCATCATCAAAAAATACACGGGAATGATTAAGATAAATAGTAGATGAATGGGGGCAGGAGCGTTGTCGTTGGTCAGTAGTCCGGTGAAAAAGTACAACGCCATTAAGCTAAAAATACTACCGAGAAGTTTATGATTGCCACTGCGCTCATTATAAATATAACGGATGTATAAACCTAAGCCTAAGCAGTGTAAGCCGCCAAGCAATGATAGCCACCAATAGCCTTGAGAGAAAATTTCGCTAAATTCATTCATGTGACTTTTATTTCAACTGATTACTTTATTATATGCAAGTGCTCAATTAATCATCATGTTAATTGGGGTGTTAGTTATGCTCTATTTGTTCCTCATTTCTGATTGTAGACCACTTATCTGTTTAGTGTTTTCGGTACAACATACCTTTAGTGAATTAAAGGTATGCGTATGATCAACTTGCAAGTTTTGGGATTGCTTGGAGTTTATGTAACAAGGCCTCCTTTTTGAATGGTTTTGCTAAGTAATCGTCCATACCTGACTGATAACATTTTTGAATGTCTTGATCTAACACACTAGCCGTCAGTGCAATAATAGGTAATCGCTGCTGTGAATGGTGACTTTCCCATTCACGAATTTTCTCTGTTGCGGTAAAGCCATCCATCACGGGCATCATGCAGTCCATTAGAATGGCGTGGAAAGCTTCACCGGAGCTAATAAACTCAAGGGCTTCTTGTCCGTTATTTGCGATGACAAAGTCAAAGCCTGCTTGTTTAATTAATAACGATGCCACCTTTTGATTCACTAAGTTGTCTTCAACTATCAGTATTACGATGTTGATAGACGCTTTATTATCACCTTGATGCTCACTATTATTAGGTTTTGTTGAATGTGTTTTTCGCCTAATTTCCCGACTTTCAAACCCGTTATGAATCGCATTTTTAAAACGATTCCCTAACAGTGGTAGGGTAATCGTGGCATCTATATTATCTAACGTTCGCTTCTCTGCAGCAGTATTGATAGCCACGGTAAAGATGTCTTTTTGCTCAATTAACTCTGGAACTTTTGAGATGACATCCCTACCTGATGAAAAGTTGTCAATAAAGAGCAAGTCAAAGTTCTGTTTATCCTGCATAAGGTCGAAGCAAGATTGGTAAAAATAGTTGATTGTGAAATGATTATTTTGACACTCTTGCTGTAGCTGTTTAACGAGCTCGCGATCGCTAGAGATTAGAGCGCTAGTTAAGTTGTCGAACTCATTAGACACCGGCTTATTCATAGTAATAATTTGCGATTTTAAACTGATAGAAAAGCAACAGCCTTCGCCTTTGACTGAGGTTATACCGATATCGCCGCCCATAAGCTCAACTAACTGTTTACATATTGCTAGGCCCAGGCCTGTGCCACCAAACTGACGGGTAATAGTGTCATCTTCTTGAGTGAATGGAGAGAAGATATGTTGCTGTTTGTCTTCGGCAATACCGATACCTGAGTCATGAATGCTGATTGTCATGTCGGTATAACCTGCAGAGTCATTTTCGCAAACGACAACAACTTTTATTCCGCCTTCATTGGTAAATTTCACTGCGTTAGACAGTAAGTTCATGAGTACTTGCCTCATGCGATGTTCATCAAGTGAAACAAGGTAAGGAGCGCTGTCGTCTATCTCTACGTCTAGGGCGAGCTTTTTTTCTGTTACTTTAGCCAAAACCATGGTTAAGGTGTCATAGACAATTTCGGTGATATTGGCATCTGTATTGGTAATAGATAAGTTGCCAGATTCTATTTTAGAAAGATCGAGTATGTCGTTAATGAGTAACAAAAGGGTTTGTGATGAGGTTTCAATGGTCTGCAGGTATTCATTTTGAATAGCTGTAAGCTTTGTGCCCGCCATAATATCTGACATGCCGATAATGCCGTTTAAAGGCGTTCTAATCTCATGCGACATATTAGCCAGAAATGAGCTTTTAGCTTGGTTAGCCTTCTCCGCTTCAGATTTAGCGCGTAGTATTTTTTGTTCATTCTGGTGCCGTTCTAAAATAAGGTTGTTTAGCTTAGCGGAGAAAAAGCTCAGTTCATCTTGACCGGTTTCATTAATCTTTAGCGAATAGTCATGAGTTTCTTCAATCTGTGACATGGTTTTGATGACATGGCGTAAGTAATTAATAATACGTTTATATAAGTTGGCTCCAATCAGTCCAATAATCATTAACGAGACAAATAACGCCCCACAAAACAGCGTGATTAACTGTTTGGATTGCGCTATTTCATGATGAATATTATTGGTGAGTTGCTCGGAAAATGTATTGACCACATATTGAATTTTGCTCAATCGTTGACTGAAAGCGGCTAAACTTAGCTGGGGATCACCCGCTAAAGTTGTACCATTTAAAATATCGCTTCTTAATTTATAGCTTTGCTCAAAGGCTTTATCTGAGAATGTATTGAGTAGCAGGGTAACTTGCTCAGGTTTAGCATTGATATCAATAAAGCGCTCAACATAAAGCTGTTGGCGCTCGGTAATGGTATTGAGTTGGCTGAGTAGCTCTGTGTTGCTGCGGTTTAGCAGTAATTGATTTATTAACCACTTTTCTTCTGTGGACCAAATCGATAGCCACTTTAATTGGTACAGAATTGCCAGCTCGCGGTTTATTTCTTCATTAACGTTAGAGCGATCCTTTTCCAATATTGTTAATGCTTGTATTTGCAACTCACTAAACCAAGTTGACCAATCTGCCAAGCCATCGGTACCAACTTCTGGTAATTCATCTAATGCGCTACGAGTACTATCGAGCCATGATTGCATCTCCAAATTATGTTTTGTGGAGAACGTTTTTGGCAGCAAGGTTTCGAGTGACGCTAGAGAGCTAGAGTATTGGGGGGGATCTGTATAAGCCCCACCACGAAACAAGATTTCACGTGCTTGATTGATGCTGTTATTAAGTAAAGAGAAAGAGTGTAAGAAGTCAATTTTGCTATTCAGTGCGTTTAGCGCCTGCACATTATTTCGCTGTTTGTTTATTTCTAATCCAGATAAAAATGACGCAAAGATGAGTGGCAAGAGTACTAAAGCCAACATCCGTGTTTTTATTGAGAAGTGATTCAATAAGTTCATTTCTACTCCATGAATTGAACAAGTTAGCAGCAATCTTGTAGTTTAAACTATGCTTGACTATATTCAGCATAGTACAAAAACTATCTAGGATTGAGGTTTTTAATGTTTAAGGGATTAAACGAGCTTACTCGGCTTTTGAATGGTCGATTACTTTTCTTACTTTTCTTACTTTTATGTTGTAGTGCGTCTCCTTATGCCTCCGCGGTAGTTGTTGAAGATGGTGATGTTGAGTTCGCTATTTTTAGTCTTAATAATGAATTACCGCCGCTGAGTAAGAATAAAGCTCGGATGCTGTATCGTGGAAAGTCTAAAAAGATTTCTGGCAGCTTGAAGATCGTTTTAGTCGACCTGCCAGAGGCATCTATTCATCGTGAAGATTTTTATAAAATGCTGTTGGGCAAGTCTGTTTCTCAAATGAATGGCTATTGGGCTGGACTGGCTTTTTCTGGCAAAGGTTCCCCACCTGAAGAGCTTGATAGTGACGATATTAAACAAATTTTAAAATGGTTAAACGATAACCCTAATGGCATTGCCTACGCTCCAATCGAGTCTGTACCGGATGAAGTGAATATATTAATAACTGTGCCACAGGGAGAGTAGACATGTTATTGAATCGATTACTTTTAGTCACCTTATCATTGTTAATACTGGCCCCTGCTGAAGCTGGGATTGAGTTAACCGAAAATATTCAATTAAGTGGCTTTGGCTCTACGGCGATCAGTAAAACGGATAACAGAACACCACTGTTTATTAGCCGTGAAATTGTTGATGAGGCTTGCTATGACTGCGATACCATTTTTGGCTTACAGCTGGATATTGATATCGCCGATAATTTTGGCGCTTCAGGTCAGGTGGTTAAGCGGACGCAAGATCACTGGAGCGATCCTGAATTAGAATGGGCCTATTTATCCTATGAATATGATGACTTTGAGGTTAGAGCTGGGCGTTTACGCTTACCGCTCTTTTTAGTGTCTGAGTATTATTATGTGGGTCAGGCTTACCCTTGGGCGCGCCCGCCGCAAGAGGTGTACGACAGCATTTTGGGCTTTACTTCTTACGACGGAGTTTCGCTTGCATGGAACTATGAATTGTCCGACGGATTACAACTAACCGTATCGCCTTACTATGGCTTTGAACGAGTCAATAAAGTCGATTTAGGTGTTGTCGCATTGGAGTTTGATACTGATTATATGGCGGGTATCTATGTTGACTTGGTTGGATTCAACTACCGTATTCATAGCGGTTTTATGCAGGCGAAATATCAACAACGCCCAAGCCCGATAGTAGAAAAACTGGATGTATATACTCTGGGGGGGGAATATAGTTACGATTCTTGGCAATGGATGGCTGAAATTGAAATTGATCGAATTCAAACTAATTGGTACGCCTCTATTATCTATGCTTTCGATGCTTTCTCTCCTTATTTCACTTACGCCGAAAGCCACCAGTCTCGTAAAAGTAAGGCGGGGGCTTTAGGCCTAAGATACGATGCGACATCTACTATTTCATTGAACTTAGAATACCAAATGATTTTTTCTACTGAGGAGGGCAACCGCGGTCAATTTGTCACGTCGCCATTGGTTTATGGTGAAAGCTCTGATGTCGACCTCGTTACCCTTAGCGTTAACTTTGTATTTTGAACATGGGTAATATTACCTTTTGGCTTAGCTTTTACTTATTGATGTTGGTGCTCGCTATCATTATTGGGCATAGTAAAGGCAACATAGTGGCTGGAGCGTTATTGGGCTATGTATTAGGTCCAATTGGCGTATTATTATTGTTATTGAGTAAAGATAGGAGGATGCTTCCTTGTCCGGAGTGTCACGCTAAGATCCATCGGCATTCTTATCTTTGTCCTCAGTGCCAGCAAAAGGTGTTGCATCGACTTGAATAACGGCGAGTGAATTGCTTTAAAATTTGAACGAATAACTTAAGCTTATTGAACCGTCTTTAAACCTACCGGTATCCGGTCCTCTATCTGCACTATTCCAGCGATTACCTGAGTAATTATTGTATTGCACAGTAATCGTGCCTGGTCGCCAGTCAAAGTAGCCAAAGCCATAAGTAAAGTCAGGGTTCCAAGGTTGTTTCTGCGCACTATCTAAATAATAAAATGCAGTCGCGTTGACATACCAATTACCGACAATGGAATACTTACAACCTAAACTAACGGTTTGATGTTGCGTTTTATATTCAACACTTTCTAAATCAAAATACTCAGGCGTGTAGTTATAATCAATTTGGCAGCCTATAGCCCCCTTATCGGTAAAAGATAGCCAGTCGATAACGGGTTTAGTGACAGGAAACTTCCAGCCTAAAGACCAAGTACCTTGGGAAAATTCAGTATGTTTAACTCCAGCTTCTGGATTAAATCGGTTACCGCCATAGTTGGAGTACAGTAAGCTAAAAGTGTATGGACGCCAGTCGCTGTAACCAAAAACATAAGTGAAGTCGGGGTTCCACGCTTGCTGCAGATCTTTATCAAAGTAGTGATATGCGGTTGCAGAGATAAACCAGTTACCAATAATGGAGTATTTTAATGATAGGCTAGCGGTGAAGTTTTGATTGCTAGGTCCGGTTGTCGCGTTTGCAGGGATCACGGCTGGAGTGTCTACCAGTGGATAGCCTAAATTGATACTCGAACTCCAACGTTTATACCAAGGTATATCATCAGCCCACAGCTCCGCTGGAAACATAAATGAGCTACTAATCCCATTCCAAATAAGGTCCGCTTCAGTGGTTTTTGGTTCGCTTGGTAATTGGTCGTCGCTATTGAGTACTGCAGGAGAGTGGCTTTGTGGGGCGTGCTTAGCCATTTGGGTCTGATGCTCAGCGGCCCAACACGGAAAAGTGGCTGTTATCGATGTCACTATGAGTAATCTTGTGGTGTATTGCTTGTGGCTACTCATCCCTGAAAAGCACGTTATCAATGACGCTCCCTTTTAATCGTATCCCTAGAGCTTGTTTTGGGGATCTCAGTGTTGGTTCCGGTCTTGGTTTCTGTTTGCAATTCAATTGGCGTAATGGGTAATAAAATTGCTTGTCGATTACGAGATTTAAACCAGAGGCTAACTAAGATCAGTGAGTTAGTATTTATATTATAGGCGGTATTTGTTTTGCCATCGGCATAAAGTCCGGTAGGGATTACGCTATGCCTAGCACTATTGTTAATGACGAGTTGTGCAAGCTGTTCACTGTAGGGTTCATTAAATAGCACACTCATGGCAAAAGCGGCTTTATTGCTAAAGGTCTGGCTGTAGCTAATGGGCTTGCCCGAGTGGGAAACACTCAGCCAAGCTTGCCCTTGGAAAATGATATTATTGTAAAGAAACCAAGGTGATTTACTTAATGAGTCTTCGGCATAAGTGGTGAGTTTATTGGTTTTTTGTGCCTGCTGTTTATGCAGTTTATAAAGTTGTTGTAATTGATCCCAGCATGACTCTTGGTAGCCGATTTCGATAGCAAATAGTAGATAGGGATCGAGTGTAAAAAACGGCAGGTTGCCCTTATCGATAAGCAGTGAAACATCATCGAGTTTAACATTTTCAAGTTTATTACATTTAAAGGCATTATCAACATTGAGCCCCGCTAACTTAAAGCCGGTTGCGGCGTATTGCAAATAACCTAATCGACCTTCTTGGCGAAAATACTCTCTTGTTGAGGTTAATTTGGTGCCATATAAGTTGCCGCCTTTGGTTGCACGAGTTAATTGCCACTTACTTTGTAACTGTTCAACGTTATCCGCTAAGTTTGGTTTGTGGCGTTTTAGTATTTCCAGCCAAATATAGAGGCGACCAAGGTCTAATGCCGACCAACCATTTCCATTAGAAGGTGTGTTGCTCATGCGCCCAGAAGGAAGTGCCGTGCGGGTATCATATTGGCGGTTAGGCAATATTTGATTATATAGAGGCAGCTTGATTAAGGTCTTAAGCATCTTTTCTAGACGAAAGTCAGTCTGCTGCTGGGTATTAACCCCGAGGGCTTCGAGTGCGAGTAACCCTCCCACGCCGCTAGCGACATCCCACATGGTTGTGTGGCTGTATCCTTGTACCGAGTCAATCAGTCCTGTGGTTTCATTCCAGCTTTTATCAAAGTATCGTTTTTCTTTGCTTATCAATAGCTTTTCATGACGATTTAAAGGGATTGTTGTGGTTTGGTTGGCTTGCGGTAATGTTATCTCGCGAGAGGGAGCGACCTTAGCTTGCTGTGCTTTTAATGCTGGTGTGGGAATAACTGCGCGTCGTTGAAAATGTATTTTATTGGGCGGCGGAAGACTCGCTGATTGTTTGATATTTCGTGAAATAGCTTGAGAGGGGGCTGCTAGAGATGTCTCTTGGGCGAAACTCTGGAAAACAGCAAGCAGCAGTAATACCGCAGGGTAATACTTAACTTGTTTAGGCCATGTTCCCATTGAGTCGTATTTATTGCAACATGGTCTTGATTTGCTGATTTATGCGTTGGATTTCACCACAAAGATTCGTAACTGCCGCTTGATCTGGTGTGGTGCCAGCCTGTGAACTTGACTCAACAATCTGTGCCAAGCTCATTGCTTCCTGGGCACACAAGTTACTGAACATGCCCTTGAGTTCGTGAGAGATCTTAAATAGGCCATCTAAGTCTTCGGTTTCATACCTTTGTTGAATAATGCAGTCGCTTTGACCATATTCTTCAAGATAAATGCTTAGTAGCATCTCTACTGTAGAATCATCATCACCGCAAATTGCCTTCAACTCATCCATTTTTATCATAGGTTAATCCTTTACCTTACAGCGACTTACGGGGCTATAGGCTCGATTCAATAGGAGCTAGTTTTACACTGGTTAACCAAGCAGATAATGCTTTAGGTGTCATTAATGCTTCGCTACCCAACTCACAATCTTTAGCGTGAATCAGTTCATCAGGGAGTTTATCAATAATGAGTTCCAGATCGGCAGCGCTACGCACGTGTTCATCAATCAGGTGCGCCATTTCTTTGCTGTAATGGATATTTCTCGCTCTTAGTGCTGTGACTAGACCCTGAAGTAAGGTTAACCAAGTGCTCATAGGGCCTTGGGTGATAGATGCAGACTCGGCAGCAGAATCGATAAAGGCAAATGGTATGGTGGCAATTTTAAGATTATGCTGCATCGCCGCTAAGATCCAATCGGTATCGAATGAAAAATCAAATACGCTTGGATTAGCTAAAATGCAAAATAGTGCTTCTCGGCTAAAGAGCTTATAGGCAGCTTGAGTGTCATGAATGCCTTTTGAAAAAATGCTGGAACCTACCATTCTCTGCATATGACGCAGGGTTTTAATACCCACCCCCCAGCGTTGCTCTTGTTTGACCAATACAGACATAGGGTGTTTGCGATTGCCGAGTACCACTTGCACGTATTGTTCAGTAAAGGGCTGTAAGATGAGCCCGAGCTGCCCCATATGCACTGAATTGTCAGCGTCTGTATATAATACTGCATCGACATTATCTTCTAGAGCTTGCATGCAACCATAAATAATGGCGCCACCTTTTTTAGAGTCATCTACATGTTGTAGTTTTGCCAGCGGTCCTGAGTCGTAAGTAATTCCGTCACTGAGTTTTAATACCTGTATTTTGGCACTGTGCTCTGATTGTTCAGCAATACGTTTAGCAATGACATAGCTGGCATGAGGGCAACCGTCATCAACTGGATATAGCCGCCAATCGACTTGGCTTTGCTGGCAAATCCATTGTAATTGTTGCACTTTATTGAGTAGAGAGTTCTCTCCATTAGGGTTGGTCGTTGATTTGTTGAGTAAACGGTGATGCTCTCCCCACATGGCAAATACGACGCCAACGGTAATAGGTTGTTTGATTTGATTAATCGCTTGTCGTGATAGCACTAATTTAACCGCAAGCTTGAACAGCAGCGGGCAGTCTTCTTTTTGTGATAATAAAATGAGTTGCTCAGGTGAGGTACGTTGAAGAGCAAGTAGTGACTCTGCTAACTCCAGTAGCGCATCTTGATGAGAGGCCTCAGTTAAGTCGAATTGATTACTGGCTGCGCGGTATAGTTGTTCAAGATCTTCTCTAGGAGTCATTATGGGGCATCCTTTCATAACTGTTTCTCTTCCTGAGCTACGGTGTGCTAGCTATAGGTTGACTGCTAAAACCGATACTTTAAGGCTAGTAATAAATGTGAAAAACAGCAAGTTTGCAGTTGATTTCAATAGATATTTTCAACAATAGCTAGTGGTTGATTCATTGTTCCTTGAGTTGTAACTCTTGCTCAACAGGCGAGGGCGGCGGGGTATTTACAATCGGTTCAATTTGGCGTTTTTGAATAGTGCTAACAGTCGGATTTTGGCTTGGTGATAAATTACCTTTCGCCATTGGGCTTTGCTGCGAAGCTGCTGATATGCCTGCTGCAGAGGCATCAACTTTAGTCGCTACTTGTTCAGAGGGGGGCTCTATCGTTGTGGCAGGTTGGCTATCATCAGGTTGCTCTATTGCTTTTGGGGCTAGTGTAAACGACGGCTGCTGCGATACAGTAGTTTGCATGCCAGATAGTTTTCGATTGCCAGATCCCGCGCCTTTTTCGGCTTGCTCTGCCGAGTAGGGGTTATTCACTGGCATAACAGGATGACTTTGTTCAAGTCGATTCAGCCCAATGCGCGGTGAGCTAAATGCAAAGAGTTGCAACTTATCGTCCCACTCTTGTAATACGTTCAGCTCAAGATCAAGAGAAGCATCGATGCCTGCGTTAATATCGTTAACTTGCATGGCGACGGAAAGTTGCGTGTTTGCGGTTTCAAAACGCTGATGTAATTGCTGTTTTAACTCAGACCAGTTAGTGCCGCCTGTGAGTAGGTATCGAGTACTGTCAGCCCAATATTGGTAAGCAATAGGGTCTTGAGCTTTATCAGCGGCAATAGCGGCTAATGAAGCCGCTAAGCCTGCTGATTGCCACATTTGTTGCGGCGATAGCTGTTGTGAATTACTCATAAACAGAATACTGAGTTGATGCCAATGCGCTGCAGCTTGATCATAAGCGCCTTTTTTTAATAGGTAATTGCCTTTACTGAATGGCTTTAAAGATAGGTGTTGCGGTACAGCATATACCACTAGGCTGAACAGCAAGCTTAGGCTGGCAAAAGTGATTATCCAGCGATAGCGTTTACTCATCTGAAAGTCTCCATTAAGCATTTTCCTGGATGGTCAAAACGGGAATTAAAGCGAACGTCACGATATTGTTTGTCGCTATTTGGCTGTTACAACTTACCGACTTTTTTATAGAGCAAGGCTTCCAATACCCCAGCATTAGTCTTTAAGGTAATGCTTTTCTCATAGGCGCTTGAGCGTTCATAACGCCCCTCATACCAGCCGCGTTGAGGGTGATACGTCTCTTGCACTAAGGTAAGTAGCTTTTCGGTATAGTCGGTTTTCCAAAGTGCCCACATTTGAAACGCGACTCGGGTTGAAACTAATGCCAACTGATCATGGCTACTGCCATCTTCAGCTACCGTTATCCAAGGAGTGCCAAGTGCGTAAATGGCATCGTAAACAAAGTAAGGCTCACCGGAGACAACGTGCTCACCTCTGGCGGTATAAATACGTTCTTGTTGCCAGCGGCTTTGCTGCACTAAATAAATAGAGTCGGCCATTGCGGCTAAGTCATCATTGCTATGGGAAGCATCGGATGAACTTAGATCGTCAATATCGTCCCAATTAAACTCCAATCCTAGCCACAGATAGGGGGTACTAAAAACAGGTCTCAGCACATCGGTAAAGCGTGGATCTCTGCCATCGAATAATAAATCGATGCCATTGATAGTAATTACTTCATAGGGTTCGAGGCTTATATTTCTATGGGGAATAATCCCCCAATCTAAGTAGCCATAAGATGCATACTCTTCTATACCCAGTCGTCCCTCTTTGTATGGGTGAACTTGGCCTTGGGAAATATTACCGCCGTATAGCTCACCTTGTTCAGAAACAAGACTACAAAAATTCCACCTCAGTACGCCTTTATCTATATATTCAGCAAATTGTGGGTTGTTTTGTTTGGTTATCGCCAGTGAAATAAGTAAGCGGCCAATATCTATCGCTGACCAGCCAAGTTCTGCACTTTGATTGGCATAATCGACCATGCCTCTATTGCTGGTGGAATAAACTTTATTGGGGACTCCTTGGCGAGTGAGCGGCATGTCTGCCAAAAAATCGATCACCATTGTGAGCCGCTCATCGTGCTCTCGTGATGAAATCAGCTCGAACTGTTTAGCGGCTTGTAATGCAATCAAATAGTCAGCAAGTGAGGTCATATCCATAGTGGGATAATTATCAATAGAATTAACGAGTCCGGTGGCGAGTTGGGTGTTATTACTGAAATAACGCCATGCAGTATTGGCCCACACAAGCTCTTGCTCGTTGAGCTCGCCATGGCGGCCTTGGCGAAGCAGTTGTGACTGATTCACCCCAGAAACGCCAGACTGTACTCCTTGATAGATAAGACCACAGCCTTGTAGGCAAACAACGATTAGCGCTAGCGCACCATATCTCTGCATAAAAGGCCTTATTGCGATGCTAACTGTTTAGGTAAGCATTGGCTTTGATATTCAAAAGGATTATTGAGCGCTTTGTTCCAAAGGCTTGGCGCAGTTTTATCTTGATATTGCAGTAGTTTGCCTTGTTTTTTGTATAGCAAGATCTCTAATAGAATGCCGTTGTTGTTTGAAGTGAAGGTATTGATTAAGCCTGTGCCATTTTCGTAAATACCTTCGTAAAAGCCTTTCTCTCGGTCGTAAACATTACTCACATGCTCAAACAGCAAATCGGTATACTCAGTGTCCCATAATACCCACATACCCATGGCGCCTTTAATCGCTACCGCAGCATATTGAGGTAAGAACTCTCCAGCTTCTGAAATGGTATTCCAAGCAAAGCCATCGGTGTAGATCGTGTCGTAAACGAAGTAGGGCGCGCCCGCTAATTGATGTTCAGTTCGTGCGGTGATAATACCTGTCTCGTGATAACGCTTCTCTTGTACTCGATAGATTTGCAGCGCAAAGTCAGCAACCCAATCGTGACTGTAATCATCGTCGTGGGGAGAACTATCACTGGTGACGTCCCAGCCAAGTTCAATACCATCTAAAACATAACTCTCTGTTACCACATAACTATGAGCTTTGAGTTTACGAGGGTCTCGTGTGTCGTAAGGGATATCATAGCCGTACATGTTGATTGTTGCGTAAGGCTCAGGCATCAATGCTTGTTCAGCATTAAAACCCCACAGCTCAAATCCTTTGGCTGCATATTCTTCATAGCCTAAGCGGCCTTCTTGTAAGTACTGAACTGGTTTACCTGGTTCTAGAAGTGCGCCAAACATGGTGCCGTTTTCATCAACAACATTGCAAAAGTTCCAGCGCAAAACTGCTGAGTCGATAGCACTGGCATATTGGGGAAAACGATGTTTAATGATGTGTAGCCAAATAAGCAGTCGACCAAGATCTAAAGCTGAATAACCAATTTCACCAGGCTGATTGGCATAATCTACTTTCGCAGCATTTTGCGTGTTGTAGGCTTTATTAGGTAGCTCGCCCATAAACAGGTCTATGGTGTTGAGGGTGGTGATAAATTTAGTAAAGCGACGATCAAACTCTTCGCGCTTAACGATACCGAACTCTAGTGCGCTAACCATACCCGCTAAGTAAGATGATGCATCCCACCAGGTGACTGAGGGGTAATTGTTTACTGCATTGACTAGCCCTGTGGACTCTTGATAGTTATTTTCAAAGTACTTCCAAGCAATGGTTGCCATTTCTAGTTCTTTTTCGGTGAGATCACCAGAGCGTGGTTCGGGTGTATCCCAGTGGTTGTGTCGTTTGACTATGTCATTTGAAAAACCTTGATAGCTATTGCCGCACGCCGTCAGGACACATGTTAAGCATAATAGTGGTACTAAGCGCATATAGTCCCCTTTATTGTTGAGCATCAACACCAATATTGAGTAAAGAACCGCTCTGTATATAAGCAAGCGATTCTAGAACGATGCCATTGGTGTTTGCGGTAAGTGTTTTATTAATTTCACCATTGCTTTCATATAGGCCTGAATACCAGCCTTCAGAGTCTGAATTAAGTTGATTGACGCCGTTGATTAACTTGGTGGCATAAGGGGTGTCATATAGCGAGTACCAACCAAAGGCGGCTTTGGTTGAAAGGGTTTTATAAGCAGAAGCATCGGCACCGGTATCTGTAATTGAATTCCACTTTTTGCCATCTGAAAACACTGTGTTGTAAACAAAGTATGGGGCTTGGTCTATGTGGTCTTCGCTTACGGCTGTGAGAATGCCTTTTTGCTGAAAGCGTGCTTCTTGTGCTTTATAAACGCGATACGCAAATACCTTAGAGATACTGTCGCCGCCGAATTCTATACTGTCGAGAATATAAGATTCACTCACAACATAGTTATGCGCATGATATTTGGCAGGATCACGACTATCAGTAGGAATATCTACGCCGTTAATGTTGATAAGCTTTAAGTAGTCAGCATATTTAAGGGCATTAAATACATCGCGTCCCATTAAGCTTAGTGCTTTAGAAGCATATTCTTCATAGCCAATTCGCCCCTCTTGTACTAGCTCTATTGTATTGCTGGCTGAGAGCCTCGAGCCATACATGTATCCATCTATGGTCATCGCGGTAATTTGCCAATGTTCTAATACTGCATTCACTTGACGGTTAAATTGCGGGTATTGCCAGATCAAGATATTCATCGGTACCAATATTCGGCCAATATCAATAGCCGACCAGCCGATGCCGCCTTCTACAGGGGTATTGTCGTAATCAACCATATCTAAGGTTTGAGTGTTGTAGGCTTTGTTGGGGAGTTCGTCTCTTACTAGTGGCAGGCGTGCTAGTGAATTAAGGGCTTTTTCGGTTTTAAGGCTAAATTCTTCAAAGCCTATAACATTGAGCCTATGGGCTGAAATCAAGGCCATTAAATATGAAGCCGTATCCCACATGGTTGTAGATGGGTAACCGTCTACAGAATTGACTAAGCCGGTGTTGTCTTGATAGTTATTTTCAAAGTACTGCCATGCAATATTGGCCCATTGATATTCCTCGTCGGTTAATACCCGACTTTCTCGGAAAGGAATTGGCTCGCTAGGGGTAAACGACAGATTACCTAATACTTGATTGTATTCACGAGTTTCAATGCTAAAGGCAATGACTAAAGCGGTAAAAAGACCGGCTAAAAATACAATGTGGTGGCGCGCTTTAACCCATGAGCTAGTCGATTCCATAATTTAACTCCTCTACGTTTACTTGGCTGGGTTCATTAGATGCTGGTGGTGACCAGCAAGCTGCGGCAATCATCCCCCACATCGCCATCATGTTATTTAAGGCCCAAAAACTATTTAGAATTAAGCCGCCGAGTGAATAGTCGCCAAATAGCTGTGCGCTATAGGCGTACCACGCAAACCCCATGCTGCCAGCACTTAATGCTAGAACTGCAATTTGTGGGAGCACTAAGTGTAAAAATCGTCCTTGCTGTCGGCTTTTCGGCGTGGTGGGGAAGCTGATTTTTTTGCCCCTTAATACCGTCCACAAAGCCTTTAAATTGACAGGGAAAAACGATAAGAAATTGGTTTTTCCCTGATACCCAGCAATACCCCAAGTCCCAACCATCATGGCCAGTTCAGCTGTGATCACAAAGGGGAGAAAGTGCATATAAAAAGTGGTGTCGTAGGCACTCACCGGCGCGATGCTAGTGAGAAAGTAAACAATGGGGCAGGCGAGGAAAATGATATTCCAGATGGCCGATAAATTGGACCAGAAGCTCGCTCCATACATAAACTTCTGTTTGAGACTCATGCCTTTTTTAAACAAAGGGTTATCGTTCATAAAGATATCAATCGAGCCGCCGGAGTATTTAAAACGCTGAACGGTCCAGCTTTGTAAATCTTGTGGAGAGAGCATTTTACTTTCTATCTGCGGGTGCTGAATAGAGCGCCATTGACGTTCAGTATCACTATGCAGAATGAGTGAGGTATAGATATCTTCTGACACATGGAACTTATAGGGAGTAAATTCAGTATCGAAGATGATCTCTTGCCGCAGGTTACTGGAGATACTGCTATCGATTTGTTTCTCTTTAGTCAGCTTACGGATTTGTTTTTCTACCGCGTCATGTTCTTGGCTAATTTGCTGGCTATAGCTACGTAGAGCCGCTTCCATAACAGCTTCTCGGCGGTGAATTGAGCCTGCGCCACAGCAAAATGAAGCGTTAGCCCAATTACGTCGACGCTGAATGACGTCGTAAAACATTTGTGGGTCATTGGCGAATGGGTCTTTACCTAACGTGACAGGGCCGTATAGTTTTTCGAAAGCACTGCCGAGCCAGCCAAATGGCGTGCCTAAGCGACGCTTTAGCCACAAAGGTAAACGCTCACCAGCGGGGAGATCAAAGAACCATTGTGGAGTTTGCACCCATGCAACATCGGGATCTCTAAAATAACCTAAGGTGTTAGCTAGCATGGTCGGGAAGGGGCGAGTATCAGCATCGCAGATAACAATAAAATCGCCGTAGGTTTGCTCTAAGGCATTCCTTAAGTTACCCGCTTTGTAGCCAATATTGTTGTCTCGAGTAATTTATTCAACGTTGAGAGCTGCAGCTAGTTGCGCCATTTCGGGTCTTTTTCCGTCATCGAGAATGAAGATCCGCATTTCAATGTTGTGTGGGTAGGCTACTTTGAGCGCATCTTTAAT
The DNA here is from genome assembly GCF_023283535.1 of Shewanella sairae. Classification (GTDB taxonomy): domain Bacteria; phylum Pseudomonadota; class Gammaproteobacteria; order Enterobacterales; family Shewanellaceae; genus Shewanella; species Shewanella sairae. The sequence goes on along the minus strand of NZ_JAKILT010000009.1, from coordinate 47,313 downwards.
GCTCAAAGCGACTAGCTCTGGCTCTTCATCATAAGTGGGAAATAGAATATCGACACTTATAGGCCTGTCATCCATTGGCTCTTTGATACATTGATTGATAGAGCTAGGTGGGCTTTTTTGCGGTTCGTCTTTGGTTTTCCAAAGATTAAAAGTAAATAAAATTGTGCCGATAAATGCGCATGACTCGGCAAAAGCCAATGGTAGCGAAAACCACATGGCGTCATAGTTTAAAGCAAAGCCCCAGCGCCAAATTAAGTACCATAAACCGAGGCAAATATTGCAGGTTGCTAGGTATTGATAGAGCAGCTCTCTTGGCAGACTATAAGGCGTCGCTTGTGGCGGTTTACGCTTTTCAAACTCGCTGAAGTAAAAATCCATCTAGCTGCTCTCCATATTGATACTGATAGCTCTATAACTCACTGTAGGTTTAGCTGGTTTTCTTCAAGAGTTTGAATGTGTTTTTGCTTTTATCTGATATGTATTCCATTGAATCTGTCAGTTGCAGGATGATTTTGAGTCCTCTTTTGCTTTGCAACCACGTTGATGGGTCATCTGTTAGGGGTTCAATAAAATCTGCCGTTGGAAGGTTTTTTAGAATGTCAGGTGGCATTGGGCTGCCATAATCCGATACTTCAATGCTGAGCTGGGAAGTAATATCGAACGCCGCACCTTCAGTATTGCCGTAGGCATGTTCAAATACATTATTCACTAACTCGACTAAGCACAGCTCCATTTGGCCTGCAATGCATACGTCAATGTTGAGCTGTTGCCAAAAAGGCACAATATCAGCAGCGACCATACGTGAAGCATCTAAGCTACATGAATACTGCTTGTGAAACGTCCTTGTCTGCACTTGAGGCTCCCTATTTAACTTGTTGTAGCGGAGTGGTGCTTGGTGTAAGTCGCAGAGGCTCTTCTTTGTATATTGAACCTAATCCGGTTCTGCCGAGTAAAGGTCGAGACACATTGCGATTTTTTAGGATGTGCACATATTGGCAATCTTCTAGCACTTGGGTGTAACCATCATGGCCTAGCAAGTAATCACCAAACATGGTTTTATTCACAATATAGGCGTCGTCAGCTAAGTGAATATAATCACAAATGAGGGTGTTACTCACCAAGCTCTTACTTTCAACTTTACAGTTAGCGCCAATCACGGCAGGCCCTATGATGGTGGCACCATCTTGAATTTCACAACCACTGCTAATAATGACTGGTGGAGTGATTTTGCATTGACTGATATCGACTCGAGTATTGATACCGACCCAAACGCCAGGAGTAACCTGAGTGCCGGGGATCGGGTATCCCTTTACCTTGCCATTAAGTATGTCGCTGGTGACTTCCCAAACATCTTTGACCTTACCGACATCAAGCCATTGAAAGTCCATGTTGACGGCATAGAAATTAGCTTGCCTTTCCACCAGAAGAGGAAATAAATCACTACCGATATCAAATTCGATATCTTTAGGGATGAAGTCAAAGATGGCGGGTTCAAAGATATAAATACCAGTATTAATCTTATTTGAGAGCGCTTCTTCTTCGGCGGGTTTTTCTTGAAAGCTGGTGACCTGATTATACTTGTCGGTAACGACAACGCCGTACTTACTCACTTCAGAGCTTTCAACTTCGCGAGTAATAATGGTGGCGAGCCCACCATGTTTTTTATGATGTTCTATGGCTTCTTTTAGGTCGAGATCGATCCAGGCATCGCCACAAACCACCACAAAAGTTTCATCAAAAAAGCCAGAGAAGTCTTGGATCTTGCGCATCCCGCCAGCGCTGCCTAGCGCTTGCGTAATAAACTCACCTTCAACTTCTTTGGCTTCATAGGAGTATGAAAGTTGCACATTGAAGTGGTGACCGTCGCCAAAGTAGTTTTCGATGATTTCTGCTAAATGGCTAGTATTGACCACAATTTTATCGATGCCATGTTTAGCAAAGAGTTGAATCATAGACTCCATTACAGGTTTGCCTAAGATTGGCACCATTGGCTTAGGAATAGCGGAAGAGATAGGTTTTATGCGAGTGCCTTTCCCTGCGGCGAGTATCATTCCTTTCATTACGCGTCCCTCTTTTATGCTGTTGCTGCTACGGCGGCTTCGATAGTTGGATGACTTAAAATAAGCTTGTCCATACGAGTGAGCTTTAACAGATCTAATATGGGTTTTTGTGGGTTTACGATGCTTATTTTGGTATTTCGAAGCATCTTGTATGCCCCCATTACTGCGCCGAGTCCACTGCTATCCATAAAGCGAACATTGCCTAGATCTAAAACCAAGTGTTCGCGAATACTGACTTTGTTTGACTCAAGTTGTTCACGAAAAGAGGGAGCAAGTTTAGCGTCGAATCTCGCTTAATTAACTTGAATAACCGTATATTGACCTTTTTCTATAATTTCAAATTGCATGGTATTTCCTCTTTAATTCCCTTTCCACTCAAAGGCTAATAGGCTGATGTCGTCATCAAACTGTTCAATGTCACACCAGTTTTTAACGATATTGGCTATGGATTCGGTTTGTTCTTTCGCAGGTATTGGGGCGAGTTGCTCTACTAAGTTTTTTAGCCCAGCCTCAGAGTATTGTTGGTTATCTGCGGACTCTGCTTCAGTGATGCCGTCTGAGTATAAAAAGATACGGTCACCTGGGCTTAGTTGTACTTGTTCTGTTTTATAGGAGGCAAAATCAAACATGCCGGCGACAAAACTGTCTTGCTCAATAAAGCTGGAAGATTGTCGCTCGGTTTGCAGCCAGATCATCGGGGGATGACCTGCGCTAGCATAGCTGAGTGTGCCATTGCGGATATTGAGTACGGCATAAACCATAGTGAAGTAGAGGTTGTTATTATCTTGGCTGAGATAGCTTTGATTAAGCCTTGATAGGACTTCACTCGGATCCCTTAGCATATAAAATGGATCGGTATCTTTTTTACTTTTTACATTTGAATGGGTGCCGGTATTGGCGCTGATACTTTGTTGAATAGCAAAAGACATCAGCGCTGAGGCAACCCCGTGCCCTGCTACATCAAACAGATAAATGGCGACATGTTCTTCGTCTAGTTGCATACACCCGAGCATATCACCACCAATTTGGGCACTCGGAACGTGGGTGTAATACAGCTCCATGCCAGGAAAAGTCGTTTGTCGAGGTAGCATGCGTTGAATAAGCGTATTGGCTGAATCTAGATCTTGGTGAATCGTGGCATAGGCACGATCGAGTTCGATGTTTTTAGCCACTAATTGATTGTGAAGTTCTAAGGTCCTAAAACCGGCTTTGAGTCGCGCATCGAGTTCGTTAATGTTGGTTTCTTTGGCAACAAAATCATCAGCACCGGCATTGATGCCCTCAACAATGGACTCATCATCGCGGCCAGAGAGGAGGACGAAGAAAATATAACGATCGTAATCGGGAGATTTTACGTGAAAGCATAATTCGATGCCGTTGAGCTCGGGCATCATCCAATCACTTAATACCAGCTGAATAGAGGGGTGTTGTTTAAGCTGGTTAAGTGCATCAATGCCATTGATGGCTGTGACGACCTGATAGCCTCTCGAAGACAGCTTATTAGTCATCAGCAATTGCATGACCTTGTTATCTTCAACGAGTAGTATTTCTTTGCTCAAACTTTCAGCCTCCGTGCTGCATCGTTTTGCTAAGCTAAATTAGCCTCAGGTCCAAATAAGTCCTTTTACTTTTCAAAAGTCTAGTAGTGAATTTTCGATACAGCAAGCCGATGGCAAATACAGAGGTAAATGCCAATAAGATTTAGTTATTGAGTAACTTATAGGGAGACGTTAAAGATTATTCTTTATCGTTTAAATTAAGGCGCTGGTGGCGGTTTGAATGGGATTTTGGTGGTTTACCCGGTGCATCTTTACGCTCAGACATTAAGTGTTTAATCGCCATAATAGGATGAGGGATTAGCATTCTAGGGCCTGCAAAAATCATAATTTCACGGGCTTTTTCTTTCATATGAGGTTTATAGCAATGAACAGGGCACTTATTACAAGTTGGTTTTTCTTGGCCGTAAGGGCAACGATCTAAACGAATATGAGCGTATTCAATAAATTCATGGCATGCAGAGCAAGGGTGACAAGCAGCATCTTTATGATGTGCTTTACAGTAGATTTTCACCATAGCCGAAATAGTTTCAAATTCACGGAGAAGTTTGCCACTGAGAAGTTGTTCAAAAGCCATGAGATACCTTACTAGGTTACTGGGTTATTAGTATAATAAGAGGCTTAGTATGGACTGACAAAATATAAGCGTGAAACTTTGAAGATGTGCACAAAATAGTGGTTTTAGCTCGCGCGATTAACGGCAATTGATAGCCTGTCGTTGCTTTAAATCGAGATTATGCTGCAGAAGGATAAATTACGCTTGTCAGAGTGATTCAGGCTGGCTTAAAATCCGCCGCGGCATTTCTATGCTGTAACGTTTCTGGATAAATCATTAAGTAATATAAGCAAGCAGTTACCGGTGACTGCTTGGATATTCTTGCTGCATAAAAAACTAGAAACTGGAGCTTACTTTAGTAAGACATATTTTGAGCTATTGCCTTTTATAGTAGGGCTAAACATAAGGCTGATGGCTAGCAAAGATGATAGTTAACTTCCAATGCACCTTCCTTAAGTCGCTTGTAAGTCTACAGGCATCAAAATAATTCGTTTTATACGCAGAAGTTATCTTGGTGACTTCTGATGTTTGCGTTGTGCTAGATAAAGCGCCGTAGTTAATACATGTGACACCACCTTAAAAATGATAATTAATACTCATAAACATCCCGCATTACAGCTTTGGGGGATAGCTCCATTGATCGCCAAAGGTTATAAACGACTGGCTATAGCCCTTTTAAGTAGCCTATTACCGACTTTTTGGGTGCAAGCTCAACTTCATCATCCTACTGCAGAAGATTCAATTGAAATCATTGAGGTGCGTGGGATCCTGGCTTCGATGAAAGCATCAATTAATAGCAAAAGATTTGCTGACGCCGTCATTGATACGGTGAAGGCCGAAGATATCGGTAAATTTCCTGATAGTGATGTGGCTGAGGCGTTAGCTAGAGTGCCCGGTGTTGCGGTTAACCGTCAATTTGGTCAAGGGCAGCAGGTATCAATTCGTGGCGCGTCGAATCAGCTAACCAGCACTTTGTTAAACGGGCACACTATTGCTTCAACGGGTTGGTTTGATCAACAGGCAACCGATCGTAGTTTTAATTACTCACTTTTACCGCCCGAAATGGTCGGCGAGATTGAGGTATATAAGTCATCACAGGCTGATATTGCCGAAGGTGGGGTTGGTGGTACGGTCATCATTAATAGCCGCAAACCACTGGACTTAGAAGCCAACTCTATTTTCTTTAGCACCCATCAAGATTATGGCAGCGTGTCGGAGCAAGTCGATCCGGAGTTCTCAGGCTTATACAGCTGGAAGAGCAGGGATGAAAGTTTTGGGGTATTGTTGGCTGTCGCAGATGCACAGACACGTTATCAACGTAATGGTATCGAGTCGCAAATAGGTTGGGGTGATATTGTGCCAACCACATTTGAGCAGCAGCGTGAGCGCACAGCATTCAATGCCGCAATACAATATCAGGCAAGCGATAACCTGTTGTTTGGTTTAGATGTGATGCGGCTTGATATGCAGGCAAACAACGCTAATACCTCGCTTTTTCTGATGTTTCCCGATGATAAAGATGCCGCTTGTGAGCAACGAAATGAAGCGGGAACTTGTATTTTCTATCGTCGCGATGCTGATGATGTTAATCCCGGCTGGGCACAAACTTGGGTGCGAGAAGCCAGCATGGATTCAAACACTTACGATTTAGACTTTACCTATGAAAATGATCATTTTACCTTGGAAGGCCTGCTGGGTAACACGCAATCTGAAGGTGGCACCAATACCACTGCAAACTATGGCTTTTGGTTAGGTCAAGCCAGTGATTTTGCCGGTACTTATGATGCTACCGGGGATGTGATCAATATTGATATCGCAGACAAAACATTTGATGCGGATGACTTTAATGGCCCGTTAGCCCCTGAAAGCTGGTCGCTGCGCAAGCAGCCCAACTCGGATCAAGAGACCTATGCTAAGTTGGACTTTACGCTGCCAGTCGAATTGGGGTTAATCAGTGCATTTAAAATGGGAGTAAGCTGGGCTGACCACGATGTGAAGCAAGAGTCTTTTGAAGGGATAGTTAACCCTAATGTGATGGCAAAGCATGCATCCGCCTATTACTCTGGCACTGTGTCATCCGGTGGTGGGTTTGTGCTGCCAAAGCCCATTTTCGATGCAATGCTCAATGATGCTAAAGCGGCAATCAGTCACTTCGATAGTGAAGGTCAGGTTTATAAATCGGGTTATGGCACCATTAAGGAAGAGAACTTAGCTGTGTATGTTATGGCGAACTTTGAGTCTGAGCGTTGGCGAGGAAACATGGGGTTACGCTATGTTGAAACACATGTCGCGTCTGACTTTTACCAGCTTAACGCTGATGGGCAATATGCGGATGAGCTCAGTACTTTGCAGGGGCATTATCGTGACATACTGCCGAGCATTAATCTTGCTTATCACATAAGTGATAGTGTGATTATTCGTGCTGCAGCGGCTAAAGTGATTTCTCGCCCTAATTATGACGATATGTTTGCTTCCTCGGCGCTTGCGGGCTTTGCTGATGGAATTCCAAATAATGAAGTCGTTGATAAAGGTAATGTCGCACTTGATCCTTTTCAAGCGACACAGGCTGAATTGGGCGCAGAATGGTACTTTAACTCCCAAAGTTTGCTAGCTGCGACCTATTTTATTAAGCGTATCGATTCTTTCGTGACATCTGAGCAACTGCTAGATCAAAGCATTGGTATTGTTGATCCTGATACCGGTGACGACAACTGGACTGTGTCGACCAAAAAGAATGGCTCCGGGGGGCATATACAAGGTATTGAACTGCAGTTACAGAGTAGTTTTGACAATGGTCTTGGCTATGCGGTGAATTATACTTTTGCCGATTCAGATGCTCCAGCGAGTTATTATCCCGATCAGCTTGGTGTGTTTTCTGATTCGTCTAAGCATACTGTTAATTTGGTGACTTACTATGAGACTGATGATTTTTCTACTCGTCTGGCTTACAACTGGCGCAGTGAATATATGATCCGTGAGCTTCCTGGTTACTACGGCAATCGAGAGCATCAGGCATACGGGACGGTGGATTTTAGTAGTGCTTACCATGTTACCGACTATCTCGCCTTGACGTTTGAAGTGGTTAACTTATTGGCTGCAGACAGTGTTCAATTAGGTGTAGCGCCGGAGTCTGCTGATGTGAAGCCAGAATTTAAAAATAACTACCCGGTATTTAGTGCTGAAGGTGAAGCGCGTTATAAATTAGGCCTAGCGGTACGCTTTTAAGGTTGGGTTATGGAAAATGTATATTTACTCCGACAAAACCGTCATGATGAGAATGTTCATAATATGAACGCGCTTACCGTATGCTTTTTCTGGGATTTAATCCAAGGTTTTTACGCATGATTTTAAGCAACATCTCTGCGAGAGTGTCAAATTGGAGCCAGGGTTCTAAACTTTACCTGTCCGATTTAGCAGCAATAGCATTATTGCTGCTACCAATCACATTAGCTAACTCGTTAGCTATGTTGCTAGGGCATGCATTTAATTTGTTAGAGCTAGATTATGTTTCAAAACTCATGTTTTATGTTGCGAACATACTGATCAATCTTTATCCAACTACATTCTGTATTGTTGCAAGCTATTACTTAGCCCAAAAAACTAATGCCTCGAGTGCGATTTTTATTATTTACGCCTTAGTGCTGTTTTACATTTTATCCTTCGGTAATCTAGGCTTTTCAGCTAGCTTTACTTTGCCAAACAATCCATTGCTGGCGCTATTAAGTGCCATTGTGACTTACTCATATTATAAGTTTTTCCCGATCCGTCTACTTGATCCTAATTCATTCGATTTTGCGTCTCGATTAATAAAATACATTGGTCATATTTTTTGTTTTTTATTAATAGCCATCGTGCTCTCACAATTGGTGATTTACCTCGGGGCGTATGTGAAAGCAGGGATCTTATCTGTTGGTTTAGATCCGCTGACTTTTACAGGGGGGCTGTTATACCAAACTTTGCTAGGAGTTTTGGGGGCAGTAGGCATTAATGGCCACAATATGCTGTTCGCCGTTAAGCAGCAAATCTATGCCGACACCATGAGTAATATAGACGCCTGGACCGCGGGTGAGGCATCGCTCAATGTGATTAGCCAAGGTTTCTACGATGCGTTCTTGTCTATGGGGGGATCGGGTAACTGTATTAGTTTGCTGTTGTGTGTATTGATATTTAGTCAAAAATATAACCATAGGATGCTTGCCGTGGTCGCGATTCCTATGGTCATGTTTAATATTAACGAAGTGCTGCTGTTTGGTTTACCCATTCTGTTTAACCCAATCTTGATTGTGCCATTTATTTTGGTGCCCTTAGTCAGCTTTGTGATTGTTTATGCTTGTATTTCACTAGGGATAGTGTCGCCTATTGTCAGTATCGTAAATTGGCTCACCCCGCCGATTTTTAGTGGTTACTTTGCCATGGGGGAGCAGTTTGATGGCGCAATTTTGCAAGTGGTGGTGATCATTGTAGGCATCTTTATATACCGGCCTTTTTATCTTGCTTACTCAGGTAGAGACTTTGTTTCGGTTGATCCAAGCACCCGTTTTTCGGCTGCAGAGGGGGCTATTTTTAGTAATGTGCTGCGTAGTGTTAGAGATTCAGCCAACGACAATATTACCCAGTCTACGGCGCAGAAACAGGTGGCGCAGATTTTAAGGCAAGGTCAGTTGGTGATGTTTTATCAAAAGATCCAGTCGCTGCAGAATCAACAGCAATTTAACTACGAAGCCTTGATCCGCTATATTGATGACAGTGGTAAGCTGTGTCCGCCAACATTTATCGCAGACTTTCAGTTGCTCAAGGCGATGCCCTTGCTAGATAAGTTAGTGATTGAACTGGTGCTGAGTGATATACAGAAAATCCATTTGCCCCTTGGTGGACGTGTGGCGATTAACGTCTCAGTGGCCTCCATTGAGCAAGCTGATTTTGTTAACCATCTGCTGGCTAGATTAGAACATCACGGAGTGAGTCCTTCTAAGATCGAAATTGAAATCACTGAAGAGGCGATGTTAAGCGACAAGGTTTACTTAACTCGAGTTATGACGGAGTTACAAGCAAAAAATATTGCCATTTCTATGGATGATTTTGGTTCTGGTTATGCGTCATTTCCGCATCTACTGCAATACCCATTCAATAAAGTGAAAATTGATAGATCGTTATTGCTTGATGCATCATCGACAAAAGGGCGTGAGGTTTACCAGTTGGTTGCAAAACTGGGTCATATCGCCAATTGCAGAATTGTTGCTGAAGGAGTGGAAACTCAGCAAGAGTATGAATTTGTAGCTAATAGTGGTGTGGACTTGGTACAAGGGTATTATTTAGCTAGGCCTATGCCTGTTGAAAGCTTGGCTTGTCAGCAAAGCTAAAATAGGCGTGTATTTATGTTTTGAGGCCGCCAAAAAGCGAATATTTTTGATACCCGATTAAAAAAGAGATATAAATACTTGATATTAGACAAGACAATGCATTATTAATAATGTTTGTTTTTTGCGCATTTTTTGCAGCTTAACCTTGCTTGCAGGGTGTGTTTTATAGCCAAACCAGGTGGAAGATAATGGAAGAGATAGTCATTATAGTATTGATTGTAATCGGTGTTTATCTGTATGTGCGAACTCAAAAGGCGGCAAAGTCTGAAAGAAAGCAAGCAACAGAGCAGGAAAAACCTAAAGCTGTTGTAGCAGAATCAGAGATGAAAGATATCACCCCTGAGCAATCGGAGCCAGTCGCTACGCCTACGGTTGAAGGTGTTAGTTTTGAATCTAAGGATACCGAACCTGACGTACAGCAAGCCGCAGAGGCTGTAACCATTGAGCCTATTACTGAGCCAGCAGAAGAAAAAGCAGCCGAGACCGAAGTAAAAGCAGAGCTTGCAACCCCTCAGGTTGAGGTTGAGGTTGAATCTGAAATGCCTGCTGAGGCTATCAAGCTAGATAAGCAAGCTGAAGAGCATGAAGCTGTTGCAGAGGTTAACAAAGCGGTCGAAACTAAGGTAGAAACCAAGGTAGAAACAAAAGTCGAAGAAGTGATAGCTGAGCCGGCTGTAACGCCTGAGCCAGTGATTGAAGCTGCACCTATACAGGCTGTTGAACCTGAGCAGCTGGCTTGGGCAAATCCTAAGTTAGCTACTGCGCTAGCAGAACTGGATGCCGCACAGGGCAATACAGCGCAGCACCTTGCGTTAACTGCAGCAATAGCAGAGTGTTATAAACAGCGTAAAAATGCCGAATATGTGGAGTACGGCGCAGAGCTTTGTCAACGTTATCTCGAAATTTTTGCCGGCTATATTCAAGCGGTTAAAACCGATAATCCTGATGCAGAAGTTAAGGGGACAGGCATGATGCACTTATCAACGCTGCTTAATGACAATGGTCAATTCGATAGTGCGGTTTCAATTTGTAAAACGGCGATAGAGTATGGCCTTACTGATGGCACTGTTACCGGTTTTGCGGGGCGAATTGTACGAATTGAAAAGGCTAAAGCAAAGGCTAACAAAGCGGGTTAATCAGCTAAAAATTAATCTGCGAAGCACAATCAATCATTAGCTAAGCGGTGTAGAATTAGCGCAATGGTTAGCAAGAAGGCGAACTCCAGACGGACTTCGCCTTTTCTTTTATCTTAAATAGGCTTGGTTTTATGAATTTTAAATCTCTATGTTTACTTGTGGTAGCCGGTTTTGGTTTAACCGCTTGTATTGAATCGCCTGAGTGGACACTACTTTATTACCCTGATCAGCAAAGTAAACCAAGTGTGGCTGAGTCGGCGTCATTTATTAATGGCTATTACGAGAGCATTGAACAATGCCATGCTAAAGGGAAAGGCTTGATACGTCTGAGTGGCAACGATAACGGCAGTTATGTTTGTGGTTATATGTGTGAGGCTGATGACAAGTCATTGACGTGTCAGCAAGTGGTTAACTCTGAAGAATAATAGCTTAATGCTGGGCATTATATATCGGTAATATCTATTGCAATATTAAATCTTAATTCGCTTAGCTGTGTAAAAATATGGCAATATGAGTTGTGCTGCTAAGCGGCGCAGAACTGAACCATTACTTATAGGATTGGAATAACATGCAGTTAAAACAGGACTTTTTTGAGCAACTTCCAGAGTTTTATTCGCAGGTCTTTCCGCTTGGGATCAGTAATCCACATTGGCTCGCCTGGAGCCAAGATGCGGCCGATTTAATTAATATTGATGCGCCTTCAGAAGCTTTGTTGCAAGGCTTATCAGCTAATGCTGCAGTCGATGGGGCAAGCTATTACGCCCAAGTATACAGTGGTCACCAATTTGGGGGGTATTCACCGCAGCTAGGTGATGGTCGTTCTATTATTTTAGGTGAGGCACTTGGTCCGCAAGGGGCTTGGGACGTGGCGTTAAAAGGCGGCGGTCCAACCCCTTATTCGCGTCACGGCGATGGTCGAGCTGTTATGCGCTCTGCTGTGAGAGAGTTTTTAGTCTCTGAAGCCTTACATCATCTACACGTTCCTACAACTCGTGCACTGGCCGTTATTGGATCGGACTTACCGGTATGGCGTGAAACCCAAGAGACGGCGGCGATTACTGTGCGCTTGGCTAAAAGTCATATACGCTTTGGCCATTTTGAATATTTTTGTCACAGTGAACGTGGTGCGCCAGACAAGCTAACACAGCTACTTAATTTTACGATTAAGCAGCACTATCCAGAGCTTAGTTGTGATGCGGCAGGATATAAGGCCTGGTTTACCCGTGTTGTCGCTAATACCGCTAAGATGATTGCTCATTGGCAAGCAAAGGGCTTTGCTCATGGTGTAATGAATACCGACAATATGTCGATACTTGGTGATAGCTTTGATTTCGGTCCTTTCGCTTTTCTCGATACTTTTAAAGAAGACTTTATTTGTAATCACTCTGATCCAGAAGGACGCTACGCCTTTGGTCAGCAACCTGGTATAGGGCTGTGGAACTTGCAGCGCTTGGCTCAGGCATTGTCACCTATCATCCCATCGGATGATTTAGTCGCGGCGCTGAACCAGTATCAAGTGGTGCTAGTACAAGAGTATTTAACATTAATGCGCGCCAAATTTGGCTTAGTCGTCGGTGACTCGACTGAAGCGCAAGACAACCTAGATTTAGAGTTAATGGGCGGTTTTACCCGCTTGATGGAACGAAACCAGTTAGATTATACCAATACATGGCGCCGATTCGGCAGTGTCGACCCTAACGCAAACACCTCTGCTTTACGGGATGATTTTATCGATGTTAATGGTTTTGATACTTGGTATCAGGCATATCAGCAACGGCTGGGAAAAGTCGTGGATGTGGCGCAATGGCAAGCAGAACGTAACCAAGTTAACCCTAAATATATTTTGCGTAATTATTTAGCTCAAGAGGCAATCGTTGCGGTTGAAGAAGGCAACCTCACTCCGCTACATGAGCTGCAGCAAGTGCTGAAAAATCCTTTTAATGAACAGGCTGAGTTTGCGCATTTAGCCAAACGTCCACCTGACTGGGGCCAAGGCTTAATTATGTCTTGTAGTAGTTAAATCGCAAGGTAATGTTTGTCGATACAAATACAATAATAAGAGTAAACTAATGCAATTAATCTCAATTAAATTAGATCGCGAGACCTTAACGTTAGCGGTGCAGGCTGATATTGATTTTGAGCAGTTTGAGTTGTTCGCAGAACCTTTTGCTAAAGCGATTGATTGCCGAGTCGTTGAAAGGCAATGGGGCGCAGATCGTCACCAGTGGTTGCTCGAGTTTGAGGGAACACATCTGCAATTGAATTATGAGTTTTATGGTGACATCTGTTGGTTATCGACCGACAGAGAAGATGAGTTTGATGTGCTGGTTTATTTGGCTGAATTAATGAAGCCTTACCAGATTTAGCCCTAGCGCTACTTTCGTATTTTTAATGACCTCGCTTTTGCTAGGCCATGGGTAACTGAGTAAAACGATATGAATATAACCCCTCCCCAAGTACCACAAGAGCAGTCGAGTTCAGCGTTTCATTATCAGGCTTTAACCCCCGATTTAATCTTGACGGCGATTGAAACATTGGGGATTTACCCTGAAACCGGTTTGCTGGCGTTAAACAGTTACGAGAACCGTGTGTATCAGTTCCGTTGCGACAGAGGACAACGTTATGTGGTGAAGTTTTACCGCCCAGAACGTTGGAGTGATGCTCAAATTCAAGAGGAACATGACTTCTCTGCGGCGCTGGCTGAGCAGGAGGTGCCGATTGCGACTCCTGTGATTATCGATGGTAAGTCATTGCATGAGTTTCAAGGCTTTCGATTTGCGCTGTTTCCTTCAATTGGTGGCAGAGCCTTTGAAGTCGACAACCTTGATCAACTAGAGCAAGTGGGGCGTTTTATTGGTCGTATCCACCAATACTCAAAGCAAGCTGAGTTTGTTTATCGTGATGTGATGTCACCAAAGTTACTCGGCGAGGAGTCGTTAACATGGCTTAAGGGCTCTGGGCACATTCCTGCTAGCCTTGAATTACCTTATTTTACTGTGGTGGAGCAAATCTTAGAAAAAGCGACAGCGCTTTGGTTACCGGATCAGTATCAATCAATCCGCCTGCACGGTGATTTACATCCAAGTAATATTTTATGGACGCCAGACGGTCCGGGCTTTGTTGACTTAGATGACGCTAAAATGGGACCCGCGGTACAAGATATTTGGATGATGCTAGCTGGTGATAGACCGCAACAACTCTTGCAGCTGGAAGTGTTACTTGAAGGCTATGAAGAGTTCTGCGAGTTTGATAGTCGTGAGCTTAAACTGGTTGAGCCGCTCCGAGCCATGCGAATGCTGCATTATAATGCTTGGTTAAGCCGCCGCTGGGGCGACCCGGCTTTTCCAATGAACTTCCCTTGGTTTGCAGAAGATAAGTACTGGGAGCAGCAAATATTGGCCTTTAAAGAGCAGTTGGCTGCATTAGATGAAACGCCGTTGAGTTTGACGCCACAATATTGATTTTAAACACCGTCAGCCATTTATTTTGTAACAGAAAAATGAACTTTTGCGCTTGAGGTCAACTCCAAAGCACATTATGTTATGTCCAAATTATTAGCGAGATGCAAAATTCGCATCGAGGGGAAGTTAAATGAAAAAAGCGTTATTGGTTGCATTTGCACTATTGATGGCACCGATGGCAGCAATGGCTGCTCAGTATGAAGAAGGTGTGCACTATACGGTTATTAATGAAGGCCCAGGCACTGCTAAGCCAGAAATTGCTGAGTTCTTCTCATTCTATTGCCCACATTGTTATACGTTCGCTAAAGAGCAAGTGCCAAAGATCAAGGCAACAATTCCAGAAGGCGTCACTTTTAAGCAGAATCATGTTGAATTTATTGGCCGTGAAATGGGCGTAGAAATGTCACGTGCATTTGCTATTGCGCATCAGCTAAAAATTGAAGAGAAAATGGAGCACGCGCTGTTTTCAGCTATTCAGGATAAGAAGCAACGCTTCACTAATCTTGATGACATTAAGGCATTATTCGTTGTAAATGGTGTTGACCCTAAAGCGTTCGATGCTGCTGCGAAGTCTTTTATGGTGAATGCACAGATGTCAAAGATGAAGCGTGACACTGAAAACGCAAAGATTGCAGGTGTTCCAGCGCTTGTTGTAAATGGTAAGTACCGCGTTGAAACCGGTGCGATTAAGTCATATCAAGAGCTGCTAGATATCGCTTATTACTTAGCGACGCAGAAGTAAGCAACACAAAGTAATAATTGATTGAATCGAAGAGGGAGCCTAAGGGCTCCTTTTTTGTGCCTGTAATATGTGGAAAGCTGAAGAGATAAGTATTGCAGTGAAACTTTCGTCGCAGGTGAGCATTTTATACTCAAAGGATGATGGCGGTGGTTTAACTAGGTTGTTGCACCAATTTGTTAAAATTACTCGTTGTCAGAAAACACTAGAGTGTCAATAAATAATCACTGCAAATTGTAAACTAGAGTTATGCATTTGATTGGCAAGCGTAATTTATTTTCGATAACATTCTGATTCAAAAATTTACAATTAAATGCTCAAATAAATGAAACTCTCATGGTAAAAAGCGTGTCCAACTAAAAATTAATAACAACAATCAAAGTTGTCGGGAGGTCTTGTGAGAGTTTTTCCTGTCTATGCACCAAAGCTAATTGTAAAACACGCGCGCATATTTCTAACTGGGGTGATCTGGGTAAAGGATCTAGGTCGACTCGAATTCGATAAGGGAAGGTTTTTACTGCCAAGAAAAAGCCTGCCTAAAGTTAAGCAGGCTATTTTAGAGCTCAATGAGTTAATTGAGTCTCAGAATAACGAGATGCAAATGGCATAACGTTTTTGAAATTTATTAGTTTACTTCGTCGTTGAGTAGACCCACTAGACCAGTAACTTTCTCATTCCAAGAGGCAAGTTCTTGCTTTAGCTGTTGGTTCTGCTCTGACAAGCTGCTGCTTGCCTGCTTCTCTTCTTCAAGCTCCATTTTTAGTAGCTCGATTGTTTCTAGCGCAGCTTGGATTTTTGTTTCCAATTTCGATAATAGTTCTAGGCTCATGGGGAGTCCCTTTAATAGCGAGATGATAGCTCCGATTCTAGCAGTGACGTGCTATTGCTGAATAGTTAATTATGCTAAATGAACAAAAAAGAGGCGACAAAGTGAGCGCAAAAGGTTTTTTTTTGCGCTTATTACTAAGTCGTTAGTATTCTTCTATTTATTTCTTGTTGGATCTGAGTGATGAACGACTGCTTGCTGATCTTGATTCCCCTGCTGTTAACACTGAGTTTAGCGCTGATAATCCGTAAAACTTTAGTTGCTTTAGGCGTAGGTATTGTTTCAGGTTCCCTTATCCTGACCGGGTTCAGTTTGCCTGATACCGCCGTGTATATGGCAGACAAAACTTGGTCGCAGTTTTATCGTGATGGGCAATGGCAAGCATGGCACTTGAACGTGTTAGCAGCAATGTTGCTATTGGGAATGATGACCCAACTGCTTGCGCGTGGCGGCGCAGTAAAACAATTTGCAGATTGGTTATATCACCGTATTAAAAGTGGTCGTCAGGCAAGAATAGGTGTCGTGCTTCTAGGTTGGGTGGTATTTATTGATGGCATTTTTAGCTGCTTAGCAGTAGGTCATGTCTGTCAGCCTTTAAGTCAGCGCTACAATATGTCGCGTGAGCAAATTGCTTATCTGGTGGATTCAAACGCTTCCCCTTTATGTGCTTTGTTGCCCTTTTCGAGTTGGGGACCATATGTGATGGCGATTCTAGCTGGGATCACGCTATTGCCATTAACTCCGCTCGAGTCATTTATTGAAATCGCTAAAATGAACTTTTATGCGATTACGGTCATCTTGTTGTCTTTGTTGATTGCCTGGTTTGGTATTGGGTTTAATACAGCTACGGATACACAGCCTGTTGCAGCCGATGAAGTCGATGTTGGTAGCCCTTGGTTGCTAGGGTCGCCTATGGTGACGTTATTACTGGCATCTGTTGGCTTAACCTTGTATTCAGGTGCGAGCAATGCCCAAGGTAATAGTTTAACCGAGTGGATTACGGCAGCCGATATTGGCACTGCGATGCGCAATGCTTGCCTATTGGCCACGCTGCTGGCAGTGCTTATGCTGAAACAGGCTGGTCGTAGTTTAAAGGCGCTTTTGGGCGATCTTATATCAGGTGTGCGGACCATTAGTTTTGCGATTTTTATTTTGTTATTTACCTGGATGATAGGGGCTGTTATTGCCGATCTTGGTGTGGCTAAGCTACTTGCGGGCTGGGCTCAAGCATTCCTATCGCAACAGGTGTTGGTTGCTGGCACCTTTTTATTTTGTGCGATCATGGCGTTTACTACTGGGTCTAGCTGGGGCACATTTGCCATCATGATCCCTATTGGTGCAGAAGTCGCTATCGCGGTGGAACCATCGCTGTTATTGCCTTGTTTAAGTGCGGTAATGGCGGGTTCAGTATTTGGTGACCATTGTTCACCTATTTCAGATACTAGCGTGATTAGTGCGACTAGTTCTGGCTGTGCGCCCCATGATCATGTGATTACTCAATTGCCGTTTGCCATTATTGCTGCGATGAGTGCGTTAGTCGGTTTTCAATTGCTTAATGTTGGTGTAGCAACAAGCTGGGCGTGGGGGGCTGTGGTGTTAACTGCAGTATTGATGTTGATAGCCTACCAGAAGTGGGCGCAAGTCGAATCCGTCGTAGAAAGAGTAGAGAAAATACATTAATCACTGCTTGGTTACGTTTTAACTAAAAAGCCCGCCACTAACACTGTTAGTGGCGGGCTTTTTAGTTCAATTGGGCTTAGAAGCGGTAATCGACAGCCATGTATAGCTGCTGGCTATCATTTAGAGATGCTGATTCAGTAGAACCAATGTTCATTGGTGTTGGTACTGGGTTTGTTACGCTGACATCGTAATCTTGCTTCAGGTAGCGGTAGCCTACTTCTGCGCTTAGCTGGTCATTGATTTTATACATTAAACCTGTTTGACCACCCCATACAAAGCGGTTGTCCGAGCTCACAGCACTCGTATCAGGGCTGATGTGGTTAACACCAGCGGTTGCACCAATAAACCAGTTAAGTTTGTTGCTATCGCCTAGACCGACTAAGTAGTCGTAAGACATTAAGAAGCTTTGTTGACGACTGAAGTCATCTGAATTGTAAGAGTAAGTACCGTAGATACGGTTCGAATCGTTTAGGTAAACACCGGCTCTTGCTTCATAAATGACATTATTTTCAGTTTCTTTAAAGTATTCAGCGTTAAAGCCTGGGTCTACGTTTGCTTGGCTAGAACCTTTGTAAGAGTTTTGCTGGGCGCCAACACCGCCACCAACAAACCAGTCTGCTGCCATCGTAGGTGCTGAAATTGCTGTTGCCATTACTGAGGCTAAGATAAGTGATTTAGTTTTCATGTTGTGCTCCAATGTAGGATAAATTAATTCGGGTGTTGCGTTTTGTTGGACACATCATAGGGCAGGCTTGCTGAATAATAACTGAATGATATTAACGATTACTGATGTTGAGTATTTTGCTATATAGGTATTTGGTTTTGCGATGTAAGTGCTTAATAAATAATACTGTGTATATTTTGCGAGCAAGGGTTTTTTGATACTTTTTGTCGCTTAATGGCAAACCAATTACAGTTGAGGTGATAATGGAATTAGTCTTTATTCATGGATGGGGAGTGACTAATACAGATACTTATGGTCAGCTTCCGCAAGCGTTAATTAAGCTAATGACGCCCGAAAACCAATTTACTGTTAACCATATTCATCTTGGGCGCTACATTAGTTTTGATGATGAGGTAAGGCTGGAAGATCTCGCAATCGCGTTTAATCGAGCAAGGTTAGATTTATTAGGGGAAAAACCGTTTGCGGTTGTTACCCACTCAACAGGGGCACCTGTTATGAGGCAGTGGTTGCAGATGTATTTTGCAGAAATTGGCAATAACATTTGCCCTTTAACACATCTAATTATGCTTGCTCCTGCAAACCATGGCTCGGCGCTAGCTCAACTAGGAAAGTCCCGAGTTAGTCGTATTAAAAGCTTTTTTGCCGGGGTAGAGCCTGGGCAAGGTATTTTAGATTGGCTAGAGCTTGGGAGCGATGGTCAACATCAGCTAAATCGGCAGTGGCTTGAGTATGCTGGGGGGACAGGCATGCCTCTGCCTTTTGTGCTCACTGGAGAGAGCATTGATAAGCAATTTTATGATTATCTCAACAGCTATACCGCGGAGTCGGGCTCCGATGGTGTGGTGCGAGTGGCTGCAGCGAACTTAAACTTTAGTTATTTGCTATTTGAGCAATCGCTACAAACCATTACAGGGTTTGATGCCGTAAATATCGCCCAACTCGCTTTAGTGAAGCATGTTCAACCCAATTACAAGACGGCTTTTGAAGTGTTAAGCAATACGAGCCATAGCGGTTCAAGCAAAGGCATCATGGGGTCGGTTAGCAAGCGTAATGCCAGTAAAAAGCAGGTGGCGCAACGTATTATTCAATGCTTGGCCGTTGCTAATGAAAGTCAGTATCAGCTGCTTGCAACCCTGATGCAAAACTCTCTACTCGGTAAACGCAGGTTTCGCGGTTGCATGCTGGTGATTAGGGTGGTTGATGATGCCGGTTTAGCTGTAAAAGATTTTGATATTATTTGGCTATCTGGAGATGAGTTTACGCCTGACCAATTTGCAAAGGGTTTTTTGGTCGACAAGCAAAAGAATCAAACAAATAACCATGTGATGACTTTCTATTTCGATGCCGATAAATTGTTTAAGGTACAACAAGGTAAAATAGGCTTTAGAGTTATACCTCGGCCAGATAAAGGCGTGTGTTATTACCGCGAAGCAGAATATCACTCTGATGCAAAGCAGGTGCAGGCATTGCTACAAGCAGATCAAACTACCATGGTTGATGTTGTATTGCAGCGGCACATTAGCCGCAGAACTTTTACTTTGGTTGATCCTAAGGCGGGGGGCGACTTTTCTCACTTAGTCGATGAACAATAGATTAAATGGTCAATAAATAAGTCTATTTTATTGGCATTTTTTCAGATTAGTTTTTCGTTGATTAACAGGTTATGATCTGTCAAAGGTTAGAGCTAATACTCTAAAATATTCGTCATCAGAAAAATACTTCAGATTTAATTCAGCTTGATGAGCAATAATTAAGCTGAATAATTTGTTTCCAGCCATGATGTTCAGCACAAGCCCCTATCTGAGTGGGCAATATTCAATATTTATCTTTAGTAAAGGTTCAATCTATACATGCTTAATATTAAGACTATTTTGGCAGCACTTTCAGTGCTGTTTTTTGTATCTCCGGCGTTTTCTCAGTCAATTGAGCGAGAGCCACTGCAAGCACGTTATGACAGAACGTTTCCAATCTGGGCTCAAGAGGCAATCGATTTAGGTCATGAGTTACCTAAGCCTTACGGATTTACCCTGAACTATATGACTATGGACCAGCCGCTAGTCGTTGACTCTGTAGGGTTCTCTGGTTTGCCAGGTGGACTTGACGATATGCTTAGCATAAAGGGGAGTAAAGCCAAGCAAGAATCTGAAACGTTAAGTCTTAGAGGTGATATGTGGGTTTTGCCCTTTTTAAATCTTTACGGCGTGATTGGCCACACG
The DNA here is from genome assembly GCF_023283535.1 of Shewanella sairae. Lineage (GTDB taxonomy): Bacteria > Pseudomonadota > Gammaproteobacteria > Enterobacterales > Shewanellaceae > Shewanella > Shewanella sairae. The sequence goes on along the minus strand of NZ_JAKILT010000009.1, from coordinate 27,038 downwards.
AAAGGCAGCAGCGTGGCAAATGTGCAGCTTGAGGCAGATTGGTCTTCATTGTTGCCACCTTGGATGTGCAAGCCAGACACTTGCAATGCAACAACTCCTCCATTTGATTTTGTATTGGATTTCAAGGGCACTACCTATGGCGTGGGCGGTACCTTAGTTGGCGGGATCGATAATTGGTTTGCCTTGCTTGATGTTAACTACACCAACACTCGCCTAAATATTCTAGACGGTGAGATCAGCAGCATAGTGGTGTCACCACGAGTCGGTTATCGCACTGAATATAACAATCGTGATGTACAGCTTTGGGTAGGGGCCATGTATCAAAACGTGGAGCAAACCTTTAGTGGTTATATGCGCGATATTGGTTTCCCGCTTGGCGATGCAAAATTTGAAGTTAACCAGCACCTAGAAGATAAATGGAATGGGTTAATTGGCGCACAAGTTGGCCTAACAAATGATATCGATGTGTTGATGGAGTTTGGTGTGGGTACTCGTAGCAGTTTTATGGTCGGATTAGGTTACCGTTTTTAAAATTTAGCCATCGCTAAGCGAGAGCTCAAGTCATGAGCTTTGGCGGTTTTAATTTGTAAAAGGGTTTGGAGAAAGAGTATGCGCACTGTCTTTATCTTGCTGTTGACGTTATTGCTTGGTGGCTGCTCAGCTGTTGATATTGTTGACTCACGGGAAACTGCAGCACTGCAGAAGGCTGGGTTTGAGCAAAGTAGCATGTTGCTTGCCGAGGGCGGTCAGCTAAGTTATTGGCAAGGGGGCGAGGGAAAACCGCTATTACTGATCCATGGCTTTGGCGGTTCTGCGGTGTCTAGCTGGCAGCAAGTGATGCTGGCATTAAGCCAAGACTACCAAGTCATTGCTCCCGATCTAGCTTGGTTTGGCGAGTCAGTTAGTGCTGGCACGCCAAGCTTAGCAACCCAAACGCAAACGATAATGCAGCTTATTGAACAATTACAACTCGATAGCGTGAATGTAGTTGGTATCTCTTACGGTGGTTTTGTGACGTTTGACTTAATGATTAATGAGCCAAAGGTCGATAAAGCCGTGCTGCTTGCCAGCCCAGGGGTGTTATTTTCAGATAATGAGTTAGTACTGATGAATCAACGCTTTGGCGTTGATACGCCGACGCAGATTTTTGTGCCTGAAACCCCTAAACAGATGCGCCGTTTATTGGATGCAACGTTTGTCAGTTTCCCTTGGTATCCAGGCTTTATCGATGCGGATATCTATGACAAATATTTTGCAGGCCATTTGGCTGAAAAACGCCTGCTTATAGATAGTTTACCCGCGGATAGGGATAGGATTGCAGCGGATCTTTTACCTGAAACACTGCCGAGTAGTATGTTGATTTGGGGGGAGAATGATAAAGTATTTCCACTCTATTCAGGTGTCGGCTTAGCGGATTATTTAAAGGCGCCTATTGTGGTGATCCCTGATGGAGCTCACGGGATCAGTAATGACTATCCTGAGATTGTCAGCCAAAGCATTAAGGCATTTGTACAATGATGGCGCGCTTAATGAGCCGCGGCGTAATAGGCGCTGCCGCACTGCTATTGCTTGGCGCATGTAGCAGTAGCGATTGGCAAGTACGTGCTTTACCAAGTGACACCGCCATTAGTACCGCGCTAGACAATGAACCTGATTTAGACTTACTGCAAGAGGTTGAGCTACTCGACTTGCCTTTAGCGCGTATTCCCCAAGCTGTGCGGCCTTGCTGTGCCTTTGGTAATGCGCAAAAGGTAAAAGTGGGGCCAGTACCTGTGCCCTTTTTTCGTTACGCCAATACCATAGCGGTAGATAAAGTTGGTCCGCATGCTTTTGAGGCAGGTACATTTAGCTTTCAAAAAGATGCGCCGAATGGTAGCAGAGGCACTGAAAATAATGGCCAGATATATACCTTAAAAGGGGGCTTTATTGACTTGGCTCATGTGCGTGACACCGCTGATAACGCCATTGCCTTGTTCTATCATATCTACCCAAAAATCGGCCAACAACAGAGCATTCCATTACCAGAAGAGATAGGCCCAAGAACCATAGAACTGAGTGAGTTTGCTGTTAGCCACTTAACAGGCCGCCAGCGCTGGGAAGTGGCTGCTGCTATGTCGGATAGATTGGCTTATTTTATGGCTGAAGCCCATGAAGTGGCGCAGTGGCATGGCTACCGCAGCTGGGCGCCGTGGTCTGAAACCGTCTCGGCATACTCGCCAGAAGATCTGTATTCCAATATGCTTGGTGCCAAAATAGCGCTAGCACTGCTCAACAATAACTTAGCCATGAATACTGAGCTATATAACCAACATATGACTCAGTGGTTTTCAGCGACGTTACAGTGGTTACAGCCGGTTGCCATTGAGCAAACTAATATCTTATTTGATGCCATAGATGGTCATTGGTGGGACTCTCAGCAACCTCTGCCGAGTAAGTTTATGTTGCTTAAACGTCACTATGAATTAGGTGATAAACAGTCGCCTTATTTGGTGCCTAAAGCGGTGGCTCAAACCAATGCTAAGTGGCAGCAAATTGCACCACTTTATCAGCAGCCACATCAGGCGCACGCGCTCGGGCTAAGCAATAGAGTCCATGGGATTAATATTGACTCTGTCGCGCAGCAAAAGCTTTTTGTTGGCGATAAATTTAAACCTAGTTTTAAGCATATACCGAGCGAGCTTTGGCAAAATGGTTTTACTCAAGCCGATTTTCATCAAATGAGCTTATATAATCAAATTCAAGATGATATTGAGCTAAAACAACATCTTGATGCTGTTAACAATGTAGCGCAGGAATAAGCTATGACAATCAATTTATCCGTAATTGGTTCATTGGCTGCTTTGTTTTGCGCTGCCGTTTGGTCGCTGCCAACTTATGCTGAAAATAAAGTTGCTGCTAGTGATGTCAATCCAGCGAGAGGAGAGCAGCCACCGCAAGCTTCGTCACAAGGTTGGTTAGAAGATTTTTTGCAGACCTTGGGAGCTGATGGTGAGTTTGATCCCGATAAATTAATTGATTTCAGTTATCTACCGGGGCCATTTTATAACCCTGAGATGGATCTTGGTGTTGGCATTTCGGCTGTGGGTTTATACCAATATGATCCTGACGATGAGGTGAGCCAACTATCATCGCTAGTGATTAATGGGCTCGCTTCAACTAACGGCGCATTGGGCGTCGCGCTAGCCAACAAGACTTTTATCAATCAAGATCAGCAACGCTTTTATTTAAACGCTGAAGTATTTGATGCGCCCGATGTGTTTTACGGAGTGGGTTACGATGCTAATCATGCGTCTACGAGCCGAGTTGAGTTTAATCAGCGAATTATCTCTATTAACCCGATGTTATTGCAGCGTATGAGTCCGACGAGCTTTGTTGGTATTGGTTTTGATTTTAGCTATGCCGACGCCAGTAAAATTAACTTGTTAGAGTCGGATGTTGATACCAGTTTACTCAATGACAGTTCTCGCAGTGTAGGCTTAAATTTGCTGCTCAATCATGACAGTCGAGACAATGTGCTTAACCCGCAATCTGGGCGGATTTTAGAGATAGATGCCAGCTTTTATCGCCAGTATCTAGGCAGTAAAACTGACTTTGATGTCTACAATGCGCTTTATAGCGAATATATGCAGACCGGGCGTGGTAAGGACATTCTAGCCTGGCAAGTGCGAGGACGTTTTACCAGCGGTGATGTCCCTTGGGACCAGTTGTCAAAAGCCGGTGGCGGAGATTTACTTCGTGGTTATACCTCGGGGCGTTACCGTGATAAACAGATGTTGATGACCCAAGTTGAATATCGGCTAAATTTGTCGGGGCGTCATGGCATGGTGTTTTGGGGTGGCGCTGGCGTTATTGCCGATGATATTAGTGATTTCGACGCTAATAAAATTCTCCCTAACGCTGGTATAGGTTATCGTTTTGAGGTCAAGCCAAGAGTCAATCTAAGGTTAGACATGGCATGGGGTGATGGCGATAGCGGCTTTTATTTTAATGTAAATGAAGCGTTTTAATCTGCTATTTTGATGCACAAAAAAGGGCTCTTAAGAGCCCTTTGTATTTAACTAATTTACTGACTTTTTAAGCTTTGGGCTTATTTTTTGAAGATAGCTTCGTTAGTGCCGTATGCGCCTAAGTTAAGGTCACGCTTACGGATCTCATCTACGCGGTCAAAAGCTTCTTCAGCTACGCGCAGGTTTTGTACGTCTTTACGCCAGTAGTACTTAAAGCCGTTGAAGTTAGCGTTGTTCGGGTACCAGTACATTACACCTAGGCCTTTATCGCTTAGGATTGGCGTGTTGTGGATCGCTGCGCCAGGAATATAGAAGTATTGTCCTAGAGATAGCTTCTGGAATTTGTTTTGTGCCAATGTTTGGCTTTCACCTGTTACTACGTAATAACATTCAGGCTGACCATGGAAGTGTGGAGCATGGTCTGATTTACCGCCGTCTGTAATACCAATTACTACAGGACTATCTGAAAGCTCTTTCCAGATGTAACCTACTGGTGACTTAGACTTATCACAGTCAGCAATTTCTAATACATTGCCATCGTCATCTAGTGACTTACAGAACTGCTGATCCGCAGGAATACTGCTGTTTGACTTAATGGTTGTAAAGTCGATTTCACCCGCTTCCCATGCAGCAATATATGCTTCTACTTCAGGGTTCGCACACTGCGCTGGCATAGTGTCTTGCGGTGCATATGGTGTGCTGTCATATGGGACTGGCGTCATTTGCTGGTATGGAAGTTGTGCGTGATCGCACTGTGGGCCTTGAGCAAATGCAGCTGTAGAAGTTAACGCAGCAATGCCGAACATCATTTTTAATTTCATCATTCTAATCCTATTTTTAGCTGGTGCAGCTAAAGCTGCGATATTGTGCTCGTTTTAACGGGCTTGAACTAACAATAAAGTGATAATTGCTGCGTAAAGTTGAATTGGATCACGCAGCATTTTTAGCAGCAAACTTATTCGTGAACTGGGTCGCGAATAATCTTTTCTTCGAGGGTGATGCAGCGCACACCTAATTAATCAAGAAATGCTTATATAACAGTCGAGTGCTGTAAAAATAGAAACATTAGCGGTGACTAAAACATTGCCGCCGTGAGCAAGGCTCACTTGCTGGTAGGCTAAAAGGGATTAAGTTAGCGAGTTGATAGGCTTAATTTTAATTGAGCAGTTTATGTGTGATGAATATCGATGTCGCAGTATAAAGATGGTCAAGATAGCAAAGGGTTAATTAATAAGCCTTTGCTATTGTGAAATGGCCAGTGAAGAATTAACTGGTTAAATATGGAACTGTAAGCTTAACTGAGCATAGTTAGAACCACCTTGTGGAGAGGGGGCATGGGTGTAAGGGTTATGCTCATCATCAATCTGATAGCGTCCAACTTCGAAACCGAGTGCTAATACCGGTGTTAGATTAGTAAACACATTCACTCCTGCATGGAAGCGATCAGTTTGTTCTTCTTTAGTAATAGTATGACCATAGAATACACTGGAGCGAGTGCGCTCAGTCCAAAAATGGCGGTAAGCAAACATGGCGGAAGTGGTTTGTTCTATTACGCCATTGATCATATCTCTTGCTGCATCGGTGCCAACATAGCGGCCTAAATTACCATAGTGCAATTGTAGGCGGATATCGTCTTTGCCAAAGGTTTTCAGTTTTGCTGCGACAGAAACTCCCGCCCCGAATTGAGCGCTATCTTCTGGATCTAAATAGCGAAATAGGCTAGAAACTGACACGTTCCCCCAATCACCCTGTTGGTTGTAGCGGATAACGGCATCGGGAATATAATCGTTGCTGGTATCAACCCACTTTATGACTGCTTCAGTACTGCCTGCTTGCGTACCATAGGTATAAGGGTTTTCTAACGCAAACTGCCAGTTGTCAGTGCTGTAACGAACAAGCGCTTGACGCACCATGGTTTGCCCTGCCAGAGGCACACCGAGGTCGGCTGTTTCTGCAAAGGTGCTGGTATTGACCATGGTTGACCAAGTTTGACCCGCTGTAAGACCTTCATATGAAATGTAGGCATGTCTTAAGCGTGGGCTATAAGAATTAGAAAACGCCGCATTGCCTTGAGCTGAGCCGGAAAAATCGATTTCAGCAAAGCCCTTTACACCTCCATGGGTTACACCAACATTAAAGCGGCTTTCAGCAGCACTAAATTGTGTGCGCTTAGCTGGTTCTGCAATACTGCCACCACCGGTCCAGCTATCTTGATAAGCAATATTACCGTCAACAAAACGAGCGTTAGCCTTTAAAAATCCACCAAAATGGTATTCACTGGCGATTAATGGCTGTGAAAAGCTAGCTGTCATACAAATAAAAATAGAGGCGCTGATTATCGATTTCATAGTTATTTCTTGTAGGCGAGGAGATGAGAAAATTCTGATATTTAGATTTAAAAGGCAGGCTCGATTAAGTGACAATAAGTAGGTGGTTGTCCCTGTTAAATCGTGGCCACAGCCAATAACATTGAAGGAATAACAAAAGCGAAGTGAGAGCAGCTTCGCTTTTGTTGGTAACGTGAGTTAACCCTGTTAGGCTTATTAACAACCTCTGCTATTCCCTAGCTTAGTAAGTTAGTAAGTACTAACAAGATAACTGAAAGTTCAGCAGTTATTAAAAGTAGTAACCGAAGTTAATGTTAACGCGTTTATCCCAGCTATCACCCATTTCAGGAAGACCGACGTGATCGTTATCAGCAGTAGAGAAAGTCATGTTCTTACCCATTACGAAATCGACCATGGTATAAGTTGGACCTGCTGAAATTGCACAACCGGTTACGTTTTGTAGGCTGTTATCAAATTCATCATCGCTAACATCAGGTGTCATGATGCCGAAATCGTTATAACACTTAACACTGCCCCAATCTGTTGGGATCGTTTTAGCAAGGTTTAGGTTATATGCTTGACCTTTTGATGCGATCTCGTACTGCCAACTCACCACTGAAACACCGATAGTGTTTTCATGTTCTTTGTCGTCGTACTCGTATTGCATTGCTTGTAACTGCAAGTTCCAGCCGTTGTAGCTGCTGTCTAAGTGCAGCGCGACTGCATAGCGATCGCCATTTTCTTTAAGATTGCTGTTATAGATCTGGCCATACTGAGCTGATGCTCCGAGAGTCGTTTGACCACCCTCGTGCTCGGCTGTGTATGTTTGGCGAATGTTGAACTGATTAGTCTCTTCGTTGGCATAATCAGTACCATTAATGGTGCCTGTGTAGATGTCAGTCGAATAACGTTTGTTCTCAGACGGGCCGTATTCTGCGCTCTTATAGAAGGCTAGGTCGGTATGCCAGCCGTTCTTTTCGTAAACGGCCTTAATACCTGTATCATGATCATCTTCAAAACCTAAGTAATAAGGAATGCCAAACCAGTAGCTGTTTGAGATGAAATCGCGGTTACCAAAAGGCACCTTGTTGATACCCACTTGTAACTGCCAGTCAGGGTTTACATCGTAAAAGCCATAGCCATACTTGATGTAGTGTGTACCAGAAGTAAAACGGTATTCAGCCGCTAAACCCCAATCACCATGCTTACCATCAAATTTGATAGCAGCCATATCAAAGTTAAAGTCACCGCCTTTATCTTTATTGGTTTCATCATAGTCACGGTAAGCGTAGTTAACACGCACTGCGCCGCCTAGCTTGATACCATCTTCCGTCTGTTCTGCTGCATGAGCAGTACCTGAAAGTGCGATTGCTGTAGCCACCATCGACAACATAAACTTAGTGGTTTTTTTCATCATCATTCCCTATTACTTTTTTAGGTTTTATAAATTAATCAGTCACGTTACATCTCTTCAAACCAAGTACGGTGGCACTCTGTACAGATAGGTGCTTTTTTCTCGTGCTCTGCGTGACACGCTAGACAACTTGCACCTTGGTTATAGTGCAGTGACTTGTGTGGATGTGCTTCTGGAATAGCCAGTTTGCTTTCATCGACAGGGATGCTGTTGATATCGCCATGACACTCAACACAAGCTGCGTCAGTGGTGTTTTTCTTACCCGAGCCTTGGTGACATGTTTGGCAACCATCTTGGTAGATAAACTCGTGGTTTACGCGACCTTCAGTTTTGCCTTTCATCTTGACTAGTTCACCGGCCATTACGTTGCCTGATAGAGCTAGGCCGATTAGTGCGCTTAGTAGTAATTTGTTCATTCAACGGCTCCTTACAGGTCAGCTTTAATGGTTTCAGACACGATGATGCCCATAACGAGACACTCTAGACATGATGTTGAGCTCAGGCGCGCTTCACCGTGAATACCGCCTGTTACCTCGCCAATAGCGTATAGGTTTTTGATCGGTTCCATAGAGCGGCCATCAATAACACGTGCATCTAAATCCGTTTTTAAGCCCCCCATGCAGTAATGCACTTTTGGCCAAATACGTGATACAACGAATGGGCCTGTTAGCTCTTCTGCGGTATCCATTTTGCGGTTGAATAGTGGGTCTTTACGCTCGCTAACGTGCTTGTTGTATTCTTTAACGCTGCGTTTAAGCTCTGCTGCTGGAATATCAAACTTCGCGGCGATCTCGTCTAGTGAGTCAACTTTCCAAGCCATCTCATCACGGATTGCACGCACTACACGGTCATCTTTGGCATAGTTGTTGTAGTTGAAGAACACCACTGGGTAAGCTGGGCTACCATCGGCATTGCGGTTTTTCATAATGGCTTCAGAGCAGGTCTTGCGGTCAGCACGCTCGTCCATAAAACGCTTACCATTAAGTACGCTAATCGCCACACCTTGGTGCCAGCCGATAGATAACAGTGCGTTTGACCAACCAAATCCACCTTCATCAGGAGAGCCCCAGTGACCAGTTTGGATTAGGTTCATGTGTACAGGTAGTGCGCCGTGCGCCATTGCTGTCAGTGTGACTTCACCGGTAGCGCCCATAGCGTTAGTGCAATCTAGTGTTGGGTCTAGAGATGGATCAACTGCTTCACGTAGCTTCATGTTACGAGCGAAACCACCGTTAGCCAGTACGACTGCTTTGTTGGCTTTAACAAAAATAGTGCTACCGGTTTTTAGATCTGGGAAGCGGTAGTTCTTACGAACCTTAACACCAATGATCTTTTGACCATCCATGATGAAGTCTTCGATATAGTGTTGTAGACGGTAATCAACGCCTTCTTTTACACCCACTTCATACAATTTAGTGGTTATATCACCGCCAGTACCGTGTTGAGTACGGATAGCGCGGGCCTTGTTGTGACCGCCCACTTGAATATTAAAACCATCACGGAATTTAACGCCGGTATCGATACAAAGATCGTAAGCATCTAAAGAGCGGTTAGCGATGGCACGAAGGGCGGCTTCATTTTGCATGCCACGGCCAGAGATGATCTGGTCTTTAACTAACTCTTCTGGTGAGTCGTCGTTTACGCCTTGAGCCAACTGGATTGGGTTTTTAGGAATAGCTAACCATCCGCCGTTGATTGCAGAGTTGCCACCAATCACTTGCATCTTTTCTAAAACAAGTACTGAACCTAGACCTTGGCGTTTAGCATTTAGTGCCGCAGAAAGACCTGCAAAGCCAGAGCCAACAACAATTACATCGACGCTTTCGTCCCAGTTAATGTTGCCACAGGTTTTAGCTTGTACGGTACCTGGTAAGGTCGCTGCTAAACTACCTACAGCTGCACCAGCACTTAGTTTTAAAAAATTTCGTCTACCTTGCATTTTCTTGTAATCCTCAATCAGGGAATGAGGTAAAGATAAACCCAAGTTCAACTGCTAAAGGTGAAGTAAGTCACGGCATTTTTTCAGTGACAAATTTATTCGTGAGTCAGCTCTCGAATAAATTTTCTCTGCAAATATCCTTGTTTTATCGTAAAGATGAAATGTGAATGGAATCAATCTGGAGTTAAAAGTTATTGCTGCAATGTTTATATGACGTAATTCACAAAGCCTACCGATAAAGTGGTATTAGCGTGAAGTGAATCCCGATTAGAGAAGAGATATCTATAATCCGTAATTGTTACAAGCGCATAATTAGCTTAATTCGATTTACAGGTTTAATAGATGAAATGTCCCACTGAAGCGTTGCCGATGATGCGCTGCAATCAGATACTCGACGCGGCTGAACAGCTGATTGAGTCACAAGGTATTGTGTCGTTTAAGTTCTCGCAACTCGCAAAAGAAGTGGGTTGCTCCACCGGTACACTGTATAAGTTTTTTGAACGAAAAGAAGATGTGCTGGTGTGCCTTTTCTTACGTAGTGCAACGTCAAATCATTTGCCTATATTTGTTAATAAATATCCAGATTTGAGTGCCCAAGAAAAAGTACTGTTGCCTATTTTGTTTACATTTGAGACGGTAAAACGCAGTAAAAGCTTTTTTACTTTGCGCTCTGTTTCGGTCAATACCATGGTATGGCAATTAGCGAGTGACGAGAAAGTTGACCGTTTTAAAAAGCGTATCAATGCATTTTGGGGCTGGTTTACTGACTCACTCAATGAAGCTGTGGCTAAAGGGGAGTTAGACGCTACGCCATTGCAAGTGAAAGAACTTGTTCAAGGAATTACGTTTTTCCTGACGGGAGCGCTAACCCAGTTTGAAAGTCAGTTAATTGCACCAGAGTATTTATCAAACCGCCGTGACACCTATTACCGTCATCTCGCACGTTTAATGGCGCAATATAAGTGGGCTAAACCGCTTACCCCTGAATTATTTGATAGCCTTGAAAATCGAAGCTCTCGCTTTTTTGATAAACACTATCGTGACCATATGAGTTGCAGTGCTTGTAGTGCATTGGCGTGTTCAAGTTTAGATAGTGAATCTAGTTGTTTGCGTAAAAAAGGCTGCGTGGCTTAGTGGCTTTTTCTGGCGAAATATTCTTCGAATAAAAACAACCCAAAGCTTATTGGCTTTGGGTTGAGTGTTTGTTATTCGTTTTTAAGGCTATTGCTTAAACTTCGGGTAATCGAAGTTATGGCAATCCATGCAGATGGCTTGCTTTTTAGTATGCTCACCATGGCATTCCATACATGGAGCCTCTTGGCCATAGTGCATGCTGTCATGTGGGTTTTGTTTTGCCTCATGACCTTCACGTTTAGTTTGTTCAGCCAGCTCACCCATGTCATGGCATTGCAAGCAAGACTCGTCAGACGGGAAGGCTTTTAAGCCTTGGTCATGGCAAGATTTACAACCTTCTTCATATAGCGCTTCATGGTAGTCACGTTTATCTCTGGCTTGCGCCGAAAGGGCGATAACGCTGCTAAACACCAGCACAAGTAAAGTCATCATTGGTTTCATGTTAGTTTCCTTATGCTTTCATCATTGAGCGTGCAGCGGTAACGCCAAATGCCAAACAATCGGGGGTGGAGCAACCGCCTAGTCGACTCACTCCATGTACGCCACCAGATACCTCGCCTGCGGCATATAAGTTAGGGATAGGCTTACCGTTTTTAGCTGCAATCACTTCTGCTTTGGTATTAATTTGAATACCGCCTTGGCAGTAGTGCACCTTTGGCCATAAACGCTGCACGATAAATGGTGCAGTCAGATAGATACCTGTGCTCATATTCATGCGTTTGCCAAACTGCGGGTCATCACCGGCTTTGACGTATTTATTCCAGTCATCAATTTGCTTTTTAAGCGGCTGTAGCGGCAATTCAAAGTGTTTAGCAATGGCTTCTACGCTGTCGAATTCCCACGCCACGTTATACCTGAGCACGTTTTCCATTGATGGATCTTTTTGTGCTTCATGCTTTGGTGCAATGAGTAGAGCAGGGTTAGGCTTACCGTCTTTATCACGTCGTTGGATCTCAAGATCTGCACGGTGCTTACGGTCAGCAGTTTCATTCATGAAACGTTCACCGGTATTGCGGTCGATTGCGATTGAATGCGGGAAGTTATACAGTGAGAAGCCTGCGCCATAGCCACCTTCATCTGGTGACGCCCAAGGACCAGACTGAATAAAACTGAGGTGGATCGGCATAGCACCTTCGGCAAGCATGGCAATCAAGCCGTCACCTGTTGCACCACGGGCATTGGTATGGCCAACTTCATCGCCCAATGTTGGGTCTAGGGCTTGACGGAATGCTACGTTAGCCGCGAAACCACCTGTTGCAATAAGTACACCTTTTTCAGCTTTTACATTAATCAGCTTGCCGGAGTTTTCATGGTCAGTGTGATAGCCTTTGCGTACTTTAATCCCTAATACACTGCCGTCTGCGGCTGTGATCAGGCCTTCAAATTTATGCCTAATCTTGGTTTTTACACCATAGCTACGGGCTGTTTTTAGCATCGGGCGGATAAAGCCAGCGCCTGAGCGTTCAACCACTTGGTGGCTACGAGTCGCACTTGTACCACCCGTGTTAATGATATGGTCGCGATAAACGCAACCGCAATCTTTGGTTAATTGGTAGATGTAAGGACCTAATTTAGCGCTGTGACGCAGTAAGGCTTCATTGGCATAGCCACGGCCTGAAGCAAGTTGGTCTTTTACCATTAATTCGGCGCTGTCTTTGATGCCTAGCTTGCGTTGCAAATCGGTATCGGCAAAGCAAGCTTGACCCGCATTAAGCGTAGAGTTACCGCCGTAAACCCCAAGCTTTTCAAAAACTACAATATCTTTAGCGCCTAGTTTTCCCGCTTCAACCGCTGCTGCTAAACCAGCAAAACCAGAGCCTACAATAACCACTTCATGGGTTTCATCCCATTTGATATCTGATGATTGTGCATTGACAGCAAGCGGAGCAAAAGCACCAATTGCTGCCGCTCCAGCTCCGAATTTTAAAAATGAACGTCTTGTTTGCATGATTGAGTCTCCATTTATCCTGACAACACAATATGCTGCGATGAGGAGAGCAAATCTGCGTCAAATCACACTTTATATTCGGTGAGAAAGTTTTTTGTGGATGCCTTCAAGAAAATGTTTCTTTTCAGTATCTAAATCGATATTTCTTCGTAGTATCGAGTTTAAATTGATAATGAAATAGAAGAATAATATGCGATGCCCCGGTAATAATATGGATGCTATTCGTTGTAATCAGTTGTTAGATGTTGCAGAAGAACTAATTGATAATCAGGGTGTTGTTTCTTTTAGGTTTGCACAAATAGCCAAAGGTGCGGGGTGTTCTACTAATACATTATATAAATATTTTGAATCTAAAGAAGATGTATTGGTTTGCCTATTTCTTCGGAATACGATTTCGAGTCAAATACCATTATTCATTAAAGAGAACCCTGATTTAAGTATTCATGAGCATGCTGTTCTGTCTATTTTATTCACTTTTGAAGCGGTAAAGCGCAGTCCTATTTTTAATATTCTACGAGTGGTTGCCATTAATAGTATGTTTTGGCAATTGGCGAGCTCTGACAAAGTAGAAATCCTAAAAAATCGAGTCAATTTGTTTTGGAGTCGAATTAAGAGACCACTAGAAAATGCTGTTGCCAGAGGTGAGTTGGCCGCGACTCAACTAGAGATTGATGACTTAAGCCAGGCATTATATTTTTTCCTCGCTGGCGCGACTTCGTCTTTTGAAAGTAAGTTGATGGATGAGCAATATTTTACCGCCAATGATGATGTGGGCTATCGCCATATCAGCCGCCTAATGAACCATTATCAATGGCGTGAACCTATTACTCGTGAAATGATGCAAGCATTGTCTTTGCGGATCAGTGCTCATTTAGATAAGGCGCAAGCTAACTGTCGTAATTGTCGTACCTGTTTAAGTGCTGGTCGGCAATCCGATTGTAATAGCGAACTGATTGAAAATAAAAATATCATCAATTCATAAACTTGAACAAACTAAGGCTCCCCCCGTTTTACTTGACTTTTTTATGACCACTGATAGGCTGCTCAGTCAGTAATCAAGGTGGTAAACAATGCAAATAACTTATAACTTAAAACCTGCGTTAGAGCGCCGTACCGAACCGTTTCAGCCTACAAAGAATGTTGGTTTCGGTAACCTCAGAACAGACCACATGTTTTTAATGGATTATCGCGATGGCGAATGGTGTGATCCACGTGTTGTTCCATATGGACCTTTTCAAGTCGCACCAGGTGCCATTGCACTGCATTACGGTCAGTCAGTTTTTGAAGGCGCTAAAGCCTTTCAACATGAAGACGGTGAAATCTATACTTTCCGTATTGATAAAAATGCTGAACGCCTCAATCTCTCAGCAGATATCCTTTGTATCCCAGGAGTACCAGAGCAGATACAGCTTGATGCGATTAACGCATTAATTGATGTCGATCGTCTGTGGTTTCCAATGCAAGAGGGGGCTTGTCTTTATATCCGCCCGTTTATTTTTGCCACTGAAGACCGTTTATCTGTGAGCCCGAGTGAGCAATACACCTTTTGCGTGATACTAAGCCCAAGTGGTCCTTATTACAGTGATGGTTTTGATAAAGCGATTCGCTTGCTGATCAGCGAGCGTTTTCATCGAGCTGTATCTGGTGGCACTGGTGCATCGAAGGCGGCGGGTAATTATGCAGCCTCGTTAAAAGCGGGGAAGGCGGCAGCTGAGTATGGCGCTGCGCAGGTATTATATTTGGACGCGAATAATAAGCAGATTGAAGAAGTGGGCGCAATGAACCACTTCCATGTGCTGAAAGACGGCACTATTATTATTCCTAAGTTTACCGACACCATTTTAAAGTCGATTACCTCGCAATCGATTCTTGATTTAGGTGAGCTGCTTGGCTGTGAAGTGCGCCAAGAAACCGTGATGCTTGAACAGTTTATTAGTGATATTGAATCCGGTGAAATTATTGAGGCCGGTGGTTTTGGCACTGCGGCTGTGGTATCGCCAGTAGGCTCATATATCTTTGAAGATAATCGAGTTGTCACCGTTGGGGATGGCGGAGTGGGAGAGCACACAAAACGCATTTATAAAGTCTTGACTGAAATTCAGAAAGGCCATATTCAAGGGCCTGAAGGTTGGATTCAGCACGTAAAGCGATTGAATGTGTAGCGCTAACTTAAATTAAAAAAGGCTTCTAAATTGAAGCCTTTTTTGTAGTAGTTCTAGTGTGGTTTCGCAGCACTAGGCTTATTTACGATATGCTCACTTGTAGCATTGTGCTTAAGCATGAGTTGATGGATCTCTTCATCTTTTTCTTCCCAAAGATCATTTAGCCAGCGCTGAAAATCAACGCGATAGGTAGCTTCAGAGAAGTAACGTTTATTATCGACTTCTGGCACAGGGAGAACTTTTACACGTACTACAATCTTTTTCATGCGACCGTGCATAACTTCGTATAAAGCATCCTTCTTAAACACTTCTGGGTATAGAACGGTGACGTCCAGTAGATTGGTAAACTGCTCACCCATTGCCGAGAGTGCAAAAGCAATACCACCGGCTTTAGGACGAAGCAGGTAGCGGTACGGTGAATCTTGACGGGCATGTTTTTCTGCGGTGAAGCGGCTGCCTTCAACATAATTAATTATAGAAGTTGGCATGCCACGAAACTTCTCGCAGGCTCGTCGAGTTGTTTCCAGATCTTTACCTTTTAACTTAGGATTTTTCTTTAATTTAGCCGGGCTAGTACGCGTCATAAATGGCATATCTAATGCCCAGCAACCCAGACCTAGAAAAGGCACATACATCAGCTCTTTTTTGAGGAAAAACTTAAGCATTGGAATATGGTTACGCAGGACGTAGGTTTGCGCTGCAATATCAAAACCACTTAGATGGTTGCTTATTAGCAAATACCAGCTGTTTTTATCTAGGTTGTCGAGACCTTCTATATCCCATTCGATGTCAGCCAATAGGTATAAAATCCCACCATTACAGCTAGCCCAAGCCCACATAAAACGATTCATTAAGTGGGTTAACCCATTGCGGGCAATTGTAAAGGGTATTAACAGCTTAATGATACCGCCAATACTGATTAACGATGCCCACACGACGGTATTGATAATTAATAATAGGGTGCTTAAAAAGTACAGCAGGGACCCTGGTAAAAAGTTTAACATCGTGTTTTACGCCTCTTCTCGAATTTCTGTTTGTGCTAATTCAGTTAGCACTTGATCTTTTTGTTGCCACATAAGGTTGAGCTGTTCTTGAAATTGGATTTTAAACTGACGATCTTTAATGTAATCACCGCGAAGTTCACTACCGATATCATTTACCTTGATATGGACTCTTACCTCTTTAACTTGACCACTAATATATTCCCAATAACTAGGTACCTTATCTGGGTAATAGATAGAAACGTCAACTAATTTATTGATTCGATGTCCCATTGTAGATAGAGCAAATGCCATGCCGCCGGCCTTAGGTTTCAGAAGGTGCTCAAAAGGAGAGTTCTGTTTACTGTGTTTGTTTGGGTGAAAGCGTGTACCTTCTACAAAATTCATTACGCTAACAGGTTTACTTTTAAATTTAGCGCAGGCCTTACGTGTAATTTCAATATCTTTACCACGCAGCTTAGGGTCTTTTTTCAGCTGGGCTGTGCTATAGCGGCGCATAAAAGGAAAGTCTAATGCCCACCAAGCGAGGCCGAGAACAGGCACAAAGATGAGTTCTTGTTTGAGGAAGAACTTCAAAAAAGGAATTTTGCGATTTAGCACTCGCTGTAAGATAAGAATATCAACCCAAGACTGGTGATTAGCAATTACCATGTACCATTCTTTGGTAGATAGTTGACAGTCACCTTCAATCGTTAGTTTTATTGGGTGGAGTAGGTTTTCGATTACGCCATTAACACTTATCCAAGCGCTAGCACAAAAATCGAGAAAATAAGTACAGGCTTTACGAGTGAGCGCCAAAGGAATTAGTTTGAAAAAACTCACCATTAATATGGGGGTAACCCAAAATAGGGTATTAATAAAATAACAGAAAAAAGCGAAGCTTCCCCTAATGCGTGACACTATCGCACCCATCCATAACCTCAAGAAAAAAATTGGAAACCTATAGTACTCGTTGTCAGCCCTTGTCTCAATCTAGATGTTAAATTTTGCCTGTAAACTGAGTTTCCCTTCGCGGTTGTTGGTGACTTTGTTATTTCTACAGGTATAAGTCGTTGCGTTAATCAAACTGCATGAATTTACCATGCTTGGTGTGCGACCATTTTGCGTAAAGTCACTTGATAGGTATTAATTGCTTTTAATACCTATGGGAGCAAAAGAACTGGGATTTATTGGAGCCAAGAGCTGCGACCACCTCTTGGCTGAATGGCATTAATGATTAAGTAAATAAGCACGAAGATCAGTGGCAGGTAATGCCTTGGAATAGAACCAACCTTGGTGTAAATAGACCCCAAGTTGTTTCAGATACATCGCTTGTTCTTGGGTTTCTACCCCTTCTGCGATTAGCGCAATATCCAGATCTTTTGCTATTGAGATATAGGAGCGAATAAGGAAAGGCTGGGTTTGTGGTTCCAATATTATCTTAGTAAAGGCCTTATTGATTTTCAAACCGTCGAAATTCAATTGTTGAATCAGTAAGCCGCCACCATGACCAACGCCGACATCATCGAGTTTTATACGGCAGCCAAGTTGCTTGCAACCTGCAATGAACTCGCGGACGGATTGAACAGACTCAATAGGTTGGCGTTCGGTTAATTCAAAGCAGAGTTGATCGACTGGATAGCCTTTATCTGCGAGTAGTTGAAGGTAAGGCAGTAAGCGGCTGTGTTCAATTTGTTTGGCACTAATATTGATGCTGCATCGAGAAATCTGATTACTTCTTAGTAAAGATTTTAACTCACTAAGGGAGGTATTAATCATCCATTGGGTTAACTTTGGCATAACAGAGTCTTGTTCCAACATGCGAATATAGCTATTTGTTTCTCTGTATTCGCCATTTTTTTTACGCCATCTTAATAGGGTTTCTACTCCATAAACTTGGTTGTTATCAGTATCGACGATAGGTTGATATTCAAGATAAAAGGCTTCTTTTTTTAATGCTGAAACAAACTTTTTATGCCAGTAAAGCTTCATTAAATATCCACGGAATAAATAAATAATCCCCGTTAACAGTGCTGTTGGTATTAGAAGTAATAAGAACAGCGTCAGCCATAGTTGGTTTGTAGCGTGTTTATTGGCGAACAAACGGTAACTGAAATCAGAATCCTTAGCTTTATATTCAATACTTGAAAGGTCGTTGACTTGTGTGTGTTGTTTCATCCACGAATGGCCATTGATCTTGATATTGATCCCACCACAAACTTGGCAGTTAGCGAGTACTGTATTGATAGTATCTGCGGATTGTACGGGGACAAATACTTTGGCAGTACTGCCTGTTGTACTGGCATAAATGGCACGCTGTTTGTTAAAAGTACGCTCGTCCTCACCTATTACGAGTCCATAGCCATCAATATCTTGACTAAGCAGTTTGCCACCCATGGGGACTGGCCAACGGCCAATTGCAGAGCAGATATAATCTTCATTATTAAATCTGACCCAGGGCACAGGCTGATCATTTTGTTTAAAGAATTTACCTTTTAGCAGTGCAATTGTATCTTCCGAGCAATGATCACTTTGCTGTTGCTGCAACATTGTTTGAACTTGGTTCATTTGCTCTTTTGCTGCAAGGAGCCTTTGGTCATAATCATTGTCTAATTGCACTGCAACGCTGGTTAGCTGGCGCGATAATACAAGTTGGCTTAGAACTAAAGAAGATGCCAGTAATGCAAGAAAGGCGATGCCAACAATAAGAGATGTAATGGCATGGGTGCTGCTATATTTATGTTTACTTGGCATGTTTATGGTGAGTGTTAGTAATTAAATAGTGATAATGGAAAAGGGTTACTTTTATGACGCTCTTGAAAAGCCATTGCTATTTCCACACTTTACATTGTAGCTAACAAATTAATGTTGAATGTGACGGGTGGATTTACACTTGCTACTTGCTCGTCACTTGGTTAACGAAACTGGCGGAATTTACTGGAATAAGTGCTTATGTACAACTTATTTATGAATAAATTAACGTTTATTTAATCTAGCGCAGGTTTTGCTTAAAGTGAGTCGTCACATATCACAGTATTTGTTTAACGTGTAAACTTTTATCGTGATAGCGAGGCTAATAGTCTATCCATTGCGCGATAGCCTAATGCTTGTGCAATATGGCTGCGGTCAACGCATGCGTCTTGTTTTAAATCTGCAATAGTGCGGGCGACTCGCTGTAAGCGATGGTAGCTGCGAACGGACAAACCTAACTGAGTAACGCTTTGTTCTAAAAAGGCTAAATCTTTTTCTGCGAATTGACCATCTTGTATCAGTTGCTTACCAGATAGCTCACTATTAAGTACACCGGTTCGGGCTAACTGTAACTCTCTTGCTTTGTTAACTCTCTGTGCAATTTCAGCACTGGTTTCAGCTTGATTATTGTTGCTATTGAGCGCACCAAGAGGCAGCTTTGGCACATCAATTGTGAGGTCGAATCTGTCAAGAAATGGGCCGGATAGTTTAGAGAGGTATCGTTGTATTTGCTCATTACTTGATCGAGCATTATTTGTATCGCCACAGGGGCTGGGGTTCATGGCAGCAATTAATTGAAAACGGCTAGCAAACGTCAGTTTTGCCGCTGCACGCGAGATACTTATCTCCCCGGTTTCCATCGGTTCTCGCAGGCAATCGAGTACTTTTCGTGGAAATTCTGCGACTTCATCTAGAAAGAGCACTCCCCTGTGAGCCAGTGATATTTCACCAGGCTTTGGTTGGGCACCTCCACCCACTAATGAAATGGCAGAGCAGGTATGATGTGGGCTGCGAAATGGACGACGATAAAAGCTAGCAGGCTTAATATTTTGACCTGCAACGGAGTGAATAGCTGCGACTTCTAAGGCCTCATGATAATCGAGTTGAGGTAAAAGCTGCATTATTCGACTTGCAAGCATAGTTTTGCCTGTACCAGGTGGGCCAAGCATAAGTAAATTGTGATTACCTGCAGCGGCAATTTCTAACGCTTGCTTAGCCTGATATTGACCGATGACTTCGCTCATACATAATTCGGCAATTGGCTTGTCGGGAGATAGCCACTCTAGATCCACATCGATGCTCGGGAGTTGTGATTGCCCATGAAGATAAGCTGCAAGTGACTGTAGGTGAGTGGCAAAGCGAACGTTTTCAAAACCGACTAACTCGGCGTCTTCACGGTTATCAATGGGTAGCACTAATATACTATTTAGCTTGCTGGACTCCACGATAACCGGCAGTACCCCTTGGCAATAGCGTACATGACCAGACAGAGCAAGTTCACCCACAAACTCATGATGCTTTATCGACTCCAGCGGCACTTGCTTTGAAGCAGCTAAAATACCAATGGCAATAGGCAGGTCATAGCGTCCGCCTTGTTTAGGTAAATCCGCGGGGGCTAGGTTTACTGTTATGCGGCGCATAGGGAACTCAAACCCAGCGTTGATGAGTGCGCTGCGTACTCGCTCTTTTGCCTCTTTAACTGAAGCTTCAGGAAGTCCAACTAAATTGAAAGCAGGTAGCCCATTACTTAAATGGACTTCAACCGTAACTGTAGGAGCATCGACCCCAAAACTGGCACGAGTGGTAACGCAGGCGATGGCCATAAACAAATCCTTTTGTATGGTGTTTTTATCAATAACAGCTTTGACTCGGGAAGTCCTGTTTCCCGTAAGATTTAAGTTAAGTTTAGCTAAAGTATTTGGGTTTGCTCATGAGTTAGCAAAGTTGGGTTTTGGGGAGTTAAGCTTTGCTTAATAGGTATCGCTAAATTCCATCTCACCACAGCAAGCTATAAGGTTCTAAGATCGGCTGGGGACTAATCGTAGATAGCTCTTATAAAGCGAAGCAAACTGTTTCGGCAAGCACTGTTTGCGAGGCATAGCAACCACTCCAGACGACAGGTTAATCACATTTAGATATAACCCCTGGTAGAATCTAATTCTTAGGGAATGAATGGTTTTATATGTCAAGTCTATATATTTCAGTCTGTTAGGTGGTAGATTTTAGTAGGCTTAAAGAAAATATGGTTATTATTTTGATGGAAACCCAATATTGGTACTACACTGAACTGGAAGATTTTACGCCATTACATAAAGGATTATATTATGGACGAAGAGTACCAGTATCCCGCCAATTACAATTTAATTTCTATTACTTCTCCTGCTAGTCATATTAAATATGCCAGTCCTCACTTTTCTGAAGTTGCAGGGTTTGAAGATGGCGAGCTTGTTGGTCTTCCTCATAATGTTGTCAGGCATCCGGATATGCCGAAAGCCGCTTTTAAGGATCTTTGGGGTCACTTACAAAGTGGTCATCATTGGATGGGAATGGTGAAAAATAGCCGCAAAGGTGGCGGTTATTATTGGGTCGATGCTTTCGCATCACCGATCAAAAGTGATGGTGAAATTGTTGAATTGCAATCGGTACGCTTTAAACCTGAACGAATTCATGTAAAGCGTGCTGAGGCTGTTTATAAACAGCTTTCAATCGATAAAAAACCTTTTCAATTAAGCATCGGCCTGAGAACCCGACTGTGGCAGCGTAGTGCTTTTTGTTATGCGATTACGGCTATTATCTCCTATGCAGTTGCAATGTTTAGCCAAAATACAGCCATTGCGATGACATGTTTTTTTGTACTGGCAACCTTGGCGAGTTACCTACTCACCCGTCCTTTGGAAAAAATGGCAAAAGAGGCACGTAGAGACTTTAATAATCCGCTGATGGAGTTGATTTATACCGGAAAGATCAACGATCTCTCTGAGATTGAATTGGCGATGAAAATGCGTAAACAGCATGTTAAAGCCTTAATTGGCCGCGTGAATATTTCAGTGATGGAGGCGTGTGATAAGACCTTAGATAACGCCAAGCTTGCCACAGAAAATAACCATAAAGTCACCGAACATCTTAATACTCAAAAAACCGAGATTGAAATGGTCGCTACTGCTGTTAATCAAATGCAGGCAGCCTCTACGGAGATCTCCCAAAATGCTCAAGGAACGGCTGAAGCAACGATGCAGACTCAAAGCACCATGTCTGATAACTTGGAATGCATTAATCAAGTAAATAAGTCGATGCTGGAGCTAGTTGATGAGCTCGCTTCCATCTCCTGTACTGTTGTATCTCTTGATAAGCAGACCCAGCAAATTAGTTCGGTGATCGATGTGATTAATGGTATTGCTGAGCAGACCAATCTGTTAGCGTTGAATGCTGCTATTGAAGCTGCTCGTGCGGGGGATTCCGGGCGTGGTTTTGCTGTGGTATCTGATGAAGTACGCACTTTAGCGCAGCGTACTCAGGTGGCGACCACAGAAATCCAGTCAGCAATCGAAGAAATTCAGAATAATAGTCAAGTTGCGGTTAAGTCGCTTGAGGTGGGTAACGATAAATCTAGCAAGACAGTTAATATAATCAATACCTCACTCAATAAAATTAGTGAGCTTGAAGAGCTAATCGAAGGGATTGTAGAGCGTAACCAGCAAATAGCGGTTGCGATTGAAGAACAAGTGTATGTCTGTAATGAGGTCAACACCAATGTGCAGATGGTGAATTGTAAGGTGTCTGAATCGTATGATCTGATTATCGTGACTAATACGCTTAATCAAGAAGTTGAGAGCAGCACCGGTGATTTATCGAATACCATCAGGAACTTCAGTATATAGGATATAAGATTGCTGGCAATGTGTTTAACTTATCGCTGAGCTGCTATAGTTTTGCCGTAAAAATTTAGGCGGGCTAAATAAATAGAACGATAGAACGAATTATCTATTAATAGTATTTGAGGCTAAAGCAAACCCTCTTTAGTTTCAAATATCAACATAGTACGAAACTCAATACCGTTATCATGTGGATAATAACCCCAGCCCATGCGTTCGCAGATGCGTTCAACGATGACTAAACCAACACCATAACCGGCATTGTAAGTTTCATTGCCGTTATGACGATTAGTGATGGTTAGCGTATGACGCTCAACCTTAATCGCAATATCGCCAATACTGTAGCTAAAGGCATTTTTGATAACGTTGTTCAGTACGATTGCGATAAAGCTTGATGGAGCATGTACAGTAACTGAATCGTCAACGCTTAGGTGGTAGGTGCTACCTTGATGGGCGAAGAGTACCGCCATTTCTGTTAACTGACTTTGTAAGGCTTCGGCTAAATCAACCTCGGCAATATAGCGTGAGCTAATGGACTCTTTCCCCAATAATAAAAAGGTTTCCGTAAGAACTTGCATTTCATCACTGGCCCGTTGCAAACGCTTAACCGCATTGACTGCCAGTGGATGCTGGTTAGGGATTTTTGCCAATAACTCGGCAGACCCCCTTATCACAGTGATCGGGGTTCTTAGTTCATGGGAGGCAAAGTGACTAAACTCCTTTTCACGTTGAAAAAAACCATTAATGTCATTTTTACTATCAAGCAAAGTCTGCTCAATATTTCGGGTTTCGACAAACTGAGTCTCGACATCAAAGGGCGGATCATCTGGCGACATCTGAGCAATTTTTTGTTCAATAATCGTTAAGGGTTTAGAGAGCGCACGAATAAAATACAGGCTGTATATAGTCATCAGTAGACCAATTAACAGTCCTAAAATCAAAATGTAGTCGTGTAAATGCTCTTCATATTCATCAAGGTAGTCATCGGCATCGTCTTGGAACAAAACATACATTAAGCCTTTGCCTGAGGGGTGAGCGCTTACAATAAAGTGTTTGTCTTCTTCACCTCTTAGCTCTTCATATACGCCTGGAGAGGTATAAGCGTTGAGCCAAGGTGGAATGTTTTGTTCACTCCAATAAGTTTTAAACTCATTGGTATTAGGCAATACTGTTGTATCGCCATAAACTTTATAGTCTTGGTTATAACGATATACTTCTGTATCGAGCCAATGTTTAAGGCTGATTTTTTCAATTTGGTTTTCTGCTATGTAAATCAAAGACCAGAATAGGCTGAACATAGCAAACGTCATCAACCCGAAACTCCAACGGATTTTGCGGTAGATGCTTGGAAAGTGCTTATGCTTTGAGTCGGTAACCTTGTCCATGAATTGTCTCTAATCGTGATTGCTCGAAGCCTTTATTAAGCGCAGTGCGTAATCCATATATATGGCTACGTAATGCATCACTCGGTGGTGACTCATCTCCCCAAACTGCATCGGTGACATCTTGCCTGCTAACTATGCTAGGAGCCCGCTTGATTAAGACTTTTAAAATCTTGAGTTGAATGCGACTAAGTTTGATAGGTTGTTCTGCACGAGTCACGATATCGGTTTGAGTATTTATATTAATGTCGGCAAAAGTGAGCACGCCAACATCCTGTCTTGGGCCGCGATTACTTAATGCATGTAATCTGAGGCTTAGCTCCTCCATTGCGAATGGCTTGAGTAAGTAGTCATCTCCACCGGCCTTAAAAGCAGCGACCTTGTCTTCAAGGCTATCTTTAGCTGTTAAGAACAGTATAGGTGTATTGCAGTATAGATCTTGTCGCAGTTTACGTACCGCACTGATGCCATCCAGCTTAGGCATCATGATATCCATAATAATTACATCGTAACTATTTTCAGATAAAAGATTGATTGCCGCTTCACCGTGATAGGCGCAGTCAATGACCATACCTTCAAGTTCTAAATAGTCAGCAATTGTTTCCGCTAGGTTGTGGCTGTCATCAACAATTAAAACTTTCATAGATTATTTTATCTTTCTTCACGATCGCTTCACGGTCGTAGATTTAACATACGCCCAAATTTGATAATCATCTTACAAAGTAAGGGTATTTAGATGAAAAAAATAGCTTTAGTTTCAACACTTGCTCTGATTTTAACTGCTTGTGGCGGTGGAAGCGATAGTTCTTCTGACAACGGTAGTGGTGGCGACAATGGTAACGGTGGCGCAGTTACGGCACCTGCAGCAGTGAAAGGCACCATTGATTCTGTTGACACAGTTAAAAGCAAAATCGTTGTAAATGGCTATAGCTATGATGTTGCTGGCGTTGTTTACGGTAACACACAACTAAATATCAGCGATCTGCAATCGAATATGATGGTACAGATCGGCGGCGCGCAAAAAGCAGCTGGCGTTCAAGTTCAACTTGAGCCAACGATTACTGGTACTGTAACGGCTATTGATCGTGTAGCAGGTACATTTGAGGTTAACGGCATTTCGCTAACTTACAAGCTATCTAACGAAATTGAGTTGGGTGACTGGGTAATGGTGTCTTCATTACCAACGGCTGACGCTGGTTATAAAGTATTGTCTGTTGTTAAATTTGAAAACGATGATCTAATCAACCACTACGAAGTAGAAGGTCGCTTATCTAACTTAGATAACAATGCATTGAGCTTTAAAGTCGGTGCAGCACTAATTGTTGATTATTCAGCAGCGCATGTAGAAGACAATGCCGTTCTTGCTAATGGCCAGTGGGTTGAAGTAGAAGGCAGTATGAATGTAAATACACTTGAAGCGACAAGTGTAGAAGTTGAAGACTATAGCGATCTAGCTAACGATACTGAAGTTGAAGGCATCGTGACTTGGGTTGACGCTCAGCAAACAGCATTCGAACTTAACTACCAAGGCCGCTTTGTTGTCAATGCTCAAACTAAGTTTGAAGATGGTTTTAAGACAGATCTGAAACAAGGCGCTTTAGTTGAAGTGACTTCTGTGAAGCAAGGTGCACAACAAGTTGCTACAGAAGTCGAATTCGACGATGACAACTCAACTGGTGATGACAACGACAATGATAACGTTGGCAGCTGGAAAGAGTTTGAAGTCGAAGGTTTTGCTACTTCTGTGAATGCTACTGATAAGAGCTTTGTCATTACTACTGCAGGTAAAGCAATCACTATATATGTTGATGCAAAAACTCAGTTTGAAGACCGTCTTCAGTTTGACACTATTGACCAACAACGTATCGAAGTTGAAGGTGTTGTGATTAACGGTCAGAACATCGCACGTGAAATTGAAGCAGACAACGACTAATCTTTTAGTTACTTCGGCTTGTGTTTGAAGTGTAAAGAGTCCTGTAGGTTAGCTCAGAGTTGATACCGGGTTAACCAATTAAAATGCCTTCTAATATAGAAGGCATTTTTGTATCTGCCGTTTACAACTCATTATACCTCTATAATAGTGACTACTTTGATGTAGTGAATATGGGGAAATCACAGGCGTTTTATAGAGAGTGGTAGTGACACCTTATAATCTTCACTTAAGATATTCTCTAGAACATTCAATTTACGCTTAATATAAAGAGAGTACTGCACGATAGCTTCACATATATAAGTGGCTTTTATAAATGCCTATGTAAGGTTCAGGCAAGTTTGTGCTTTATATGGAGCTTTTTAGATACACTCTTTATATAGGCATAGTGAGCATTGATTATCCTCAAAACTGAATTACAGCCGACATTATTTCTATTTAGCAATTAATGGTGCTTCTATAGTGGGCTCAATTGCTTCTGAATTGGCTAATATTAGCACTGAAATGAATAAGTCTGTGGATAACCTGTACGTTAGCTGTAGCTTGTAAAGGTATAAAAATTAAATGTATTTTTCTTTCAAAAAGCGCTTGCGCTACTCTGAGATATCCCTATAATGCGCATCCACTGACACGGCACAGCAGGCCAACTAGACTAACGCTTGAGATTAGAAATAGTCGTAAACGCTAGATAGAACGTGACTTGCAGCAGCGTTAGAGAGATTAACTTCTACGGAAGTTAGCCTCAGGTGACAATCGCTTTAGAAGCTCAATTAGATGGTTATTAACACGAGAGTGTATAAAGAATCATCGCTTGAAAAACTTCTTAAAATAAGCGCTTGACGCCGACACTGGGAAGTGTAGAATACGCCTCCTCAGCCAAACGACCTAAGCGTCTAAGGCGAAGTCTGAAAGACGGCTTCACGCTCTTTAACAATATGACAAGCAAATCTGTGTGGACACTCACAGAGATTAAGTTATTCGAAATTGCCTCTCACGAGGCAATCAAAAAATTACTTAATGAATGAGTGTTCATAGCAATATGTAATACAGAATTCGTTGAGCCGCTGATTTAGCCTTACTTGTAAGGTGGAAGAAGCAAACAAAACTTTAATTGAAGAGTTTGATCATGGCTCAGATTGAACGCTGGCGGCAGGCCTAACACATGCAAGTCGAGCGGTAACACAAGGGAGCT